>NZ_JAPNLK010000018.1 GCF_026627505.1 Streptomyces sp. H27-H5 | reverse complement strand
CCACAGACCCACCCCCACCCCCTCGTACGGACCACCGGAACCCGCCCCGCCACGAAGACGGACCACAGGCCGCCCGCGCCGGCCCGAGGGGACCCGGCCGGTTCACCCCCGGGGGGCAACCGGACGGCGCCGGCCTGGCCGGGTGAACGCGCTTACCGCCCTGGCGAAATGGCTCGGCACCCTGGACCCCGACCAGCTGACGGCACTGCTGCAGGAGCAGGATCTGCCGCTCGCCGCCGAGGATCGGCGGATCACCACCCTCCGCGAGCTCGCCGAGTATCTGCTCACCGACGCGTCGGTGGGCCGGGGCCTGGCGGCGGGGACCGCCGGAGAACTGGAACTGCTCGCCTCCGTCTCCGTCCTGGCCCTGGAGTGCCACGGCCCCGTCGCCGGTGACGAGGCGGACGACGGCCCCCGGTATCCCTGGCAGCAGCGGAAGCCCGCACCGCCGCCGGTGGAGCCCGCGGACCGACTGGTACCCGAGCGGGACGTACTCGCCTGGTTCGAGCCGGGGAGGAGCAGCGGCGGGCCGAGCGGGTTCTCGCACGGCTGCACCGCCTGGTGCCCGGCCCGCCACTGCTCCCCGTACCCACCGCTTCGTCAGCCGGTACGGGGAGCACTACGCGGCCCCCGACTCCACCTACGTCTTCCGGGAGGGCGGCAGCGGCGACGAGGGCACCGACTGGCTAGCCGCGCGCGGGCTGCTGATCCCGGTCGGACCCGGTCTGGTGGAGCTTCCGTACGAGATCGCCCGAGCCCTGCGCGAAGGGGTCGCGGCACCCGGCCCCCGGCTGGATGCGGAGCCGCTCACCGCCACCGCGCCGCTGCCGCCAGGCTGGGAGGGCGAGGGCGGAACGGCCGCCGCCCACCACTACCCCCGCCGTGCCCGGAGCGGGCGCGGACCCGGCCGCCCGCGGTTCCGAGGGTCTGGGCGAGGACCTCACCACCCGCCCCGTCCTGGCCCAGGCGGTCACCGCGCTGCGCGAGGCCCTGTACGCAGCCTTGCCCGCACCCAGCGGTACGGCCCGGTTCCAGAGCGATCTGACCGCCACCGTCACCGGCGCGCCCGCGCCCGCCCTCGCCGACCTGCTCTCCGCCGTCGGTGACATCGAGTCCGAGGGGCACGCGGTGGTCTGGCGGATCAGCGCTGCCTCGGTACGGTGGGCCCTGGACTCCGGCTGGAGCCGACGAACTCCTCGACCGCCTCACCGCCGCGAGCGAGCGAGGCACCCCGCTGCCGCAGCCGCTGGCCTACACGATCAAGGACACCGCCCGTACCCACGGACAGCTCAAGGTCGTCCGCTCCGCCTGCTGCATCCGCTGGGACGACATCGGCCTGATCGCCGAGGTGGCCCATGCCCGCGGCCTGACCAAGCTCCGCCTGCGCCGGATCGCCCCCACCGTCCGATCTCCACAGCCCCGCCGGAGGAGACGTTGCCAGCCCTGCGCACGGCCGGCTACGCCCCCACCCAGGAAGCCGAGACCGGCACCACGGTCCTCGACCGCGCCCCCACCGACCGCGCGCCGAGCCTCCTGCCCACCCTGGACCAGGCCCACCCGGGTACGGCAAGCCGGTCCGCGGCGTCCCCGCGAGCGCCCGCGCGCTGGCCTGCGCACTCACCTCGGCCGGGTAGAGACGCGGGTCGGACGCCGATGACAGTGACTTTCGTCTATGGGAACGGGCGGCCGTGCCGCGTCGCTAGGCTGCCGGGATGAACACCGCCACGCCACTTCTCCTTGATCTGGACTCATTCCTCGCCCGGGCCGAAGAGCGAGGCGCCCCGCTGGACGCGCGGGCGGCCGAGGCCGTCCTCGGTCTGCTCGCGCTGGGCGAGGCACGCCGCCGGACCGGCCTGCCCGAGCCCACCGAGGAGCTCGCCGAGGAGCTGCTGCACATCCTGCTCCCGCTGTACGTCAGCGCCACCGAGGAAGAGCTGCCGGGCTTCGTGGCCGCGCTGGTCGCGCTGATCGACCACACCCACGAGGCCGGCCGCCTCAACGCCAAGCGGCAGGCGAAGCTCGTCGCCCGGGTGCGCGAGCTCGCCGGGGGCTTTACCCAGGCGATGACGAGCCCCCGCCGCCTCACCTGGCCGCGGCTGTACGGAAACCTGCTGCGCGCCGCGGGCGTGGACGCCACCGATCCCCGGGCTGTGCGCGACTGGCTGGAGGCGTTCGCCGCGCGCCCGCAGGCCGAGCGGAACGCCGCGTTCGGCTTCGCCTCCTCCTCTCCGAACGAACCGTTCGCCGAAGCGGCATACGCGGAGGCGCTGTGCGCGGAACGCTCCCGGCAGGCCCGTCCGCTGCTCGCCGCACGGCTGGAGGCCGTGGCGCTGGCCGAGCAGGTGCGACCCCGCCCCGGCGAGGGTCTGCTGGTTGCCGATGCCCCGGTAGGCAAGCCGGACGACGAGAGGGACGACTGGTACGAGGCGCAGGCGGCGGTGCTCACGGATCGCTGGACGGCAGCCGGGCTCGACACCCTGCTGCGCGGACCCTTCGTGCACCTGGCGCCGGGCGGCGGCAGCGCTCCCACCCCTCTTCTCGCCCTTGTCGAGGCCATGGCCGGCCAGCACCTGGAGATGTACGGCGACGCCTTCGCGCCGCTGCCCCCGGCCCCGTTGGCGGACTCCCCGGAGGAGCAGGCCGCGCTGCTGCGTTCCGCCCCGTTGCCCCAGCTCCTGGCGCGAGCCGCCGCCGATCCGCAGGGCGCGGACGGGCGAACGCGCGAACTGGCGCTGGCGAGCGGCTTCCTGGTGCGGGAGCAGGGCGGCGCGCTGAGCGCGGGGCCATCGGCCGAGGCCTGGCGTGAGGGTGGCCCCGCCGAGCTGACCGGGCTGGCCCTGAACCTGCTCGGCGTCCTACTGGCGCAGTCGGCCGAGGAAGAGGAGACCGCCGAGGAGTACGAAGGCGAGCACCTGATCACCCTCTACCTCCTATGCGAGCAAGCAGGGATGACGCAGTCCGTGGCCCGCATGGCTGCCCTGAACGACATGTGGTTCGTGCCGCCGGGCCATGAGAGCGCCCCCGACGCGTCCGTCCCGGCCACCGGGGACTACGAACTGCCCGCCCCCCAGGCCCTGTCCGCGGTCCTGGGACTTCCGGCACTCACCGAGTCCGACCGTACGGACCTCATCCCGTCCGCTGCCCGCCTCGTGCGCCTGATGGACCGCCTGGCCGCTCTGGGCATCACCGAGCGCACCGGAGACGCCCTCAGCCTCACCCCACTCGGCTCCGCCCTGCTGCGCGACATCCTCCTCGTGGGTCTCGAAGGCGAAGCCGCGGATGTCTTCCCCACGCGGGAGCAGGCGCTCGCCTGGGACGCGGAACGGCTCGTCGCGGCAGCCCAGTGGTGGCCGAAGCGGGCCGCCCGGCAGACCGTCGGCGACTGGCTGGACGCGCAGGGCACCGACGGATGGACCCCTCTGTTCGAGGCCATCTCCGCCGCCTGCCCTGAGGACGAGCCCGCGAGGCGGCGGGCGCTGCTCGCGGCTCTGGACGCGATGGTCGTGCCCGGCGAGGCCCTGTACGCACTGCTGGCCGACCCGGTCCTGGGCGGGTGGGCCGAACACGCCCTGCACGCACGCGGCCAGGCGCCCGCCCCCTCAGCCGTTCCGCTGTCGGCCCGCGCGGTGTACCTGGTCGACGCACTCGAAGCCGTACGGAGCGCCGCATCCCTCGAACACCGCATGACGGCGGCTGCGAACGAGGAGGAGCCCGAACTGTTCGCCGAGGTCCACGCAGTCTTCGACAAGGCCGCGGCAGCCTGGCCGGGCGGTGGCCCGGCCCTGCTCACCGCCCTCACGGCGGCGGACCCGTACACGTCCGCCTTTCTGGCGGAGCAGCTCTCACGCCACCCCGACCGCGCCACCGCCGAACAGGCCCGCCGAGCCTGGCGGGCCTTCCAGACCAGCGGTACGACCCGCTTCCCGGGCAGGAAGCCCGCCAAGCGCGCCGGCGGGAAGCGCAAGCGGCGCTGACCGACGCGAACACCGGGGCGGGGCCGCGCGGAGCCCGCCCCGCGCCGGCGACGTGGCCGCCCGGTCCCTGTCCCCGGGCCGCCCGGTCAGCGCACCTGCGTGACGAACGCCCGCCAGGCGCCGGCCCCGAACCCGATCACAGGCCCGGCGGGCCGCTTGCTGTCGCGGACGGGGACGATTCCGGGGACGTTGTCGGCCACCTCGACGCACTCGTTGTTGCCACCGCTGAACGTGCTGCTGCGCCACACTGCGCCCGTCAGATCCGGCGTGGGGTGGCGTTCGCTGTTCATCTTCCGTGCTCCTTGGCCCTGCGCTGGATGACAGTGCGGGACTCGACGGGTGACAGAGCGGACGTGCGTGCGGCGTCGAACAAGTCTTGGTAACGGGCAACCTCCGGTTCCCGTTCCAACCAAATGGATCCGGTTGGGTTGTCCGCCAGCACCACGTCGAGTGCCCCCTCCTCGCGGAACCCCAGCACTACGTATGGGCCGAACATACTCGCATGGGCTCCGCGCGAGAACGGCAGCACCTGGACAGTGACGTTCGGTAGCTCTGATGCCGTCAGCAAGTGCTCCAACTGGGCATGCATCACGTGTGGACCGCCGACTTGCTGGAGGAGTGCAGATTCCGAGAGTACGGCCCAGAGTTGAAGCGGTGCTTCGCCCGTCAGTCTCTCCTGCCGTGCGAGCCGCACCTGAACGAACTTCTCGATCTCGTCGCCGGATTGCCACTGCTGGGAGGCGACGGTCACCGCGCGGACGTACTCGGGGATTTGGAGCAGCCCAGGAATGAGCTGGGCTTGAAAGGTGCGGATGGATCCGGCGATTGCTTCCAGCGCGATGTAGTCGCGATAGGTGTCGGCGAGAACTGGACCGTACTGATGCCACCAGCTTTCCCTGCGCCGGCGGTTGGCCTTCTTGGCGAGTGCACTCAGCCGGGACAGCACAGCCGCGTCCGCCACCCCGTATGCGTGCAACATGGCCGCGAGATCCGGCAGTCGGACGGTGACGCGACCGTTCTCGATACGACTGATCTTGCCCTTGGTGCAGTCGAGCGCGTCGGCTGCATCCGTTGTCGTCAGACCGGCCGCCTCGCGCAACCGCCGCAGCTCGTCGCCCAGTTGGCGCCCGAGGACGGTCGATGGCGTGATGGTGCTCTTGGCTTCCATGTCAACACCTCTAGCAGAGCGGGGATCCTGATGGCCTCGCCTTAACTCGAAAGAGCGAAAGTAGGTCATGAAGCTACTAGCAACGTTGCAAGTTGGCGAGGAGTCCGGCCATTCTTCGGTATGGCACCGGCCGTCTAGCGCTGGTGGATCGCCGACCCTCAGGGGGTTGCACGATGACTGCACTGATCGATGTCTCTTTCCGGCTCACACGCAGGCCCCGCAGCGTGGCAGGGGCCCGCGCGGCGCTGCACGCCGTACTCGCGGACTGGGGCGGGGGGGAGGACATCCTCCACAGCGCCGAACTCGTCCTCTCCGAGCTCGTGACCAACGCGCTGCGCGCACCGGCGCCCAGCGACCGCCAGGTCGGCGTACGCATCGCCCACTCCTCGGCGGACGGGCTGCTGCGTCTGGAGGTGAGCGACGCGGGGTCCGGCCGGCCTTCGCTCGGGTGCCCCGAAGCAAACGACGAGCACGGCCGCGGTCTACAGGTAGTCGACGCCCTCAGCCACCGCTGGGGCGTCAGCACCCGCGCATGCGGCATCGGCAAGACCGTCTGGTCGGAGCTGAAGGCCCCGGACCTCGTCCCCGCACCCTCCACGAGGGAGATCGCCGCGATCGCGGTCCGACCCGGCCAACACGTCCGCGTCTGGGGCACCTGGCGCGAAGTCCGCGACGTACGAACGGCTCGCCACACCACCGGCGCCCTGTCGATCGTCCTCGGCCTGACCGAGGGCCCACCCCTACACCTCCCAGCGGCGGAGCCGGTGGCCGTACGGGGGCAGCCGTAGAACGGAATGCTGCCACGTGGCTGCAGAGACGAAGGCCCCCTCCGCGGCTGCCACCCTGGCGGCGGCTACTCGTTCCGTTAGATGGCCCCCTCAGGGACAGGCGCCAATCGGGCTGAGCGGCCCTTCGCAGAGATGGGGGGCTCCGGTCGGACGAGAGACTTGAGCTTATCGCGCGTCTCTGGGTCCGTCGAATAGATGACCGTGCCCACCATCCCCCGGGTCAGCAACACCTTGTAGGTGTTCCGGATCAGCCGGTTAACGTCTGCGTCCGGCGTGGCCTTGGTGAAGACGGGATCCTTCGATGCCGCTCGGTCTACCACCCAACGGTCCGTACGCCATACGAGGTCCGGACCGAGAATCACTCCGCTCCAGTCGTACTCGAACCCCTGAGCGGTGTAGACACATCCGACCTGACCGAAGCCCGCCGGGTCAGTAGCCCATAGCGCGGCGGGAGGGGCGCCGAGCACCGACCGGTCCCCGTACACGTTCCAAGGCCGGGCCCAGTCGCCGATGACGACATCGGCCGGCAACGCCTGGCCAGGTGTGAGTTTGGTGGTCCACTTCCAGCAGTACCCGGCGGACATGCGTGCCCCGTACCCTTCGGCCCGGCGCGTAGCGAGGAAGACCTCCAATTCCCGCGGGCTGTCGACCGTCTCCAACTGCACCCGTCCGTCCCTCTCCCACTCGACCGGCGCGTCCCCTTCCAGGCCTAGCAGCTGTACGACCCACCGGAGATAGGAGTCACTTCCCCCGCACCGGAACTGGCTCTCGAGGGAGACCACTCGGCAGCTGAGATTCTTTGCTGCCGCTGCATCACGGATCTGCTCAACCGTGCCCATCTCTCCGGGACGCACCACCTGATGCTGGTCCAGTAGGAACACCGGCACGCGCGCCGCGTCAATCAGCTCCTCAAGTTGCGCCCGTCCGCTGCGCAGCTCGGCCTTGGTGTAGCGGTTGGCCGAGGTCTTGCGGATGCGGTGGGCCTCGTCGCAGATCAGCACGTCGAGACCGTTGCGTTCCGCCTCCATGAAGCTGTTGAAGTACTTGAAGAGGTCCTGTACCTCGCGTTTGCGCGCGCCGGCAACCTTCCGCATGGTCTTGGTGAACGACTGCGAGCCGGTTGCATGCAGAGCGGAGACGTCACGCCGGTACATCTCGCCGAGGAGCGACAGCGCGATCACGCTCTTCCCCGAGCCGGGCCCGCCGGCCACCACGACCACTTCCTTGTGGTCGGACCGCTGTGCCTTGCGCACCGCCGACAGTACGAGCTCATACGCGAGGCGCTGCTCATCCAGCAGGACGAACTGCTCGCGCTCGCGGATCTCCTGCGCCGCGACGGACATCAGCTGGGTGGAGGGCTGAACTTTGCCGTCGCGGAGCACGTCGGCCGCTGCAGCTCCGGGCTTGGGTGCGAGTTTCGACCGGAGGAAATCCAGGAAGGCACCACGCTTGTCCGCGGTGAAGAGCATTCCATGGTCACTCTGCTCCACGGCATGCAGACCGCTTACGCCGAACTCGGTGGCGTTGTGCAGATAGGCGGCCCCTGCTATCCGGTCCGGCTTCTCCGAGAGTGCACCGTTGAAGGCGATCAGGTACTCGCAGTACCCGCGGACCTGCTCGATCGGATTGAGTACGGACTGCCTGTAGGCATCGATCCTGCACAGCAACGGGTCGTCCTCTTCGGGGTGAGCCTCGCTCCACTGCTTGAGCTCGACCACCACATACGACGGCTCGCCCGTCACCGGGTGTACGCCCGCCAGTATCGCGTCCGCGCGCTTGCTCGTCAGCGGGAGGCTGTATTCCAGGAGCACCTCGACCTGGCCGAGTCCCGCATCCAGCAGGGCGTTCGTCAGCGCGGGGATACTGCGCTCCCAGGAACGAACCTCGGAGGGGCCCGGACGACAGCCGTGGGTGTGCGTGAAGTTCTCGGTCAGGTGCAGTGCCAGCGACCCCTCGAGTGTGCGAGCGGCAACGGACGCGGCGGACTCGCGGAACAGCAAGGATTGCCCCCAGGCAGCACGAAGTAGCTCGTGCCTTGGGGGACCTACCTCGTGCCTGTTCTGCTGCTGAATCTTTCGGCGAGCAACCTGCTCATGCTCCACAGGAAGCGCCGCCTCCTCATTCCCTACTTGGCGGCCCGTCACGCCGCGATGTCGGGTGCGGAGGCGAGCGAGGGCGAGCATCGGGCCTGGGCGGAGAGCCTGATAGAGATGGCCACGGAGCTTATGGAGGTGGGCCGTGGCGAAGTGCACATGCTCGTCGAGTGCAAGCCGGACGGCGCTCCGGCACCGATCGACGTCGTCCTCGCCGGCCGCCACCCCGACACCGGCCGGGAATCCTTCACCCTCGTCGAACTGAAGGCGTGGTCCTCAGCTGCACGAAGCGGACACGACCCAGCGAAGGTCGAGGTGCCGGGTCTGGGTGCCAAGAACCACCCGGGCGATCAACTCGGGCGCACTTACGACTTCTTCGTCGGTGACCTAGGTCCGCTGAAGGGTCTGCAGATCCACTACGCGGGATTCAGCTTTCTCCACAACGCGGAAGAGGGCGCGGTACGGGATCTCTTCGCCCCGGGCACGGCGACTGGCCCCCACTCGCTCTGCTTCACCCGAGAGACCAGGAGTGACCTGCACCGTGAACTCCTGCGCCAGTTCGACAACAGCTCTGGCGCTTCGGCCGCAGAGACCTTGCTCCAGCGTATGGGCGTACGCAATCCGCCCCTGCTCCAAGCGATGGTCCAGTCCCGGGGGAAGGACTCCGTTTTTATTCTGCGAGGCGAGCAGCGGCGGGCGGCCGACGCCGTGTGCATGGCAGTGCAACGAACGGCCGCATCCCCGAGCCAAAACCTGCTGACGAACAGCTTCCAAAAGGATGCCGTGTTCGTCATCCGCGGAGGAGCGGGCAGCGGAAAGAGCGCCATCGGCCTGGAGCTCATGCGTCGGCTCAGCGCACAGGGACACACGGTCAAGTACGCGAGTGGCTCCAGAGCCTTCGACGCGAGCATGAAGAATCACGTGGGTTTCCGTGACCGTGCCTTCAAGGACCAATTCGTCTTCTTCAGCAGCTACATCGAACCGCCGGAGACCAGGCTGGACCTGCTGATCTGCGACGAGGCTCACCGACTGCGCGAGAGGTCCA
Source organism: Streptomyces sp. H27-H5 (assembly GCF_026627505.1). GTDB lineage: Bacteria > Actinomycetota > Actinomycetes > Streptomycetales > Streptomycetaceae > Streptomyces. The sequence continues at coordinate 109,170 of NZ_JAPNLK010000018.1, read as the reverse complement.
CGAACCACCGCCTACCGGAGGAGCGGTGGGGCAAGGGGGCGCAGGTAGATGAGCTCATGAACGCCGCCGCCGTTACCGTCTTCTTGCTCGACGCCCGCCAGTCGGTCCGGCCAAATGAAGTCGGCTCCGTCCAGCTCATCACGGAGGCGGCACAACGTCGAGGAATAGAGCCGGTCATCTTCGACCTGCAGGATCAGTTCCGCTGCGGGGGCAGTGATGCTTACCGACGCTGGGTCCACGACCTCCTTGGCTTTGCTGACCGGAGCGCTCAACCATGGCAGCCGGACGGGTTGATGCACATTGAGGTGGCCGACAGCCCCGGAGAGCTGGAGCAGACGATCCTGCAGGAGCATCGGGCAGGCGCCAGTGCCCGGATGGTCGCGGGCTTCTGCTGGCCCTGGAACAAGCCGAAAGGCCGCATCAGGCGTCTGGTCAGGGATGTCCGCGTCGGAGGCTGGCACCGCAAGTGGAATGCCTGGGGGGACAACTACTGCGAGGACGGGGCACCGCCCGCCAAACTGTGGGGAGTCAAGCCTGAGGGCGTGAGTCAGATCGGTTGTGTCTACTCGTCGCAGGGTCTGGAGTGGGACTGGTGCGGCGTGATTCTGGGTGATGACATGGTCTGGCGCGACGGCACCTGGGTGTTCCAGCGGGGCAAGCGGCGCCGCGTGTCCCCGGTGAAGATCTGGCGGGTCCGCAAGTCCGGATCGTTCGACCCAGAGGTCCGCAGTAGCAGCGTGGAACAGGATGACTTCGAGGACTGCGTCCGCAACGCGTACCACGTGCTGCTCACTCGGGGCAGCCGCGCTGTCGTCCTCTACTCCACGGACCCGCAGACCCAGGAGTACCTGAAGCGCAAGGTGGGAGCGGTAGCACACGAGGGCCTGCGCCCCACGTGGAAGAACCTGCCGCCACCGGCTCGCCGCACACTGACGATGCCCGGCACACGCAAGCGCGTCGTCCGGATGCGCCAAGAGGTGCTCTTCTGACACGGCGATCGCCGTCCGGACGGGCGATAGCATGATCCGGCACACCTGAAGAGCGGGCCGTGGCCTGGCCGATGGACTCCCGCCGGAATGCGATGGGGGCACAGGTCATGGGCGGCAACGGCGCCGGGTACACGTACTACGTCGACGATTCCGGTATCCCGCAGGATGGTCTCGCGCTGTATTCCTGGATCGGCGTCCCCGATGAGGCGGCGGTCGCGGTTGAGCAGCAATGGCTCGACTTCCGCGCCGACCTCCAACAGGACATAAGCGTGCCGGTGGAGTACGAACTCCACGCCCACCTCTTCATCAGCGGCCGAGGTCGCCCGGGGGGCCTCAACCCGACCAAGCACGCCCGCCGCCGGGCAGCCCAGTGGGCTCTGGACGTCATTGCCGACCTGCCCGGGGTCAGCATCGGATGTGTCTATGCCTGGGAGCACTGGCCGCGTGTCCCTCGCGAGACCGCCTTCACCGGGCTACTGCGCACCATCGACCAAAGTCTCGCTGAACAGGGTGCTCGCGGGCACGTGATCATCGATGGGGACGGCACGGACCGCATGTACGGAGACCGCCACTTCGACCTCGACCCTCCACACATCCCAGAAGAGCCGACTGCCCTCCCTGCGCACGAGAGTCACTGGCTTCAGATGGCGGACCTGGTCGCCTACACGGCCTGCCATGCCATCGCACGCCGGCCCAACCGCGAGTTCATGTGGGGCTGGTACAGCCGCCACTTGCCTAAGGCGGAGGGGCCAATCCAGGCCTAAACCACCTGGACACCCACCGGCCCGGAAATGACGGAACCCCGGCCGAAGCCGGGGTCCGTGAAAGCAGACCTGTCACTCGCATCCGCGGCAACAGGACCGCAATTCAACTCTACAGCGGCCCCGCCCCGCGAGCCATGCGTCGACTGGTCACCCTGGTGGTCTCCGGAGCCGGATCAGGCATGACTGCGCATACGCGAAGACCCCGTCTCAGCGAACTCGCTGATGGCGGGGTCTTGGGCACACTTGCACAGTGTGCCCCCGGCAGGATTCGAACCTGCGCACACGGCTCCGGAGGCCGTTGCTCTATCCCCTGAGCTACGGGGGCGCGTCGTCTGTGTTGCGGCGACGGGTGGAACACTACCAGCTCTCACCGGGTGATCAGGAACTCGTTTACCGGGGAGTGGGGAGTGCGTCGCCCGCAGGGGGTGGAAGTGGCAAAAACCCGGACGCGGGGCCTGTGGCGGACCTACTCTCGAGTTGTGTCAGGCGCCTCGGGTCGGGTGCTTGTTGTCGACGACAACAAGGTCATCCGGCAGTTGATCAAGGTCAATCTCGAGCTGGAGGGCTTCGAGGTCGTGACCGCGAACGATGGTGCCGAGTGCCTGGACGTCGTGCACCAGGTGTGTCCCGACGTGATCACCCTTGATGTGGTCATGCCCCGGTTGGACGGGTTCGGGGCGGCCGCGCAGTTGCGGGCCGATCCGCGGACGCGGCACCTGCCCGTCGCCATCGTCAGCGCGTGCACCCAGTACGAGGTCGAGGTCGGGATCGCCGCCGGTGTGGACGCGTTCCTCGCCAAGCCCTTCGAGCCCGCCGAGCTGGTGCGCGTCGTGCGCAGGCTGGCCGAGCGTCGGGACCGGCGCGAGCGGAAAGGGACACCGGCAGGGAGAGGGCGCGGGTAAGCCCGAGGGCGAGCGGTGAAGGACGGATGAGCCTCGTGTGTGAACCGCACGCGCGGGTGCTGTCCTCTTGTATGTGTTCACGCGTGTGTTCACATGCCGAAACCCTTCGCGTGACCCGGGGGCTTCTCCCCTAGGCTGGGTGACGTGACCCCCGCTGACCTCTCTCGTACCGTCGTGCGTGCCGTGCGCTGCGCCGTCGAGGACGGGGAGCTGCCGGTGGACGCGGTCGTTCCCGAGCGGGTCGTGGTCGAGCGGACCCGTCCCGGTGGGGTGGGGGAGTACGCCACGCCCGTCGCGTTCCAGGTGGCCAGGTCGGCCCGCCGCGCACCCGGGCAGGTGGCGGCGGTGCTCGCGCGCCGGCTGGAGGTATCGGACGGGATCGAGCGCGTCGAGATCACCGGGGCGGGGTTCCTGAACTTCGTGCTGCGGAAGCGTTCCGTCGCCGATCTGGTGCGCGAGATCCACTCCCAGGGAATCCGGTACGGATGCGCCCCGGATTCCGACCAGGAACAGGACCAAGATCAGGACCAGGACCACGGCCAAGGCCTCGCCGTCGTCCCCACCCCCCGCACCGAACTCCGCGCGCGCGTCGTTCGTGACGTCCTGCTGAGGATCGCGGCCACCCAGACCGCCGAACCCGCACCGAGCGCCGCCACCACCCCGACCATCGCCCCCGTCCCCGCCGGGGAAGGGGACGTCGTCGCGCGCTTCGGCGTCGACGCCGCCGCCTGGGCCATGCTCGCCGTCGCGCCCCACGAGAGCCCGGTGTTCGCCGGGCGGCTGCTCGCGCAGGACGAGTCCAACGAGTTCTTCCGCGTCCGGTACGCCCATTCCCGCGCCCGCGCGCTGACGCGCAACGCCGCCCTCCTCGGGTTCGAGAGCGCGCCCGGCGAGGCGCCCGCAGAAACCCTCCACGCGGACACCGTCCACGCCGACACCCTCCTCACGGACACCCTCCTGCGTGTCCTCGGCGAGCACCCCCTCGTCCTCGAGGCCGCCGCGCACCACCGGGCGCCCGAGCGACTCGTGCGGCACCTCGTCACCGTCGCCGACGCGCTGCTCGACTTCCAGTGCGACGTCCTGCCCCAGGGCGACGAGAAACCCTCGGCCGCCCACCGCTCCCGGCTGGCTCTCGCCGAAGCCGCCGGGACGGTGCTGGCCGGTGGCCTGACCCTGCTCGGCATGGACGCCCCTGAACGCCTGTGACCCGCAAAGAGAGATTTCGATGAGCCGTTCCGCGCACCCCGCCGGCCCCCGCCACGCCGACGTCCTGCCCGAGGGCCACTACGCCCCGCCGCCCGCCGACCTGAACGCGCTCGACGAGAAGGTCTGGGCCCGGACCGTCACGCGCGGCGACGACGGCGTGGTCAGCGTCGGCGGAGTCGAAGTCACCCGGCTCGCCGAGGAGTTCGGGACACCCGCCTTCTTCCTCGACGAGGCGGACTTCCGCGCCCGCTGCCGCGCCTGGGCGCACGCCTTCGGGCCGGACGCGGACGTGTTCTACGCCGGCAAGGCGTTCCTCTCCAAGGCCGTCGTGAAGTGGCTCAAGGAAGAGGGGCTCAACCTCGACGTCTGCTCCGCTGGCGAGCTGGCCACGGCGCTCGCCGCCGAGATGCCCGCCGAGCGCATCGCCTTCCACGGCAACAACAAGTCCGTCGCCGAGATCACCCGCGCCATCGAGGCCGGCGTCGGTCGCATCGTCCTCGACTCCTACCAGGAGATCGCCCGCGTCGCGCACATCGCGCGCGAGCTGGGCGTACGGCAGCCGGTGCAGATCCGCGTGACCGTCGGCGTGGAGGCGCACACCCACGAGTTCATCGCCACCGCCCACGAGGACCAGAAGTTCGGCATCGCCGTCGCGGACGGCTCCGCCGCCGAGGCCGTGCGCCGCGCACTCGGACACGACAGCCTGGAGCTGCTCGGCGTCCACTCCCACATCGGCTCGCAGATCTTCGACATGGCGGGCTTCGAGGTGTCGGCCAAGCGCGTGGTCCGGCTGCTGGCCGCCGTCCGCGACGAGCACGGCATCGAACTCCCGGAGATCGACCTGGGCGGCGGCCTCGGCATCGCCTACACCTCCGCGGACGACCCGCGCGAGCCCCACGAGATCGCGAAGGCCCTGCACGAGATCGTCGCCCGCGAATGCGAGTCGGCCGGGCTGCGCGCCCCGCGGATCTCCGTGGAACCCGGACGGGCGATCGTCGGCCCCACGGCCTTCACCCTGTACGAGGTCGGCACGATCAAGCCGCTGGACGGGCTGCGGACGTACGTGTCCGTCGACGGCGGCATGTCCGACAACATCCGTACCGCCCTCTACGACGCCGAGTACACGGTCAACCTGGTATCGCGCGTCTCCGACGCCGAACCGATGCTCGTCCGCGTCGTCGGCAAGCACTGCGAGAGCGGCGACATCGTGGTCAAGGACGCGTTCCTGCCGGCCGACCTGGCCCCGGGCGACCTGCTGGCCGTACCCGCCACCGGCGCGTACTGCCGCTCCATGGCCAGCAACTACAACCACTCGCTGCGCCCGCCCGTCGTCGCCGTGCGCGACGGACAGGCGCGCGTGATCGTCCGTCGGGAGACGGAGGAGGATCTCCTGAGTCTCGACCTCGGATGATGAAATAGACGTCTCACTCAATGGACCGAGGATGGAAACTGCTGTCCATTGAGTGAGACTGGTTCACACCTGGTGTGCAAACGGCGCTCCGGGTAGCGATGGAAGATCGAAAGGCGTAGGTCGAATGATGCGTACGCGTCCGCTGAAGGTGGCGCTGCTGGGCTGTGGAGTGGTCGGCTCAGAGGTGGCGCGCATCATGACGACGCACGCCGAAGACCTCGCGGCCAGGATCGGCGCGCCCGTCGAGCTCGCCGGCGTGGCCGTGCGCCGCCCCTCCAAGGTGCGCGAGGGCATCGACCCGGCGCTCGTCACCACCGACGCGACCGCCCTCCTCAAACGCGGTGACATCGACGTCGCCATCGAGGTCATCGGCGGCATCGAGCCGGCCCGCGCCCTCATCCACACCGCGTTCGAGCACGGCATCTCCGTGGTCTCGGCGAACAAGGCGCTGCTCGCCCAGGACGGCGCCGCGCTGCACGCCGCGGCCGACGCCGCGGGGCTGGACCTGTACTACGAGGCGGCCGTCGCCGGCGCCATTCCGCTGGTCCGCCCGATGCGCGAGTCCCTCGCCGGCGACAAGATCAACCGGGTGATGGGCATCGTCAACGGCACCACGAACTTCATCCTCGACAAGATGGACTCGACCGGCGCCGGCTACCAGGAGGCCCTCGACGAGGCCACCGCCCTCGGTTACGCCGAGGCCGACCCGACCGCCGACGTCGAGGGCTACGACGCCGCCGCCAAGGCCGCGATCCTCGCCGGCATCGCCTTCCACACCCGGGCCCGCCTCGACGACGTGTACCGCGAGGGCATGACCGAGGTCAGCGCCGCGGACTTCGCCTCCGCCAAGCGGATGGGCTGCACCATCAAGCTCCTCGCGATCCTGGAGCGCGCCGCCGACGGCCAGTCCGTCACCGCCCGCGTGCACCCCGCGATGATCCCGCTCAGCCACCCGCTGGCGTCCGTCCGCGAGGCGTACAACGCCGTCTTCGTCGAGGCGGAGGCCGCCGGTCGGCTCATGTTCTACGGGCCCGGCGCGGGCGGTGCCCCCACCGCGTCCGCGGTCCTCGGCGACCTCGTCGCCGTCTGCCGCAACAAGCTCGCCGAGGCAACGGGGCCCGGCGAGTCGGCGTACACCCAGCTGCCGGTCAGCACCATGGGCGACGTCGTCACGCGCTACCACATCAGCCTCGATGTGGCGGACAAGCCGGGCGTCCTCGCCCAGGTGGCGACGACGTTCGCGGAGCACGGTGTCTCCATCGACACCGTCCGGCAGCAGGGCAAGGACGGCGAGGCCTCCCTCGTCGTCGTCACTCACCGCGCGCACGACGCCGCCCTCTCCGGGACCGTCGAGGCGCTGCGGAAGCTGGACACCGTGCGCGGTGTCGCCAGCATCATGCGTGTTGAAGGGGAGTAAGGACCCATGAGCAGCAATCGCACCCACCAGTGGCGCGGCATCATCGAGGAGTACCGGGACCGCCTGCCGGTCACGGCCACGACTCCGGTGGTCACGCTCCGTGAGGGCGGTACTCCCCTCGTCCCGGCCCAGTTGCTCTCCGAGCGCACGGGCTGTGAGGTCCACCTGAAGGTCGAGGGTGCCAACCCCACCGGGTCCTTCAAGGACCGCGGCATGACGATGGCGATCACCCGGGCCAAGGAGGAGGGCGCCAAGGCCGTCATCTGCGCCTCCACCGGCAACACCTCGGCCTCGGCCGCGGCCTACGCGGTCCGCGCCGGCATGGTCTGCGCGGTCCTCGTGCCGCGCGGCAAGATCGCGCTTGGCAAGATGGGCCAGGCCCTCGTGCACGGCGCCAAGATCCTGCAGGTCGACGGCAACTTCGACGACTGCCTGGACCTGGCCCGCGCGCTGTCCGACAACTACCCGGTGGCGCTGGTCAATTCCGTCAATCCGGTGCGCATCGAGGGTCAGAAGACGGCCGCGTTCGAGATCGTCGACGCGCTCGGTGACGCCCCCGACATCCACGTGCTGCCCGTCGGCAACGCCGGCAACATCACCGCGTACTGGAAGGGCTTCAAGGAGTACAAGGCCGACGGTCTGTCCTCCCGTACGCCCCGCGTGTGGGGCTTCCAGGCCTCCGGTTCCGCGCCCATCGTGCGCGGCGAGGTCGTCAAGGAGCCGCACACCATCGCCACCGCGATCCGGATCGGCAACCCTGCCTCCTGGGACTACGCCCTCCAGGCGCGGGACGAGTCGGGCGGCTTCATCGACGAGGTGACGGACCGCCAGATCCTCGCGGCCTACCGCCTGTTGGCCGCGCAGGAGGGTGTCTTCGTCGAACCCGCCTCGGCCGCCTCGGTGGCCGGCCTGCTCAAGGCCGCCGATCTCGGTCTGGTCGACCCCGGCCAGAAGATCGTCTGCACGGTCACCGGCAACGGTCTGAAGGACCCCGACTGGGCCGTCGCCGGCGCCCCGCAGCCCGTCACCATCCCGGTGGACGCCGAGGCCGCGGCCGCCCGGCTCGGCCTGATCTGACCCCGGGATCCGACCCCGGTCGGACCCCTCGCCGAGTTGCCGGATTCCGGAAGTCCCCGGAATCCGGCAACTCGGTCCGTACGGCACAAAAGACAACGGAATTCAGCGGAAGAACACGACACGCATCGTGCGCCTCCTGTGCGCCCTATGTCGCGAGAGAACCTTCCTTCGATACGCTGTACTTACATCCGCCACCGCGCATATGACTCGGTGCTGCCCCACGGGCCTTCGGGTGTCGTACGTTCTCCAGTACATTCGCAGCGAAGATCCCGCCCAGCACCAGATCTCGCACAGTCACAAGGAGTGTCATCGACCGATGGCAGGTCCAGCGTTCCGCGCCGCCGCCGTACGAGTGCGCGTCCCCGCCAGCAGCGCCAACCTCGGCCCGGGCTTCGACGCCCTCGGTCTGGCCCTGGGGCTCTACGACGACGTGGTCGTCCGGGTCGCCGACTCCGGCCTGAACATCGACATCGCCGGCGAGGGCGCCGACACCCTCCCGCGCGACGAGAGCCACCTCCTCGTGCGTTCCATGCGCACCGCCTTCGACCTGCTGGGCGGACAGCCGCGCGGTCTGGAAGTCGTCTGTGCCAACCGGATCCCGCACGGTCGGGGCCTGGGCTCCTCCTCCGCCGCGATCTGCGCCGGCATCGTCGCCGCCCGCGCGGTGACCATAGGCGGGGAGACGAAGCTCGACGACGCCGCGCTGCTGGAACTCGCCACCGAGATCGAGGGCCACCCCGACAACGTCGCCGCCTGTCTCCTCGGCGGTTTCACCCTCGCCTGGATGGACGGCGGCAGCGCCAAGGCCATCCGTATGGAGCCCGCCGATTCCATCGTTCCGGTGGTCTTCGTGCCGTCCAGGCCCGTCCTGACCGAGACCGCGCGCGGCCTGCTTCCGCGCACCGTCCCGCATGTGGACGCGGCCGTGAACGCGGGCCGCGCGGGCCTGCTCGTGGAGGCCCTGACCAGGCGTCCCGAGCTGCTGCTGCCCGCCACCGAGGACCGGCTGCACCAGGAATACCGGTCCCCGGCGATGCCCGAGAGCGTGGCACTGGTGGGCCGACTGCGGGCGGACGGCATCCCCGCGGTCATCTCCGGCGCGGGCCCCACGGTCCTCGCGCTGGTCGACAACGGTGCGGCCGACAAGGTCGCGCGGCTCGCGGGCGAGGGGTGGGCCGCGAACCGGCTCGCCCTCGACGCCGCGGGCGCGAGCGTACTTCCGCTGGGCACGCAGGGCGGCTGAGCCTTTCCCGAATGGCCGAGGCCGAAAAGGCGCGGCCGAAAAAGGGAAGGGCCGGCCAGTGACCAGGGCGGGCGGCCGGGCAGGCCGCCCGCGCGGAAGGGCGTTACAGCCGGTGATTGAGAGGGGGAATGTCTGTTGGATCCGGTAGTGTTAGTCTCAAGTGCGCATCCGAAGCCGCCATGGCTCGGTGCTCAGTGTCCCCATTCGGGACCACCTTTCTTCCGGGAGCCTCCCCGACTGCTTTGATCGTCACCAGCAGTTTCGAGCACGCTCCGGAATCGGCGTGACATTCCCACGCTTTCAGCTCGGGGGCTTCTCGCCGGAACCACCCACGCACGTTTCTCTCCGCCGTATCTCTACAGGCGGACCACCGCCCCGGCCGCGGTCCATGACCCCTCACGTCATGGTCTGTTGTCGGACAGCACAACCGGTCGCCGAGCCAGACAGGCCGACGTCCGCTCCAGGGAAGGACCCTTCGTGAGCGACACCACCGATCTGATGGGCGCTGCCGACACCAACGTCGACACCAGTGCCCCCGCCGCGGGCGCCGCGCCCAAGCGCCGCCGCTCCGGCACCGGCCTCGACGGCATGGTCCTGGCCGAGCTTCAGCAGGTCGCGTCCGGCCTCGGTATCAGGGGTACCGCGCGCATGCGCAAGAGCCAGCTGATCGAGGTCATCAAGGAGGCGCAGGCGGGCGGCAGCGCCCCCAAGGCCGCCGCCGCCGCGGACACCGCCGAGGCCAAGCCGAAGCGCCGCGCCACCAGCAAGGCCCGCACGGGCGACGTCGCCGCCGAGGCGCCCGTCGAGAAGGCCGCTCAGCAGGCCCAGATCGACATTCCGGGCCAGCCGGCCGGGGGCCCCTCCCGCGCGAGCGAAACCGAGCGCGGGGCAGAAGACGCCCCGGCCGGCGAGCGTCGCCGGCGTCGTGCCACCGCCCCCTCCGGAAGCCCGGAGTCCGCGGCGCCCGTCGCCGTGCAGGTCGAGCAGAAGACCGAGACCGCCCCCGCCGCGCAGACCGACGTCAAGGCCGAGGCCGCGACCGCCGTCTCCGGTGGACAGGGTCAGGCCCAGGAGGCCGGCGAGGGTCGCGGTCGCCGCGACCGTCGCGACCGCGGTGACCGTGCCGAGCGCGGCGACGGCCGGCGCGACCGCCGCGACCGCGGCGCCAAGGCCGACGACCAGGGCCAGGCCGGCCAGGGTCAGGGCGGCCAGACCCAGCCCCAGACGGGTCAGGGCCAGGCCGGTCAGGGCGCTCAGGGCGGAGGCCGGCAGGACCGCGGCGACCGCCCGGACCGCGGCGACCGCCCGGACCGCGGCGACCGTCAGCAGCAGGGCGGCCGCGGCCAGGGCCAGAACCAGGGCCAGCAGGGTCGTCAGGACCGTCAGGACAACGGCCCCCAGGACGACTTCGACGGTGAGGACGGCCGTCGCGGCCGTCGTGGCCGCTACCGCGACCGTCGTGGCCGTCGTGGCCGTGACGAGTTCGCGCCGAGCGAGCCGCAGGTCGCCGACGACGACGTCCTGATCCCCGTCGCGGGCATCCTCGACATCCTCGACAACTACGCGTTCATCCGGACCTCCGGCTACCTGCCCGGCCCGAACGACGTGTACGTCTCCCTCGCCCAGGTCCGCAAGGCGGGTCTGCGCAAGGGCGACCACACCACCGGTGCGGTCCGTCAGCCCAAGGACGGCGAGCGCCGCGAGAAGTTCAACGCCCTCGTGCGCCTGGACTCCGTCAACGGCATGGCGCCCGAATCCGGCCGCGGCCGGCCGGAGTTCCAGAAGCTGACGCCCCTGTACCCGCAGGACCGGCTCCGTCTGGAGACCGACCCGGGCGTGCTGACGACCCGCATCATCGACCTCGTCGCACCGATCGGCAAGGGCCAGCGCGGTCTGATCGTGGCCCCGCCGAAGACCGGCAAGACCATGATCATGCAGGCCGTCGCCAACGCGATCACGGTCAACAACCCCGAGTGCCACCTGATGGTCGTCCTGGTCGACGAGCGTCCGGAAGAGGTCACCGACATGCAGCGGTCGGTCAAGGGCGAGGTCATCTCCTCGACCTTCGACCGTCCGGCCGAGGACCACACCACCGTCGCCGAGCTGGCCATCGAGCGCGCCAAGCGTCTCGTCGAGCTGGGTCACGACGTGGTCGTCCTGCTGGACTCCATCACCCGTCTGGGCCGCGCGTACAACCTCGCGGCGCCCGCCTCCGGTCGCATCCTGTCCGGTGGTGTCGACTCGACCGCGCTGTACCCGCCGAAGCGCTTCTTCGGTGCCGCGCGCAACATCGAGGACGGCGGCTCGCTGACCATCCTGGCCACCGCGCTGGTCGACACCGGCTCGCGCATGGACGAGGTGATCTTCGAGGAGTTCAAGGGCACCGGCAACATGGAGCTCAAGCTCGACCGCAAGCTCGCCGACAAGCGCATCTTCCCGGCCGTCGACGTCGACCCGTCGGGCACCCGCAAGGAGGAGATCCTCCTCAACGCGGAGGAGCTCGCCATCGTCTGGAAGCTGCGTCGGGTGCTGCACGCCCTCGACTCGCAGCAGGCGATCGAGCTGCTGCTCGACAAGATGAAGCAGACGAAGTCGAACGCCGAGTTCCTGATGCAGATCGCCAAGACGACGCCCGCGGGCAAGAACGACGACTGACCGTCGCCGTAACCGCACGTCCGACCGAGACCGCCCCCGCCGCATCCGCGACGGGGGCGGTCTCGTCGTGTACGGGCACCGCGGGCGTGCGCCGGTTCGTACACGCGGCGTACATGCTGTCGGCACTCGGTGCGACGTTCGACACACTCCCGCCCCTACGGCACCCCCGTGCGCGCCGCCCCCTCCCGTCGGGAAACCCCAGGCGAGCGCCCCGGCGAACGGTGCCGTTCCCCGTACCTGCGGCCCGGGAGGGGACAGGATCAGGCCTGCGGGCATGGAACCCTGAGGGACGTTGGTCCGTCTGTGTGAGGGGGCAGCAGGGGGAGATCGGCCGACCGGGCCGGGCGCCGTACGCAGGACTGAGGAGACCATGAGCGAGGACAGCACGGGCCGCCGCGCCACCGGCGGAGGGCGCCGACGCAAGCCGCCGCCGCGGCGCCGCAAGGCCCTCACCGTCGCCGCGTGGACGGCCGCCGGCGTGGTCGTGCTGGGCGGCGGGGGACTGGGCTACTTCTACTTCAAGTTCAACGGGAACCTGAAGAGCGTCGACATCGACCAGGCCCTGGGCAGCGACCGCCCGCAGAACATCGACAACGGCTCGATGGACATCCTCGTCCTCGGCTCGGACTCGCGCGGCGGGGCCAACGGCGAGTACGGCCGCGACGACGGCGGCTCCGCCCGCTCCGACACCGCGATGATCATCCACCTGTACGAGGGCCACAAGAAGGCGAGCGTGGTGTCGATACCGCGCGACACCATCGTGAAGCGACCCTCCTGCGAGACCTCGGACGGAAAGACGGACCAGGGCGGCAACCGCTCGCAGTTCAACGAGGCCTTCACGGTCGGCGGGGCCGTCTGCGCGGTCAAGACCGTCGAGAAGATCTCGGGGATCCGCATGGACCACTACATCGAGGTCGACTTCACGGGCTTCAAGAAGATCATCGACAACCTCGGCGGCGTCGAGGTCACCACCAACAAGCCGATCAAGGACGGCGCCAGCCACCTCAACCTCCCGGCCGGCGCCAACAAGCTCAACGGCGAACAGGCCCTCGGCCTCGTCCGGACCCGCAAGAGCGTCGGCGACGGCAGCGACCTGGGACGAATACAACTCCAGCAGGCCTTCATCAAGGCGCTGATCAAGCAGGTCAAGAGCGTCGGCGTCTTCGACAACCCCAAGCGGCTGCTCGACCTCGCGGACTCCGCCACCAAGGCGATCACCACCGACCGGGCGCTCGGCGACGTGAAGTCCCTGATGGGCTTCGCGCAGGGCCTCCAGGGCATCGACGGCGCGGACATGCAGATGATCACCCTCCCCGTGGCCGGCGACCCCGTCGACCCCAACCGGGTCGTCCCGCTCACCAAGGAGTCCAAGATGGTCTGGGACTCCCTGCTCGCCGACCAGCCGATTCCGGCCGAGGCCACGGCGAACTCGGCCGGGGACAAGGGTGCGGCCGGGTCGATCGTGCAGAGCCCCTGACGCGAGTCACCGCAGGTCAGGGCGGTTCCTCCGGGGGCCGGAATAGATGCCCGCCGCTCCCTGTTGACGAGGGCGTCCTCAGAATTTTGACAGGCGGCCCGGTCCTGGCAGACTGGTCTGTCGGCCCCGGTTCACGCAGCGCGCAATTCGGCTCCTGCGACCCGGCGCCCTCCCGAATCTAGGAGACACCTTGAAGCGCGATGTTCACCCCCAGTACGTCGAGACCCAGGTCAGCTGCACCTGTGGCGCGTCGTTCACGACCCACAGCACCCTGACCGAGGGCACCATCCGTGCCGAGGTCTGCTCCGAGTGCCACCCGTTCTACACGGGCAAGCAGAAGATCCTCGACACCGGTGGCCGTGTGGCCCGCTTCGAGGCCCGCTTCGGCAAGGCTGCCGGCTCGAAGTAGCGAGCCTCCGGCGCCGGATCCCGGCTGCGCACCGTTTCACACGGGGGCAGCCGGGCCGGCGCCTTTCTCGTCCCGCAGCCATTTCTCACTTATCTCCAGGAGCCCCCGATGTTCGAGGCGGTCGAGGAACTGATCGGCGAGCACGCCGATCTGGAAAAGAAGCTCGCCGACCCTTCGGTCCACTCCGATCAGGCCAACGCCCGCAAGCTGAACAAGCGCTACGCGGAGCTCACGCCGATCATCGCCACCTTCCGCGCGTGGAAGCAGGCGGCCGAGGACATCGAGACGGCCAAGGAGTTCGCGGCGACCGACCCCGACTTCGCCGCCGAGGCCAAGGAACTGACCGCACAGCGCGAAGAGCTCACCGAGAAGCTCCGCCTGCTGCTCGTTCCGCGCGACCCCAGCGACGACAAGGACGTGCTCCTCGAGGTCAAGGCCGGGGCGGGCGGCGACGAGTCCGCCCTCTTCGCGGGCGACCTGCTGCGCATGTACCTGCGCTACGCCGAGCGCGTGGGCTGGAAGACCGAGATCATCGACGCCACCGAGTCCGAGCTCGGCGGCTACAAGGACGTCCAGGTCTCCGTCCGCACCAAGGGCGGCAACGGCGCGACCGAGCCCGGCCAGGGCGTCTGGGCCCGCCTGAAGTACGAGGGCGGCGTGCACCGCGTCCAGCGCGTGCCGGCCACCGAGTCCCAGGGCCGCATCCACACCTCCGCCGCCGGCGTGCTCGTCACCCCGGAAGCCGAGGAGGTCGAGGTCGAGGTCAACATGAACGACCTCCGCATCGACGTGTACCGCTCCTCGGGCCCCGGCGGCCAGTCCGTCAACACCACCGACTCGGCCGTGCGCATCACGCACATCCCGACCGGTGTCGTCGCGTCCTGCCAGAACGAGAAGAGCCAGCTCCAGAACAAGGAGCAGGCCATGCGCATCCTGCGCTCGCGGCTGCTCGCCGCGGCCCAGGAAGCCGCCGAGCAGGAGGCCTCCGACGTGCGCCGCAGCCAGGTGCGCAGCGTGGACCGGTCCGAGAAGATCCGCACGTACAACTACCCGGAAAACCGGATCTCGGACCACCGGACCGGCTTCAAGGCGTACAACTTGGACCAGGTGCTCGACGGCGACCTCGATCCGGTCATCCAGGCCTGCGTCGACACCGACTCCGCGGCCAAGCTCGCGGCCGCCCACTGATCCAGACCCGCACCACCCCCCGTACGACAGCAGCCCGGAGGACCAGCGTGAACTTGCTGCTTGCCGAGGTGGCCCAGGCCACCCAGCGGCTGGCCGCCGCCGGCGTGCCCTCACCGCGCTTCGACGCCGAGGAACTCGCGGCCTTCGTGCACGACGTCAAACGGGGGGAACTGCACCACGTCAAGGACGCCGACTTCGACGCCCGGTACTGGGAGACCATCGCCCGGCGCGAGGCCCGCGAGCCGCTCCAGCACATCACCGGCCGTGCCTTCTTCCGGTACCTGGAGCTCCAGGTCGGCCCCGGGGTCTTCGTGCCCCGGCCCGAGACCGAGTCGGTCGTCGACTGGGCCATACAGGCCGTCCGGGCGATGGACGTCGTCGAACCGCTGATCGTGGACCTGTGCGCCGGATCCGGGGCCATCGCCCTGGCCATGGCCCAGGAGGTGCCGCGCTCGCGCGTGCACGCGGTCGAGCTGTCCGAGGACGCCCTCCAGTGGACCCGCAAGAACGCCGAGGGCTCCCGGGTCACCGTCCACCAGGGCGACGCGCTGAGCGCGCTGCCCGAGCTGGACGGCCAGGTGGACCTGGTGATCTCGAACCCGCCGTACATCCCGCTCACCGAGTGGGAGTACGTCGCCCCCGAGGCCCGCGACCACGACCCCGAGATGGCGCTGTTCTCCGGCGAGGACGGCCTCGACACCATCCGCGGCATCGAGCGCACCGCCCACCGGCTGTTGCGACCCGGCGGGATCGTCGTCATCGAGCACGCCGACACCCAGGGCGGCCAGGTCCCGTGGATCTTCGCCGAGGAGCGGGGCTGGGCCGACGCGGCCGACCACCCCGACCTCAACAACCGCCCGCGCTTCGCCACCGCCCGCAAGGCCCTGCCGTGAGCGCGCCCCTTCCCGTCACCACCCCGCTGCTTGAGGAGGCCCGCTGATGGCCCGGCGATACGACTGCAACGACGCGACGGACCGCAAGACGGGCCTGCGCGAAGCCGCATCCGCCGTGCGCCGCGGCGAGCTCGTCGTGCTGCCCACCGACACCCTGTACGGGATCGGTGCGGACGCCTTCAGCGCCGAGGCCGTCGGCGACCTGCTCGCCGCCAAGGGGCGCGGCCGCAACATGCCCACCCCGGTCCTCATCGGCTCGCCGAACACCCTGCACGGCCTGGTCACGGACTTCTCCGAGCAGGCCTGGGAACTCGTCGACGCCTTCTGGCCGGGCGCGCTGACGCTGGTCGCCAAGCACCAGCCGTCGCTGGCCTGGGACCTGGGGGAGACCGGCGGCACCGTCGCCGTGCGGATGCCCCTGCACCCCGTCGCGATCGAGCTGCTCACCGAGGTCGGCCCGATGGCCGTGTCCTCGGCGAACCTGACCGGGCACCCGGCCCCGGAGGACTGTGACGCGGCCCGCGAGATGCTGGGCGACTCCGTGTCCGTGTACCTGGACGGCGGGCCGACGCCCGGCATCCAGCCGTCGTCGATCGTCGATGTCACCGGGAAGGTCCCGGTCCTGCTGCGCGAGGGCGCGCTGACCGCGGACCAGCTGCGGGAGGTCGTACCCGACCTCGAGGTGGCCCCGTGAGCCCTGAGGGGCGTGGCATAGCAGGACACCTCCCGGCCGTGGCCGGGGGCGGATCCTTCCGCATACTCCACGTCAGCACCGGCAACGTGTGCCGCTCGCCGATCACCGAGCGGCTGACGCGGCACGCCCTGTCGCACCGCCTCGGCGGCCCCGTGACCGGGGACCTCATCGTGGAGAGCGCCGGCACCTGGGGCCACGAGGGGGCGCCCATGGAGGCCAACGCCGCCGCCGTCCTCGCCGACTTCGGGGCCGACGCCTCCGGGTTCACCGGACGCGAGCTGCTGGACGAGCACGTCATACGCGCCGACCTGGTGCTCACCGCGACCCGGGACCACCGGGCGCAGGTCATCTCCATGGGCCACTCGGCGGGACTGCGGACCTTCACGCTGAAGGAGTTCACCCGGCTCGTGCGGGCGATAGATCCGGCCACCCTGCCGCCGCTGGACGACGGCATGGCGGAGCGGGCCCGCGCCCTGGTACGGGCCGCCGCCGCGCTGCGCGGCTGGCTGCTGGCCCCCTCGCCGGACGCCGACGAGGTGTACGACCCGTACGGCGCCCCCATCACCTTCTTCCGCTCCATCGGCGACGAGATCAACCAGGCCCTGGACCCCGTGGTCACGGCCCTGACGGGCGTCACCGCCGGGCGCTGAGGCCTCACCCCCGCGCGTGCGCCGCAAGGC
This sequence comes from Streptomyces sp. H27-H5, assembly GCF_026627505.1. Classification (GTDB taxonomy): domain Bacteria; phylum Actinomycetota; class Actinomycetes; order Streptomycetales; family Streptomycetaceae; genus Streptomyces. The sequence goes on along the minus strand of NZ_JAPNLK010000018.1, from coordinate 92,165 downwards.
GCGACGGGCACCGCGGACCTACAGTGGGCGGTACCCGGTACACGCCTCTGGAGTCGCGCCATGAGCGTCATCACCCAGCCCACGGACCTGCTGCGGCAGCAGGACCCGCAGATGGCCGACGTGCTCGTCGGAGAGGCGCGACGGCAGGCCGGCACCCTCCAGCTGATCGCCGCCGAGAACTTCACCTCGCCCGCCGTGCTCACGGCCCTCGGATCGGCGCTCGCCAACAAGTACGCCGAGGGTTACCCGGGCGCCCGCCACCACGGCGGGTGCGAGTACGCCGACCTGGCCGAGCGGATCGCCGTCGAGCGGGCCCGCGCCCTGTTCGGGGTGGATCACGCCAATGTGCAGCCGCACTCCGGTTCCTCCGCGGTGCTCGCCGCGTACGCCGCGCTGCTGCGCCCCGGCGACACGGTCCTGGCGATGGGACTCCCGTACGGCGGGCACCTCACACACGGCTCACCTGCGAACTTCTCCGGCCAGTGGTTCGAGTTCATCGGCTACGGGGTGGACGCCGAGACGGGCCACATCGACTACGAACAGGTCCACGAACTCGCCCGCCGGCACCGTCCCAAGGCCATCGTCTGTGGCTCGATCTGCTACCCCCGCCACCCCGAGTACGCGGTCTTCCGCCAGATCGCCGACGAGGTCGGCGCCTTCCTGATCGCGGACGCCGCGCACCCGATCGGCCTGGTCGCCGGCGGGGCGGCCCCCAGCCCCGTCCCGTACGCGGACGTGATCTGCGCGACCACGCACAAGGTGCTGCGCGGACCCCGCGGCGGGATGATCCTGTGCGGCGCCGAGTTCGCGGAACGGGTCGACCGGGCGGTGTTCCCCTTCACCCAGGGCGGCGCCCAGATGCACACCATCGCCGCCAAGGCCGTGGCCTTCGGGGAGGCCGCCGGGCCCGCGTTCACCACGTACGCCCATCGGGTGGTCGCCAACGCCCGGGCCCTCGCCGAGGAGCTGGAGGCCGGCGGCTTCCTCGTGACGACCGGCGGCACCGACACCCACCTGATCAGCGTCGACCCGGCCCCCCTCGGGCTGGACGGCCCGACCGCGCGCGGCCGGCTGGCCGCCGCCGGGATCGTGCTGGACACCTGCGCCCTCCCGTACGGGGACCAGCGCGGGCTCCGCCTCGGCACGGCGGCCGTGACCACGCAGGGCATGGGCGGGGCCGAGATGCGGCGGATCGGAGCGCTGTTTACGAGCGCCCTCCACGGGGAAGCCGCGAAAACCCGTACGGAGGTCGAAGAACTGACGCGCGAATTTCCACCGTATGGGTACTGACAGGGACAAGCCGGGCGTACCGCAACCGCGGTAGCCTCCCCGCGCGTCCTCGGAGTGGGGTACATCGCAGCTAATGTGTGGGGCTGAGATGGCCGGCGATACATCTGGGGCAGCCCGTGCGTGAATATCTGCTGACGCTGTGCGTCACGGTCGCGGTGACCTACCTGCTGACCGGGCCCGTGCGGAAGTTCGCGATCGCGGCCGGGGCCATGCCGGAGGTGCGCGCGCGTGACGTGCACCGCGAACCGACGCCGAGGCTCGGCGGCATCGCGATGTTCGGCGGTCTGTGCGCCGGCCTCCTGGTCGCCGACCACCTGCAGAACCTGAACGCGGTGTTCACCGCCTCGAACGAACCGCGGGCACTGCTCTCCGGGGCGGCGCTGATCTGGCTGGTGGGCGTCCTCGACGACAAGTTCGAGATCGACGCCCTGATCAAGCTCGGCGCCCAGATGATCGCCGCGGGCGTGATGGTCATCCAGGGTCTGACGATCCTGTGGATCCCGGTCCCCTTCATCGGCACCGTCGCGCTCACCCAGTGGCAGGGCAACCTGCTGACCGTCGCCCTCGTCGTGCTCACCATCAACGCCGTGAACTTCGTCGACGGCCTCGACGGGCTCGCCGCCGGCATGGTCTGCATCACGACCGGCGCCTTCTTCCTCTACGCGTACCGGATCTGGTTCGGCTACGGCATCGAGGCGGCGGCCCCGGCCACCCTCTTCGCCGCGATCCTGATGGGCATGTGCCTCGGCTTCCTGCCGCACAACATGCACCCGGCCCGCATCTTCATGGGCGACTCCGGCTCGATGCTGATCGGCCTGGTGCTGGCCGCCTCGGCGATCTCGATCACCGGGCAGGTGGACCCCGACACCATGGCGCTGTTCGCGGGTGGTGAGCGCAACGCGACCCACGCGATGCTGCCCGTCTTCATCCCGCTGGTCCTGCCGCTGACGATCATCGCGATCCCCATGGCCGACCTGGTGCTGGCCGTCGTCAGGCGCACCTGGAAGGGCCAGTCGCCGTTCGCGGCCGACCGCGGCCACCTGCACCACCGGCTGCTGGAACTGGGGCACTCGCACAGCCGTGCGGTGCTCATCATGTACTTCTGGTCCGGCCTGATCGCCTTCGGGGCGGTGGCCTACTCCGTGCACTCCACCTCGATGTGGATCGTGCTGGCCATCGCGGCGCTGAGCGCCCTGGGTCTCGTCCTCCTGTTGCTGCCGCGGTTCACCCCGCGCGCGCCGAGGTGGGCCGAGGGTCTCGTGCCGCCGCGGTACCGGCACGCGGAGCGGGCGGCGGAGGCGGCGGCCGAGGCGGCCGCGCGGGACGCGACGGGCACGGAGCCCGAGCCGGCCCGCCCGATCGCGGCCGGGGTGTCCGGCGTCAACGGCGCGACTGCCATTGGCCCCCGTTCGCGCCTCCCCGACCGGCGTAAGGCCGGTTCCGCGCGCTGACGCCAGATGGGCATGTCCGACATGAACTCCCTTTACCAGACAAGTCACATGGCTGTCCTGCACACACGCGCAGGGTCACTCTCATGTGTGACAGTCAGCACACCCACCGGGTAAAGCTCTCATCAAATACTTTGTGATACCGTTCACTAAACCCGGCGACAGAGCCGAAGGACCGTAGTGCGACGGTCCATTGGCCCGAGGCTCTCACTCGGACCGGGCTTACGCTCGTCCCGTACGAGTCCCGTATACCCCCACCATCACGCGGAGCCATGCGCCATGCTGTCCGATGACGCCCGATCCCTTTTGCATACCGCGGTACCCACCGCTGTGGTCGGCCTTGTGGCCGCTGCCGTCAGCGGCGTCGTCGCCGGCGGGAAGGGGGCTCTCGGGGCCGTCATGGCCACGATCGTCGTGATCCTGTTCATGGGGATCGGTTTTGTCATCCTGCAGCGGACGGCACGATCGCTGCCGCATCTGTTCCAGATGATGGGTCTGGCGCTCTACACGACCCAGATCCTGCTGCTCTTCGTCTTCGTCGCCGTGTTCAAGAACACGACGCTGTTCAATCCCAGGGCATTCGCGATCACCATCGTCGCGGCGACCCTTGCTTGGATCGCCGCGCAGACGCGCGCGCACATGAAGGCCAAGATCCTTTACGTCGAGCCCGAGTCCGCCAAGCGTGACAAGGGTGAGAAGCCCGAAAACACGGGGTCCTCTTCGTGAACGGTAGGGGCGGAATAAGTGCGCGTTCGAGATGCTGCTATCGTCCGGTGCCAACTGCGGCATCGCGGGCGCAGGCATCTGAGCTGACGCCTGCTTCAACGCGAGGCTCACTGCCTGCAAGCCGCCCCCACATCCGTAAGACCAGTCCCGTGCCGAACCGCGGCTGTGCGCCGCGCCGACACAACGAGGTTGCCGTACCTATGCGCCACGCTGAAGGAGCCCGCGGTGAGTGCTGACCCGACGCAGGTGCTCGCCTTCGAGACCGATTGCCACATCTTCGACGGCTGTGGCTTCCCGGCTCCTGGCCTGCACTCGTTCCTGTTCGAGCCGATCTTCGGCGACATCGACGGCACCGTCTACTTCAACAAGACGATGCTGTTGGCCCTGCTCGGGTCGATCATCATCGTCGGATTCTTCTGGGCCGCCTTCCGCAAGCCGAAGCTGGTTCCCGGAAAGCTCCAGATGGTCGCCGAAGCCGGATACGACTTCGTGCGCCGCGGGATCGTCTACGAGACGCTCGGCAAGAAGGAAGGCGAGAAGTACGTCCCCTTCATGGTCGCGACGTTCTTCTTCGTCTGGATGCTGAACCTCTGGTCGATCATCCCGCTCGCGCAGTTCCCGGTGACCGCGGTCATCGCGTACCCGGCGGCTCTCGCCCTCGTCATCTACGTCATGTGGATGTCGGTCACCTTCAAGCGCCACGGCTTCGTCGGCGGTCTGAAGAACCTCACGGGCTACGACAAGTCGCTCGGCGGAATCCTGCCGCTGGTCATGCTGATCGAGTTCTTCTCGAACGTGATCGTCCGACCGTTCACGCACGCGGTCCGTCTCTTCGCGAACATGTTCGCCGGCCACACCCTGCTGCTGCTCTTCACGATCGCCAGCTGGTACCTGCTGAACGGAATCGGCATCGCCTACGCGGGTGTGTCGTTCGTGATGGTCATCGTGATGACCGCGTTCGAGCTCTTCATCCAGGCTGTCCAGGCCTACGTCTTCGTGCTGCTGGCCTGCAGCTTCATTCAGGGCGCCGTCGCCGAGCACCACTGACCGGCCGCCCCACCCCCAAACCAACAGTCGTCCGGTGGCCAACCCCCACCGGTCCATGAAAGAGAAGGAAGAACCGGCATGTCCGCTCTCCAGACCCTCGCTGCTGGCGTCGAAATCAAGGGCAACCTCGGCTCCATCGGTTACGGCCTCGCGGCCATCGGCCCCGGCGTCGGCGTCGGCATCATCTTCGGTAACGGCACCCAGGCGCTGGCCCGCCAGCCCGAGGCCGCCGGCCTGATCCGCGCCAACCAGATCCTCGGCTTCGCCTTCTGTGAGGCGCTCGCCCTCATCGGTCTGGTCATGCCGTTCGTCTACCCGACCTCCTGATCCCGGTAGCGAACAGACCCTTTAGACGGAAGGCACTGATGTGAACCCTCTGGTTCAGCTCGCGGCCGAAGAGGCGGAAAACCCCCTCATCCCGCCGATCCCCGAGCTTGTCATCGGCCTGATCGCCTTTGTCATCGTCTTCGGTTTCCTCGCGAAGAAGCTCCTCCCGAACATCAACAAGGTTCTGGAAGAGCGTCGCGAGGCCATCGAGGGTGGCATCGAGAAGGCCGAGGCAGCCCAGACCGAGGCCCAGAGCGTGCTCGAGCAGTACAAGGCTCAGCTCGCCGAGGCCCGGCACGAGGCCGCGCGCCTGCGCCAGGAAGCGCTGGAGCAGGGCACTGCGCTCAAGGAAGAACTGCGCGCAGAGGGCCAGCGGCAGCGTGAGGAGATCATCGCTGCCGGCCACGCCCAGATCGCGGCGGACCGCAAGGCCGCCTCGCAGGCACTGCGTCAGGACGTGGGCAAGCTCGCCACCGACCTGGCCGGAAAGCTCGTCGGCGAGTCCCTTGAGGACCACGCCCGACAGAGCCGCACGATCGACCGTTTCCTCGGCGAGCTCGAGGAGAAGGCCGAGGCCGCCCGATGAACGGAGCGAGCCGCGAGGCACTGGCCTCCGCGCGTGAGCGTCTCGACGCGCTGATGGACAACACGTCCGTCGACGCGACGAAGCTCGCCGGTGAGCTGGCTGCCGTCACCGCGCTGCTCGACCGTGAGGTCTCGCTGCGTCGGGTCATCACGGACCCGGCGCAGCCCGGCGAGGCCAAGGCCGAGCTGGTGGGTCGCCTGCTGGCGGACCAGGTGGGCGGGGAGACCCTCGACCTGGTGTCCGGCATGGCGCGCTCCCGCTGGTCGCAGTCCCGCGACCTGGTGGACTCGCTCGAGGCACTGGCGGCCACCGCCGACCTCACCGCGGCCCAGCAGACGAACGGGCTCGACAACGTCGAGGACGAGCTGTTCCGGTTCGGCCGGATCGTCTCCTCGAACACCGGCCTGCGCTCAGCGCTGACCGATCGGGCGGCCACCGCCGCCGCCAAGAGCGAGCTGCTGCGCAGCCTGCTCGGCGGCAAGGCGAACGCGGTCACCGAGCGACTGGTGACCCGACTCGTCACGCACCCGCGTGGACGTAGCCTGGAAGCGGGACTGGAGTCCCTTTCCACGCTCGCCGCCGAGCGCCGCAACCGCATGGTCGCCATCGTGACCACCGCGGTTCCGCTCAGCGACGCGCAGAAGCAGCGTCTCGGCGCGGTGCTGGCCAAGCTGTACGGCCGCCAGATGCACCTCAACCTCGACGTGGACCCCACGGTCCTCGGCGGGATCGTGGTGCGGGTCGGCGACGAGGTCATCGACGGCACCATCGCGGACCGCCTCTCCGAGGCGACCCGCCGCATGGCCGGCTGATCAGCCACCAATAGAACAAAGCATTCCTAGCGGCCCGGTTGGGCCGTGCAGAACTTGCAGAAGATTCCTGGGGGTCGCCCCCAGACCCCTAAGAAGCTTCAGGCCCAACAAGGAGAGCAGGGAACCCAGATGGCGGAGCTCACGATCCGGCCGGAGGAGATCCGGGACGCACTGGAGAACTTTGTCCAGTCGTACCAGCCGGACGCGGCCTCGCGCGAGGAGGTCGGAACGGTCAGCGTTGCCGGCGACGGCATCGCGAAGGTGGAGGGCCTGCCCTCCGCCATGGCGAACGAGCTGCTGAAGTTCGAGGACGGCACCCTCGGTCTCGCCCTCAACCTCGAGGAGCGCGAGATCGGTGCGGTCGTCCTCGGCGAGTTCAGCGGCATCGAGGAGGGCCAGCCGGTGCAGCGCACCGGTGAGGTTCTCTCCGTAGGTGTCGGCGAGGGTTACCTCGGCCGTGTTGTCGACCCGCTCGGCAACCCGATCGACGGTCTCGGCGAGATCGCGACCGAAGGCCGCCGCGCCCTCGAGCTGCAGGCCCCGGGCGTCATGGTCCGCAAGTCGGTCCACGAGCCCATGCAGACCGGCTACAAGGCCATCGACGCGATGGTGCCGATCGGCCGCGGCCAGCGTCAGCTGATCATCGGCGACCGTCAGACCGGCAAGACCGCTCTGGCCGTCGACACGATCATCAACCAGCGCGACAACTGGCGCTCCGGCGACGTGAACAAGCAGGTTCGCTGCATCTACGTCGCCATCGGCCAGAAGGGCTCGACCATCGCGTCCGTTCGCGGCGCCCTGGAAGACGCCGGCGCGCTGGAGTACACGACGATCGTCGCCGCCCCGGCGTCCGACCCGGCCGGCTTCAAGTACCTGGCGCCGTACACCGGTTCCGCCATCGGCCAGCACTGGATGTACGCCGGCAAGCACGTCCTGATCATCTTCGACGACCTGTCGAAGCAGGCCGACGCCTACCGCGCCGTGTCGCTGCTGCTGCGTCGCCCGCCGGGCCGCGAGGCCTACCCGGGTGACGTCTTCTACTTGCACTCCCGTCTGCTGGAGCGTTGCGCGAAGCTCTCCGACGACATGGGTGCCGGTTCGATGACCGGTCTGCCGATCGTCGAGACCAAGGCGAACGACGTGTCGGCGTTCATCCCGACCAACGTCATCTCCATCACCGACGGCCAGTGCTTCCTGGAGTCCGACCTGTTCAACGCGGGCCAGCGCCCGGCGCTGAACGTCGGTATCTCGGTCTCCCGCGTCGGTGGCTCCGCCCAGCACAAGGCGATGAAGCAGGTTTCCGGCCGTCTGCGCCTGGACCTCGCCCAGTACCGCGAGCTGGAGGCGTTCGCCGCCTTCGGTTCCGACCTGGACGCCGCTTCGAAGTCTTCGCTGGAGCGCGGCAAGCGTCTGGTCGAGCTGCTGAAGCAGGGCCAGTACCAGCCGATGCCCGTCGAGGAGCAGGTCGTCTCCGTCTGGGCCGGTACCACCGGCAAGATGGACGAGGTCCCGGTCAACGACATCCGTCGCTTCGAGTCGGAGCTGCTGGAGCACCTGCGCCGCGAGCGCAAGGACCTCCTCACCTCCATCGCCGAGGGCGGCAAGATGTCGGACGACACCCTGACGTCGATCGCCGACGCCATCGCCGCCTTCAAGCAGCAGTTCGAGACCTCGGACGGCAAGCTTCTGGGCGAGGACGCGCCGGCCGTCAACGTCTCCAAGTGACGACGGAAGGGACCTGACTCATGGGAGCGCAGCTCCGGGTCTACAAGCGTCGCATCCGTGCCGTCACGGCGACCAAGAAGATCACCAAGGCGATGGAGATGATCGCCGCCTCGCGCATCGTCAAGGCGCAGCGCAAGGTGGCGGCATCGATGCCGTACGCGACCGAGCTCACCCGTGCGGTGACCGCGGTGGCGACCGGCTCGAACACCAAGCACGCCCTGACCACCGAGGTCGAGGCGCCGGCACGCGCCGCGGTCCTGCTCATCACGAGCGACCGCGGCCTGGCCGGCGGCTACTCCTCGAATGCCATCAAGCAGGCGGAGCGGCTCAGCGAGCGGCTGCGCGGCGAGGGCAAGGAGGTCGACACGTTCATCGTCGGCCGTAAGGGTCTGGCCTACTTCGGCTTCCGCGAGCGCAAGGTCGCGGAGTCGTGGACCGGCTTCACCGACAGCCCGGCCTACGCCGACGCCAAGCGCGTCGCGGAGCCGCTGATCGAGGCCATCCAGAAGGAAACGGCCGAGGGCGGCGTCGACGAGCTGCACATCGTCTACACGGAATTCGTGTCGATGATGACGCAGAACGCGGTCGACGGCCGGATGCTGCCGCTCAGCCTCGACAAGGCCGAAGAAGAGTCCGGCGCGAAGGGCGAGATCCTTCCGCTGTTCGACTTCGAGCCGTCGGCGGAGGACGTCCTCGACGCCCTGCTGCCGCGCTACGTCGAGAGCCGCATCTACAACGCACTGCTGCAGTCGGCCGCTTCCGAGCACGCCGCCCGCCGCCGCGCGATGAAGTCGGCGACCGACAACGCCGGAGACCTCATCAAGAGCCTCTCCCGGCTTGCCAACGCGGCCCGCCAGGCCGAAATCACCCAGGAAATCAGCGAGATCGTCGGTGGCGCGAGCGCCATGGCTGACGCGACCGCGGGGAGTGACAAGTAATGACGACCACTGTTGAGACGGCCGCCGCCACGGGCCGCGTCGCCCGGGTCATCGGCCCGGTCGTCGACGTGGAGTTCCCCGTCGACGCCATGCCCGAGATCTACAACGCGCTGAAGGTCCAGGTCGCAGACCCGGCCGAGGAGGGCGCGCTCAAGACGCTGACCCTGGAAGTCGCCCAGCACCTGGGTGACGGCCTGGTCCGCACCATCTCCATGCAGCCCACCGACGGTCTGGTCCGCCAGGCCCCGGTGACCGACACGGGCGAGGGCATCACCGTCCCCGTCGGTGACTTCACCAAGGGCAAGGTGTTCAACACCCTCGGTGAGGTGCTGAACTACCCGGAGGAGAACGCCAACGTCACCGAGCGTTGGCCCATCCACCGCAAGGCGCCCCGCTTCGACGAGCTCGAGTCGAAGACCGAGATGTTCGAGACCGGCGTCAAGGTCATCGACCTTCTCACCCCGTACGTCAAGGGTGGAAAGATCGGTCTGTTCGGTGGCGCCGGTGTCGGCAAGACCGTTCTGATCCAGGAAATGATCTACCGCGTCGCCAACAACCACGACGGTGTGTCGGTCTTCGCGGGCGTCGGTGAGCGTACCCGTGAGGGCAACGACCTCATCGAGGAAATGGCCGACTCGGGCGTCATCGACAAGACGGCGCTTGTCTTCGGTCAGATGGACGAGCCCCCGGGCACCCGTCTGCGCGTCGCCCTGGCCGGTCTGACCATGGCGGAGTACTTCCGCGATGTGCAGAAGCAGGACGTGCTGTTCTTCATCGACAACATCTTCCGGTACACCCAGGCGGGTTCCGAGGTGTCGACCCTGCTCGGCCGCATGCCCTCCGCGGTGGGTTACCAGCCGAACCTGGCCGACGAGATGGGTCTCCTCCAGGAGCGCATCACCTCGACCCGTGGTCACTCGATCACCTCGATGCAGGCGATCTACGTCCCCGCGGACGACCTGACCGACCCGGCGCCGGCGACCACCTTCGCCCACCTCGACGCGACGACGGTTCTTTCCCGTCCGATCTCCGAGAAGGGCATCTACCCGGCCGTGGACCCGCTGGACTCGACGTCCCGCATCCTCGACCCGCGGTACATCGCGGCGGACCACTACGCCACGGCGATGCGCGTCAAGGGGATCCTCCAGAAGTACAAGGACCTCCAGGACATCATCGCGATCCTCGGTATCGACGAGCTGGGCGAGGAGGACAAGCTCGTTGTCCACCGTGCCCGTCGCGTCGAGCGCTTCCTGTCGCAGAACACCCACGTGGCGAAGCAGTTCACCGGCGTGGACGGTTCGGACGTTCCGCTGGAGGAGTCGATCGTGGCGTTCAACGCGATCTGCGACGGCGACTACGACCACTTCCCCGAGCAGGCGTTCTTCCTGTGCGGTGGCATCGAGGACCTGAAGGCCAACGCCAAGGAGCTGGGCGTCTCCTGAAGCCCCGCTCCTCGTGAGCAGAGCTGATTGACGGAGAGGGGCGGGTGTGTCCCGTCCCTCTCCCCACGCCCATTAGAATTTGACCCAACACCCGGCCGACCCGCCGGGTGGTGACCCGAGGAGCCACCTTGGCTGCTGAGCTGCACGTCGAGCTGGTCGCGGCGGACCGCAATGTCTGGTCCGGCGAGGCCACCCTTGTTGTCGCCCGCACCACGTCCGGCGACATCGGCGTCATGCCCGGTCACCAGCCGCTTCTCGGTGTGCTGGAATCGGGCCCTGTGACCATCCGCACCAGCGAGGGCGGCACTGTCGTCGCCGCGGTGCACGGCGGATTCATCTCGTTCGCGGACAACAAGTTGTCGCTGCTGGCCGAGATCGCCGAGCTCGCGGACGAGATTGACGTCCAGCGGGCGGAGCGGGCACTGGATCGCGCGAAGTCGGAGGCCGACGCGGCCGCCGAGCGTCGCGCGGATGTCCGACTGCGCGCGGTAACGGGGCACTGAGCCCCGTACCGAATAGTGTGCGACCTCAGCCGCGGTTCGTTCTGGAATTTTCCAGACCGGGTCGCGGCTGAGGCGATGTACGTCCGTTTTTCGCATGGCGGTATTCGATGAGCGAGGAGGTCGGTGAAGATGCTCCTCGCTCTGCTTGTGAGCGGCCTGATCGTGGTCTTGTTGGCGATCGGACTCTTTGTCTTCGGGCTGCGCCGGAGACTGATCCAGCGGTCCGGGGGGACCTTCGACTGCAGCCTGCGGTGGGGCGGCGTGGCCGAGGGGCCCGACGTCTCCGGCAAGGGATGGGTGTACGGGGTCGCCCGCTACAGCGGTGACCGGATCGAATGGTTCAGGGTCTTCAGCTACTCCCCGCGCCCGCGCCGGCTGCTGGAGCGTTCCTCCATCGAGGTGCTCGCCCGTCGCGCGCCCGAGGGCGAGGAGGAGCTGGCACTGCTGTCCGACGCCGTCGTGCTCGGCTGTTCCCACCGGGGGACGCGCCTTGAGCTGGCGATGAGCGACGACGCGCTGACCGGTTTCCTGGCCTGGCTGGAGGCGGCGCCGCCCGGCCAGCGGGTGAACGTGGCCTGAGCGGTACCGGCACGTGAAGAAGCCGGGGAGAAGGGGGACGGACCCTTCTCCCCGGCTTCGTCGGTTCACCGGTGCGGAGCGTGGGGGCTACTGCAGACCGGTGTGGATCGCGTTGGCGAGCTCACCGTTGGTGGTGTCGCCGCTGAACTCCCAGAAGAAGGCTCCGCGCAGTCCCTGCTGCTTGGTCCAGGTCATCTTCGAGGCGACGGTGGCGGGGGTGTCGTAGCTCCACCAGTTGCTTCCGCACTTGGCGTAGGCGGTGCCGGCGATGGTGCCGGTGGACGGGCAGCTCGCCTTGAGGACCTTGTAGTCCTCGATGCCCGGCTCGTACGTGCCGGGGGCGGGCCCGGTGGCCGTGCCGCCCGGGGTGGCCTGGGTGACGCCGGTCCAGCCGCGGCCGTAGAAGCCGATGCCGAGGTTGAGCTTGGAGCCGGCGATGCCCTTGCCCTTGAGCTTGGTGATCGCGGCCTCGGAGTTGAAGCCGTCCTGCGGGATGCCGGAGTAGGCGGTGAGCGGGGAGTGCGGGGCCGTGGGGCCCTGCGCCGCCCAGGCGCCGAAGAAGTCGTACGTCATGACGTTGTAGAAGTCGACGTACTGCGCGGCGCCCGCGTAGTCGGCCGCGTCGAGCTTGCCGCCGTTGGAGCCGTCGGCGGAGATCGCGGCGGTGACCAGGTTGTTCGCGCCGAACTTGCCGCGGACGGCCTGCATCAGGTTCTTCAGGGAGGCCGCGCCGCTGGTGTCGCAGGTCAGGCCGCAGGCGTTCGGGTACTCCCAGTCGAGGTCGATGCCGTCGAAGACGTCGGCCCACCGCGGGTCCTCGACCAGGTCGTGGCAGGACTGGGCGAAGGCGGCCGGGTTCGCGGCGGCCTGACCGAAGCCGCCGGACCAGGTCCAGCCGCCGAAGGACCAGAGGATCTTGATGTTCGGGTACTTCGCCTTGAGCTTGCGCAACTGGTTGAAGTTGCCGCGCAACGGCTGGTCCCAGGTGTCGGCGACGCCGTCGACGCTCTGGTCGGCGGTGTAGGCCTTGTCGTAGTCGGCGTACGCGTCGCCGATGGTGCACTTGCCGCCCTGGACGTTGCCGAAGGCGTAGTTGATGTGCGTGATCTTCGCGGCGGAGCCGGAGGTGACCAGGTTCTTCACGTGGTAGTTGCGCTGGTAGACGCCCCAGTTCGTGAAGTAGCCGAGCTTGACCTTGGTGCCGTCACCGGGGTCGGGGCCGGGGCCCGTGCCGCCGCCCGGGGTGGTCACCGAGAGGGAGCCGGAGGAGGGGCCGGTCTGGTCGACGGTGTCGCGGGCGGTGACCGTGTAGGCGTACGTCGTGCCCTTGGTCAGGCCGCTGTCGGCGTAGCTGGTGCCGGTCACCGTGGCGACCTTGCTGCCGCCGCGGTAGACGTCGTAGTTCTTGATCCCCTTGTCGTCGGTGGCCGCGGCCCAGTTCAGGGTGAGCGAGGTCTCGGTGACCCCGGTCGCGGTGGGGGTGCCGGGGGCGGACGGCGGGTTGTCGGTGGGGGTGGTGCCGCCGTCGCAGGAGCCGCCGTTGATCTTGCAGCCGGAGGGGGCGCCCGGGCCGGTGCCGTTGAAGCCGAAGGTGACGCTGGCGCCGGGGGAGAGGGCGCCGTTCCAGCCGACGTTCTTGGCGGTCCAGTGGTTGCCCGAGCTGGTGACGGTGGCGTCCCAGGCCGAGGTGACCTTGGTGCCGGCCGGGTAGTCCCACTCCACGGTCCAGCTGTTGATGGCGGTGGTGCCGGTGTTCTTGACCGTCCACTTGCCCTCGAAGCCGGAGCCCCAGTCGGAGGCCTTGGCGTAGGTCGCGGTGGCGGAGGTGGCGGCCTGTGCGGTGCCGGCCAGGCCGACGAGGCCGGCGACGGGCAGGGCCAGGGCGACCGCGGTCGCGGCCAGCCTTCTGAGCAGTCGTACGCGTCGTGGGGGTGCTGTGCTCAAGGGTGCTCCTCCGTAGGTCCGTCGAAGTCGTGGGGCCGACTCCGACATGGGGGTGGGACCTGCGCCGCCCGTGAGCACGTCTCGTCAAGGTTCTTGTCATGACACGCTCACCACAGTGTTGCGGTGAGATTAGAAAGGTCTGGACCAACCGTCAAGAGGTCCAGACCTCCCTTCGAGCGTGCTTCTAGATGTCCAACTCCTGTGCCAGTACCGCCGCTTGGACCCGACTGCGCAGCTCCAGCTTCCCCAGCAACCTGCTGACGTGCGTCTTCACCGTCGCCTCCGCCATGTCCAGCCGGCCGGCCACCTCCGCGTTCGACAGGCCCTCGCCCAGGCACCCCCACACCTCCCGCTCGCGCCGGGTCAGCGAGGCCACCGCCGCGACCCGCTCCGGCGGCACGGCCGCCCGCACCGGCCGCGGCGTCGCGAACTCGGCGATCAACCGGCGGGTCACCGCGGGCGCGATCAACCCCTCGCCGCGGGCGACGGTGCGGACCGCCTCGATCAGCTCCGCCGCCTCCGCGTCCTTCAGCAGGAAGCCCGAGGCGCCCGCGCGCAGCGCTCCGAAGACGTACTCGTCGAGATCGAAGGTCGTCAGCACCAGCACGTCGGCCAGCCCCTCCGCGACCACCTGCCGGGTGGCCGAGACCCCGTCGAGCCGGGGCATCTGCACGTCCATGAGGACCAGATCCGGCCGAAGCCCACGGGCCAGACGGACCGCCTCCTCCCCGTCCGCCGCCTCGCCCACCACCTCCATGTCGCCCGCACTGCGCAGGATCATCACCAGACCCGCGCGCACCGCGCTCTGGTCCTCCGCCACCACGACCCGGATGGTCACCCGGTCACCGCCTTCTCCTCCGCGGGCAGGGACGCCCGCACCTGCCACACCGTGCCGGCCCGCCCCGCGCGGAACGCGCCACCGAGCAACTCCGTCCGCTCGCGCATGCCGACCAGCCCCGCGCCGGAACCCGGGGCACGCGGCCCGGGCCGCTCCCCGTACGGCGAGTCCACCCGTACGGTCAGCAACCCGTCCGCGGACGTCAGGCGCACCCGGACCGTCCCCGCGACCGCGTGCTTGAGGGCGTTCGTCAGCGACTCCTGGACGATGCGGTACGCCGCCAGCTCCACCGGCGCGGGCAGCGGCTCCCCATCGGCACGGGTGTCCTCCAGTACGAAGTCCAGACCGCTGCCGGCCCCGTTCACGCGGGCCTTGTTGACGAGTACGTCCAGTCCATCGAGGGAGGGCACCGCCACCGGCTCCTGCTCCGCCCCCGCGTCCCGCAGCAGCCCGATCAACCGGCGCATCTCGGCCAACCCCTGCACGCTGTTCTCGCGGATCACGCCCAGGGCGTCCCGACTGGTCGCGGGGGAGTCGATGGACAGCGCGGCGGTGGAGTGGATGGCGATGGCCGACAGGTGATTGGCCACCATGTCGTGCAACTCCCGCGCCATCCGGGCCCGTTCGGCGACCACGGCCTGCGAACGGTCCATCTCGGCCAGCAGCGCGGTCTGCTCGGCGCGCAGCCGGGCGGCCTCCGCCGCCTCGCGGTGGTTGCGCAGGGTGGCGCCGGTCAGGGCCGGCCCGAAGCTGACGATGCCGGTGATCACGCCGATCAGCAGGGCCTGCGGGGTGCGCAGCCAGGCCACCGAGGCGATCGTGACGGCGATGGTGATCAGTCCGGTGGAGACCGGGAGCCGTCGGGCCATGGAGGGCTTGCCGTACACGACGGCGGCGTACATCAGGTCGGTGAAGATCAGGACCGTGGCCATGTTCCCGACGGTGAACTGGTCCGCGATGATCCCGACGGTGCCCACGGGCAGGGTCACGCGCGGTGCGGTGCGGCGCAGCAGCTCCATCGCGCCGAGGACGACCAGCGGGACCAGGGCGGCCCAGTCGGGGAGCAGGTTCCGGTTCGGGGAGCTGTGTACCCCGAGCGACCACAGGAACACCCCGGCGAGCACGCTGACGACGCACAGCAGCACGTCGTCGCGGTGGGGGCGGAAGGCGGACACACGGGTCTTCGAGGGCACGCGTCCATCCAACACGGTGAAGCGCTCCCGGGCCTCGCCGGCTGGGCGGAGGAGCCACTACATCGAAGGGTGCAGTCGACTCTCGTCATCACAGACGACGTGCCGGACCGGACCGGACGGGACTCTGGGATGGACCGGGAACGGCCGACCCGTTCGCGTCGAGAGGCCGAGAGGGAGAGTGAGTACCGTGCTCGTCGCGCTGATCATCGCCTGCGAGGTCGGCTTCTGGGTGCTGCTGGCGGCAGGGCTCGCTCTGCGCTACCTCGCCCGGATGCCGAGGCTGGGCGCGGCGGTGCTCCTGTGTGAGCCGCTGCTGGAGCTGGTCCTGTTCGTGTTCACCACGCTGGACCTGAAGAACGGCGGCCGACCGGGCTGGACGCACGGCCTGGCCGCCCTCTACATCGGCTACACCGTGGGCTACGGCCACTACACGGTGAAGTGGCTCGACGGGCACGCCGCCCACCGCTGGGCGGGGGGCCCGAAGCCGCCGGGCACCAAGTACGGCAGGGCGCGGGCCGTCCACGAGTGGAAGCTGTGGCTGCGGACCCTCGTCGCCGCGGCCGTCTCGCTGGGACTGCTGGAGGCCGCGATCCGGTACGTGGGCGCCGGAGTGGACGTCGACGGGATCCGGCAGTGGCAGTTCATCGTTCTGCGCATCGTCGGCATCCAGGCCCTGGTCGCGGCCACCCACTCGATCTGGCCGCGGAAGGCCCCGGCGGGCACGACCGACCGTGATGCGGAAGACCCCGCCGGCCTCCTCAAGCGTTAGGGCCTCCCGCACGCCGTCAGCGCTCGCCGCCCGGCACCCACAGCACGTCCCCGACCTCCTTGTTGGCCGTCCGGGCCAGGATGAACAGGAGGTCGGAGAGACGGTTCAGGTAGGTGGCCGTCAGCGGGTTCATCGCCTCCGCGTGCTCCTCCAGCGCCGCCCAGGTCGACCGCTCGGCGCGCCGCACGACGGTGCAGGCCTGGTGCAGCAGGGCCGCGCCGGGGGTGCCGCCGGGCAGGATGAAGCTGCGCAGCTTCTCCAGCTCCCCGTTGAAGGTGTCGCAGTCCGCCTCCAGCTTGTCCACGTAGAACTGCTCGACGCGCAGCGGCGGGTACTCGGGGTTCTCGACGACGGGGGTGCACAGGTCCGCGCCGACGTCGAACATGTCGTTCTGCACCCGGACCAGGACCTTCACCAGGTCCTCGGACAGCCCGCCGAGGGCGATCGCCGTGCCGATGGCCGCGTTCGCCTCGTTGACGTCGGCGTACGCGGAGATCCGCAGGTCGGTCTTCCGCGTACGGCTCATGTCGCCGAGGGCGGTCGTGCCCTGGTCGCCGGTGCGGGTGTAGATGCGCGTGAGGTTCACCATGTGTCCAGCCTAGTGAGCGGCCCCGAAACCCGCGTGCGGCGGCCCTCGCGCACTCGGCACCCCTCCACCGGTGGGGGCCGCAGATCGGCCCGAAAGGGTACGCAACGGCGCAGAGATGGCGGTACGGGAAGAGGGGACGGCATGCCCGACCCGGACGCCGTCCGACGCGGGGCCGAACAGGCCCGGTGGGCTGCCGTCTTGACGCTCCCGCGCCGGCCCGGGCGGCCCCTCGGGCCCGGTGCGGCGGAGCGCCGGATCGGGCGACTCCGGCCGATCGAGGACCGGTTGGGGGCGGCGGCCGCGGGCTGAGCCGTCCCGGTGTGATGTCCGTCAGATGAGACGTGACGCGTGTTACTTCGCGGTCACACGACCCCTCACGGGCGCTAGTCTCCGCCGGAGAGGCCATGGGACTGGGCCGTATTCGAGAACGAGGGGTGTGCAGTGGCTGGGAAGCTCGCCGTCATCGGTGCCGGACTCATGGGATCCGGTATCGCTCAGGTCTCCGCTCAGGCGGGCTGGGACGTCGTACTGCGTGATGTCACCGACGCCGCGCTGACCCGCGGCACGGACGGGATCAAGGCCTCCTACGACCGCTTCGTCGCCAAGGGCAAGCTGACGGCCGAGGACGCCGAGGCGGCGCTGGCGCGGATCACCACCTCCACCGACCTCGACGCGGTCGCCGACGCCGACATCGTCGTCGAGGCCGTCTTCGAGAAGCTCGAGGTCAAGCACGAGATCTTCCGCGCGCTCGACAAGCTCGTCCGGGACGACGCGATCCTCGCCTCCAACACCTCCGCCATCCCGATCACCAAGATCGCGGCCGTGACGGAGCGTCCGGAGCGGGTCGTCGGCGCGCACTTCTTCTCGCCCGTCCCGATGATGCAGTTGTGCGAACTCGTCCGCGGCTACAAGACGAGCGACGAAACCCTCGCCACCACCCGGGCGTTCGCCGAGTCGGTCGGCAAGACCTGCATCGTCGTCAACCGCGACGTCGCCGGCTTCGTGACGACCCGTCTGATCTCCGCGCTCGTCGTCGAGGCCGCCAAGCTGTACGAGTCGGGCGTCGCCTCCGCCGAGGACATCGACATCGCCTGCAAGCTGGGCTTCGGTCACGCGATGGGCCCGCTCGCCACCGCCGACCTCACGGGCGTCGACATCCTGCTGCACGCCACGAGCAACATCTACACCGAGTCGCAGGACGAGAAGTTCGCGCCGCCGGAGCTGATGCGCCGCATGGTGGACGCGGGCGACATCGGCCGCAAGAGCGGCCAGGGTTTCTACAAGCACTGAGCACGATCGTTCGAATGCCATCGCCCGACAGGGTGAATTAGGTATCGGTTCGCTCACGGTCGGCAACTTCCCTGCTCCTGAGGCAGTCAGTTGCAGTGAGAGTTGCCGACCACGGACCAGTCGGACCAGACGAACGCAGGACTGCCGGGAGCGCATATGCACATCAGGGGCGACCACGCCGAACTCGCGGTCGGGGGTCGCCTCGACGTGCGCAGCGCGGCGGACGCTCGTACGGCCCTGCACTCCGCCCTCGACGACGGCCACGGCGACCTCGTGCTGGACCTCACGGCACTCGACTCCTGGGACGCGACCGGCCTCGGCGTGATCATGGGCGCCCACCGGAGGGCCGGCCGGAGCGGACGCCGCCTGGTGCTGCGCGGGGTGCCCGCGCAGATGCAGCGGCTGCTGGTGGCGACCCGGCTGCACCGGATCCTCGCCATCGAGGGCGGACTGGAAGCGGAGTCCCTGCCGCGGGTGTGACGACCGGGTGCGTCGGATTCCGCAGAAACGTAACGGTCCGGTGGTGAAGGCACCCCGGCGGTTCCGGCGGGGCCGGCCACGGTCTAGGGTTCGGGCGGAAACCGGACCAGTAGCGACTGCGGCGTGTGCGAGCGAAGGCCGGGCGGTACGACGGCGGCAGCGGCGGTACGCGCGACGCGATCGGGGGACTTGGTCATGGACCGAACTCAGGGACAGCCCGAACCGGGCGACGACACCCCGGCGACGTCGACGGGCCCCGCCAGCGGGCCCGTCGCCCGGGTCGTCACCCTGACCGCGGGGGACTTCACCCTCACCGTCAACCCGGTCGACGGCAGCGAGATAGAACCCCCGCGCCCGGGCACCGGCACGGAGCGCCCCGCCAAGCGCGGTCCGGCCGCCCGTGCCGAGCGGGACGCCGCCGCGAGACCGCCCGCGCTGCCCGGCACCCCGCTCCCCGGCCGGCTCCTGCTGGAACGCGAGGAGGAGCGGGAACGACTCGTACGGCTGCTGGGGCGCGGACGCTCCGTACGCCTGACCGGACCCGCCGGATCGGGCCGTTCCGCACTGCTCGACTCGGTGGCCCTCGCCTGCGAGGGCCTCGCGCCCGACGGGGTCGTACGCCTCTCCGGGCACGGGCAGCAGCAACCCGCGGAACTGCTCCACGCGCTGTACGCGGCCGTGTACGAGGGCTCCGACCGACGCCCCGACCGCACGGAACTCCTCGCCCGGGTGAAGGAGATAGGCGCGGTCGTCCTCCTCGACGACCTGGAACTCGGCGGCCCCGCGCTCGACGAGCTGCTGCGGGCCACGCCCGAATGCGCCTACCTGCTGGCCGCCACCCCCGACACCAAGTCCCCCTCCGACGACTCGCACCTGGAGGAGGTCTTCCTCGGCGGCCTCGGCCGGGCCGACTGCGTCCTGCTGCTGGAGGCACTCACCGGCCGCGCCCTGACCGAGGAGGAGAGCGCCTGGGCGGGCGACCTGCGGTTCGCCTCCGAGGGGCTGCCCCTGCGCTTCGTCCAGGCCGCCGCGCTGCTGCGACAGCGCGACGAACTCAACCGGACCGACGAGACGGACGACGAGGAGGAGCCCGGCGTCTTCGAGGAGCGCCCCCGCGAACCCGTCGACGTACCGCTGCCCACCCTGGCCGAGGCCGCCGCGCCGGCGGAACTCCTCGCCTCCCGGGTGAGCGAATCGGCGCGGGCCGCCCTGCGCATCGCGTGCGCGCTCGGCGGGGAGATGCCCCACCACGCGCACCTGCCGGCCCTGGTGGGGGACACGCACGCCGACGTGGCGGTCGCGGAACTCCTCGGCTGCGGGCTGCTCACCCCGGTCGGACCGCGCTACCGACTGGCGCCCGGGGTGGCCCGGCAGCTGGAGGAGGCCGGGTACGGGGAGAGTGCTGCCGAGGAGGCCCGCACGGCCGCCCGGCACTACGTCTGGTGGACCGGCCACGCCTCGGTGACCCCGGAGCGGGTCGCGGCGGAGGCCGACGCGGTCTTGGCGGCCCTGGCCGGCGCCGACGTGGTGGCGGCCGTACTGCTGGCCCGCACGGCCGCCCCTGCCTTCGCGGCGTCGCTGCACTGGGAGGCGTGGGAGCGGGTGCTGCGCTCGGGCGCGGAGGCCGCGCGCAAGGCGGGGGAGGTCGCGGAACAGGCGTACTTCCACCACGAGCTCGGCGTGCTCGCGCTGTGCGAGGGCCGGCTGGAGCGGGCCCGGGCGGAGCTGGAGGCCTCGATCGGGCTGCGCGGCGCGCTCGCCGACAAGCGGGGCACGGTCGCGGGGCGGCGGGCGCTGGCCCTGGTCACGGACCGGGAGACGGCGGGAGGCGTGGTGTCGCCGCCGCTGCGGCTGGAGGCGCCCGCGACCCCGGTGACGCCTGCGGCTCCCGTGGCGCCCGCGGCGCCCGTGACTGCCAAGGCTTCCACGCAGCCGACGGCCTTCCCGTCGGTGTCCCTGCCCACCTCCCTGGCCGCGTCCCTTCCCGCGACCCTTTCCCCGCCGCCGGCCGCCACCCCGCCCGTGTCGCCGCCGACGCGCCCGGTCGGCGCGGTGACCTCGACGGGGCCCGGGCTCCCGCCCTCGCCCGCAAGGGAGGCCGTCACGCAGGTCGTTCCCGTGATCCAGCAGGGGGACCAGAAGTCCTCCTCGGCCCTGTCGGACGTCTTCGACGACGCGTTCCCCCTGACGGCGAAGCCCGCCGCGCCGCCGGTCGCCCCGCCGCCCCCGCCCGCTCCGGCGTCCCGACGCCGCACGGCGCTGCTGGCCGCGGCCGGCGCGGTGACGGTGGCGGTGCTGGGCACGGTGGTGGCCCTGGCGATGGTCCCGTCGGGCGACGACGAGCCGCAGGGGCCCGCCGTGTCGTCCACCCCGACGACGTCCGCGACCGACAGCGGCGGGAACGTTCCCGCGGAGCCTTCCGCACCCGAGCCGGGGACGTCCGACCCGGCCGATCCGACGGACCCGGGCCGCCCCACGCCGTCGGGGACCGACCCCGATCCGGGCACCGTCCCGGGCCCGGGCAAGACACCGCCCGCGCGCACGCCGTCCGGCCGGCCCTCGACCCCGACGACGCCGCGCACCTCGACGCCGCCCTCGACGCCGGTCCAGTCGCCGACCTCCGCGGACCCCAAGCCGTCCACGTCCTCGGTGACCCCGGAACCGCCGGTGTCGACCGGGCCGACGGGACCGACGGTTCCCACCGGCCCGACGGAGGGCGACACCTCGCCCGAGGCCTCCACGTCCCGCTAGGCCGTCTCTTCCGGATCTCGCCGGGGCCGGAGAACGGCAACGGCCCCGCCGGCGATCGCCGACGGGGCCGTGAGAGGGGGGGACGCCGCGGCCCGGGTCACGCTCGTGACCCCCCGCCCGCGACGAGAGGACCTAGAACAGGCGGAGCTTGTCGTCCTCGATGCCGCGCATGGCGTTGTAGTCGAGGATCACGCAGTCCATGCCGCGGTCCGTCGCCAGGACGCGGGCCTGGGGCTTGATCTCCTGGGCCGCGAACACGCCCCGGACGGGGGCGAGGTGCGGGTCCCGGTTCAGCAGCTCCAGGTAGCGGGTCAGCTGCTCGACACCGTCGATCTCGCCGCGCCGCTTGATCTCCACCGCCACCGTCGCGCCGTCGGCGTCGCGGCACAGGATGTCCACCGGACCGATCGCGGTCATGTACTCGCGCCGGATCAGGCTGTAGCCCTCGCCGAGGGTGTCGATGCGGTCGGCCAGCAGCTCCTGGAGGTGCGCTTCCACGCCGTCCTTGATCAGGCCCGGGTCGACGCCCAGCTCGTGGGAGGAGTCGTGCAGGACTTCTTCCATCGTGATGATGAGCTTCTCGCCCGCCTTGTTGATGACGGTCCAGAGACCGGCCTCGTCCCCGCTCCCCTCCTTGAGGGTGCACGGGGGCGACATCCAGTTGAGCGGTTTGTACGCCCGGTCGTCCGCGTGGATCGAGACACTGCCGTCGGCCTTCACGAGGATCAGACGGGGTGCCGAGGGCAGATGGGCGGTGAGCCGGCCCGCGTAGTCGACGGAGCAGCGGGCAATGACGAGACGCATGGTCGGCAACGCTACTCGACCGATGGGCCTCCGCGCGATTCGCCCGTGAAAGCCCCGTTCGCGGATGGCGCGTTGTATGCGCATTCTCCTGGTGCCGTGCCCGGTGGGCGCCTACCGTGGATAGCGGGAGGTCGTCGAGCGTGCACACTGCGTCGCGACTCTCCTTCCCTGCCCGTAAGACTCCGGCAACCCAAACGCCGGGGTCACGAGAGGAGAACCCATGTCGCTCGACGTCTCACCGGCCCTACTCGAACAGGCCGAGCGAGGCGAGGTCGACGAAGCCGCCTTCGTCGACTGCGTCCGGACCTCCCTGCCTTACGCATGGGAGATGATCAGCTCGCTGGTGGCTCAGCTGGAGGTTGAGGGCGGAGAGTTCGCCGACAACCAGACGCCGCCGCCGGACGAGCAGGCGCGTGGTCAGCTGCTGCGCGCCCTCGCGAGTGACGCGATACGTGGTGCGCTCCAGCGGCACTTCGGAGTGCGTCTGGCATTCCAGAACTGCCACCGTGTCGCCGTGTTCCCGCTGGACACCTCGTCGGATGACAGGCACGCCCGTTTCACCTCGATCCGGGGCCAGTTGCTCAACCAGTCGCCGGAACTGCGGGACTGCTAGGCCGTCTCTTTCGGATCTTGCCGGGGCCGCGGCGCCAGGTCCTGTCGCCACCGGTACTCCGCTGCCGCTCCGAGTCGCGAGAGGTGCGACTGACACCGGAGCGGCAGCCCCGGGGCCCCGACTCCCCGGCCACCGTCGGCCCGGGGGTCGATCTCACGGGAGCCGGATCTCAGCCGAGGCGGGGCAGGACCTCGGCGCCCAGGCGCCGTACGTTCTCCTCCGTCGCGGCGAGATCGCCGGAGCCCTCCGTGAGCAGGGCGAACCGGGTGATGCCCGTGCGTTCCGCGGTCGCCGCCAGCCGGTCCGCCGCCAGTTCCGGCGTACCGACCGGATGCAGGTCGCACAGCAGTTCCGTGTAGGCGACCGGATCGCGCATCGCGCGCTGCCTGCCGTCCACCGTCACGTGCGCGTCCAGCCCCTGCCGGAACCAGCCCGGCATCGCCTTCACCAGCGTCTCCCGGGCGTCCGCCGTCCGGTCCGCCAGCTGGCACACCCCCGCCGACACGTGCCCCGCCTCGGGGTCGTGACCGGCGGCCCGCGCGGTGCGCCGCCACAGCGCGACCATCTCCGCCTTGTCCTCGTCCCCGCAGTGCATGCCCAGCAACATCGGCAGACCCCGCTCCGCGGCCAGCCGCACCGACGTGGGGGAGGTGCACGCGACGATCACTTCAGGCCCCTTCCCGTCGCCGTCCAGCGCCTCCGACGGACGCGGTACGACGGCCACCTCGCGGAAGGCGTACCGCTCGCCGGCCGCCCCCACGCGCGGCTCGGACAGCCACCGCCGCAACAGGTCCAGATCGTCCGGGAAACCCTTCTCGTACGCGTCCAGACCGCCCCCGAACACCTCCAGGTCCACCCAGGGGCCACCGCGGCCCACCCCGAGGGTGAACCGGCCTCCCGAGGTGACGTGGAGCAGCGCCGCCTGCTCCCCGAGGGCCACCGGGTGCGTGCTCGGCAGCACGCTCACGGCCGTGCCCACCCGCAGCCGCCGGGTCCGCCCGAGCAGCAGGGCCGCGAGGGTCACCGCCGACGGGCAGACCCCGTACGGCACGAAGTGGTGCTCGGCCAACCAGACCGAGTCCAGCCCGGCCTCCTCGGCCACCTCGGCGGTCCGCACCGCCCGGTGCAGTGCCTCCCCCTGCCCCTGGCCCGGGAACTGGGCCGCCAGTACAAACGCTCCTACGCGCATCGCCCTTAGCCTCCTCGCGGCCGGCGCGGCCTCCCCCAGGTGGACCGGCTCGGTGCCGTTTCATGGCATCAACGTCTGATGGCAACAACGTCTGACAAGTGCCAAAGGCACGGCCTGACAGGAAAGTTATTGGGATTGTCATGCCGCCCCACGCGCCACGGGCCGTTCGGTCACCCTCCTTCGGACACCCTGCGGGTACCCGAGCTCGCTGCGCGTAGTCTGGGAGAAAGTCACTGCCGTCCGCCCATCCGTGAGGTATACGTGTCGCCGCGCCACAACCGCCCCAGGGGTGGGGGGAATCCGTCCGACCGCTCGGACCGGGGCTCCGGGTCGGGCTCGGGGGGCCTGGACCGGTTCGGTCTGGAGCAGACCGAGGAGTACCAGGGCGAGGAGTGGAAGGTCCGGCACGTCGCCGGCGCGAGCGCGGCCGGCAAGCGCTACCGCTGCCCCGGCTGCGACCAGGAGATCCCCTCCGGCACCCCGCACCTGGTGGCCTGGCCCGAGTACGGCGGCGTGGACGACCGGCGGCACTGGCACAAAGCCTGCTGGAACGCGAAGGACCGCCGCACCTCGCGGGTGCAGCGGTCCCGGAACGCGCCCCGGCACTGAGGCGGGCCGGTCGGACGCGTCAGACGTCCCGGCGGTCGACGATCACGTACGAGGCCGTCACCGCGGCGCCGGTCACCAGCAGGAGCAGCAGCATCTGGGGCAGGTCGCCGGGCACCCTCGTGTCGTTGCCCGTCGGCATGCCGAACAACTGCATCATCGCCACCGGCACGTTGTACTGGAGGACGATCTCCCCGATCCGGGCCGAGGCCTCCCAGTAGCTGAGCATCCCGCCGATCACCGGCGGCAGCGTGACCAGGCCGAGCATCAGGGTGATCGCCCCGGCGGAGTGCCGGACCAGCGCCCCGATCGCGAGGGCGAGCACCCCGAGCAGCGTGACGTAGAGGCAGCCGACGAGCGCGCCGCTCCACTCCCCGAAGGTGTGCGGTCCGGCGGCGGGTCCGTTGTGCACGGCCATCGCGGCGGCGGCCACCACGAAGACCGAGCCGACCGTCGCCGCCAGGGCCGTGGCGCTGAAGACGAGGTACTTCGCGGTGAGCACCCGGTGCCGGTCGGGGGCGGCGGTGAAGGTGGTGCGGACCAGGCCGGTGCCGTGCTCGGAGGTGATGGTCAGGACGCCCAGCACGATCACCGCGAGCTGGCCGACCAGCAGGCCGAACAGCGCCGGGGTGGTGAACGGCATCGCGACGTAGTCCTGGTCCGCGGTCTGGGACACGAAGAGCAACCCGATGCCGACGACGATCACGACCAGCGACCCGAGGGTCCAGATCGTCGAGCGCACCGAGGTCAGCTTGGTCCACTCCGAGGCCACCGCGTGCCCGACGTGCGGCCGGGTGTCGTCGTGCGGCGCACCGGGCACGGTGGGGGCGGTCGCGGTCGGGCCGGTCATCGGGTGTCCTCGGGGTTGCTCTGGGTGGCGCCGGCGAGCTCGCCGGGGTTGCCGGGCATCAGGAAGGGCCGCGCGTCCGCGCCGGGCGGCGGGGGCGCGTAGAACCCCTTCTGCGGCACCTCGGGGGCCGCGTCCGCCTCCCACTCCGGCACGCTCAGCGGCTCCGGTTCCCACAGCTCGGCCCGGGGGTCGTCGGTGGAGGTGTACTGGACGGAGGACTGGGTCATCCGCATGTACGCCTCCTCCAGCGAGGCCCGGTGCGGTGACAGCTCCCACAGCCGTACGCCCGCCTCGTGCGCGAGGTCGGACAGCTGCGGCAGGTCCAGCCCGGTCACCCGGAGGGCGCCGTCGGACTCCTGGAGCACCCGACCACCGGCCTTGCGGAAGGCTTCACCGAGCGTGTCCCGGCCAACCCGATCGGTCTCGGCCGCGCGCACCCGAGCGAATCCGGCCGAGTTGTGCGTGATGAATTCCTGGGTGCCCATGTCGGCCAACAGCCGCCCCCGGCCGATCACGATCAGGTGGTCGGCGGTCAGCGCCATCTCGCTCATCAGGTGCGAGGAGACCAGGACCGTACGGCCCTCGGCGGCGAGCCGGCGCATGAGCGTGCGCACCCACAGGATGCCCTCGGGGTCCAGACCGTTGACGGGCTCGTCGAAGAGCAGTACCCGGGGATCGCCGAGCAGGGCGGTGGCGATGCCGAGCCGCTGGCCCATGCCGAGGGAGAAGCCCTTGGTGCGCTGTCGGGCCGCGTCCTGGAGGCCCACCACGGCCAGGACTTCGTCCACCCGCTTCTCCGGGATGCCGGAGAGCTGGGCGACGGCCAGGAGGTGGGTACGGGCGCGACGGCCGCCGTGCATGGCCTTCGCGTCGAGGAGCGCGCCGACGTGACGTTGCGCGTTGGGCAGGTCGCGGAACGACATCCCGCTGATGGTGACATGGCCGGAAGTAGGCCTGTCCAGCCCGACGATCATGCGCATGGTGGTGGACTTGCCGGAGCCGTTGGGCCCCAGGAATCCGGTGACGTGACCTGGCCTGACCTGGAAGGACAGCTGGTCGACGGCGGTCTTCGCGCCGAAGCGCTTGGTAAGGCCGACTGCCTCGATCATGGTTCTGCCCCTTAGCAGGCCGGTACGACTCTCGCCCGTGTAAGGGTTAAGAGGATATCCAGTCTCCTACGGTTCCGTCTCGGCCGTCATCCCTGAGGTACCCCTGAGACCAACCCGAAGATCCCCCGTAGTACGGCGGACGTCCTTCTCGGGACGGACATCCGCCCGCACTCGTCCGTCACACGGGGGTGGCCGGGCCCGGCCCCTCCGTCACGCGTCGCGCTTCCTGAGGACAAGGAACCCGGCGAGCACGGCGGCCAGCGTCCACAGGGCCATGATCCCGAAGCCGCCCCAGGGCCCGTAGGGCGGCGCGTCCCCGCCCGCCGCACCCGGCGGGACGACCTGCATGATCCGGGAGCCGGCCTGATCCGGGAAGTACCGGGCCACCTTCCGGGTCGCCTCGACGGCCCCGAGGATGGTGGAGATCATCAGGAAGAACGGCATCAGCACGCACAGGGCGAGCATCGAACTGCGCAGCATCGTGGCCACGCCCATGGAGAACAGGGCGATCATGGCCATGTAGAGCCCGGCACCGATCACCGCGCGCAGGACGCCGGGCTCGCCGATCCCCACGCTGCGCCCGCCCAGCAGGGCCTGCCCGAGGAAGAAGGACAGGAAGCTGGTCGCGAGGCCCACGATCAGCGCCAGGGCGGTGGCGACGATGAGCTTGCCGAGCAGCAGGCTCCCGCGGCGCGGCACGGCCGCGAGTGAGGTGCGGATCATGCCCGAGCTGTACTCGGTGCCGACGACCAGCACCCCGAAGACGATCATGGCGAGCTGGCCGAGGGCCATCCCGGCGAAGGCCGACAGCGTCGGGTCGAAGGTGAGCTGCTCCTGCGGAGGCATGTCGTCGAACGAGGCGTTGATGAACGCGCAGAGCCCGGCGCTCACGCCGACCGTGACCACGAGGGCGGCGACGAGCGTCCAGGTGGTCGAGGCCACCGTGCGGATCTTGGTCCACTCGGACGCGAGGACGGCGGGGAAATCAGCCATGATCACTTCCCCTTCCGCTGCGCCGCGTCATACGAGGAGCCCCAGGCCGGTCCGGAACCGGGCGGGTCGGGGAGCACGTCGGCCGGCCCGGGACCGGGCGGTGTGCCGGGTGCTCCCGCCGCGTGGGCGTGGTACTCGACCGAGTCCGCCGTCATGCGCATGAACGCCTCTTCCAGGGACGCCCGCTGTGGGCTGAGCTCGTGCAACACCACCCCGTGCCGGGCCGCCAGCTCGCCGAGTCGCTCCGATTCCACACCGTCGACCTCCAGCGTTCCGGTCGCCGGGACGGAGATCGCGTCGATGCCCTCCTCGTGCAGGAGATCCTTCAGCCGCTCCTGCTGGGGCGAGCGCACCCGCACGTAACTCCGTGAGTTCTGCCGAATGAAATCGGCCATCGACAAGTCGGCGAGCAGCTTTCCCTGCCCGATGACCACCAAATGGTCGGCGGTCAGCGCCATTTCACTCATCAGGTGAGAGGAAACGAAGATCGTCCTCCCCTCGGCGGCCTGCGCTTTCATGAGATTCCTGATCCAGAGAATTCCCTCGGGGTCCAGACCATTGACGGGTTCGTCGAACATCAGGATCTCCGGATCACCGAGCAGTGCGGCGGCGATTCCAAGCCGTTGCCCCATGCCGAGCGAAAATCCTTTCGACTTCTTCCGCGCCACGGCCGTCAGTCCGACCTGGTCCAGCACCTCGGAGACCCGACTCCTCGGGATCCGGTTCGACTGGGCCAGGCAGAGAAGGTTGTTGTACGCGCTGCGTCCGCCGTGCATGGCCTTCGCGTCCAGCAGAGCCCCGAGGTGCGTGAGCGGCTCCGGCAGGTCCCGGTAGCGCTTCCCGTCGATCCGTACCCGCCCGGCGGTCGGATTGTCGAGGTCGAGCATCATGCGCATCGTCGTCGACTTCCCCGCCCCGTTGGGGCCGAGGAAGCCGGTCACCACCCCGGGTCTGACCTGGAAGCTGAGGTTGTCCACTGCCGTCTTCGCACCGAAGCGTTTGGTGAGGCCCTCAAGCTCGATCATGCGGCCACGCTAGAACGGCAGAGGGCCCCACGCCACCTCAAACAGGTGACACAAGGCCCTCGGTACCAACTGTCCGGCGCAATGGCGTACGACGCCTACGCGCGGTGCCGTACTAGCGGCTCTGCTGAGCCGGAACTCCACGCGTGACCGGCTCGTCGTCGATCGGGGAGCCGGCGGCGGCCACGGCCGCACCGGTCAGCGTCGCCAGCATCTCGCGGACGTTGGTCAGCTGCGCGTTGATCGAGTCGCGGCGGTTGGTGAGCGCCGCCAGCTCGCGCTCGGACTCGCTGCGGATCCGGTCCGCCTTCGCGTTGGCGTCGGCGACGATGTCCTCGGCCTGACGCTGCGCGGTCTCCACGGTCTGACGCGCGCGACGCTCGGCGTCGGTACGGAGCTTCTCCGCCTCCAGGCGCAGCTGCTCCGCGCGGTGTTCGATCTCCGCGAGACGCTTTTCCGCCTTGGCCTGACGCGAGGCCAGGTCGCGCTCGGACTGCTCGCGGCGCTTGGCCAGGTTGGTCTCGAAGTCCGCGGCGGCCTGGGCGGCCTTGGCGCGGGTCTCCTCGAAGAGCGCGTCGGCCTCCTCGCGCTTGGAGGCCGCGTCCTTCTGGGCCTCGGAGCGCAGGGTGGCGGAGTCGCCCTTGGCCTTCTCGACGATGCGGACGCCCTCGTCCTCCGCCTTCGACTTCCGGTCGGCGGCGAACGACTCGGCGTCGTTGCGCACCTGCTGGGCGGCCGACTCGGCCAGCTCGCGGTGCTGCTCGGCCGCGCGACGGGCCTCCTCGCGAAGGTCCTTCGCCTCCTCCTCGGCCAGTCGCAGGATCTTCTCGACCCGGGCACCGAGGCCGGCGTACGACGGCTCCGCGTCGCTCACCTGCGCCTGGGCGTTCTGCGTTTCGAGGTGCAGCTCCTCGATCCGCTTTTCCAGAGAGTTGATACGTCCTAGTGCGCTGTCGCGGTCGGAGACCAGCTTGGTAATGCGGTCGTCCACCTGACCGCGGTCGTAACCACGCCGCACGAGCTCGAAGCCGAAGGGGGAGGAAGTGTCGCTCATGGGGTTCCTGTCGAATGAGACCGATGAGGTGCTACGTGAGGTGTTAGGGGAATCCTAGGCGCCCAGACGGCGTGTCATCGAGTCAATCCGCGTTTGATCTGGACAATGACACCCCTTTTGAGTGGCAAGGCGACAGAATGCTTGTCACCCGTTCGCCTGAACCTCCATCAGGAGCACACATCTTCATGTGCTGACTAGCTCTCTGACGACTTGCCACTCGAACGAGTGGAACCCGCTGCCGCTCCGGCCTTCACGCCCCCCGCGCCCTGACCGCCGACCGTCGGCTTTCCGCCGCCCGAAGGCGCCTCGAATGATTCCAACGCCTCAAGAACGTCCTGGACACGGGAGATCTCCGCCTGAATGTCCTCGCGCCGGCGCACCAGGACCTCCAGCTCGCGGCGGCCCTCGTCGACCAGACGCTCGGCCTCCGCCTTCGCCTCGGCCAGAGTCCTCTCGGCCTCGCGCGTCACCTCGGCCTTCTTCTGCTCGGCCTCCTTCAGCAGCGCCTCCGCCTTGCGCACGGCGGCGATGCGGACCTTGCCGGCCTCGCTGCTCGCCCCCGACACCAGCTCCTTGGCCTTCTTGTCGGCCTCGACGCTCTGCTCGGTCGCCGCCCGCACCAACTTGTCCACGCGCTCGCCCGCGGACTTCATCTGCTCCGCCGACTCGCGGCGGGCCCGCTCGTGCAGTTCCTCGACCTCGGACTCGACCCGGCCGCGCAGCTCCTCCGCCCGCTCCCTTATGGCGGCGGCGTCCGTACGCGCCCCGACCAGCAACTCGTTCGCGTCCGTACGGGCCTTCTCCACCGTGGAGTTGCCCTCGACGGTCGCCTCCGAGGTGATCCGCGCGGCCTCCTTGCGGGCCGCGTCGACCATCGCGTCGGCCTGCTCCTCGGCCGCCGTGGTGGCGGCGAGGGCCTGCTGCTGCGCGTCGGTGGTGAGCCTCTCCGCCTCCGCCGAGGACTCCGTGATGAGCCGGTCCACCTGCTCGGCGGCCTCGCTGCGACGCTTGTTGGCCTCCTCGCGGGCCTCGTCCAGCAGCCGCTCGGACTCCGTACGGGCCTGCGCGCGGGTGCGCTCCGCCTCGCTCGCCGCCTCCGCCTTGACCCGCTCGGCCTCCGACCGGGTACGGGTCGCGTGCTCCTGCGCCGAGGACAGGGTCTCGGCGGCCTCCGTGCGCAGCCGTTCGGCCTCCGCGGCGGCCTCGCCGACCGTCCGCTCGTTGTCCTTGCGGGTCTCCTCGGTGAGCTTCTCCGCTTCGGCGGCGGTCTCGGTGATGAGCCGGTCCACCTGCTCGGCGGCCTCGCTGCGACGCTTGTTGGCTTCCTCGCGGGCCTCGTCGAGCATCCGCTCGGATTCCCGTTCGGCGCTCGCCAGCGTCTCGTTCGCCGCCTCGGTGACCCGCTCGGCCTCCGCGGTGGCCTCGCCGATGATCCGGCCGCCCTCCTCGCGGGACTCGTCCAGGATCCGCGCCGCCTCGGTGCGCAGCCGCCGGGCCTCCTCGGCCGCCTCGCCGACCGTGAGGTCGTTGGCCGCCCGCGTCTCGACCGTCATGCGCTCGGTCTCGGCCGCGGCCTCCCCGATCAGACGGGCGCCCTCGGCGCGTGCGTCGTCCAGGATCCGAGCCGCCTCGGTGCGCAGCCGCTCGGCCTCCGTCGCGGCTTCGCCGACCGTGGCCGCGTTCGCCGCGAGGGTCTCCTCGGTGAGCTTGTCCGCCTCCGACGCCGCCTCGGTGACGAGTCGGTCCGCCTGCTCGGCGGCCTCGCTGCGCAGCCGGTTGGCCTCGGAGCGGGCCTCGTCCAGCGTGCCCGCCGCCTCGGCGCGGGTCGCGTCGGCCGCGGCCTCGGCCTCGGAGGTGAGTCGGGCCGCCTGCTCGCGGGCCTCCTCGACCGTGGCGGCGTTCGCCGCGCGGGTCTCCTCGGTGTGCAGTTCCGCCAGCCGCGTGGCCTCGTCGACGATTCGGGTGCCCTCGGCGCGGGAGGCGTCCAGGGACTCCGCGGCCTCGCCGCGGATCCGGTTCGCGTCGTCCCGGGCGTCCGCCCGGGTCCGGGCCGCGTCCCGCTCCGCCGCAGCCAGCGCGTCGGTGGCCTCGGTGCGCAACCGCTGCGCGTACTCGGCGGTGTCGGTGCGCAGTTGTTCGGCCTCGGCGATGGCGTCGCCGACCGTGCGCTCCGCGAGGGCCTTCGCGGCGTCCGTCTCGACCCGGGCCTCGGTGCGCAGCCGGGTGGCGTCCTCGGACGCCCGCTCGCGCTCCGCGTGGGCGTCGGCGCGGACCCGTCCGGCCTCCTCCTCGGCCTCGTCCCTCGTGCGCGCGGCGGAGTGTTCGGCCGCGCTGCGCAGCCCGACGATCTCCTCCTCGGCCTGCTCGTGCAGCCCGGCCACGGCGTCCCGTACCTGCTGGGCGGTCGTCTCCGCGGCCGACACGACCTCGGACGCGCGCCGCTCGGCCTCCTCGGTCAGCCAGACCGCCTCGGCCTGTGCCTCCTCGGAGCGCTTGCGGGCCTGCGCCAGCAGTTCCTCGCTCTGCTCGCGGGCCTGGGCCCGCTCGTTCTCCGCGTCGGTGCGCGCGGACGCCAGCGTCTCCTCGGACTCCCGGCGACGCCGGGCGGCCTCCTCCTGCGCGGCGGCCAGCGCCTCCGCGGCCTCCGCGGCGACCCGCTCGGCGGCGGCCTTGGCCTCCGCGCGCAGCCGGTCGGCGGTCTCCTGCGCCTCCGAACGCACTCGTTCGGCCTCGGACTCGGCCTCGCCGCGCAGCCGCACCGCGACCTGCTCGGCCTCCGCGCGCACCCGGCCGGCGTCCTCCGCCGCGTCCGTGCGCAGCTGGTCGGCCTCCGCCTCCGACTGGGCCTGGAGGGTACGGATCCGCTCCGCCGCCTCGGCGCGCAGCCGGTCGCTCTCCTCCGTGGTCTCCCGGCGGATGTTCTCCGCCGAGGTCCGGGCGTCGCGCAGCGTCTGCTCGGCCGTGGTCAGCCGGTTCTCGGCGTCCGTGTGGAGCCGGACCAGTTCCTCGTCGGCCTCCGCCCGCTTCGCCGCCAGCGCCTGCTCGGTCTCCTCGCGCCGGGCCCGCGCCGCCGCGTCGGCCTCGGCGCGGACGGACTCCGCCTCCTCCTCGGCCTCGGCGCGCAGCCGCTCGGCCTCGGCGCGGGTGCGCTCCAGGGTCTCCTCGGCCTGCCGGCGCAGGGTCCCGGCCCGCTCCACGGCCTCGCCGCGGACCCGCTCGCTCTCGGCGGTCGCCCCGCCGCGCAGCTCGTCCGCGTCCGACTTGGCCTTGCCCAGCAGCTCCTCGGCGGTCCTGGCCGCCTCCTCGATCTGCTGGACCGCCTCGCGGCGGGCCTCGCCGCGGATCCGCTCGCCCTCGGCGACGGCCTCCGCGCGCAACTGCTCGGCCTCGCCGCGCAGCCTGCGGGCGTCCGCCTGGAGTTCGACCGTACGGGCCCGGTACTCCTCGGTGTCGTCCTTCGCGGCGCCCTTGAGTTCGTCGGCCGTGGCGGCGGCCTGCACGCGCAGCCGGTCGGCCTCGGCCTCCGCCTCGCGGCGGATCCGCTCGGCCTCCTCGGACGCGGCGCGGGTGGTGGCGCGGGCGTCCTCCGAGGCCTTGTTCAGTACTTCCTCGGCCGTGCGGGCGGCCTTCGCCAGCTGAGCGGCCGTGTCCTCGGCGGCGGCGGCGCGGGCCTGCTCCCCGGCCTCGGCGCGCAGCCGTTCCATGTCGGCGCGGGCGTCGGCCAGCAACTGTTCGGCCTCGCCCTTGAGGACCTCGGCCTCCTTGGTGGCCTCGCCGACCAGCCGGGCGACCTGCTCCTTCGCGGTGCGGGTGCGCTGCTCGTTGACGGACTCCGCCGAGGCGAGCTGTCGTGCGGCGCTCTCCTTGGCCTCCGCGAGGAGGGTCTCCGCCTCGGCGCGCGCGGTGCGCAGCGCGGAGTCGGCCTCCTGGACCCGGGACTCCGCGACGCGGCCGAGGTCCATGGTCTGCTGACGGGTCTGCTCGGCCTCGGCGGAGGTGGTGCTCCGCAGCCGTTCGGCGTGCTCGGTGGCCTCCTGCGCCTGCGAGGAGGCGGCGGTCAGCAGCCGCTCGGCCTCCTTGCGGGCCCGCAGCAGGGTGCTCTCGGCCTCGGTACGGGCGGCCTCCGAGTCGGCGGTGAGCCGGCGTCGGGCCTCCTCCGCGAGCCGGGCGGCCTCGGCGCGGGCGGCGTTCAGCGCCTGCTCGGCCTCGGTGCGGGACTCCTCCATGAGCCGGCGCGCCTGGGCCTCGGTACGGGCGCGCAACTGTTCGGCCCAGGCGACGTTCTCGTTGACGTGCGCCTCGACGGTCTGGCGGCGCTCGTTCAGCTCCTGGTCGAGGCGCTGGCGGCGGTTGACGGCCTCGCTGTGCAGCTCGGCCTGGAGGCGTGCCTGGTGTTCGGCGTGCTCCTGGAGGATCCGCTGGGTCTGGGCCCGGGCGTCGCGCAGCTCGCGTTCGGCGTCGGAGCGCATCTGGTCGGCCTGGATCTGGGCATTGCGGAGCAGCTGCTCCGCCTGGTAGCCCATGTCCGCGCCGTCGTAGGCGGGGCGGGACGCGAGATTGCGGCGTACCTCATGGAGCTTGGCGCGCAGCACCTCGACCTGGTAGCCCAGGTCCTCGGCGTGCTGGACGGCCTTCCCGCGCTCCTTCTTCAGCCGCTCCATCTCGGCTTCGAAGCGCGAGAGATGGTCGACCTCGGCCTGGTGGCTCTCCTGGCTTTCGTAGCCCCGCACAGCGCGGTCCCATCCGTCCCCTGGTCGCAAGCTCACTCCCAATTGAGCATCGCTCGCCCGCTGAACGACGCCCCCGGGGAATGGTGTCAGATACCGGGGCAGGGCTCACAGGCCCCGACCTCGTCTCCGCACCGAACCCCGGCCGAGCCATGGCCACTCTACCGGCCGGAGAAACGGGACATCAGTGCGCTTGGGTGCGCATCGCCTGGCAGGGAGCCCGAAGAACGCCTGTCAGCAGGGGTGGAGCGGGGTGTACCCGTGGGTACGAACAGATCTTCAGACGAGCTGACCGGTGGTGGTCGCAGTCGATCACCGGCGCCGGCGGGTGACGGGCCGCCGGCCGCGGGGACGGCCGCCGCGTTCGCGCACGCGCACGGACCCCGGGCCGGTGTCCGAACCCGCCGACCCCCTTCGCCGGCCCGCCCGGCAGCGGAAACAGCCGTTCCGGAACCGTGTCGCGCGCCGGCCGGCATGACGCAACGCAAACCTCCGCGCGAGGCGTCACGACCGGTCGTCCGACGACAGGGCCTAGTGACCTTCCGCCGCCTCCGGGGCGGAGGTGACCAGTTCGGTCAGGACGCCGTGGCAGTCCTTCGGGTGCAGGAAGGTGATCCGGGACCCCATGGAGCCGATGCGGGGCTGGTCGTACAGCACGCGGACGCCCTTGCCGCGGATGGCCTCGGCGTCGCCGTCGACGTCCTCGGTCCCGAAGGCGATGTGATGGACGCCCTCCCCGTTCTTGGCGAGCCACTTGCCGACCGCGGAGTCCTCCCTGGTGGGCTCCAGGAGCTGGAGGTAGGAGGCGCCCCCGTCGGAGGTCTCGTTGATCTTGAGCATGGCCTCGCGGACGCCCTGCTCCTCGTTGACCTCGGAGTGGAACACCTCGAATCCGTACGTGGCACGGTAGAACTCGACAGTCTTGTCGAGGTCGAAGCAGGCGATCCCGATGTGGTCGATTCTTGTCAGCATGGGACCAGTGCACAGCTCGGGAGGGGCGTCACGCAACGTGCCAGCGATCACACCGACTGGCCGGTGACTGCGCGGGTACTGCTCAGTACATTCAGGTAAACCCTCGTTCACTCCTCAGCTTCCCCGCTGAAAGGGGATCCGCCATCATGTCCGGAACGAACAACACCACTTCGGTGATCGTCGCAGGGGCCCGCACGCCCATGGGGCGCCTGCTGGGCTCGCTGAAGTCCTTCTCGGGTGCCGACCTCGGCGGCTTCGCGATCAAGTCCGCGCTGGAGCGGGCCGGGATCTCCGGAGACCAGGTCCAGTACGTGATCATGGGCCAGGTGCTCCAGGCCGGCGCGGGTCAGATTCCCGCCCGACAGGCCGCCGTCAAGGGCGGGATCCCCATGAACGTGCCCGCGCTCACCATCAACAAGGTGTGCCTCTCCGGGCTCGACGCCATCGCGCTCGCCGACCAGCTCATCCGCGCCGGTGAGTTCGACATCGTGGTCGCGGGCGGCCAGGAGTCGATGACCAACGCCCCGCACCTGCTGCCGAAGTCCCGCGAGGGCTTCAAGTACGGCGCCATCGAGATGCTCGACGCGATGGCCTACGACGGCCTCACCGACGCCTTCGAGAACATCGCGATGGGCGAGTCCACCGAGAAGCACAACACCCGCCTGGGCATCGAGCGCGCCCCGCAGGACGCGTTCGCCGCGTCCTCGCACCAGCGGGCCGCCGCCGCGCAGAAGAACGGCGTCTTCGAGGCCGAGATCACCCCGGTCGAGATCCCGCAGCGCAAGGGCGACCCGGTGGTCTTCTCGCAGGACGAGGGCATCCGTGCCGAGACCACGGCCGAGTCCCTCGGCAAGCTGCGCCCCGCCTTCACCAAGGACGGCACCATCACCGCCGGCACCTCCTCGCAGATCAGCGACGGCGCCGCCGCCGTGGTCGTGATGAGCAAGGCCAAGGCGGAGGAGCTCGGCCTGGAGTGGATCGCCGAGATCGGCGCCCACGGCAACGTGGCGGGACCGGACAACTCGCTCCAGTCGCAGCCGTCGAACGCCATCCTGCACGCCCTGAAGAAGGAGGGCCTGGAGGTCTCCGACCTGGACCTCATCGAGATCAACGAGGCCTTCGCGGCGGTCGCCGTGCAGTCAATGAAGGACCTCGGCGTGACCCCGGAAAAGGTGAACGTCAACGGCGGCGCCATCGCCCTGGGGCACCCGATCGGCATGTCCGGCGCCCGGGTCGTGCTGCACCTGGCCCTGGAGCTGGCCCGGCGCGGCGGCGGTGTCGGCGCGGCGGCCCTGTGTGGCGGCGGCGGCCAGGGCGACGCCCTGATCGTGCGCGTGCCCGGCGCGAAGGCGTAGGTGTCACGAGGATGACGACGGTGGACGTCCCCACACTGGTGGCCCAGGCCCGAGAAGGCCGACCCCGGGCCGTGGCCCGGCTGATCTCACTGGTCGAGGGGGCGTCCCCGCACCTGCGCGAGGTGATGGCCGCCCTGGCCCCGCTCACCGGCGGGGCGTACGTGGTGGGGCTCACGGGCTCTCCGGGCGTGGGCAAGTCCACGTCCACCTCGGCGCTCGTCTCGGCGTACCGCAAGGCCGGCAAGCGCGTCGGGGTGCTCGCCGTGGACCCGTCCTCGCCCTTCAGCGGGGGCGCGCTGCTCGGCGACCGGGTGCGCATGTCGGACCACGCCTCCGACCCGGGGGTCTACATCCGCTCCATGGCCACCCGCGGTCACCTGGGCGGTCTCGCCTGGGCGGCGCCGCAGGCGATCCGGGTGCTGGACGCGGCCGGGTGCGAGGTGATCCTGGTCGAGACGGTCGGGGTCGGGCAGTCGGAGGTGGAGATCGCCTCGCAGGCCGACACCTCGGTGGTGCTGCTGGCGCCCGGCATGGGTGACGGGATCCAGGCCGCGAAGGCGGGCATCCTGG
This sequence comes from Streptomyces sp. H27-H5, assembly GCF_026627505.1. Lineage (GTDB taxonomy): Bacteria > Actinomycetota > Actinomycetes > Streptomycetales > Streptomycetaceae > Streptomyces. The sequence continues at coordinate 55,024 of NZ_JAPNLK010000018.1, read as the reverse complement.
AGATCGGTGACGTGTACGTGGTCAACAAGGCCGACCGGGACGGCGCGGACGCGACCGCCCGGGAGCTGAACCACATGCTCAGCCTGGGGGAGTCCCGGGGCAAGGGCGACTGGCGGCCGCCGATCGTCAAGACGGTCGCCGCGCGGGGCCAGGGCATCGACGAACTGGTCGAGGCGTTGGAGAAGCACCGGGCCTGGATGGACGAGCGCGGTGTGCTGGCCGAGCGCCGCACGGCCCGCGCCGCCCGGGAGGTGGAGACCATCGCCGTGACGGCCCTGCGTGCCCGGATGGCCGATCTGCACGGGGACGCGCGTCTGGACGCGCTCGCCGCCCGGGTGGCCGTGGGGGAGCTGGACCCGTACGCGGCTTCGGACGCCCTGCTGGCGACGCTCACCGATGCGGACTCCCAGGGGCGACCCTAAACTGGCAATCGCCCGGAATGGCCCGAAGGATCCCCTGTAAGGGAGTGGTGTCATGGCGAAGCGCGGCAACAAGAAGCGAGCCCGCAAGAAGAAGAAGGCGAACCACGGCAAGCGTCCCAACGCCTGACCGCACACGACGAAGGCCGCGCCCCCGAGCCGGGGCGCGGCCCTCTTCGTGTCCGGGCGAAGGAGACGACCTAGTTGTCGTCGTCGTTGTCGTCCCCCGAGTCCGACGTGGACGCGGTGGCCTTCCCCGACGTGGGGTCGACGTGGACGTGCTTGGTCGAGCCGTCGCTCGCCCTGACCTCGATGTCCCAGTAGGTGCTGCCGTTGTCGTCGTCATCGTCCCAGTCGGCGGACCAGACCTTGGCGCCCTTGTTGGCGGCGAGGGCCGCGGCCATCGCCTTCTTGGCGTCGACCTTGGCGGCGATCAGGGGCGCGTACTCCTTGCCGTTGTCGTCGTCCGTGTCGCGGGTGGTGGCCTTGCCGGCGGAGTCGACCTCGACCTCGGTGTTCTTGCCGTTCTTGGCGATCACGTTGACGTGCCAGACGGCGCCGTCCTTGTCGAGGGACTCGACGACACCCGGGTGGTGCTTGAGGGCCGCGGCGCTCGCGCTTTCTGCGGTCACGTCGGCGCGGGCGGCGGTGGCCGTGGTCGTGGTCCGGGCCGTGTCGCCGGTGGCGGCGAGGACCGCCGCGGTCGGGCCGCCGACCGTCAGGACGGCGGCCGCGGCCGCCGAGATGATCACGTTGCGCTTCATGGGCAGTACCTCTTCGGGCCGGCCCCGGCGCCTACGGTTGCTCGGCGGGTGGACCGGCGGGCGATATCGACCATTCTGCGATCGATCGCAGAATCCGGCGCGGGGAGGGCCGTCAGCCCTTGCCGCGGTTGTCCCGCAGGTGCTCCGCCACGGGGTGCAGGGACTCGCGCAGGGCCGCCAGGGCGGCCGGCGGCAGCAGGTCGATGAAGTGCTGTCGCACGGACGCCACGTGGTGCGGGGCGACCTTGCGCATGGTCTCCATGCCCTCGTCCGTGAGGACCGCGAACAGGCCGCGGCGGTCGGACTCGCAGTTCACCCGGCGGACCAGTCCGGCCGCCTCCATTCGGGTGATCTGGTGGGAGAGCCGGCTCTTGGACTGCAGGGTCGCGGTCGCGAGGTCGCTCATCCGCATCCGGTGCCCCTCCGACTCGGAGAGGTTCACGAGGATCTCGTAGTCGTTGTTGGTGAGCCCGAAGGGCTGGAGATCCTTTTCCAGCTGGTGCATCAGCAGCCTGCTGACGTCCAGGTGGGTGCGCCAGGCGCACTGCTCGGCGTCGGTCAGCCAGCGCGTGGCCGTCTCGGTCTCCATGGTCTCCATGACTGAACTCTACCTAAAAAGTTGAATTGCGTACAAAAATAGGACGATCGCAGTACGAGGTCACAGCCCGAAGCGCCTCTGCAGATCACCCAGCTGTCCGGGCATCCGCGGCACGCCGATCTGACCGAGCGGCCCCTGACCGGCCCCGGGAACACCCTGCGCGTTGCCCGTCGCCGCGCCGGCGCCGACCGCCCCGACCGCCTGCTCCGCCATCAACATCTCCGACGACTGGAGCAGCACCGTGCCCGCCCCCACGAACTCGAACTGGTGCTCCTCGCCCGAGGAACCGCCGATGCCCGTCAGCGAGCGCAGGCCGCCGATCACGCCCGACATGTACCCGTGGTCGTAGTGGTGGCAGGGGGAGGGGCAGTCCGCCCAGCCCACCAGCGCCTGCGGGTCCACCCGCAGCGGCGGCTCCATGAACACCACCGGCCCGTTGGACGCGGCCACGAACTTCCCGGTTCCGATCAGCGTCAGGAAGCCCGGCACGATCGACTGCTTCAGCGCCAGCGTCGGCTGGTAGGCCAGCAGGTTGCCCGACCGGATCGTCAGGTTGCCCTTGTCCAGGTCGTACGAGTTCACGTCGAAGGCCCGGTCGGCCAGCAGCATCTTGCCCTGACCCTCGGCCACCACCCAGTCCGCGGCGTGCAGGGGCGAGTGGAAGCTCGTGCGCAGCAGCCGGTCGAAGCGGCCGTTGCCGATGCCGTTGAACTCGATGCTCCCGTAGTACGAGATCATCTTGCCCTTCTGCAGGAACCACTGGCTCCCCTTGAGCTCCACGCAGAAGGTGTACGCGTTCACGTTGTCGTCGGAGGGCAGCGTGTACGGGTCGAAGACCGTCGGACCTCCCGGTACACCGGTCACGGGGCCAAAGTTCACAGCTTCTCCTCCGAGGCCTGTACGTACACCGCGCCCTGGCCCGACAGCTCCAACTGGAACGCCTCGCCCGAGCCGCGCCCCACCATGTCGCGCCAGCCGAGCGCCGTGGAGAGCTTGTTCCTGACGTCCCCGTGGTGGGCGACGTACGCCTGCGGGTCGACGTGCACCGGCCGGTTCGGGGTGATGGGCAGCTCGATGACCCCGCCGTGGGCCATGACGGCCACGGAGCCGTGCCCCTTGAGGGTGGTGGTGAACAGGCCCTGGCCGGACACCTGACCGCGGACCATGCCCATGACGCCGCCCTGCGCGCCCATGAACATCGTGCCCTGCTGGAGGGTGCCGTCGAAGGCGAGCAGCCGGTCCGCCTCCACGTACAGGGTCTCGCCCGACAGGTTGATCACCTGGATGTGATGGCCGCCGTGGCCGAACATCACGGTGCCGCTGCCCTCGACCGACATCAGCGGCGTCTGTTCGTTCGCCACCCGACGGCCGATCATGCCCATGACGCCGCCCTGACCGCCGGTCAGGCTCGGGGTGAAGGAGACCTCGCCCCGGTACGCGAGCATCGCGCCGCGCTGGCTGTACATCTTCTGCCCCGGGACGACCTGCGCCTCGACCATCTTGGAGTTGACCTCGCGGAACGGCATCAGACGTCGCCCCCGATGGTGTTGCGCTCGCTGGGCTGCACGTAGACCAGGCCCTCGCCCTCGAAGCGGATCTGGAACGCCTCGCCCGAACCCTCGCCGATCAGGGTGCGGAAGTTCACGCCCGACTGGAAGGACTGCCGGAGGTCCCCGGTGTGCGCGACGTACGCGCCCGGGTCGACCGACAGCGGGTACTGGGCGCTGACGCGCAGCACGACCGCCGGACCGTCGGACATGATCGCGGCCTGGCCGGAGCCCTCCACGGTCGTGGTGAACAGGCCGTTGCCCGACGTCGCGCCGCGCAGGCCGGTGAAGGTCGTGCCGGTGCGCAGACCGGCGTCGGTGCACAGCAGGTTGCCGGCCTCGACGTGCAGCTTCTCGCCGCGCAGGTTGACCAGATTGATCTCGCTCGCGCGGTCGGCGAAGAAGCAGGTGCCCTGCCCCTGGACCTCCATCACCGTCATCTGTTCGCCGGTCAGCCGGCGGGTCACCATCCCGCGGAGGCCTTCGCCACCGCCGGTCATCTTCTTGAAGGCCATCTGGCCGTCGTACGCGACCATGGAGCCGTTTTTCGCTTTGACGGCGTCCCCGGTCAGGTCGACGGCGAGCACCTTGCTGCCTTGGAGTCGGAACTGAGCCACGGGATGACGTTATCCGCAGAGTGCGGGACCGAACAGGGCTTCGTGGCCGATATCCGCCACACTCGGTCGTTCCCGGGTACCCCGGTCAAGATCCCGAAGTGCGGCTGAGACACTGGGAAGGACCCCCGGCCTCCTCCCGCGAAGGTTCCACGTGGACATCAAGACCGCTTCCGCCCTGCACCGGCTGCGCCTCATCTCCGTACCGGAGGCACTGTCGTTCCCGGCCCTGCTGATCTTCGGCTCGCTGCTCAGCCGGGTCTCCGACATCGACTACCTGATGATGCCGCTGGGAATCCTGCACGGGATCCTCTTCGTCATCTACGCGGTCTTCCTGCTCGACGTCTGGAACAAGGCGAAGTGGCCGCTGAAGAAGGTGGCGCTGTTCTTCCTGTTGGCGCTGCTGCCGTTCGGCGGGCTGTACGGGGACCGGCTGCTCAAGCGCGAAGAGGCCGACAGCGTCCTGGCCGCGCGGGCGCGCGAGGCGGCCCGCGCATGATCATCGCCTTCTCCGTGACCCCGCTCGGGGTGGGCGAGGAGGTCGGCGAGTACGTCGCCGACGCGGTCCGTGTCGTACGGGAGTCCGGGCTGCCGAACCACACCGACGCGATGTTCACGACCGTGGAAGGCGACTGGGACGAAGTGATGGACGTGGTGAAGCGCGCCGTCGCCGCCGTGGAGGCGCGGGCGCCCCGGGTCTCCTTCATCCTCAAGGCCGACATCCGTCCCGGCGTCAGCGACGGCATGACCTCCAAGGTGGAGACCGTCGAGCGGCACCTCGCCGCCGGCTCCGAGGGCTGACGCCCCCGCACCCTTCGTGACGCGAAGCGCCCCCGGCCGACCAGGCCGGGGGCGCTTGCGTGTTGCCCCGCCGGGGCCGGCGCGCTCACCCGGACGGCCCCCGCGCTCACCCCGGGGGCGCCGGCTCGGGACGGTCCGGGGCGCCGCCGCAGCCGGGGGCGGCCAGGAGCAGGAGCACGAGGCCGAGTGCGGCGGGGACGCGGCGGCTGCGGAACGGGGGGTGACGACCTGGCATCCGGCGGCTTCTCGCGACGAAGTGGCGGGCAGCGGTCCGGCACATCGTGACATGTCGGGCATCGAGGGGCCCGGTCCGCAACACCGTGCACCGCCGCCCGCCGCCCGCCGCCCGCCGCCCGCCGCCCGCCCTCCCGTCGGTACGAGGCTCCCGTCAGGGCGTGGGGGACCCGGCCCCGGGATCGGCGCCCATGGCCAACGCGATGGCCAGGGGCGTGCGTTCGTAGAGGATCCGGTGGCCGTGCCGGGACGAGAGGAGGAGCCCCGCCGACTGGAGGGTCTTCAGGTGGGCCGAGACGGTGGACGGCGCCAGGCGGAGCCGGTGGGCCAGCGCCGAGGTGGACGCGGGTTCCTCCAGGGCGCGCAGGATCTCGGCCCGGGCCCGCCCCAGCAGCCGGGTGAGCGCCTGCGGGGTCGGCCCCTCCGAGGCCGCCCACAGCGCCCCGATGCCCCGGGCCGGGTAGACGACCGTCGGCTGCCACGGCGGGTCGTAGCCCCCGACCACCTCGGGCCAGACGAACGCGCTCGGCATCAACAACAGGCCCTGGCCGTCGAGCGAGCGGTCGTGGTGCGTGCGCCGGTCGATGACGAGGGTGTCCCCGGACCACCGCAGGTCCGGGTGGAGCCCGTCGAAGAGGGCCTCCAACCCTCCCGCCGCGAGCCTGCGGGAGTGGAAGAGGACGTCCGCCTCCAGCAGGGCCCGCAGCCTCGGCCAGTGCGGGGCGACCAGGCAGGTCCAGGCCCGCTCCAGCAGATCCGCCAACTCCCGCACGGCCCGCTCCGGATCCGCCAGCAACCGCTGCCCGATCTCGCTCTCCGCGGCCCCCGGCGTACACACCAGGGAGCGCCGCAGGTCCTCCCGGGCCGCGCCCGGATCGGCCGCGCGCACCCGGGCCAGCTCCTCCTCGAAGGTCACCGACGGTCCGGACGGCGGCGGGCTGAGGAAGTCCGGATTGTGCCCCTTGTCGGGCATCAGCAGCCACAGCGGACGCAGGTCCAGGCCGTCCGCCGCCTCACGGATCCCCCGCAGCCAGGGCAGGTGGTAGGCCTGGCGGTTCCGGTACAGCAGGACCCGGACCGCCTCGTGCGTCTCCCAGCGCGGGGAGATCGAGAAGCGGCAGCGCAGCAGGTCCACCGGACCGAAGCGGTAGTGGTATGGCATCGACCCTCCCGAGGACTCCCCGGCGGCCCTCACGGCGGAAGGCGGGGCGAAGATCGGGGGCGAAGATTCGGCGGGGAACGAATCCCTGCCCCCGGAGCCTAACCCCGACCAGGCTGGCCGCATGGCAACCGTCAACCAACCGGCCGTCGATCACGCGGCGGACCCGGCCGACTCCGGATACCGGGCCGTCTTCCGGGTCCGGGAGTTCCGGAGCGTCTTCGCCGCGCACCTGATGTCCGTGCTCGGCGTCGTCGTCGCCGAGATCTCCCTGACCGTCCTCGTGTACCGGCTCACCGGCTCACCGCTGATGAGCGCGCTCACCTTCGCCCTCGGATTCCTCCCCTACGCCCTCGGCGGCACCCTGCTCGCCGGGCTCGCCGACCGGTACCCCGCCCGCCGGGTGCTCGTGGTCTGCGACCTCGTCTGCGCGGCCTGCGCGGCGGCCATGGTCCTGCCCGGCACCCCCGTCGCCGGGCTCCTCGCCCTGCGCTGCGCCATGTCGTTCGTCGCACCCCTCTTCCAGGGCGCCCGCAGCGCCTCGCTCGCCGACATCCTCGGGGCCGGCGACGTCTTCGTCCTCGGCCGGTCGCTGCTGCGCATGGTCGCGCAGAGCGCCCAACTCATCGGATTCGGCCTCGGGGGGCTGCTGCTCACGGTCCTCGCGCCCCGCGGGGCCCTCGCGCTCACCGCCGCCGGCTTCCTGGGCTCCGCGCTCCTGCTGCGCCTCGGCACGGCGGCCCGACCCGCCCGCGCCGGCGCCGGCGGCACCCCGCTCGGCGGGCTGCGGGCCGTCTTCGGGCACCGCCGGACGCGCGTGCTGACCCTGCTGTTCTGGCTGCCGCCGGTCTTCGTCGTGGTCCCCGAGGCGCTGCTCGCCCCGTACGTCGACGGCATCGGCGCCGGAACCGTCACCCTCGGCCTGCTGATGTGCGCGCTGCCCGTCGGCACCATCGCGGGTGAACTCTGGGCGGGCTCCGTACTCACCGCCCGAACGCGTTCGCGGATCGTGGCCCCGCTCGCGGCGGCCGGCCTGTCGCCGCTCCTGCTGTACGCCGCGCGGCCGGGCATCGCCGTCACCCTGGCGGCGCTGCTGCTGGCCGGGCTGGCGCACGCGTACACCCTCGGGCTCGACCGGATGTACGTGGACGCCGTGCCCGAGGAGCTGCGCGGTCGGGCGATGACCCTGCTCGGGACCGGGATGATGACCCTCCAGGGAGTCGGCATGGCCCTGGCGGGGCTCGCCGCCGAGTTCGTGCCGGTCCACGTCGTCGTCACCGCGTCGGGGGTGCTCGGCACCCTCGTCGTCCTGGCCCTGCTGGCCGAATTGCGCGCCTGCGCCCCGGCCGCCGGGGGGCCGAGGGATGAGACGGGGCTGACCGCCAAATGACCGCCCGGTAGGGTCTGGTGGATGCCCAAGCCGCTCAGCCTTCCCTTCGACCCCATCGCCCGCGCAGACGAACTCTGGCAGCGCCGCTGGGGTCCGGTGCCCTCGATGGCAGCCATCACCTCGATCATGCGGGCGCACCAGATCCTGCTCGGTGAGGTCGACGCCGTGGTGAAGCCGTACGGACTGACCTTCGCCCGGTACGAGGCCCTCGTGCTGCTGACGTTCTCGCAGGCCGGCGAGCTGACGATGTCGAAGATCGGCGAGCGACTGATGGTCCACCCGACCTCGGTGACCAACACCGTGGACCGGCTGGTGCGCTCCGGACTGGTGGCCAAGCGGCCCAACCCGAACGACGGGCGCGGCACGCTCGCGTCGATCACCGACAAGGGTCGCGAGGTCGTCGAGGCCGCGACCCGGGACCTGATGGAGATCGACTTCGGCCTCGGGGCGTACGACACCGAGGAGTGCGGGGAGATCTTCGCCCTGCTGCGCCCCCTGCGGGTGTCCGCGGGCGACTTCGACGAGAAGTAGCTCCCGCACGCGGGGCCCGCGTCGGGCACGGCGTCGGGCACGGTGTCGATCACGATCTCGCTCACAGGGCCCGCGTCAAGATCGCGCAAAACGGACGGTTAGGCTCGTGGCCATGAAACGAAGCGTGCTGACCCGGTACCGGGTGATGGCCTTTGTCACTGCCGTGATGCTGCTGGTGCTGTGCACCTGCATGGTTTTCAAGTACGGCTTCGACAAGGGCGCCGACCTGACCTTCGTGGTCTCGCAGGCCCACGGCGTGCTCTTCATGATCTACCTGGTCTTCGCCTTCGACCTGAGCTCCAAGGCCCGGTGGCCCTTCGGGAAGATGCTCTGGGTCATGGTCAGCGGAACGATTCCGCTCGCGGCCTTCTTCGTCGAGCGCAAGGTCCGCGCCGAGGTCGAGCCGCTGGTCGAAGACGGTCTGACCACCGCCAAGGCCTAGTCTCGGCGCCGGCCCTGGCGCCGGCGCGCGGCTCGCGGCGCGCCTGAGCGAACACCCCCGGGACGACTCCCCGGGGGTTTGCCATCGACATTTACTAGGACGTCCTAGTAAATTCATGGGTATGGACGCTGACGCCATCGAGGAGGGCCGCCGTCGCTGGCAGGCCCGGTACGACAAAGCCCGCAAGCGCGAGGCCGATTTCACGACGCTCTCCGGCGATGCCGTCGATCCCGTCTACGGGCCCCGGCCCGGCGACTCGTACGAGGGATTCGAGCGCATCGGCTGGCCGGGGGAGTACCCCTACACCCGGGGCCTGCACGCCACCGGATACCGCGGGCGGACCTGGACGATCCGGCAGTTCGCCGGGTTCGGCAACGCCGAGCAGACCAACGAGCGCTACAAGATGATCCTGGCCGCCGGCGGTGGCGGGCTCTCCGTCGCCTTCGACATGCCGACCCTGATGGGACGCGACTCCGACGACCCCCGCGCCCTCGGCGAGGTCGGGCACTGCGGTGTGGCCATCGACTCCGCCGCCGACATGGAGATCCTGTTCAAGGACATCCCGCTCGGCGACGTCACCACCTCGATGACCATCAGCGGCCCCGCCGTCCCCGCCTTCTGCATGTACCTGGTCGCCGCCGAGCGCCAGGGCGTCGATCCGGCCGTGCTCAACGGCACGCTCCAGACCGACATCTTCAAGGAGTACATCGCCCAGAAGGAGTGGCTCTTCGAACCCGAGCCGCACCTGCGCCTCATCGGCGACCTCATGGAGTACTGCGCGAACGGCATCCCGGCCTACAAGCCGCTGTCCGTCTCCGGCTACCACATCCGCGAGGCCGGAGCCACGGCCGCGCAGGAACTCGCCTACACCCTCGCCGACGGCTTCGGCTACGTGGAGCTGGGCCTCTCCCGCGGCCTGGACGTGGACCACTTCGCGTCCGGCCTCTCCTTCTTCTTCGACGCGCACCTCGACTTCTTCGAGGAGATCGCCAAGTTCCGCGCCGCCCGCAGGATCTGGGCCCGCTGGATGAAGGAGGTCTACGGCGCACAGTCCGACAAGACGATGTGGCTGCGCTTCCACACCCAGACCGCCGGCGTCTCCCTCACCGCCCAGCAGCCGTACAACAACGTCGTGCGGACCGCCGTGGAAGCCCTCGCGGCCGTCCTCGGCGGCACCAACTCGCTGCACACCAACGCCCTCGACGAGACCCTCGCCCTGCCGAGCGAGCAGGCCGCCGAGATCGCCCTGCGCACGCAGCAGGTGCTGATGGAGGAGACCGGCGTGGCCAACGTGGCCGACCCGCTGGGCGGTTCCTGGTACGTCGAGCAGCTCACCGACCGCATCGAGGCCGATGCCGAGAAGATCTTCGACCAGATCAAGGAGCGCGGACTGCGCGCCCATCCGGACGGCCGGCACCCCATCGGGCCGATCACCTCGGGCATCCTGCGCGGCATCGAGGACGGCTGGTTCACCGGGGAGATCGCCGAATCGGCCTTCACCTACCAACGGTCCCTGGAGAAGGGCGACAAGCGGGTCGTCGGCGTCAACGTCCACCACGGATCGGTCACCGGCGACCTGGAGATCCTCCGGGTCAGCCACGAGGTGGAGCGCGTACAGGTCGAGGAACTGGCCGCGCGCAAGGGCCGTCGGGACGACGCCAAGGTCAAGGCCTCGCTGGACACCATGCTGGCCGCCGCCCGGGACGGTTCGAACATGATCCCGGCGATGCTGGACGCGGTGCGGGCCGAGGCCACCATGGGCGAGATCTGCAACGTCCTGCGGGACGAGTGGGGCACGTACACCGAGCCGCCCGGCTTCTGATCCCCACACCGCGTGAGGTCGACGCGTTCACGACAGCCGGTCGTGGTGCCCCCTGCGGGAGGCGCCGCGGCCGGCTGTCGCGTGGGCCGTGGCCCGGGCCGCGGTCGTGGCCCGGGTCCGGGCCAGGCTCAGGGGGCCTGCGGTTCAGGCCGGTGTCGCGCCCAGGAGGCCGTGCATCAGCAGGGCCGTGAAGGTGGCCACCCAGAGTTCGTCCACCGGCTCGGAGCTGACCAGGGCCCGGTGCACCACCGTGCCCGCGATCACGTCGAAGATCAGGTCCGTGGTGTGGTTCGCCAGGGACTCGTCCTCCTCGTAGGGGAGTTCGCCCCGCGCCTGCGCGCGCTCGCGACCCAGTACGACGAGACGTTTCTGCCGATCCACGATCGCCGACCGGATCCGGTCCCGCAGGGCCTCGTCCCGGGTGGACTCGGCGACCACCGCCATCAGGGCCGTACGGGCCTCCGGCCGCCGCAGCAACTCCGCGAAGCGCAGCACCACGTACTCGATGTCGGCTTCCAACGAGCCCCGGTCGGGCAGTTCGAGCGCGTCGAAGAGCTCCGCGACCGCGTCGACCACCAGCTCGTTCTTGTTCGCCCACCGCCGGTACAGGGTGGTCTTCGCGACACCCGCGCGGGCCGAGACGTCGCCCATCGTCAGCTTCGACCAGCCCAGCTCGACCAGCGCGTCCCGCGTCGCGGCGAGGATCGCCTCGTCCGCCGCCGCGCTGCGGGGACGGCCGGTACGGCCTTGCGGGGAGCTGGTGCCGGGGATGGGGTTGCGCATGGCGGTGACCATACCCGCCAGTAGGTGACCCATCGGGGGCCCGTTCACTGTGGTTCAGATCACGGGGCGCCGGAGGCCGGGGGGAGTTACGCTACGGCTCGTAGCGTAAGAGCGACAACCACGCGAAGCTACGGGCGCCGGGTGGGGACCCGGTGCCGACCTCAGGGAAGCGAAGCCGTACCGAAGCGGTACGACGCAACACGGGGCGCTGCTCCACCGCGTCAGCGGTGGAGCGGCAACACAGGCAGCACAGGCAACATCAACAACACGGGTAACACCGATCGGGCCCGCGCGGGAATTCCTCACGCGATCTTGTCCGATCTTTTTCGTCGGCGCGCGCACACGGGGGAGGATGTACGCATGCAGCCCAGAAACATGTCCATGAGCGGCGTCGTCGACCTCGCCGCGGTGAAGGCCGCCGGCGAGGCCAAGGCGAAGGCCGAGCAGGCGCGAGCCGAGGCGAACCGCCAGGGCGGCGCCGGCGCCGACGTCGCGCCCACCGGCGCCGTACCGCCGTCCGCGCTCGTCATCGACGTAGACGAGGCCGGTTTCGACCGCGATGTCATCCAGCTCTCCGACCAGGTTCCCGTCGTCCTCGACTTCTGGGCCGAGTGGTGTGAGCCGTGCAAGCAGCTCAGCCCCCTCCTGGAGCGGCTGACCATCGAGGCGAACGGTCGCCTCGTCCTGGCCAAGGTGGACGTCGACGCCAACCAGCTGCTCATGCAGCAGTTCGGCATCCAGGGCATCCCGGCCGTCTTCGCCGTGGTTGCCGGCCAGGTGCTGCCCCTGTTCCAGGGTGCGGCCCCCGAGCAGCAGATCCGCGAGACCCTGGCCCAGCTGGTCCAGGTCGCGGAGGAGCGCTTCGGTCTCATCGGCGTCCAGGTCGACCCGAGCGCCGAACGGGCCCCGGTCGAGACCGCCGAGCCCGTCGGCCCGTACGACGCCCTGCTGGAGGCGGCCGTCGTCGCGCTCGACGCGGGCGACCTGGCCGGCGCGGTGCAGGCGTACAAGAACGTACTGGCCGACGCCCCGGCCAACAGCGAGGCCAAGCTGGGCCTGGCCCAGGCGGAACTCCTCGTCCGGGTCCAGGACATGAACCCGCAGGCGGTGCGCACCGTGGCCGCCGATAACCCCAAGGACCCGGCGGCGCAGATCGCCGCGGCCGACCTGGACCTGGTCGGCGGTCACGTGGAGGACGCCTTCGGGCGCCTGGTGGACACCGTGCGGGTGACGTTCGGTGACGACCGGGACACGGTACGGCTGAGGCTCCTGGAGCTGTTCGAAGTCATCGGGGCGGACGACCCCCGGGTGTCGGCGGCCCGTACCGCCCTCGCGCGGGTGCTCTTCTAGGCCCGGTCCCGAAACGGTCCGTGGCCGGTCCGGGGGCGTCCCCGGAGTTCGACGGGCCGCCGGCGATTTGTTGACACATGGAGTAACAGCGGCCGCGCTTTACCAAAACTTGGTAATCGCGGCCGCTGTTACTCGCAGTAAGTCGAACCCCGTGATCTGTCCGGTTGGTTCGCTCGTTCCCTGTTTGTCGTGGCCCTGGGTGACACCCTGTGTTGCCCCCGGACGACAGTGGGCCTCACTCCGGTTATCCAGCCGTTACCCGCCAGTAACGAACCCCCTTGTGCCCCGGCCGCGAATGGACCACGATCGGCCACGCTCGGTCCTTCCCGCAGAGCCGCTCATCCGGAGCCGCGGTGGAGGGTCCCCACCGAGTCGGCCTGTGGCAGTGGCACCGGCCGTGGGACAGGGGGGTACCTGCCGCACCGGCAGGGCCTGTCCCCCCAGGTTGCGCGAACGCGTGGCCCAGTGGTTGTCGCTCGGGGGTGAACGCCTGTGTACGGACGCGGCCTCGCCGCGGCTCGGCCGCTCGCGCTTCTTCCCGAGGACGTAGCACTTCTCCCATCCCAGGACGGGCACTGCCCGGACCGGAGATGTACGTCCGAGAAGGAGGAACGAAAATGAGTTCTCAGGTTCGTGGTGGGACCAGATGGAAGCGCTTCGCTCTCGTCATGGTGCCGAGCATCGCGGCCACGGCCGCGGTCGGTGTGGGTCTGGCGCAGGGTGCCCTCGCGGCGTCCTTCAGCGTCTCGGGCCAGGACTTCAAGGTCTCGGCCGACGAGCTCGTCGGTGAGAACCTGATCCAGTACGGCAGCGTCGCCGAGGGTGCCACCCTGGGCAACAAGGACAAGAAGTCGTACCACCCGGTCACGGTGTCGGGCTTCAGCTCCGCCAAGATCACCAACATGTGCCAGTCCCTGGTGACGCCGACTCCGCTCGGCAACATCACGCTCCAGCTGCGCACGGGCAACAAGGGCGAAGCCGCCGTTGCGAAGAACATCTACCTCGACGTCGCCGAGCTCGACGCGGACGCCGAGTTCACCGACCTCGACATCGGTGTCGCAGTGGGCGACGGCTCGCACACCACCAAGCCGAAGGCCGGCACGGTCTCCGACGGCGCGCTGTTCTCCCAGCGGGCCAAGGTGGCCAAGCTGACCAAGGTGCGCCAGAAGGCGTGGGCGACGACGGCGGGTACCTTCACGCTGCCCGACCTCAAGCTGCGCCTGCTCGGTGGGGACGAGCCCTGCTACAAGGACTCCGACGTCAAGTAGTCGGTTCCGGTGCGTGACCGGGAGGGCCGGCTATGTCGTCGCCGACCCTCCCGGGCCCACACAGTTTTTCCGTACCACCGTTTCCAGGGAGCTGTTGTCCATGAACGCCGAGGCCCCGGTTCGCTCCGCAGACGAACATTGGCTCACCGTGGTGCGTCACCGCTTCCGCGACTGGAGGGGGCAACGCCCCTTCTGGGCCGGGCTCTTCATCCTCTTCGGGGGCTTCCCGATCGCGTACTTCCCTTACGCGGACCTTCGGCTGGGCAACGTCACCCTCGCCATGGCGACGACGGCGGGCGCGGGTTCGCTGATCATCGGCCTCCTCTTGATGACCCTGGGTGTCGCCCTCTGGTTCCAGCAGAGCATGCGGGTCTTCGCAGGAGTCGCGTCGATCCTGCTGGCCCTGGTGTCCCTGCCGGTCTCCAACCTCGGAGGCTTCTTCATCGGGTTCCTCTTCTCCCTGCTGGGCGGTGCGCTCGCGCTCTCCTGGGCGCCCGGCAAGCCGGCAGATCCGGAGGAAGTGGACGCCACGGACAAGGGCGCGGCCCTCGCGGACGGCCCGTACCTGGCCGTCCCCGGTCCCCGCGACACGGAAACGGCTTACGCGACCGAGACGACTGCCCACGCCGATGGCGGGAGGAACAGTGCGGGGTGACGAGACGCGGCGGGGTGTGACCCCGGACGCGGAGTCCCGTGAAAGGAAGGGCCCGCGACACGCGGCGCCCAGGAAGTCGCTGCTGACCAAGTTCCAGATACCCGTCGGCAAGACGATGGCACTGGCGGCCATGCCGACCGCCGTGTTCGTCGGGATGGGCATGGCCCCCAAGCTGGCCCTGGCCGACGACAAGGACATCCCCTTCGCGCCCGGTCCGTGCGTGACACGGTCCGACGAGCCCGCGGAGTCGGCCTCGCCGTCCGCGTCCAAGTCGCCTTCGCCGAGCGCCAGTGCGAGCACGTCGCCGAGCGCGACCCCCTCGCCCGGTGCGAGCGCGGTGGCACCCAAGCCCGGTACGAAGCCGTCCGCCTCCAAGCCCACCACGCCCGAGAAGGCGAAGCAGAGCACTCCGGCGGCCACCCCGTCCGCGAGCGCCTCCCCGTCGCCGTCCGCCTCGGCGGCCAAGCCCACGAACCCCCTCGACCCGCTGGGTGTCGGCGACAAGGTCAAGGACTTCTTCGACGAGCTCGGCAAGCCCCTCGCGCAGAAGCCGGCCACCCCGGCGCCCACCACGTCCACCGCGCCCAAGCCCGACCCGTCGGCGGACGCGATCCGCGAGGCGGCGAAGCAGGCGGGCGCCAAGGTCGAGGAACTGCCCCAGGACGTCAAGGACACCGCCAAGTCCCCCAAGGACGAGACGGGCAAGGCCACCGACAGGGACAAGGCCGACAAGGACAAGTCCGACGAGAAGAAGGACGATGACGAGGACAAGACCTCGCCGTCCCCCTCTCCCTCGACCTCGGCCACCAAGGACGCGGACGGGAAGGAACCCTTCCCCTGTCCGACCCTCGACGCCAAGGCACTGGCCGACGCCAAGCTGGAGCCGGGCATCCCGCTCCTGCCCGACGAGCCCTGGTACCTCGACAGCTCCCGACTGACCCTCTACGGCCTGGACTACGCGGGCATCGTCGAGGTGAAGACGGCGGGCGGCAAGGTCAAGAAGGTTCTGAAGTTCACGGCGGACTCCCTGGACATCAAGGACCTGTACCAGACCGTCGGCAAGGAGGGGAACGTCGCCCACCTGAAGTCGCGTCCGGGCTCCACGTCCACCATCCGCGGCGCCACGGTGACGATGTACACCGAGAGCCTCAAGGGCAACCTCTTCGGTCTGATCCCGATCGAGTTCACCCCGAACAGCCCGCCGCCCCTGAACGTCCCCTTCGCGTTCTTCACGAACGTCAAGGTCGTCCAGGCCGGCCAGTTCGGCGGCAACCTCACGGTCCCGGGCCTCAAGAACTACATCGGCCCGCCGGAGTAGAACCCCCGCACACCCCGCACGCACGACTGAGGCCCGCTTCCTTCCCGGAGCGGGCCTCAGTCGCCTGTGTGCTGCTCGATCGCTGCTCCAGCACTGGGACGATGTGCCATGAGAACCCGTTTCCACGCCAACCACGACGAACCGCTGATGGTCCACTTCGAGATCATCGGCGGCCAGTGCCTCATCCTTCCGGGCGACTGGATCGATGTGGAGTTCGCCGAGTCCGATCCGCCGAGCTCGGTCCACCTCCGGGGCGGCGCCCTGATCCTGACCCAGGAGGGCTTCGGTTTCATGCGGGTCTGGGACTCCATGGGCCGGGAGATCGACCCCGGCGGGGAGTAGTGGCCGTACGCAGCCACCGCAACCGGCACCCCGGCAATGGTCGGTACCGGCCATTCGCTGCCCAAGCCCGCGCCGATGCTCGCCGGCACCGGGCCCAAGCCGTGCAGGATCGGCCGGAACCCCGCGCTGCGGGCCGCCGTTCAGGCGGGCCTGGACGGCCGCGGCGCCGAACACGTCCGCGACGCCTTGGTCGAAACAGTCCAGACCCTGCCCTCCCACCTCACGCGGTCTCTGACCTGGGACCAAGGCAGTGAGATGGCCCTACATCGCACGGAGATAGACGAGTTGAACGCACGTATCCACGGATTCGAATCACGATCCGGGAACTGAGCACCCCGCTGGCACCCGTGTTTCTGGAGATCACAGGGATCAGCCTCCTCTCCTCGGCAGTCCGCCTCAGCTCAGATAAGCCCGCCCGCTACACCGCAATCGCACTGATTCCGGTCTATTCCTCCGACATGAAACGCTACCGACTGCGCCGAGGCGGAAATCGGCGGCTCAACCGCCTGCTCTTCACGACGTCCATCGTCCAGCAGAGATTCCATCCGGGCGCGCGAGTAATCCTGGCCCGCCGCCAGCCGACCAAAGGAGCCTACCGAACCCGACGCATCCTCCACCGACCCGTCGGTCCACGACCGCGCACATCTCACCGTCGTCGTAGCCCAACTCAACGGCCGCCCAAGCAAAACGCTCGACTGGGAACCCCAGCCGAGCGTCTGCATGAAATAACCGCCGCCTGACCAAACCGACCACGTGTTGCGACGACCCCTGGAAGCTGCCTCCGGGGGCCGGCCTTATCGGCGTTGGTGTCGTCAGTTGCGCAGCTTGGGAAGGACGTCGGTGTCCATGCCGTACTCCTCGAAGATGTCCACCAGCGCACGTGTCATGGAGTCCATCCCGGGATCCCGGACGATCACCAGGTCCTGTACCTGGAGGTAGGAGCCGTGGGCGCACTCGCCGGAGGTCACCCAGCGGTCCATGACCCTGTCTATCTCGCGGCGGGTCAGGAGCGTGGCACTCCATCGCGTGCCGTCCGGGGCCGTGACGATCGCATCGGTGTTCTCGATCGTCAACGGATCGTCATCGAGGCCGAGGATGTACGTGATGGTGAACCGGGACGTCTCCACGAGGTGGAAGGGACTGTCAGCCATAGATCCTCTTGAGCTCCGCGATGACCTTCTGCTCGTAGTACTTGTCAGACTTCGCCACGATCTCGAACGCATCACCTACCCTACGGTAGAACAGCCGTCCGCCGTTCCTGGCACGCTGGTACCGCACTCCTCCACTGAGGGCGGCCCCGCCGACTCCGGCCTGGTCATTGCCGTTCTTGAGTTTGGCTTCGAGGTTCTTGAGGTCCTGGGCCACCTGTTGGTTCTTGGCCGACTTCTCCGCGAGCTTCGCCAGGGTGCTTCCGGCCGGGATGTTGACCGTCACGCAGACCTTCGGCGTGGCCGCGGCCGCAGCGGCGCGCGTGCCGGCGGCGAGCCCTGAGGGACCGGACTTCGGCAGGGTTCGGTGCTCGTCGGCGCCCACGTGCGCAGTGCTCTGAGCCAGGTCTGTCAGGCACTGGATGACGGGCTGGCCCTTCTTGAGGGTGTCCAGCAGCTTGCGCATCCGCTCCAGCGTGGAGCGGGCCCGGTCCATGCCGTCCAGGAAGGTATTGACGCCCTTGCCCACCTTGTAGATCACCTTGGCCACTGCCGGGATCTTCGCGACGGCCACGCCGAGCATCACGGCGTTGACCAAGGTCCACAGGCAGCTTTCGACGTCACGCTGGCCGAAGCACTTCTTGGCATCCGTGTAGCCGAGTTCGTCGAGCAGGACCTGCCCGCCGATCTCGATCACCCAATCGAGCACGTCCTTGCCCGCGAGCTCCTTGGCCTCGCGGAACTCATCGACACAAGACTGTCCGCAGTTTGCCAGCAGCAGGGCCTCCTCATCCTGCGAAAGGTCGGAACCTGTGTCGGGTTTGGGAGCCTCGACCAGCGCCTTGCGCGCTTCCTCCTGCTCCTTTCGGAACTCCTCCTCAGCGCGGTCGGCGGCCGATTCGGCGTCCTTCGCGTCCTGGTTGGCGTTGGCGGCGGCCGTCTCGGCGGAGACGGCATCCTTCTCGGACTGGGTCGCCGCGGCGTCGGCCGCGCTTGCATCTCGGGTGGCGGCGTCGGCCGAGGCGTGGGCGTTGGCCGCGCTCTTCTCGGCTTCGGTGGCCTCGTTGTTGGCGCCGAGCGCCGCGTCGGAGGCGTCCTTGGCAGCGCTCTTCGCGAAGACGGCGTCGGTGCCGGCCTGGGCGCTGTATTCCTTCGTCTTGTCGTCCGCCTTCTTGGCGGCGTCAGCGGCCCGAGAGGCTTCCGCCGCCGAGGCGCGGGCGGCTGCCATGGACCTGAGCGCGGCCGCAGTGTCGGCCGCCGCTGCCGCTGCCGCCTGGGCGGCGAGCTTGGAATCGCCGGCGGCCTTGTCGGCCAAGGCCTTGGCCGTCGCCGCTGCCTTGGTGGCCTCGTCGGCCTTCGCGGTGGCAGCCGCCGCCTGCTGCTCGGCGTGGGTCTTGGCGGACTGGCCGACCAAGGCGGCGAAAGCTGCCGCCGAGTCGGTTTCGCGGTAGGCAGTGCCGATCGCGATGGCGGTGTTGGCCGGCTGGATGACCTGGGCCGCGGAGTCGCGCGCGGCCGAGGCTGCCATGGAGGTGGCGTAGGCGTGTCCGGCGGTGACGGCCGACCACGCTGCCGTCTGGAGGGCCTCGGTACGGGCGGCCGCGGCATTCTTGAGCGCCTGGAGCGATGCGGCTTGGGCCTTCTTTGCTTCGGCCTCGGCCTTGGTGGCGTTGACGGAGGCCGCGTCGGCGGCGTCGATGGCGTCGGCCGCAGCAGCGTGTGAGGTCAGGGACGCGGCGAAGCTGGTTTCCCAAGCGGACCACGCCTTGTCCGCGGATGCCCGGGACCGCTCTGCTGCTCCGTCGGCACGGGTTGAGGCCGCGCGCGCGTTTCCGGCGGCGGTGGACGCCTCGTTGGCCGCCGTACGGGCTCGACCGGCCGCGCCGGCCGCGTCGTTCGCAGCGGCCCGGGCGGCGGTGGCGGCCTCCCGGGTCTCCGCGGCCGCAGGCGTTCCGACGGCTGCCGCAGCGGCGGCCTCCAGTGCGGCGGCGCGTGACGCGGTGGCGTTCTTCTCGACCTCGGCGGTCTCGGCCTTCTCCCGAGCCTCGGCGGCTTTGCCCTCGGCGTCCAAGGCCAATCCGAGTTGGTCCCTCGCGGTCGTCGCCTGCGCTTCGGCTGCGGTCCGGGCCCTCCCCGCCGCCTCGCGCTCACTCGCCGCACGCTGTTCGGCTGCCTGGGCCTTGGCGCGTTCCGTGGCGGCGGTCTGCCGCTCCTTGACGGCGGTCGCCTTCTCCTTCTCGGCCTTGGCACGCTCCGCCTTCGCGGTGGCGGCCGCCTTGCGGGCGGTCTCCTGCGCGGCCTCGGCGGTGGCCTGGGCGGCCTTCGCCTTGGTCGCGTTGTCCGCGGCCTCCTTGGCCTGGGCCGCTGCCGAGGCGGCGGCGGCCTTGGCCTGGGCGGCAGCCTCCTGGGCGGCGATCCGCCTGAACTCGGTGTTCAGGGCGTGCGACTGGGTCTGGGCCAGCGCGTACAGGGTCTTGCTGTCGGCGACGGTCGCCTTCGCGGCGTTCGCAGCGGTCAGTGTCGCCTTTGCCGCGGCCTCGGCGGCGGCGGCCGAGGCCTTCGCGACCTGGACGGACTGCTGCGCGAACAGCAGGCCGCGGCCGCGCGGGGTCTTGGCGACGTCGGCGATGGTCCACGCCGTGTTCTGCGCGGTGTTGGCCTTGTCGGAAGCCGTCTTCGCGGCGGCCGAAGCGGTCGCAGCGATCTTCGCCTGGTCGGCGGCCCGGGTGCGGGCCGCCCCCAGGTCCTTTGTGGCCTGGGTGAAGACAGACGCGGCGGGTCGGCCGGACGCGTTCGCCGGCTGGCTGCCCCAGTATTTTTGCCAGGTCAGGATCTGGTCGGCGAGCCAAGCCTGACCGAGCGATTCGGTCATCGCGTCGGTGGCCTTGCGTACCTCGCCGGCAGCGGTGACCTCGGCGTTGACGATCTCGTTACG
Source organism: Streptomyces sp. H27-H5 (assembly GCF_026627505.1). GTDB lineage: Bacteria > Actinomycetota > Actinomycetes > Streptomycetales > Streptomycetaceae > Streptomyces. Next base: position 34,904 of record NZ_JAPNLK010000018.1, on the reverse strand, counting down.
CGGCGTGACCTGAGTGGCGTACTCCTGCTCCCACTCCATGTGCGCGGTGACGACGATCGGGGACATGACGCGGTAGAAGTCCGCGGGGTTGCGGCTGTCGCAGGCACCCCAGCCGGCCTTCAGCGCTTCGACCTCCAGGCGGAACTCGACCGAGTCCTCGGCCGGGGTCTGCTTCATGAACCCGCCGAGCCGCAGGTAGCGGGCGATGTCACTGGAGGTGGTGGCGCGGTAGTTGTACTCGGTCTTGTCCGCGTCGCCCAGCATGAAGTCGGTGACGAAGTCCTGGTTCGTGTCTTGGCCCTTGAGTTGGGCCGCCAGTTCCCTCGCCTTCCCGACCGCTGCCTTCGAGGCCGGCGCGTGGCCGTCCTCGCCGAGCCGGTAGTACAAGTTCCGCTGGTCATAGGTGAAGGCGACGATGTCTTTGTCGAACTGGGGCGCGTACTGGGCAACCCCACCGCGGTTGCCGGTTTCCCAGTAGACCTTGTTGGAAGCCTGCCAGCGATCCCGCCGGTCGTTGGAGGCGCCGAAGGAGCCCTCGTAGGCGTCGCGGTCATTCAGCATCGCTTGGCGCAGCGGGTCCATGCCCATGACCGGGTCGGTGGCGGCGGCCAGCTCGGCAGCGGTACCGGTGAGGGCCCTTGCCGCCGACTTCTTCAGTTGGGGCCCGCCGACGTGCAGGGCGAAGCCACCCGAGCATCGGTCCAGACGAGCCTGCTCGCCCAGGCTGATGGGACGGTATGACGGCTCGTCGTCCGGCGGAATCTCGATGGCAGAGGCCGGGGCGGCATTGATCAGGCCAGCCAAGAGGGCGGCGCTGGTGGCCAGGGCGGTGCTGGCGAGGCTGCGCCGCAGGGCGGCCCGGACGGCCGGGTTTCTGCCTCGCAATAGGGTCGATCTCTGCACGATTTGCCTGTTCTTCGAAGCGAAGTGGACAGCCCGAAGGAAGGCGTGCAGATACGTGTGCGCTGGTCAGGCGCGAGTGGGCTGGTCTTTGCCTTCCCCCAAGGCGTGAACAGACAGTTTCATGATCCGACTTACCGCTGGTAGCGCGTTTTCGGCCATGTCTACCGAGAAGTAGGAAACGCACAGCGAATTCACAGCGAGTCTTCGCGCCCCGCCGCGCCGCCCCGAACGCACCGAGGGCGGCACCCCGGATCATCCGGGGTGCCGCCCTCCGTCTCTGTGCGGCAGAGTCGCGCGACGGGTCGCGCCCGGGGTCAGGCGCGGGAGTCGTCGCCGCCCAGGTGGTGGACGCGGACCATGTTGGTCGTGCCCGGGACACCGGGAGGGGAGCCGGCCGTGATGATCATCGAGTCGCCCGGGTGGTAGCGGTTGAGCTTCAGCAGCTCCGCGTCCACCAGGTCGACCATCGCGTCGGTGTTGTCCACGTGCGGGACCACGTACGACTCGACGCCCCAGCTCAGCGTGAGCTGGTTGCGGGTGCCGGTGTCGGTGGTGAAGGCCAGGATCGGCTGGCACGCGCGATAGCGCGACAGGCGGCGGGCCGTGTCGCCGGACTGGGTGAAGGCGACGAGGGCCTTCGCGTCGAGGAAGTCGGCGATCTCGCAGGCCGCGCGGGCGACGGCGCCGCCCTGGGTGCGCGGCTTCTTGCCCGGGACCAGCGGCTGGAGGCCCTTGGAGAGGAGCTCCTCCTCGGCCGCCGTGACGATCTTCGACATCGTCTTGACGGTCTCGATCGGGTACGCGCCGACCGAGGACTCGGCGGACAGCATGACCGCGTCCGCACCGTCGAGGATGGCGTTGGCGACGTCGGAGGCCTCGGCGCGCGTCGGGCGCGAGTTGGTGATCATCGACTCCATCATCTGGGTCGCGACGATCACCGGCTTGGCGTTGCGGCGGCACATCTCGATGAGCCGCTTCTGGACCATCGGGACCTTTTCGAGCGGATACTCGACGGCCAGGTCACCGCGGGCCACCATGACGGCGTCGAAGGCGTCCACCACGGCCGCCATGTTCTCGACGGCCTGGGGCTTCTCCACCTTGGCGATGACGGGGACCCGGCGGCCGACCTCGTCCATGACCTTGTGGACGTCCTTGACGTCGTTGGCGTCGCGGACGAAGGACAGGGCGACCATGTCGCAGCCCATCCGCAGCGCGAAGCGCAGGTCGTCGACGTCCTTCTCCGACAGGGCGGGGACGTTGACGGCGGCACCCGGCAGGTTGATGCCCTTGTGGTCCGAGATGACACCGCCCTCGATGACGATGGTCTTGACCTTGGGGCCCTCGACCGCGGTCACGCGGAGCTCGACGTTGCCGTCGTTGATCAGGATCGGGTCGCCCTGGGAGACGTCGCCCGGCAGGCCCTTGTAGGTGGTTCCGCAGATGGACTTGTCGCCGGGGACGTCCTCGGTGGTGATGGTGAACTCGTCACCGCGCACCAGCTCGACGGGACCCTCGGCGAAGGTCTCCAGGCGGATCTTCGGACCCTGGAGGTCGGCGAGGACGCCGACGGCACGCCCGGTGTCCTCGGAGACCTTCCGGACGCGGTCGTACCGCTCCTGGTGTTCCGCCTGGGATCCGTGGCTGAAGTTGAATCGGGCCACGTTCATGCCTGCCTCGATGAGCGCTTTCAGCTGCTCATACGAGTCGACGGCGGGGCCCAGGGTGCAGACGATTTTGGAACGGCGCATGAAGCGGATCCTATCCGGTTTGTTTCGCAGCGGAATATTCCGTCTGGTGGAAAGTCCAAGTGACTACTGAGTAACCAGCGCGTACGTCTGGGCGGCGATCTCCAGTTCCTCGTCCGTCGGGACCACGGCCACGGCCACCCGGGCGTACTCCGTCGAGATCAGGCGCGGCTCCGAGGAGCGTGCCGCGTTGGCCTCCAGGTCCAGCGCGAGGCCCAGCTCGGCCAGCCCGTCGACCGCGGCCTCCCGGACCTGGTGGGCGTTCTCGCCCACGCCCGCCGTGAACGCCACCGCGTCCACCCGGCCGAGCACGGCCGAGTAGGCGCCGATGTACTTCTTCAGACGGTGGACGTAGGCGGCGAAGGCGGTCGCCGCCGCCTCGTCGCCCTCGCCCGCGCGCCGCAGCACCTCGCGCATGTCGTTGTCGCCGCACATGCCCAGCAGACCGCTCTTCTTGTTCAGGAGCGAATCGATCTCATCCACCGAGAGGCCGCCTACCCGCGCCAGGTGGAAGATCACGGCCGGATCCAGGTCACCCGAGCGGGTTCCCATGACCAGTCCCTCCAGCGGGGTCAGCCCCATGGAGGTCTCCACGCACACCCCGCCGCGCACGGCCGAGGCCGAGGCGCCGTTGCCCAGGTGCAGCACGATCACGTTCACGTCCTCCACCGGCCGGCCGAGGAGCTCGGCCGTGGCCCGCGAGACGTAGGCGTGGGAGGTGCCGTGGAAGCCGTACCGCCGGATGGAGTACTTGTCCGCCGTCTCGGCGTCGATCGCGTACCGGGCCACGTGCTCCGGCATCGTCGAGTGGAAGGCGGTGTCGAAGACGGCCACCTGCGGGAGGTCGGCGCGCAGCGAGCGGGCCACCTCGATGCCGGTCACGTTCGCCGGGTTGTGCAGCGGGGCGAGCGGGATCAGGCTGCGGATCTCCGCCAGCACCTCGTCGTCGATCACCGTGGGCCGGGTGAACCGGGTCCCGCCGTGCACGACCCGGTGGCCCACGGCCGCGAGTTCGGGGGAGTCCAGCCCCAGGCCGTCGGCGGCCAGCTCCTCGGCCACCGCCCGCAGCGCTGCCTCGTGGTCGGCGATCGCGCCGACCCGCTCGCGCTTGCCGCCGGCGGCGCCGGGTCCGGTCAGCGGTTCGTGGACCAGGCGCGAGGTCTCCTCCCCGATCCGCTCCACCAGCCCGACGGCGAGACGGCGGGAGTCCGCCATGTCGAGGAGCTGGTACTTCACCGACGAGGAGCCGGAGTTGAGGACGAGTACGCGCGATGCGGTCACGGGTGCGGTGCCTTCTCGTGTGTGGGGGTGACGCGTGGGGTGGGGGGCGTGCGGGTCAGCCGGCCGTCTGCTGCGTCTGCTGCGTCTGGGCCTGGATCGCGGTGATCGCCACGGTGGTGACGATGTCCTGGACCAGGGCGCCGCGCGAGAGGTCGTTGACCGGCTTGCGCAGGCCCTGGAGGACCGGGCCGACCGCGACGGCGCCCGCCGAGCGCTGCACGGCCTTGTACGTGTTGTTGCCCGTGTTGAGGTCGGGGAAGATCAGCACGGTCGCCCGGCCGGCCACCTCCGACTCGGGCAGCTTGGTCGCGGCGACGGAGGGTTCCACGGCGGCGTCGTACTGGATCGGACCCTCGATCAGCAGGTCGGGGTGCAGCTCGCGGACGATCTCGGTGGCCTTGCGCACCTTGTCGACGTCCGCGCCGGAGCCGGACGTGCCGGTGGAGTACGAGAGCATCGCGATCCGCGGCTCGACGCCGAAGGCGGCGGCGGTGGCGGCCGACTGGACGGCGATGTCCGCGAGCTGCTCGGCGCCCGGGTCCGGGTTGACCGCGCAGTCGCCGTAGACGAGGACCTTGTCGGCCAGGCACATGAAGAAGACCGAGGAGACGATGGAGGCGTCGGGCTTGGTCTTGATGATCTCGAAGGCCGGGCGGATGGTCGCGGCGGTGGAGTGCACCGAGCCGGAGACCATGCCGTCGGCCAGGCCCTCCTGGACCATCAGGGTGCCGAAGTAGTTGACGTCGGTGACCACGTCGTGGGCCAGTTCGACGGTCATGCCCTTGTGGGCGCGGACCTGCGCGTAGTACTCGGCGAATCGTTCCCGCAGGGGAGAGGTCGCCGGGTCGATCAGTTGGGCCGCCGAGATGTCGATGCCCAGGTCGGCGGCCTTCTTCAGGATCGCCGGCTCCTCGCCGAGCAGGGTCAGGTCACAGACCCCGCGCCGCAGCACCACGTCCGCGGCGCGCAGCACGCGCTCCTCGGTGCCCTCGGGCAGCACCACGCGGCGGCGTTCGGAGCGGGCCCGCTCCAACAGCTCGTGCTCGAACATCATCGGGGTGACGCGTTCGGAGCGCGCCACCGACAGCAGGTCGCGCAGCTCGGCGGTGTCCACGTGACGCTCGAACAGGCCGAGCGCGGTCTCCAGCTTGCGCGGGGTCGCCGAGTTCAACCGGCTCTGGAGCGAGAAGAGTTCGGCGGCCGTGGGGAAACTGTTGCCGGCGACCGAGACCACCGGGGTGCCCGGCGCGAGCTTCGAGGCCAGCGTCAGCACGGCCGGCGTCGGCCGCTCGTTGAGCGTCAGCAGCACGCCGGCGATCGGCGGGGTGCCGGAGGTGTGCGCGGCCAGCGCGCCCACGACCAGGTCGGAGCGGTCCCCGGGGGTGACCACCAGGCATCCGGGGGTCAGCGCGTTGAGGAAGTTCGGCAGCATCGCGCCGCCGAAGACGAAGTCCACGGCGTCGCGCGCCAGCCCGGCCTCGTCGCCCAGCAGCACCTCGCCGCCGAGCGCGCGGGTGATCTGGGCGACGGTCGGCGCGGAGAGCGACTTGTCGTCCGGCAGCACGTAGCAGGGCACCGGCATCCGGGCGGCCAGGCGCTCGGCGATGTGGTCCCGGTCCTCGGCCGCCACCCGGTTGACGACCATCGCCACGACGTGGCAGCCCAGGCTCTCGTACGCCCGGTAGGCGTTGCGGGTCTCGGCGCGCACGGCCTCGGCGGGGTGCTTGGTGCCGCCCACGACGGGCACGACCACGGCCCCCAGCTCGTTGGCGAGGCGGGCGTTCAGCGCCAGCTCGTCCGGGAGGTTGGTGTCGGCGTAGTCGGTGCCGAGGACGAGCATGACCTCGTAGTCGCGGGCCACCCGGTGGTAGCGGTCGACGAGCCGGGAGACCAGTTCGTCGGTACCCTTCTCGGCCTGGATGGCCCAGGCCTCGTGGTACTCCATGCCGTAGGCCGTCGACGCGTCCTGGTCGATCCGGTAGCGGGCCTTCAGCAGGTCGAAGAGCCGGTCCGGAGCGTCGTGCAGCAGCGGACGGTAGACACCGACCCGGGCTGTCTGGCGGGTCAGCAGCTCCATGATTCCCAGCTCGACGACCTGTCGGCCGTCCCCCCGCTCGATACCGGTCACGTACACGCTGCGCGTCACGCGTGCTCTCCGTCCATGTGTCGCCGCGGCGCGGTTCCTGGGCGCCGCGCGCGGATCTCCGAGTCGGTCGACCCGGTTGATAGGGGATTGACCTCTTGACAATACCTCTGCGGGCAGATAGGTCGCCCGCCGGGAAAAGGGCCTGTCCAAGGGGCCGAAAGACCCTTCGGGGGTAGTGGCGTGCAGAGCGCCCCACCCCCGGCCCATGGAACAATCGGACAGGCTTCATCAATACGCCCTTCATATGTACGGTCGCCCGCCCGCACGCGGACGGCCAGGTACGACCAGGAGCAGGAGACACAGCACGATGCGTATCGGAGTTCTCACCGCAGGCGGCGACTGCCCGGGCCTCAACGCTGTCATCCGGTCGGTCGTACACCGCGCCGCCGTCGGCCACGGAGACGAGGTCATCGGCTTCGAGGACGGTTTCAAGGGCCTCCTCGACGGCAACTTCCGCCCGCTCGACATCAATGCCGTCAGCGGCATTCTCGCGCGCGGCGGCACGATTCTCGGCTCGGCCCGCATGGAGCGGGCCCGCCTGCACGAAGCCGCCGAGAACGCCCGCGAATTGGCGACCCGCTACGGCATCGACGCGCTCATCCCGATCGGCGGGGAGGGCACGCTCACCGCCGCACGCATGCTGTCGGAGGCCGGGATGCCGGTCGTCGGCGTGCCGAAGACCATCGACAACGACATCTCCTCCACCGACCGCACCTTCGGGTTCGACACCGCCGTCATGGTCGCGACCGAGGCCATCGACCGCCTCAAGACCACCGCCGAGTCCCACCAGCGCGTGATGGTCGTCGAGGTCATGGGGCGGCACGCCGGCTGGATCGCCCTGGAGTCCGGCATGGCCGGCGGCGCCCACGGGATCTGCCTGCCGGAGCGCCCCTTCGAGGTGGACGCGCTGGTGAAGATGGTGGAGGAGCGGTTCGCCCGCGGCAAGAAGTTCGCCGTCATCTGCGTCGCCGAGGGCGCGCACCCGGCCGAGGGCTCCATGCCGTACGAGAAGGGCGCCATCGACGCGTACGGTCACGAGCGCTTCGCCGGCATCGGCAACCGCCTCGCGGTCGAGCTGGAGCGCCGCCTGGGCAAGGAGGCCCGCCCGGTCATCCTCGGCCACGTCCAGCGCGGCGGCACCCCGACCGCGTACGACCGCGTGCTCGCCACCCGCTTCGGCTGGCACGCCGTCGAGGCCGTCCACCGGGGCGAGTACGGCAACATGACCGCGCTGCGCGGCACCGACATCGTGATGGCCCCGCTGGCGCACGCCGTCACCGAGCTGAAGACGGTCCCGGAGGACCGCATGTACGAGGCCGAATCCGTCTTCTGACCGGTGCCCGGCCCGCGCGAGCGGGACCTACGTCCCGACTTCCCGCGCCGAACGGCCCCGGTCGAGTCCCTCCGCGGACCGACCGGGGCCGTTTCGTCCCCGGCCCCAACCGCCCGGAACGTGTCCTACTCCGCACCGCCGGCGATGGCCCAGAAGCGGTTCACGATGTCCGCGAGGTAGTCCCGGCCGGAATCCCCCGTCCCGGCGGTGCCCTCCCCGCCGCCCCAGCTCAGGGTCGCGACCATGCGGGACTGGTACTCGCCGTGCAGCCGCTCCAGCACCCGTTCCAGGTGCGCCTTCGGCACCGGCAGCATCTTGGACAGCGGTTTCCCGTAGGCCTGCCAGCGCGTGGTGACCGCGCTGCGCAGCAGGTCGGCCAGTTCCTCGTGCTTCCCGGTCGCGGTCACGAACTGGGCCAGGGTCAGTCCCAGCGTCGAGGCGAGGGCGGCGGACTGCCGCTCGTTGCCCTTCCAGCGGCCGGTGTCCTCCATCTTCTGGTAGGAGTTCGTCTCCAACCCGATGCGCCGGGCCAATTCCTCGGCGGCCATCCCCCTGGCCATTCGATGCTCCCGAAGGGTGACCGGCGCGGCGATGAGTTCCCCGGGGGAACACCACAGCACGCCGGCGAGCGCCGTGAGCTCGGCGGAAGTGGGTGAGACCTCGCCCCGCTCCCAGGCCATCACGGTTTCGGGCGCGACATTCAGTCCGTACTGGGCGCGCAGGCCATAAGCGACGTGGCCGGGCGCCATGCCCAGGGCCGCGCGCAGACGACGCGCGGCGGGGGCATTGAAGGGGGGGCTGGAGTGCACAAGCACACCGTAGGAGTGGCCAAGGCGTGGCGACTACAGACCATTCAAACAAGCTGATAACTCGTAGGAAAGTACTATGGAATTCGGGGCTTTATGCCGGTTTCCTGGCGACTGTCCGGTAATCGGGGCCGTCGAAAGATCCATTTCCAGCGTACGGATTCAGCCACTCCATTTCGCCGGTACCCCCACAATCGGAGAGTGATCCCCGTCACAGGATGTGAACCGGCCATGCGACCGATCCGTGATCCCTTTCGGGGCCCTCGCGCACGGGGGTGGCGAGGGCCCCGAAAAAGGGTCGTCCTCAGGGCCTGAACCACACCGTCGCCATCGGCGGCAACGTCAGCCGCAGACTCGCCGGCCGCCCCTGGGCCGGAACCGGATCGGGCCGCAGCGACTGGAGGTGCCGGACACCGCTGCCGCCGTACCGCTCCTCGTCGGTGTTCAGGACCTCCCGCCACACCGGGACCTCCTCCGGCACCCCGAGCCGGTAGCCGTGCCGCACCACCGGCGAGAAGTTCGACACCGCCAACAGCTGCGAACCGTCCTGCGCGAACCGCAGGAACGCGAAGACGTTGTCGTCCGCCGCGTCCGCCTCCACCCAGGCGAAGCCCTCCGGCACCGTGTCCTGCTCCCACAGCGCCGGCGCCGACGTGTACGCGCGGTTCAGGTCGCGCACGAGCGTGCGCACCCCGCGGTGGTCACCGGCCGCCGGATAGGACTCGTCCAGCACCCACCAGTCCGGCCCGTACGTCTCGGACCACTCCGACCCCTGCGCGAACTCCTGCCCCATGAACAGCAGTTGCTTTCCCGGGTGGGCCCACATGAAGCCCAGGTACGCGCGGTGCGCCGCCCGCTGCTGCCACCAGTCGCCCGGCATCTTCGACACCAGCGAGCGCTTGCCGTGCACCACCTCGTCGTGCGAGATCGGCAGCACGTAGTTCTCGCTGTACGCGTACACCATCCCGAACGTCATGTCGTGGTGGTGGTACTTGCGGTGCACCGGCTCCTTCGACACGTACCGCAGCGTGTCGTGCATCCAGCCCATGTTCCACTTCAGGCCGAAGCCCAACCCGCCCGCGTCCGTCGGCCGGGTCACGCCCTCCCACGCCGTGGACTCCTCCGCGATCGTCATCACGCCCGGGCAGCGCCGGTACACCGTCGCGTTCATCTCCTGGAGCAGCGCCACCGCGTCAGGGTTCTCCCGGCCGCCGTGCTCGTTCGGCGTCCACTCGCCCTCCGCGCGCGAGTAGTCCAGGTAGAGCATCGAGGCGACCGCGTCCACCCGCAGGCCGTCGACGTGGAACTCCTGGCACCAGTACACCGCGTTCGCCACGAGGAAGTTGCGGACCTCCTTGCGCCCGTAGTCGAACTCCAGCGTCCCCCAGTCCGGGTGCGCCGCACGCTGCGGGTCGGGGTGCTCGTACAGCGGCCGGCCGTCGAACTCGGCCAGGGCCCACTCGTCGCGCGGGAAGTGCGCCGGCACCCAGTCGACGATCACCCCGATCCCGGCCCGGTGCAACGCGTCCACCAGGAACCGGAAGTCGTCCGGTGTGCCCATCCGGGACGTCGGCGCGAAGTAACCGGTGACCTGGTAGCCCCAGGAACCGCCGAAGGGGTGCTCCGCGACCGGCATCAGCTCCACGTGCGTGAAACCGAGCTCCTTGACGTACGCCGGCAGCTGCTCGGCGAGCTGCCGGTACGACAGCCCCGGCCGCCACGACGCCAGGTGCAACTCGTACACGGACAGCGGGGCCTGGTGCGGCGGCCGGAGCCCGCGCGTGGCCATCCACTCCGCGTCCTGCCAGGTGTGGTGCGAGGCGGTGACCACCGACGCGTTCGCCGGCGGGACCTCCGCGTACCGCGCCATCGGGTCGGCGCGCACGGTGTGGCTGCCGTCCGGGCGCGTGATGTCGTACTTGTACATGGTGCCCTCGCCGACACCGGGCAGGAACAGCTCCCACACCCCGGTCGAGCCCAGCGAGCGCATCGGGTACGCCACCGAGTCCCAGTACGAGAAGTCGCCGGTGACCCGCACCCCCTGGGCGTTCGGCGCCCACACCGTGAACCGGGTGCCGGCCACGCCCTGGTGCTCCATCGGCTCGGAGCCCAGCGCCGTCCACAGCTCCTCGTGCCGGCCCTCGCCGATCAGGTGCAGGTCCAACTCGCCGAGCGCCGGCAGGAACCGGTACGGGTCGTGAACCTCGATCTCGTCGCTGTCGTACGCCACCAACAGCCGGTACTCCGGCACGTCGGACAACGGCAACAGCCCGGAGAACAGCCCGTCCCCCTCGTCGCACAACTCGGCGCGCAGCCCCTTGCCGAGGACCGTCACCGCCTTCGCGTACGGGCGCAGGACCCGGAAGGCCACCCCGCCGCGCCGGGCCCGGGCGCCGAGCACCGCGTGCGGGTCGTGGTGCCGGCCCTCCAGCAGCCGGGCCCGTTCCTCGCCGCCCAGCGCGGGCGCCGGCCGGACCCCGTGGGGTGGCGCGGCCTTGCGGGCCCGGGGCGCGCGGGCCTTCCGAACGGGCTCGGGGGTGACCCCGGATTCGTCGCGGACGGTCGGTGACGGCTGTCGTGCGGCGCTCACGCGAGCGGCCTCCTCGGGGGCTTCGGATGGGGGGTGGTGGAGCCTGGGACGGTCGGCGGGGTCACGGGGTGTCCCGGCCGGTGGGCGGGCCGCTGGGGTTCGGACAGCCGCCGGATCGCCGCCATCGGGACGTGCAGCCAGTCGGGACGGTGCCGGGACTCGTAGCGGGCCTCGTACACCGCCTTGTCGGTCTCGTACGCGCGCAGCAGCACGGGGTCCTCGCGCGGGTCGCGTCCGCTGGTGCGGGCATAGCCCTCGCAGTACGCCGCCCGGCAGGCGTCCGCCCAGGCGGGCGCGAACGGACGGTGGGAGCGGGCCGCGTAGTCGAAGGAGCGCAGTATCCCGGCGATGTCCCGCACCGCCGGTTCGGGCCGCCGCCGGTCGGCCAGCGGCCGGGCCGGTTCGCCCTCGAAGTCGATCAGCGCCCAACTGCCCTCGACGGTGCGCAGGGTCTGCCCGAGGTGCAGGTCGCCGTGGATGCGCTGGGCGGACACCCCGCCGCCCCGCGAGGCGGCCAGGGCGTCGAAGGCGCCGCGCAGTCCCGCCTCGTACGGTCGCAGCGCGGCCACCTCCCGGGCGGTCGCCGCCAGTCGGGCCGTCATCCCGGCGGCGAGCCGCGCGGTCTGCTCCGGCCCCAGGGCCACGGTGGGCAGGGCGTCGGCCAGGGCGTTGTGCACCTCGGCGGTGGCCCGGCCCAGCGCGTGGGCCTCGGCGGTGAAGTCGGCCCCGGCGCCGAGCCGGCGCAGCGCGAGCTGCCAGCCGTCGTCGGAGCCGCGCAGGTACGGCTGGAGCACGCCCAGGGTCAACGGTTCGCCGCCGGGCAGGTCGGCCTCGTACCAGGCGACCGGCGCGGGCACCCGGGCGCAGCCCGCGGCGGCCAGCGCCCTGGGCAGCTCCAGGTCCGGGTTGACCCCCGGACCGACCCGGCGGAACACCTTGAGGATGTACGAATCCCCGTAGATCAGCGAGGAGTTGGTCTGTTCCCCGGACAGCGGCCGGGGCGTCGGCGCGGCCGGGATCAGGGCTCCCGGGTCCCGCTCGAAGCGCAACGGTCCGAGGACTCCGGGGGAGCGCAATCGTTCCAGCAGCAGCGCGGCGAGCCGCGGATCGCCGAGTCCCTCGTAGACGGCCTGCCCGGCGTACGGCCCCTGCTCCGCGTGCCCGATCAGGGCGGGCGCGAGCGCCGGCGGCAGGTTCGGGCGTACCCCGAGCAGCAGTTGGTAGCAGTCCGAGCTGCCCTCGGCGTCCACGCCGACGAGCAGGTGCAGCAACCCGGGTGAGGCCCCGGGTGGCAGGAGTTCGACGGCCGAGACCAGTCGAAGGCGCGTGATGGCGCGCCCCTTTCCGGCGAACCAGCGCTGCCTCGGCAGCCAGTTGCGCAGCATGGGTTCGAGCGGTCCGAGTGGGACCGCGGCCAGGCTGCCCTGGCGACTCCGGGCGGATGCAGCCTCCGACATGGCGTCGCGTCCTTTCCCCGGGCCGTCACAGAATGCGCAGAGTGTCCCGGATGGCGATGGTTGCTGTCCGGCGGTGAACGAGTGTCGGGCCATGGATGATCCGTACAGGGGCGGGCGATTGACCCATTCGCGCGCCTTTTGCTCTTCGGGTCGCTCTTCGGGCCGTTCCCCGGGCTCGGTTCGTCCCGGGGCCCGGCAGCCCGACTCGCGGGGTCGTACGTGCTCGAAAGCGCTCGTGTGGGGCGTTCCTTCGCGCGTTCGACCCCGTTCCGCGGGCGTGCCCCTTCGGCTCGCTCGCCCGGTGCCGACGTCGGTTCACGTCGGCTCCGGTGGGAGCGGACCCCGCGTGCTACTCGGTGCGGAGCCGGAACCAGTAGAAGCCGTGTCCCGCCAGGGTCAGCAGGTACGGCCACTCGCCGATCGGCGGGAAGCGCACGTCACCCGTGAGCTCCACCGGAACCCGCCCGTTGAACGACCGCAGGTCCAGCTCGGTGGGCTGCGCGAAGCGCGAGAAGTTGTGCACGCACAGCACCAGGTCGTCCCCGTACTCGCGGAGGAACGCGAGTACCGCCGGGTTCGACGACGGCAGTTCGGTGTACGAGCCGAGACCGAAGGCGGGGTTCGCCTTGCGGATCTCGATCAGCCTGCGGGTCCAGTGCAGCAACGACGAGGGCGATGCCATGGCCGCCTCGACATTGGTGACCTGGTACCCGTGGACCGGGTCCATGATGACCGGCAGGTTCAGCCTGCCCGGATCGCACGAGGAGAAACCGGCGTTGCGGTCCGGGGTCCACTGCATGGGGGTCCGGACGCCGTCGCGGTCGCCCAGCCAGATGTTGTCGCCCATGCCGATCTCGTCGCCGTAGTAGAGCACCGGCGAACCGGGCAGCGACAGCAGCAGGGCGGTGAACAGCTCCATCTGATTGCGGTCGTTGTCCAGGAGCGGCGCGAGCCGGCGGCGGATGCCGATGTTGGCGCGCATCCGCGGGTCCTTGGCGTACTCGGCGTACATGTAGTCGCGCTCTTCGTCCGTGACCATTTCGAGGGTGAGCTCGTCGTGGTTGCGCAGGAAGATGCCCCACTGGCAGCGGTCCGGGATCGCCGGTGTCTTGGCCAGGATTTCGGAGACGGGGTAGCGGGACTCTCTTCGCACCGCCATGAAGATGCGCGGCATGACGGGGAAGTGGAAGGCCATGTGGCATTCGTCCCCGCCCTTCGCGAAGTCGCCGAAGTAGTCGACGACGTCCTCGGGCCACTGGTTGGCCTCCGCGAGGAGGACCGTGTCGGGGTAGTGCGCGTCGATCTCGGCGCGGACCCGCTTGAGGAGGGTGTGGGTGCGCGGCAGGTTCTCGCAGTTCGTGCCCTCCTCGGCGTACAGGTAGGGCACGGCGTCGAGCCGGAAACCGTCGATGCCGAGGTCCAGCCAGAAGCGGAGCGCCGAGATGATCTCCTCGACCACGGCAGGGTTCTCGTAGTTGAGGTCCGGCTGGTGCGAGAAGAAGCGGTGCCAGTAGTACTGCTTGCGTACCGGGTCGTACGTCCAGTTGGAGGTCTCGGTGTCGACGAAGATGATGCGGGCGTCCTGGTACTGCTTGTCGTTGTCGGCCCACATGTAGTAGTCGCCGTACGCGCCGTCGGGGTCCTTGCGGGACTGCTGGAACCACTCGTGCTGATCGCTGGTGTGGTTCATGACGAAGTCGATGATCACCCGCATGCCGCGCTGGTGCGCGGCGTCCACGAACTCCACGAAGTCGGCGAGGTCGCCGAACTCGGGGAGTACCGAGGTGTAGTCGGAGACGTCGTAGCCCCCGTCGCGGAGGGGTGAGGCGAAGAACGGCGGTAGCCAGAGGCAGTCGACGCCCAACCACTGGAGGTAGTCGAGCTTGGCGGTGAGCCCCTTGAGGTCACCCACGCCGTCGCCGTTGCTGTCGTGGAAGGAGCGGACGAGGACCTCGTAGAAGACCGCCCGCTTGAACCAGTCGGGATCGCGGTCCTTGGCGGGGGTGTCCTCGAACGTGTCGTGGACGGGATCGTTGATCATCATGTGATGGGTGACCCTCCGGTGGGCGGGGACGGTCGCAGAGCGGCCAGTACGTGCGCGGGCGTGCGGCCCGGCTCTAGGCGCACGTAGTTCGCCCTGCCCCAGTGATAGGTCTCGCCGGTGAGCTCGTCGCGCACCGCGAGGGACCCGTGCCAGTCGAGGCCGAGTACCGGCATGTCCAACGAGACCGTCGCCTCCTGGGTGTGGTGCGGATCGAGGTTGACGACCACCAGTACGGAATTGGCTCCGGCGTGCTTCGAATAGGCGATCACCTGTTCGTTGTCGGTCGAATGGAAGTGGATGTCGCGGAGCTGTTGGAGGGCCGGGTTGCGCCGACGCAACCGGTTCAGGGCCGTGATCAGTGGGGCGATGCTCAGCCCGTCGCGATCGGCGGCCGCCCAGTCGCGTGGCCGGAACTCGTACTTCTCGGAATTCAGGTACTCCTCGCTGCCCTCCTTGACCGGGGTGTTCTCGCAGAGCTCGTAGCCGGCGTAGACGCCCCAGGCGGGGGACAGGGTGGCGGCGAGTACGGCCCGCACCTCGAAGGCCGGGCGGCCGCCGTGCTGAAGGTACGCGTGGAGGATGTCGGGGGTGTTGACGAAGAAATTCGGCCGCATGACGGAGGCCGAACGGTCGCCGGACAGCTCGGTCAGGTACTCGGTCAGCTCGGCCTTGGTGTTGCGCCACGTGAAGTACGTGTAGGACTGCTGGAAGCCGACCGCGGCGAGCGCGCGCATCATCGCGGGACGGGTGAAGGCCTCGGCGAGGAAGATCACGTCGGGGTCGGACTTGTTGATGTCCGCGATCACCTTCTGCCAGAACACGACAGGCTTGGTGTGCGGATTGTCGACCCTGAAGATCCGCACGCCGTGATCCATCCAGTGGCGCAGGATCCGGACCGTTTCCTCGACGATGCCGGCCATGTCGGTGTCGAAGTGGATCGGGTGGATGTCCTGGTACTTCTTCGGCGGGTTCTCGGCGTAGGCGATCGTCCCGTCGGCGCGGTGGCGGAACCACTCCGGGTGCTTCTCCACCCACGGGTGGTCCGGGGAGCACTGGAGCGCGAAGTCCAGCGCGATCTCCATCCCCAGCTCGTGGGCCCGCGCGACGAAGGCGTCGAAGTCCTCGATGGTGCCCAGTTCGGGGTGGACGGCGTCGTGACCGCCCTCGGTGGAACCGATCGCCCAGGGCACACCGGGATCCCAACTACCGGCGGACAGGGTGTTGTTGGGGCCCTTGCGCCAGGTGCTCCCGATGGGGTGGATCGGCGGCAGGTACACGACGTCGAAGCCCATGGCGGCGATGGCCGGCAGCCGCTCGGCCGCGGTCCGGAAGGTCCCGCTGACCGGGGCCGAGCCGGGCTCCAGCACCGCTCCCTCGGAGCGCGGGAACATTTCGTACCAGGAACCGAACAGGGCCCGCTTGCGCTCGACGAGCAGCGGCAGGGCCTTCGCGGCGGTGACCAGCTCCCGGAGGGGCCGCCGGGCGAGGGCCGCCACCACCGCGGGCGCGAGGGCGGCGGCGTGCCGCTCGGCGGGGTCCCGGTCCTCGTCGCGCATGACCTCGGCGGCGGCCAGCACGTCCGCCCGGCCGTCCCGCTTGGGGATCTTCGCGGCGGCCCGCTCGTGGAGCTCGGCGCCTTCGAGGAGGGTCAGGTCGGCGTCGATCCCGGCGGGGACCTTCACGGCGGCGTGGGCCCGCCAGGTGGCGAGCGGGTCGCTCCACGCCTCGACGGTGTACGTCCACCTCCCCTCGACCTCGGCGGACACCCGGGCCCCCCACCGGTCGGTGCCGGGGGCGAGCTCGCGCAGCGGTACGGGAGGCCGCAGCCGCCCGCTCGGATCTCGGAGTACGACGTGGGCGGAGACGGCGTCGTGGCCCTCGCGGAACACGGTGGCCGAGATCTCGAAGACCTCGTCCACAACCGCCTTCGCGGGTCTGGCGCCGCAGTCGACGGCGGGGCGGACGTCCAGCACGGGAATGCGACCGATCATGATGGGATCACCTGGGGGCAGTTCGCAGGGCTCGGTGACAACGGACCGACTGTCTGGGCAGCCGGCAGTGCACGCTCTGTTCGCTCTGTTTCTAGCCGCTCGGAAGACGGCTGCGCTGCGGGCATGGCCGCTCCTGTCCGCGTTCACTCGGGTGGCGGGAGGTGGGCGGGGTTGCCTCCGGACGGAGCCCGGGGCCTGGTGCGCCGTGCGTGTACCCGGGGAGCCCTTCCCACTCTGGTCCCGCCCAACCCGGGTGCTCGGTTAACTACTCGTACGTAGCGGCACGCGGATCGCGAAGGGCCGGATCGACATCGGTCGAGGCTCCGTCAAGTCGGTGAGGACCGACTGATGTACAGCGGCACACCCCCTGTCCCAGTTGCCTCACGGGCCCCGCAGACACCCTTGTTCCGCTCCGTCGGGCCCGCGCATCTCGTCTGCCCCGGCAAGCGCGGGGGCACGCGGCCGAATGGTCCGCGGGGCAGGGATCCGGCCGGAATCGCACCCTCGCGGCGGACGGGACCGGGCGGCCCGCGGCGGGCGTGCCGGCCGGTCGCCGGCCGTCTGCGGCCTTCGCCGGAAGACCCGTTGGAGACCCGGCCCCACGAGGCGCCATGGCCGGGCGGCGGGGGCGCCGCTAGCCTTCCGGGGGTCGAAGCGCGGGTGCACAGCGTGGTGCGACCGCTCCGATCCGTCATCCCCTGCGAAGGTGGAACACGTGAAGGCTATCCGTCGATTCACCGTGCGCCCCGTCCTCCCCGAACCCCTTCTGCCGCTCGCCGACCTCGCGCGCAACCTGCGCTGGTCTTGGCACGCGGAAACCCGCGAACTCTTCCAATCCGTCGACCCCGAAGGCTGGCAGGCCGCCGGCGGCGACCCCGTCCGCCTGCTCGGCGCCGTGCCCGCCGCCCGGCTGGAGGAACTGGCCGGCGACCGCCGGTTCCTGCGCCGGCTCGCCGTGGCCGCCGCCGACCTCGACGACTACGTCCACGGCGGGAGGTGGTACCAGAGCCACGAGAGCGATGGCGGGCTCCCCGCGGGGATCGCCTATTTCTCCCCCGAGTTCGGCATCACCGCAGCCCTGCCGCAGTACTCCGGCGGCCTCGGGATCCTCGCCGGCGACCACCTCAAGGCCGCCAGCGACCTCGGCGTCCCGCTCATCGGAGTGGGCCTGCTCTACCGCCACGGCTACTTCCGCCAGTCGCTCTCCCGCGACGGCTGGCAGCAGGAGCACTACCCCGTCCTCGACCCCAACGAGCTGCCCGTCTCCGTGGTCCGCGAGGAGGACGGCAGCCCCGCCCGGGTGGCACTCAGCCTGCCCGGCGGCCGCGCGTTGCACGCGCACATCTGGCAGGCCCGCGTCGGGCGGGTGCCGCTGCTGCTCCTCGACTCCGACGTCGAGGACAACGACACCGCCGCCCGCGAGGTGACCGACCGGCTCTACGGCGGCGGCAGCGACCACCGGCTGCTCCAGGAGATGCTGCTCGGCATCGGGGGCGTCCGCGCGGTCCGCACGTACTGCCGGCTCACCGGCCATGCCGACCCCGAGGTCTTCCACACCAACGAGGGGCACGCCGGGTTCCTCGGACTCGAACGCATAAGGGAACTGGGAGGAGAGCCGGGGCTCGGCTTCGACGCCGCCGTCGAGGCGGTGCGCGCCGGAACCGTGTTCACCACGCACACCCCCGTCCCCGCCGGCATCGACCGCTTCGAGCGGTCCCTGGTCGCCCGGCACTTCGGGGAGGGCGGCGAACTGCCCGGCGTGCCCGTGGACCGGATCCTCGAACTGGGCGCCGAGTCCTACCCCGGCGGCGACCCCGGGGTCTTCAACATGGCCGTCATGGGGCTGCGCCTCGCGCAGCGCGCCAACGGCGTCTCCACCCTGCACGGGGCCGTCAGCCGAGGCATGTTCGCCGGCCTGTGGCCGGGCTTCGACCCCGCCGACGTCCCCATCACCTCCGTCACCAACGGGGTGCACGCGCCGACCTGGGTGGCCCCCGAGGTGATCCGGCTCGGCGCCCGGCAGATCGGCGCCGGCCGAACCGAGGACGCGCTGTCGGTCGGCGGCTCCCCGCGCTGGGACGCCGTCGCCGGGATCGGGGACCAGGAGGTCTGGGACCTGCGCCGGGTGCTGCGCGAACAACTGGTCCAGGAGGTCCGCGACCGGCTGCGCGCCTCCTGGAAGCAGCGCGGCGCCGCCGACGCCGAACTGGGCTGGGTGGACTCCGTCCTCGACCCGGACGTGCTGACCATCGGCTTCGCCCGCCGGGTGCCCTCCTACAAGCGGCTCACGCTGATGCTCCGCGACCCCGAGCGGCTGCGCAGGCTGCTGCTGGACCCGGAGCGGCCCGTGCAGATCGTCGTCGCGGGCAAGGCGCACCCGGCCGACGACGGCGGGAAGCGGCTCGTCCAGGAACTGGTGCGGTTCTCCGACGACCCGCGCGTGCGCCACCGCATCGTCTTCCTGCCCGACTACGGCATGGCCATGGCCCAGAAGCTCTACCCGGGCTGCGACGTCTGGCTGAACAACCCGCTGCGCCCCCTGGAGGCCTGCGGCACGAGCGGGATGAAGGCCGCACTGAACGGCTGCCTCAACCTCTCCGTGCTGGACGGCTGGTGGGACGAGTGGTTCGAGCCCGACTTCGGCTGGGCCATCCCCACCGCCGACGGGATCGGCACGGACGAGGAGCGCCGCGACGACCTGGAGGCCAACGCCCTCTACCAGTTGATCGAGGGCCGGGTCGCGCCCCGCTTCTACGACCGGGCCGGGCACACCGGCCTCCCGGCGCGCTGGATCGAGATGGTCCGGCGCACCCTGGTGTCGCTGGGCCCGAAGGTGCTCGCGGGACGCATGGTCCGCGAGTACGTGGAACGGCTCTACGCGCCGGCCGCGCTCTCCCACCGCGCCCTCACCCCGGAGGCCGCCCGCGACCTCGCCGACTGGAAGGGTCGGGTCCGCGGCTCCTGGCCGAGGGTCACCGTCGAGCACGTGGAGGCCATGGCCGCCGCGCCCGTCGGCGGCACCGCCGAACTCGGGGCCACGCTCACCCTCCGGGTGCGGGTCGCCCTCGACTCCCTCGCGCCGGAGGACGTCGAGGTCCAGGCGGTCGCGGGCCGGGTCGACGCCCAGGACGTCATCCAGGGCGGCCGGTCCTTCCCGCTCAAGGCCGCCGCCGGACCCGACCTGGAGGGCCGCTGGGTGTACGAGGGCCCGCTCGCGCTCGACCGGACCGGGCCCTTCGGTTACACCGTGCGGATCCTGCCCGCGCACCCGCTGCTGGCGACCCCGGCCGAACTGGGCCTGGTCGCCGGGCCGGCGGACACCGACGCGGGGGGCGGCGTCCTGCTGCGCTGACCGCCGCTCAGGGGACGGGCGGCGGATCGACCAGCCGCCCGTCCTCCACCAGCATCCCGGCCCGCTTCACGGTGCGCAGGATCGGGACCAGCTCCACCTGCCGAATGCCGTCGACCGCGCCGATCCGCTCGGTGAGGTACGTGTACAACGCGTCGGTGTCCCGGCACACCACCACCGCGAGCAGGTTCGCCGAGCCGGTGACCGCCGCCGCGAACGGCACCTCCGGGTGCTCGCCTATCGCCGCCCCCACCCGGGCCAGCCGGGCCGGGTCCACCGTCAGGAGCATCGCGGCCTCCGCCTCGTACCCGAGGGTCCCGGGCACGATCTCCACGTCGAAGTAGACCGCCCCCATGTCCCGCAGCCGGTCCAGCCGGCGCCGGGCGGTGGACTCCGACAGCCCGGTGGCCCGGGCCAGTTCCGGATAGCCGGCGCGGCCGTCCTGCCCCAGCACGGCCAGCATCGCCAGCTCCGCCTCGTCCAGCGCGTACCGCTCCTGATCCGGCAGCGGCGGCTGCCGCTCCAGCGCCGCCACCTGGTCCGGGCGCAGCGCGTCGATGCCGAACCAGCGCTCGGGTCCGCCCGTGAACATGCGCAGGATGGTGTGGGCGCTCACCCCGATCACCCGGCGGGTGCGCGGGAGCTTCTCCAGCAGCAGGACGTCGCGGTCCTGGCGGGTCCGGGCCTTGGTCATGCAGTGGATCTCGGTGCCGCCGGAGTTGAGGGTGACCCAGGCGATGTCCGGCCGTCGGGCCAGCGCCTCCGCGACGGCGAGCGCGGCGTCCGGCGTGCACTGCACCCGCAACCAGGACTCGAACAGTCCGACCCGGCTGCCCAGCGGCAGCCCGACCACCCGGAGCAGGCCCGTGGTGCGCATCCGGCGGTAGCGGCGCACCACGGTCTGGTCGGAGACCTCCAGCACCTCCGCGAGCCGGCTGAAGGAGGCCCGCCCGTCGATCATGAGGGCCTGTACGAGAGCCAGGTCGAGGTGGTCCATCTCGGCGGGGCCGGCCAGAGGCTGCATGGTTTCCATCATGGCAGAGCGTCCGACGAGTGAAATCCGGCAAGGGCAGGCCGCTGGATGGTTGGTCCGTACGAGTGACCGCGACTCTGGTGGCACACCTCATCTGCTCTTGATCCGGAGAACCCCCATGCGTAAATGGCTGCCCTTGACGGCCGTGAGCCTCGGAGCCTTCATGCTCCTGGTCGACGTCACCATCGTGACCGTCGCGCTCCCGGACATGGCCACCGACATGAACACCGGTTTCGCCGGACTCCAGTGGGTGATGGACATCTACGCCCTGGCGCTCGCCGCACTGCTGCTCGGCGCGGGCTCCCTCGCCGACCGGATCGGCCGCCGCCGCGTCTACCTCGGCGGGCTCGCCGTCTTCGCCGCCGCCTCCCTGGCGTGCGGCCTGGCCACCGGCCCCGGCCTGCTGATCGCCTTCCGCGCCGTGCAGGGCATAGGCGGCGCGGCGATGTTCGCCACCACCATGGCCCTGCTCAGCAGCGCCTACCAGGGCCGCGACCGGGGGATCGCCTTCGGCGTCTGGGGCGCGGTCAACGGCGCGGCCGCCGCGGCCGGGCCGATCATCGGCGGACTGCTGACCGAGCACTTCGGCTGGCGCTGGATCTTCTTCATCAACCTGCCCGTCTGCGCCCTCGCCGTCTGGGTCACCCTCAAGGCCGTCGCCGAGTCCCGCAACCCGCACGCCAAGGGCCTTGACCTGCCCGGCATGGTCACCTTCACGGCGGGCGCCGGCATCGTCACCTACGCCCTCATCCGGGTCTCGGAGAACGGCTGGACCTCCGCCGCCACCCTCGGCCTGCTCGGTCTCGGCGCGGCCTGCTTCGCCGCCTTCGTCCTCGTCGAACTGCGCACCGCGCACCCGATGCTCGACCTCTCCCTCTTCCGCAGCCCGACCTTCGTCGCGGTGATGGCCGGCGGACTGCTGCTGTCCGGGGCGGCGTTCTCGTACCTCATGTACGTCTCGCTCTGGCTCCAGTCCGCCGAGGGGATGGGCCCGGTCCAGGCCGGACTGGTCCTGGTGCCGCTGAGCCTGGCCGCGTTCCTCGTCTCCGCGGTGGCCGGCCGACTGCTGCACGGCGCCCCCGCCCGACTGTCCATCGGCGGCGGGTTGCTGCTGATCGGGGCGGGCGCGCTGCTCCAGGCCTGGATGCTGGACGCGGGCGACGGCTGGACGGCCCTGGTGCCCGGGTTGGTGCTGACCGGCGTGGGCGTCGGGATGGCCACCCCGCCGCTGGCCGCCGCCGCGATGGGAACCGTGGCCCCGGCCCGGGCCGGAATGGCCGGCGGCGCCCTGAACACCGCCCGCCAGTTGGGCAACGCCCTCGGCATCGCGGTGCTCGGCGCGCTCTTCCAGGCCGGTCTGACGAGCGGGCTCGCCGGCAGCGGGCAGCCGCACGGCACCGCCGAGGCACTGGCCTCGGGCGGGGCGGGGCGGTTCCTCGCGGCCGGCCCGCAGGCCCGGGAGTGGGTGGAGGCCGCCTTCGCGAGCGGGCTCCGCGACACCTTCGTGGCCTCCGGGGTGATGGGTCTGGTGGGCGCGCTGGTGGTCGTCCTTCTGATCCGTCCCGCCGCGGGGACCGGGGCGTCGGTCCCGGCCCAGGCCAAGGACTCGACCACCGAGCGGGCCGCCGCCTGAGCCGCCGAGTCCCTAGGGACACCCGCGCATCGGGACCCCGGTGCGCGGGTGTCCGTATGCCCGGGGGCGGACGGGCGTACGACCGCCGTACGGCCCGGGTGCCCGGTCCGGGAGGGTGAACCTTCGAACGCGCTGCGCATGCTGAATCGTTTCTGCTGATCGGCCCGCTCCTACGCTGCCCGCTGGATGTCTCCGGATCCGGCATCCAGCGACCAGAGAAACGGACTCTTCATGCGTGCTCGCACCACTGCCGCGGCCTTCCTCGGCGCTCTCGCGCTCGTCCTGCCGGCCTCCGGCCAGGCCATGGCCGACGACGACCACGACGACCGCCACACGCTCGGCCGCCTCTACTACGTCGTCGAGGACGAGGACGGCGACGAGTACACCCGCCACATCAGCCCGGCCGACAACGACACCTGCTACGAGCTGACGGGCACCTCCCGGCACCAGCCGGCCACCGAGGCGTACAACCGCACGGAGTCGCTGGCGGTGCTCTTCGAGGGCCGCGGCTGCAACGGCCGGGCGGTGCGCACCCTGGCGCCGGGCGACGGGGCGCACGACGTCGAGGCCCTCTCGGTGTACTTCCGGCCCACCGGCGGGAACGGCCACCACGGCCACGACGGCGACTGGAACGACGACGACCGCAGCGTCCGCCGCGACGCCCGGCCGGAGCAGGGTGGGCTGACGCACCTGGCCAAGCCCACCGTCGCCGCCCACGCCGCAGCCCCCGCCGCACGCCCGGGCGACGACGAGCCGTCCGCCGACGAGCAGTGGCGCGAGGACGAGCAGCGCGGCGAGGACGAGGAGCGCGGCGAGGACGAGGAGGGGCGCGACGAGGCCGGCCGTCCGGGCGACGACCAGGCCGAGGACGAGAACGGACAGCGCGACGAGGACGAGGCGCGCGACGAGCGCGGCCAGGACGACGAGAACGAGGCGCGCGGCGAGGACGAGCAGCGCGACGAGCGCGGCCAGGACGGCGAGGAGGAAGAGGAGTACGGCGTCCTGGACGCCGTCTTCCGCACCCTCGGCTGACCCGTCACGGCTGACACCGGCCTCGGCCGGCATGTCTCCCGGCTGAACCGAAGGGCCCGACACCCCCGTGGGTGCCGGGTCCTTCGCGCGGGGACGGTCGGTCGGGCTACACGGGCGGCGTCGCTCCTGTCGTCCCGAGCCCGCCGGCCAGCCAGGCCACCACGTCCGCCGCCGTGTAGGGGGAGGCGTCGGGAGAGAGCCTCGGCAGGAACGACAGGTCCTTGCCGATCGTCACCAACGGGGGCTCCACCCGGCCGCCCGGGCGGCGTTGCGCCAGAACCCGCCGACAGGGCGCCCGGGTCGAAGAGGTGCTCCAGCGGCTCCTCCTCGTCGCCCTCGACGGAGATCCGGGTCACGCAGGGTTCGCCGCGCGCCAACCGCGAGGCGAGGGACGGGATCTGACCGGGGACTCCCGCGCCCACGAGCACGTGGTCGACGCCTGCCAGGATCGCGCCGAACATCGCGGGGGCGGTGGCGAGCTGGATCTTCTCCAGGTAGTTGACGCCGACGAGGCCATCGTGTCCCTCCTTGGCCAGCCCGACCTCGACGAAGTTGCCGAGGACGGTGAGTACGTCCGCCGGGGTCCCGCCGGTCACGCGTAGCCGCGGGGTGGCCCGCAGCGGGGCGGAGGGGTCCGGCGGGCCCCCTCGCGGAAGTGGCGGTCGAGGACGGCCCGGGCGAGTTCGGGGATCGGGAAGGCGGCGAGCGCCCGCCGGGCGTGCCCGCCCGGGTCGCCGGTCTGGAGCACGCGGGCCAGGACGACGTCCAGCGCGGTGCCGGAGACCACGCCCAGTTGGCCGGTGAGGGACACCGCGCGAGCCAGCCGCCACCCGGACACGCCGACGCCCATGCCGCCCTGGATCAGCCAGGGGTGCCCGCCCGGGGCCGGGACGGGCGCGGAGCCGGCGTCGGTTGCTCGGTGGACGGTGGGTCGGCCGGGCGCGTCGGGGTCGGAGGTGGGCTGGTGTGCTGTCGCGGCCATGTGCGTGCGTCCGTCCCTGTGCGGTGACCCGAACCTACGGTGGCGTAGGTTCGCCGGGTTCCACTGTCTCCCCGGCGGGGTCGGGCGGCGGGCGCCGAAGGTCCCCTCGCGGGGGCACCAGGTCCCGCCTTCGGCGGGACCCCCGGACATGGAACAGGGCCGCCCGGGGTGGTCTTCTCCCGAGCGGCCCCGCGATCGAACGGTGGTGCGGTCAATCCCCGACGGGGATCAGAAGGTGAGCTTCCAGCTGTTGATGTAGCCGGTGTCCGCGCCGGCCAGGTCGGCGACGCGGAGCTTCCAGACGCCGTTGGCGACCTCGGAGGAGGCGTTCACGGTGAAGGACTGGACGATGTTGTCCGCGCTGCCGCCGGTGCGGTTGCGCAGGTTGTAGACGCTGCCGTCGGGGGCGACCAGGTCGACCTTCAGGTCACCGACGTAGGTGTGGACGATGTTCACGTCCACCTTGAGGGTGCTCGGGGCGTTGCCCGTGCGGTTCACCGTGATCGGGGACTCGACGGTCGAGTTGTCCGCGATCTGGTAGTCGGCCGTGTTCTCGAAGACGTTCGGCTGCGAGGTGCCGACCGTCCAGGTGAAGGAGGCCGTACCGGTCTTGCTCTGCGAGTCGGTCACCGTGACGGTCACGTTGGACGTGGCGGCGGTGGTGGCCGTGCCCGAGATCAGGCCGGTGGAGGAGTTGATCGACAGGCCGGCCGGCAGGCCGGTCGCCGCGTAGCTCAGCGCGCCCGGGTTGGTGCTGGTGGCCTGGACCTGCAGGCTGACAGCGCCACCCACCTGGGTGTTCTGGTTGGCGATCGGTGTGACCGTGACACCGGTCGTGATGCGGGCGCCGACCGCGATGCCCGCCCAGGCGTTGGCCACGTTGTTGTACGTGGTCGAGCCCTGGCCGTACAGGTCGGCGGCGGCCTGCAGGGTGGCCGTGCGCGCGGCGGCGTAGTTGGTGTTCGACTTGAAGTAGCCGACCGTCAGCGCGCGGAACCAGATCTTCGAGGCGGCGTCCCGACCGATCGCCGTGACGGGCAGGTTGTCGGCGGTGGGCGAGTTGTAGCTCACCCCGTTGACGACCTTGGCGCCCGAGCCCTCGGAGGCCAGGTAGTACCAGTGGTTGGCCGGACCCGAGGAGTAGTGGACGTCGATGCCGCCCAGACCCGAGTACCAGGAGTCCTTGGACGAGCCGTCCTTGCTCGGCTTGTCCATGTAGCGCAGCGGGGAGCCGTCGCCGTTGATGTCGATCTTCTCGCCGACCAGGTAGTCACCGACGTCTTGGGGGTTGTTGGCGTAGAACTCGACCGCGGCCGCCATGATGTCGGAGGTGGCCTCGTTCAGACCGCCGGGCTCACCGCTGTAGGTCATGTTGCCGGTGACCGAGGTGAGACCGTGGGTCATCTCGTGCGCCGCGACGTCCGTCGAGGTGAGCGGCTTGGTGTTGCCCTCGCCGTCGCCGTACGTCATGCAGAAGCAGCTGTCGTCCCAGAACGCGTTGACGTACGCGTTGCCGTAGTGGACCCGGGTGTACGGGGCCACGCCGTCGTTGCGCAGGCCGTTGCGGCCGTGGACGTTCTTGTAGTAGTCCCACGTCGCGGCGGCGCCGTAGTGGGCGTCCGCGGCGGCGGTCTCGGCGTTGGACGCCTGGCCGTTGCCCCAGATGTCGTCCGGGCCGGAGAACAGGGTGCCGGTGCCGGACGAGCCCTTGTTCAGGTTGTACGTCTTGTGGTTGCCGCGGCCGGTGTCGGTCAGCGTGTAGTTGCTGCCCGACTGCGCGGAGCCCAGCGTCACCTGACCGCTGTACATCGTGTTGCCGGTGCCGGTCTCGATGGCCTGCCACTCGGTGATCTTGGCGCCGGTCTTGGCGTTGGTGACCACGTGCAGCTCGCTCGGGGTGCCGTCGTGCTGGAGGCCGCCGACGACGGTCTCGAACGCGAGGACCGGGGCGCCTTCGGCGGCCCAGATCACCTTGCGGGCGTTCTTGGAGGCCTTCGCGTCCTTGGCACCCTGGGTCTTGGCCAGACCGAGGGCCTGCTGCTCCGCCGAGGCCGGGGCGACCGAGGCGCTGGTGTCCGCGACCTTGATCTCGTGGTTGGTGGCCTTGGTCACGCTCTTGGTGACACCGCTCTTGGCGTGGACCGTCAGGTCACCGCCGAGCACGGGCAGGCCGGCGTAGGTGCGTTCGTAGGTCGTGTGCGTGGTGCCGTCCGCATCCTGGACGACATCGCGGACGACGAGCTTCTCCTGGCCGCCGAGCCCGAGCGCCTTCGCCGCCTGCACGGTGGTCGAGTTGGCGTCGGCGAGGAGCGTCGCACGCTCCGAAGCGCTGAGTGCGCGGTTGACCGAGCCCGGGTTGGGCTGGGCCGCCGTGCGGGCCTGGGACGCGGTGGCGTCGGCGGTGGCTGTTCCGGCCTGTATACCTACGGCGAGCAGGGCTGCCGCGGCTACGAGAGCGCCGGCCGCAGTGGCACGCCGCTGGGGGGTGGGACTCAACGCAGACTCCTTCTGCAAGGGGGGTTCCGGATGGCTGGGTGGGCCTCCGGGCAGATCAGGGCTGGTGCGATGAACGGTCGAAGAGTGCCACCTGTGGGCGCTGATGTCAGGGCCGCGTCAAAAGGTTGGCTGGAAACGGTTCGTTGTCCGAAGATACGTATCCGGTATCCGAACCATTCACCTTTGTGTGGGAAGGGGGAGTTCGGGATGTGGAACGGGATGTACCGGTTGCTAACGCTTGAGCAACGAGAGGCACCGTTAACGCAAACGGCATTTACCGTACGGGTGTTTGTCGTACTGTTTCCCGGTGCGGCTGTTGCCCGTTGCCAGGGGAAGCCACGGGCGCTCGCCGCTGTCATATGACCACGTGCCAGGGGGGCCCATGAGGCATGTCCATTTTCCTGCGCAAAGAGTGGCCAGGACCGTCGCCGATACGGCCGGGGCGGCCACCGTGCCCGCTCGACGGCTCGGGGACAAGGCCGGTTGGTACCTGCCGGTCGCCGTGGCCGCCGACTTCCTCGGTGCCGCCGTGCCCGTGGGACTCGTCTTCGAGGCCGCGCAGCAGGTCCGGCCCGCGTACTGCGCCGTCGGCGCCGCTCTCGCGTGGACCGGGGTGCAGGCCGTGCGCCGGCGCTACGCGGCCCGGCAGCTCGGCGAATCGCGCGGAGTGCTGCCGGTCGTGCACGACTGGCTGATTCTCATCGGGGTACTGGCCGTCGCCCGCGTGGTGACCGGCGAGAGCACCCCCCGACTGGCCGCGCTCGGGGCACTGTTGCCCACCCTGCTGATCACCGTCGCGGTCCACAAGCTCACCTACCGCCACCTCTCGGCCGCCCGTCGCGAGGCGCAGGCCGTCAGTCGGGTGCTGGTCGTCGGCGAACCCGAGGCCGCCGAGGGCGTCATCGCACACCTGGCCGCCCGGACCGACCACCCCTACGTGGTGGTCGGGGTCATCCCGGTGGGCGACGGCCCGCTCTCCAGCGGCGTGCCCGTCGCGGCCCGGCTCGAAGCGGGGATGCCGGACACCCCGTACGGGGACTCGGCCGCCGTGCTCGGCGCCGTCGCCGGACACCACGCCGACCTGGTCCTGGTCGCCCCCGGCGTGCGCATCGCCGGCGAGCGGCTGCGCCGGGTCGCCTGGGCCCTGCACGACGCCGGCTTGGAACTGGCCGTCTTCCCCGGACTGGTGGAGATCTCCGTCAAGCGACTGGAGACCCTGTCCGCGGGCGGGCTCGCCGTGCTGCGGATCGCGCCGCCCGTGCGGCGGGGCATCCAGACCCTGTTGAAGTCGGTGCTGGACCGGGTGGGGGCCGCGATCGGGCTGCTGGTCCTGTCACCGATGTTCCTCGCGGTCGTGCTGGCGATACGCCTCGGTTCCCCCGGTCCGGCCTTCTACAGCCAGCACCGCATCGGACGCGACGGCGAGCCCTTCGTCATGTGGAAGTTCCGCACGATGGTGATCGACGCCGACAAGCTCAAGGACGACCTGGCGGCATCCAACGAGAACGACGGCCTGATGTTCAAGATGCGCCGTGACCCCCGGGTGACCCGGGTGGGCCGGCTGCTGCGCCGGACGTCGATGGACGAACTGCCCCAGCTGGTGAACGTGCTGACCGGCAGCATGTCGCTGGTCGGTCCGCGGCCGCCGCTGCCGGAGGAGGTGGCGCGGTACGACGAGGTCGAGCTGCGCCGGCTCACCGTGCGGCCCGGCATGACCGGCCTGTGGCAGATCAGCGGGCGGTCGGACCTGTCCTGGGACGAAACGATTCAGCTCGATCTGCAGTACGTCGACAACTGGTCCTTCACCAGCGATGTCGACGTCATGGGCCGTACCCTCCGCGCCGTCGTCGACGGTCGCGGAGCGTACTGAGGGGCCGAGGCCCGTGCGATCAGCCCTGCCCCAACCACCAGGCGTACGTGGAGGCGATGCCGTCCCGCAGCGGGATGCCCGGCTTCCAGCCCAGCGAGGTCAGACGGGTCACGTCCAGCAGCTTGCGCGGCGTCCCGTCCGGCTTGGTGGTGTCCCAGGCGAGCCGGCCCTCGAAGCCGGTCACCTCGGCGACGGTCTCGGCCAGGGCCTTGATGGTCAGGTCCTCGCCGCAGCCGATGTTGACGGGCTCGTCCCCGTCGTAGCCGTTCAGCAGCACCGCGCAGGCCGCCGCGAGGTCGTCCACGTGCAGGAACTCGCGGCGGGGGGTGCCCGAGCCCCACAGCGTGACCTCGTCGCGCCCCTCGACCGCGGCCTCGTGGAAGCGCCGGATCAGGGCGGGCAGCACGTGCGAGGACTGCAGGTCGAAGTTGTCGCCCGGACCGTAGAGGTTCGTCGGCATGGCCGAGATGTACGAGGCCCCGTACTGCTTGCGGTACGACTGGACCTGGACGATGCCGGCGATCTTCGCCAGGGCGTACGCCTCGTTGGTCGGCTCCAGCGGGCCGGTCAGCAGGGCGTCCTCGCTGATCGGCTGCGGGGCCAGCTTGGGGTAGATGCAGGAGGAGCCCAGGAACAGCAGGCGGTTCACCCCGGCGGCGTGCGAGCCGGCGATCACGCTGAGCTGGATCTTGAGGTTGTCCTCCAGGAACTGCACCGGGTAGGTGCTGTTGGCCATGATGCCGCCGACCTTGGCGGCGGCCAGCACGACCGCGTCCGGACGGACGTCCTTCAGGTACGCCTCGGTGGCGGCGGCGTCGCGCAGGTCGAGCTCCGCGCGACCGCGGGTGAGCACCTCGTGGCCGTCGGCGGTGAGGCGCCGGACGATCGCGGACCCCACGAGGCCGCGATGGCCGGCGACGAAGACGCGGGCGTGCGGAGGCAGGAGCGGCAGCGAACTTGTCATACCGCCGATGATGCCGGCCCCCGGACGCGGGTCGACGCCGAGGTGGCCGGCCCGCGACGGGTCGGGACGGCCGGAATCCGGAGGGCGTGGCTCCGGTTCGGCCGTGTACGGTACCCATCCAGCCCCCGCGCCCGCGCCCGCGCGGACGGAGCGCCCCCCGACCGGGACCCGCGCCCCCGCAGGGCGCGCCGCCGCCGCGGGCCGACAGGCCCGTCACGAACCCCGAGGCACGGCCTCGAAACGCCGGGGCGCCGTCCCGGCACGGTGGGGCACGCCCCGCACTTCACAACAGACCGCAACGATTCACAGGGGGACCCCACATGGGCAAGACCGCACTGATCACCGGAGTCACCGGACAGGACGGCTCGTACCTCGCCGAGCTCCTGCTCTCCAAGGGCTACACGGTGCACGGGCTCGTGCGGCGGTCCTCCAGCTTCAACACGGAGCGGATCGACCACATCTACCAGGACCCGCACACCGAGAACCGCTCCCTCGTCCTGCACCACGCCGACCTGTCGGACGGCGTCGCCTTGGTGAACCTGCTGCGCGACATACGCCCCGACGAGGTCTACAACCTGGGCGCGCAGTCGCATGTGCGGGTGTCCTTCGACGCCCCGCTGTACACCGGCGACGTGACCGGCCTCGGCGCCCTGCGCCTGCTGGAGGCGATCCGGGCGAGCGGGATCGACACCCGCATCTACCAGGCCTCGTCCTCCGAGATGTTCGGCGCCACCCCGCCGCCGCAGAACGAGACGACCCCGTTCCACCCGCGCAGCCCCTACGGCGCCGCGAAGGTCTTCGCGTACTGGACCACGGTGAACTACCGCGAGGCGTACGACATGTTCGCCGTCAACGGGATCCTCTTCAACCACGAGTCCCCGCGGCGCGGCGAGACCTTCGTGACCCGCAAGATCACCCGCGCGGTCGCCCGGATCAAGGCCGGCCTCCAGGACCACCTCTACCTGGGCAACCTCGACGCCGTCCGCGACTGGGGCTACGCCCCGGAGTACGTCGACGCCATGTGGCGGATGCTCCAGCAGGACGAGGCGACCGACTACGTGGTGGCCACCGGTGTGGCCGCGACCGTCCGCGAGTTCGTCGAGTCCTCCTTCACCCACGCCGGGCTCGACTGGAACGAGCACGTGCGCTACGACGCCAAGTACGAGCGCCCCAGCGAGGTCGACGCCCTCATCGGCGACGCCTCCAAGGCCAACGAGCTGCTTGGCTGGAAGCCGTCGGTCCTGGTGGCGGAGCTGGCACGCATCATGGTCGACGCCGACATCCGCCAGGTCGAGGACCAACTGGCGGGCGTGACGGTACGGATTGACCGCTGAGGGCTTATATTTCGCCTACGCTTTGCCGTGTCCCGGCCATGTTCCGCAGGTCTCTGCGGGTGTGGCCGGGGTAAACCTGCCGTATGTCCGTAGTGCACCCTCCATGCTGAACCCTGTTGATTCCAAGTTGGTATGCAATGGGTCAAGTGAGGTGACCGGGCCCTCACGCGAGCCCTAGTCTGCGCCTGTACATATGGCTGTTCGTATAGTTCCAGCCATCAAACCGGGCAATTGCCCTGGGGGGCTCATGCGTAGATCCAGAGGGCTGACTGCTGCCCTCGTCCTGTCACTGGCCGGTGTCGGCACCGGCATAGGCCTGGTGCTGATGCCCGAGGCGTCGGCCATCACGCAGCCGGTGGCATTCACGGCCGACGACCTGCCGACCTGGCAGCCGAACGGCATCGTCTTTGCCATGGCCCAGGCCAACGGCACCGTGTTCGCCGGCGGTACCTTCTCGGCGGTCCGTCCGCCGGACAACGCCGGCAGCGGCACCGAGCAGGAAGCCGTGAACTTCGTCGCGCTGGACGCGGCGACGGGCACCCCGACCTCCTGCAAGCTCGCCTTCACCACGGGCGACGGCAGTGCGACCGTCCGGTCGCTGGTCGTATCGAAGGACAAGAAGACGCTGTACGCGGCCGGATACTTCGGGGCCGTCAACGGCACCCCGGTCTCCAGCGTCGCGGCGATCGACATCGAGTCCTGCACCCCCAAGGCGTCGTTCCACCCGAGCTTCCCCGCCACCGTGCGCGCGCTCGCCGTCACCGACGACACCCTTTACGCCGCAGGCGACTTCGGCACCGTCGAGGGCCAGACCCGCGAGCGGTTCGCCGCGGTCGACGCCGCCTCCGGTGCGATCAAGCCCTTCGTCGCCAACGCCGACGAGCCCGGCCGCGCCGTCGCGCTCAGCAACGACGGCAAGAACGTCCTGCTGGGCGGCGACTTCTTCTCGGTCAACGGCTCCAACACCCACGCGCTGGCCGTCGTCAACGCCACCACGGGTGCCGTCGCCAAGACCTACAACAACATCCCGTCGAACTCGGTCGTCAAGCACATCTCGGCCGACGCGACCGGCTACTACACGGGCAACGAGGGTTCCGGCGGCGGCGTCTTCGACGGCCGCATCGGTCTCGGCACCAACTTCAACGAGAAGTGGCGCGACCGCTGCCTCGGCGCGACCCAGTTCGTCCTGCCGTACGACGGAGTCCTCTACAGCTCCTCGCACGCGCACGACTGCTCGCTGGAGGGCCAGTTCCCCGACGGCAAGCGCAACTTCCTGCTGGCGCAGCTCACCGACCACGAAGGCGCCGCCCCCGCGCCCGTGGACGGCTTCGTCCGCAGCCCGCGCAAGCTCGGCTGGCACCCCACCGCGAACGACGGCCTCGGCGAGGGCATCGGCCCGCGCGTGATGGCCATCGCGGAGAAGAACGACACCAAGTACATGTGGGTCGGCGGTGAGTTCACCCTGATCAACGGCCGGCCGCAGCAGGCGCTCACCCGCTTCTCCTCCAAGGGTGACGTCGGCGCGCCGACCACCCCGGTGGCCGGCGCGGGCAGCGTCAAGCCCGGCGAGGCCCAGGTCCGCTGGCGCACCAGCTACGACCAGGACGACAGCAAGCTGACGTACCGCATCTACCGCAACGGCTCGGGCACCGCGATCGCCACCGTGGCGGCGGAGTCCCTGGAGTGGGAGCGCCCGCAGGCCTCTTGGACCGACACCACGGTCAAGGCCGGGCAGTCCTACACCTACCGCGTGACCGCGACCGACGCCGCCGGCAACACCAGTGCGCTGTCGGCCACCGCCTCGGTCACGATCCCGAGCTCGGTCCAGTCGTACCCGGACAAGGTCCGCTCGGACGGCGCCAACCTGTACTGGCGCTACGACGACGCGGTCAGCCCGTATGTCGCCGACTCCTCGGTCTCCGGCAACACCAGCGGCGTCCAGGTCAACGCCCCGGCACTGCGCCAGACGCCCGGCGCCGTCACCGGTACCAGCACGTCCATGGGCTTCAACGGCACCAGCCAGCAGGTGTACAGCGACCACCGCCAGAGCGTCGGGTCCAGCTACACCGTCGAGACCTGGTTCAAGACGAACAGCTCGCGCGGTGGCAAGCTGATCGGCTTCGGCAACAACACCACCAGCAACAGCGGCACGTACGACAAGCAGCTGTACATCACCAACACCGGTCGCCTGATCTTCGGCGTCTACAACGGCTCGAACCGGACCATCTCCACCGGTCTGTTCGACTCCTCGTACAACGACAACAAGTGGCACCACGTGGTCGGCACGCAGGGCCCCGGTGGCATGACGCTGTACGTGGACGGTCAGAACAAGGGCACGAACAACGCCTCGACCTCCACCGCGTACGAGGGCTTCTGGCACGTGGGCGGCGACAACCTCGCCGGCTGGCCGACCCGACCGACCAGCAACTTCTTCGCCGGTCAGATCGACGAGACGGCCGTCTACCCGACGGCGCTCACCCAGGCCCAGGTCAAGTCGCACTACGACCTGGCGAAGGCCCCCACCGACACGGTCTCCAAGGTCGTCACGACCGAGGACACCTACGTCAACCAGGGCGCGCCCAACGCCGCCAACGGCGCGGCCACCTCGCTCGCGGTCCGCGGTACCTCGGCCTACCAGACGTACCTGCGCTTCACCCTCCCGGCCGCCCCGGCCGGGCAGGTCCTGAAGGCGGCCTCGCTCCAGGTCAAGACCACGACCCAGGCGGGCGCCGGCACGACCGACACCGTGTCCGTGGTCCCGGTCACCGGTTCCTGGACCGCCGCGGCCACCACGTTCAACACCAAGCCGGCGCTGGGCACCCCCGCGCTCGGCACCCTCGCGGGCGCCGCGGACGGCTCTGCCGTCCACGGCATCGACCTGGACACCGCGGCGGTCACCGCCCTGCTGGGCAGCAACACCAGCCTCGCGCTGACCAGCACGGGTACCGACCCGCTGTGGCTCTGGTCCTCGGAGTCGACGGCCGCGGACGCCGCTCCGCAGCTGATCCTCACCTTCGGCCCGAAGTAACCACCGCTTGACGGAGTACGGGGCCCGCCTCACCCGGCGGGCCCCGTATTCCTGTCTCACCACCGGCAAGTACGGGAGCCCCTGATGTACCGACGCCCCGCGGCGGCCGCTGTTCTGCTGGCCGCCGCCCTGACGCTGACCGCCTGCAGTTCGGGCGACGGCAAGGCCGACTCCGAGGCCGCGAAGCCGAAGCCGCCGGCCTCGTCGTCGGTTCCCGACCCGGCGGACGCCCCGCCGGCCTCGGCGACCCCGTCGACCGACACGAAGCCGACGGGCCCGGTCCTCCCCGACGCGAAGCTGACCCCGAAGACGGGCAACTTCACGGACAAGGAGAAGAACTACCTGAGCGGCCGGGTGCCGGAGAAGATGGACCCGGCGGCCGTCCTCCAGACCGGCCAGGAGTCCTGCCAGCGCGTGGAGCGCACCGCCAAGCGCGACAAGGACGCCGCGACCGGGGCCGTCATCACCGGGGAGATCCCGGGGGCGAAGGACGCCATCACCCTGCTGTGCCCGGAGCAGAAGCCGATCCTCGCGGCGGCGGAGAAGGGCTTCCCCGAAGGCCCCCGGAAGTCGCCCGCCGCGGGCAACTACCGGGCGCTGACCCAGAGCACCACCTGCACCTGGGAGGCGAAGGGCAAGGACGGCGCCGTCCTCGCGTCGGGTCCGGCGTCCCCCCTCAAGGCGGGCGACAAGGTGACGGCCACCATCCCGGCCGGTGCCACGCAGTTCAACTCGACGGGCTGCTACGCCTGGATCCGCGCCTAGTGCTGCTCCGCGAAAGTTCGTGGAGGGGGGTTCAGGCTTCCTGGAGGGGGCTGGCGGCGTAGGTCCACTTGAAGGGGCGGGCGGTCTCGTTCCGTTTGATCATGTAGTCGTCCATCTTGGCG
>NZ_JAPNLK010000189.1 GCF_026627505.1 Streptomyces sp. H27-H5 | reverse complement strand
GCCAAGATGGACGACTACATGATCAAACGGAACGAGACCGCCCGCCCCTTCAAGTGGACCTACGCCGCCAGCCCCCTCCAGGAAGCCTGAACCCCCCTCCACGAACTTTCGCGGAGCAGCACTAGGCACTGCCCGTAGCGGCCCTCGCGGCAGAACCGGCACCGGCCGCACGAGGAGATGCAGGAGACCAGCACCCGGTCGCCGGGCCTCACCGAGCGGACGTCACCGCCGATCTCCACCACCGTGCCCACGGCCTCGTGACCGAGCACGCGACCCGGAACCACCTCCGGCAGATCACCCTTGACGATGTGCAGGTCCGTACCGCAGATGCTCACCGCGTCGACGCGCACGATCGCGTCGCCGGGATCCTTGATGCCCGGATCCGGCACCTCCTGCCACGCGGTACGCCCCGGCCCCTGGAAGACGAGTGCCTTCATGACGCCACCTTTCTGTGTCGTGCGTGCTCCGGCAAAGGTCACCTCATGCTGTTCCCGCCGCTCGGTTCCCGGACAGGGCCGGACGGTCCCGCACCGGGGCCTGACAGGCCCGTTCGGCCCTTGCCATGGAGGTGTGATGGTGGATGGCGGGGCCTCCTCCGCCGGAGGAAGGCCGCCGCTCTTCAGGACAGCCCGGCCCGGGGAAACCTTCGCCGTCTCATCGAGGACCACGCCATGACCTCCAGCCCGCATCTCGTCCGCGACGTGATGACGAGAATCGTCGTCAGCGTCACGCCCCTCGCCGAGTTCAAAGAGATCGTCGCCGTCATGAACCAGTGGCGAGTGACGGCAGTACCGGTCATCGAGGGCGAGGGTGCCAGCAGGGTTATCGGTGTGGTCTCTGAAGCCGATCTGCTTCCGAAGGAGGAGTTCCGCGATCACGCCACCGGTCTCATCGAGCAGATGCGGCGGCTGGGAGACACGCTGAAGGCCGGCTCGACACTGGCCAAGGACCTGATGACCACCCCCGCCATCACCGTCCGGCCCGACACAACCCTGGCCCGGGCGGCCCGGATCATGGCGGAGCGGCACATCAAACGACTGCTCGTCGTCGACCCGGCCGGCACCCTCCAGGGCATCGTCAGCCGCACCGATCTGCTCAAGGTGTTCCTGCGCGCGGACGGTGAAATCGCAGACGAGGTGCGGCGCGAGGTGGTCGGCCGGCTGTTCCCGCTCGCACAGCACAGGGTACGGGTCGATGTCCAGCGCGGCGTGGTCACCCTCTCCGGCGGCATCCTCGACGCCTCGCTCATCCCGGAGGCAGCGCGTCTCGCACGCGCTGTGGAAGGCGTGATCGACGTCAACTGCGCCCTGACCACGTCGGCTGCGCAGACGGCCGGAGCATGAACCTCCACCTCAGCGGAAATGCCTGGTCAGAACCCCTTCTGATCTTCACACCGACGTATGGTGGAGGTACCGGAAGTATGTCGCGCATCGGATGTATCTCAGGTGTCATTTCCGGCGATCGATACGCCGGGCCGTCGAACTGCGGGCGGCCCGGGGACAGGTCTCCACCATGACCATCGCCCTGGAACGCACTACACCTGCGACGCTCCCCGCGCCTCCTCGCCCCGCTCGCCTCGCACTTACGCCCAAGTCCCCTCTCGGCGGACAGCTGGACGGCGCCTGGTGGCCCCGCACCCGTGACCTCGTAGCCGAACTCCCCCTTCTCGTCGCCGCCTTGGACGAGACCTGGGGGCGAATCACCCGCGTCACCGTGAACCCCGACCGCTGGCCCGTCATCCCGCACACGGTTCCCGTGGACGGTCGTACGGTTCACGTGGGCTGGTTCACCGAACAGGACCCCGACAAGCTCATCCTGCTCTCCTACACCATCGGCCGCTGGGACCTCCTCGTCGTCCCGCCCCACACCGCACCCGCCGCCGCGGCCCGCCTGATGGCGGCCGCCTCCGTCCCCGGCAGCGTCCTGACCGCCGGCGCACTGATCGCCGCCGAAACCGTCATCGGCCGAAGGCCCGACGTCCGGAAACGGGAAGACGCCTGGGAGAGCGAAGGCGGAGCATGCATGTCCCCCATGGGGTTCCCTGCCAGGCAACCGGTCGGCCCCCTGTCCGCAGGTGCTTGGTGGTGAGCACCGCCTCCCCCCTCGTCCGCTGGAGGGCGCCTTACGAGCAGAGGTGATCTGCTCCTGGTGGTCCCAGCGGTGTTCTACCGCCCGTACCCGAGGCGGGTAGCCCGGGACCGTCGAATCGCCGCAGGTAGGCCTGCCAAAGCCGGTCGACATCGGCGGGGCCGGCGCCGGTGCCGGACCACCACGGCCAGACCGGCTTCGGAGTTGCTCCGCTGGGCAGGTAGTCGATGTCCAGGCGGATCACGGTCCCCTCGACGATGGGGAGGGTGCCGTCGGCGGCGGCCCAGGAGGAGCGGTGGGTCAGCTTGGGATGGAGCCGGTCCCGGGAGCGGGCGGTGGCGGTGCCGTAGAGGCGCGTGTCTGAAACCGTCGTCGCGTCGGGTGTGCCCCAGGTGTCGGGTTGTCCGAAGACGAACTCTCCTCCGTGGCGGGGCGGGCGGCCCTGCGTGTGGGGCTGCCGGGCCGGTGCGGCCCTGCGCGGGACTCGGTCCGAGCGCATCCGCGCCAGGACCTGGACCGGCAGATCACGCAGGAGACGGGCAAGGCGGGGTGCGTCATATCCGGCGTCCGCGACCAGGAGGATGGCCGGATCGCCGTCCCTCCACTGCCCGGCCGTGATGAGCCGTTCGACCAGCTCACGCAGTTGTCGGGCGGTGACGGTTGCGGTGTCGTCTCCCGGCGCCAGGCGGAGTGCGTCCAAGGGCGCGGTCCACGAGCTGCGGCCGGGCTCGAGCGCGCAGACGATCGAGTACGGCCATCCGGGGACAGGGGTGTAAGAGGTCGGACATGGCGCGGACGACGGGCGTGTCGTCGGCGACGTACCGTTCTATCAGTCGCGTCGGGACGCCGGCCGCCCCGAGACGAGAAGGCAGTCGGGCCGCAGGTGCGGCGCGATGGCGGCGAGCAGTCCCGGCACGTCCTGCGGGCGCACCACGATCAGCACCGTCTCAGCCGGCTCGGCGGCCTTCCGGGCGGGAGCGGTGGTGATCCCGTACTCCTCGCGCAGCCGCTGGGCGTGCTCCGCACGTGGCTCGACCACCAGGATCCCGGCCGGCTCGTGGCCCGAGCGTACAAGTCCGGCGAGCAGCGCCTCGCCCATCTCACCGGCGCCGAAGAGCGCGATCACGCCCATCTCCCGACCTTCCGCAACAGTCCGGCAGGCGGGCCACGCCCGACCGGGTTCTTCCGGTACGCGCACCCTTACGCCCGCGACACGCCGAGGCTCGCCGAGCCGCTCGCGGCGAGTGGTCCGAATGCACTCTCCCCCGACCAGTGACGCGCCCCACCGGGACGTCGCCGACCGTCTCGGGGCCGCTCCGGCAGGCCGGGCCCCGGTCGGCACGATCACTCCAGAAAGGCAAGGCATGTCACGCGACACCCGCAAGCGTGTCCACCTCCGCACGGCGGCGCTGCTCCCCGCTCCGACCTTCTTCCTGGGCGGCGTCATCGCGCCGTCGGCTTCCGCGGCCGCCGCGGAAGTCCCCCTGACCTGTGAGGTAAAGGACGGCGGCTACCACTGCGACCTCGACGACATCGCAAGCCTGGTGTCGGCCGACCTCGACCCGACGCTCAAGCTGACGTGCACCACTCCGCCGAAGCAGCTCGTCCATGGACCACGTCGTCCGGATCCACACCGAGATGGTCACCGGCGTCCGGCTCGTCGGACCCACAAGGGCCGAGTGAGAGGTCCGGTCGCTCGACTATGCTCACACCAGCGTTGCGCCCGTGTCCGCGATCCGGGATGAGGGCCCCTGACCTCTTCGAGGCGCCTGGAGGAAGCCGTGACCGCCGAACTCCCCGACTGGATGATCCCGCCCAGGATCAGCGGCTGGGAAGCCGATGACCTCGACCGCCTCGCCCAGGCACCGCGGCACACCGAACTCATCGACGGAGCCCTGATCTTCATGATGTCGCCGCAGCGGTCCTGGCACGCCCGGCTGGTGGAGAACCTGACCTTCGCCCTGCGCCAGGCCGCCCCCGACGGATTCGACGCCGAGCGTGAGATGACCGTCCGGCTCGACAAGAAGAGCCGCCCCGAGCCCGACATCCTGCTCACCACCGCCTCCTACGACCCCGACCGGACGTGGTACGCGCCCGAGGACGTCGCCCTGGTCGTCGAGGTCGTCTCGGAGGAGTCGGCGGACCGCGACCGGTCCCTGAAGCCCTTCAAGTACGCACAGGCCAGGATCCCCCACTTCTGGCGCGTCGAGGACGAGGCCGGCGCCCCCACCGTCCACACCTACGAACTCGACGTCATGACCAGCACGTATGTGGCCACGGGCATCCACCGCAACCGGTTGAAGGTGTCCGTCCCCATCCCCCTCGACATCGACCTCGACAACCTCGTGCCCTGACTCTCTGCCGGATGCCGGGCCACGGTTTCACGAGCTGCGGGCTGCCTCACGACCCCGCGAGGGCGAAGGCGAACGGTTCGCGGGGCTCGTAGCGGCCGGTGACGTCGCCGACCGGGTTGTCGGCGGTCGGGTCGAGGCGGGCGGCACGGTCGAAGTCGACGCGGTCAAGGGAGGTGTTGCGGGGGGCCACGGCGATCACTTCCCGTCCGGCGCTTTCAGCCTTGGCGTGCAGGATCGTCAGGAACACCCCCCATCCGGCATCCGAGATCGAGTGGTTGAGGCCGGCCTTTGCGGCGGCCCCGTTGGCCAGGAAGATGCCCGGCTGGTCGGGGTCCGGCTCAGGTCTGGGGGCCTTGACCATGTTGCGGATCTTGAGGTCTTCGTGCGCGATGAAGTCGTGTTCACGCACGAGGTCCAGCGCGGTCTTGTGTGCGTGGTCCAGGCGCTGACGGCGAACCTTGCGGTGTAGGTCGGCAACCCGCTGGACGGCTCGCTGGTGGTTGGCGGTGCGCTTGTCGCGGCGCACGCGAGGGAAGCAGGAGAGGGCCTGCTGTGCGGATTCGAGCTTCGCGGCAGCCTTCCGGCCATGCCGGGGGTTGGGTACGAACCCGCTGCCTGAGTCGGCGAGGAAGTTGGCTATGCCCATGTCGATGCGGCCTTGTCGAAGCTGATCAACAGCTTGAAGGGCGTCAGCTCCCGATACCTGCGCGCCGAGTACACCGGCCGCATCAACCGTATCGGGCTGGGCTCCGTCTTCTGGTCCCGCTCCTACTTCGCCGCGTCGTGCGGCGGTGCACCGCTCAGCATCGTCGGTCAGTACATCGAGGGCCAGAAGCGGCCTACCTGACCGTCACCCCGAAAGCGCAGCGAACTCCGGCGCTGCGCGCCTCCGGTCCGAGGATGCGTTTCCCTCCCCGACTGAAGCCGGGGATACCCACGCAAGATCAGGGATGGAGATGTTCGGGCGGGCCAGGTCCGGGATGCCGAACGGCTGGGCGGCGTTACGCATGACGCTGAGCAGCGCGGCGTACGCGCGGGCCGCGGTGTCGGCGGGCGGGAGGCGGTCGAGGTAGTAGGCGGCGCGTACGAAGCGGTCGGCCGCCTCCGTGGTGCCCGGCAGCGGCAGGGCGCCAGCGAACCCCTCGTACCGTTTCAGGTGCTCCAGCTGCTGGTGACCTGGGCGGTGATGACCGGCGTGTTGTCCAGTCGGTGCTCGATGGCCGAGGGGTGATCGGCGAAGGCGGCCGGGTTGTAGGTGGGGACCAGCCAGCTTCCGAGGATCGTGACGTAGGTGAGGAAGTTGGCGAGGTCCGGCAGCTCGCACGGCAGTGCATCCAGCGCCGCGGCGCACCCACCGATGTCGCCGCCGCAGTCACCTTCCTCGCCGGCGAGGACGCCGGCTTCATCACCGGTCAGACCATCCATGTGGACGGCGGCTGGGTCCTTGGTTGAGATCTGGCTCATGCGTCATGGCGCCTACGAAGGCCACAGAGCCGGACATCACGCCCCGAGGGACGTGCCGCTCTCCGAGGCCAGCCGCACTCAGGCCGCCGTGGCCACCCCATTGCCCACCGGCGTGTCGGCCATCGTCTCCAGCCCTCTGCCGAGAGCGGCTCAGACCGCTGAGATCGTCAGCCGTCTCCGGCCTGCCCGTCATCGCGAGCAGCGACCTGCTGTCCGAGTGGCGCGCCCCGAGCGCGGTGATCGGCCGGGCGGCCGACGACTACCCGCCCGCGTACATCGACTGGCGTCGGCAGCGCGTGCAGAACCCGGCCGTCGCCTTCGAGGACGGCGAAAGCCTGGCCCAGCTGCACGACCGGGCGTGCCGCGCCGCCGAACACGTCTCGGCGCTCGCCCGCTCGTACGGCAGCGGACTGCTCGTGGTGTCCCACAAGCTGCTCCTCGGCGTCCTCTGCGCCCTGGATGACGGCCCCGTCGCATTCGAGCATGCCGCCCGAGCCGACTGGGGGTTCGCGGAGATCCGATCCTTCCGCGAGACCGACGCCCCTCACTCCTCTTCGTTCCGGTCAGCCCGGCAGAGCTGACTGGCATACCGCACTCCACCCCCAGCGCTCCGACGTACGAGAGGACCGATCCCATGGCCGGACGCCCCGGCATCGCCACCCACATCCTCACCCCCGCCCAGCTGCGCATCGCTGAAAAGGTCGCCATGGGGATGTCCAGCGCAGAGGTTGCCGCCGAACTGGCGCTCTCCAAGGCCACCGTCGACGTCCAGATGTCCGACAGCAACGCGAAGACCGGTGTGACGACCCGAACCGCGCTCGTCCACGCTTGCTACGTCACCGGCCAGCTGGCCCGCCCCGAACTGATCACACCGGCACCGGCGGCGGACGAAGTCGAGCGGGAGATCCTCTGGGGGCTGGCCCTGGGCGCCGAGCTGGCGGAGACCGGCCGCCGGTGCCACTACTCCGCCGACGCCGTGGGCAAGAGGCTGCGCGCTCTGAGCCTCGATCCACCGCGTGATCTTTGATCACGCGGTGTGATTGCTTTTGTGGTGGGTTTCCGGATTCGGGCAGGCCGGTATCCCGGGTGGCCGTCCCGGTGGCGGGTTCTCCGAGGTTCTTT
>NZ_JAPNLK010000188.1 GCF_026627505.1 Streptomyces sp. H27-H5 | reverse complement strand
CAGCGCGGCCAACTCCTCGTACGAGGGCAGCTGCGGCGGGGCATCGGTCACAAGGTCAATCTACCGGCCCCGCAGGACCACCTCGCACCACATCGCCGCAGCTCACCGGCCGTCCAAAACAGTCACCTCTCTGAGGGACGATGGGAGTGGGTGGTCTCGAAGCAAAACATGGAAAAGGGCAGATCAGAGGGGGTGGTGGAGGTGCCCCCTGTAACACTTGGTTTTACACATGGT
Organism: Streptomyces sp. H27-H5; assembly: GCF_026627505.1. Lineage (GTDB taxonomy): Bacteria > Actinomycetota > Actinomycetes > Streptomycetales > Streptomycetaceae > Streptomyces. Next base: position 6,887 of record NZ_JAPNLK010000188.1, on the reverse strand, counting down.
TTTACACCCTGTGTGCGAACTCTAGGTTCCGCACAGGGTTGTCGCGGCCGGAACTCCGGCCGTTTTACACCCTGTGTGCGAACTCTAGGTTCCGCACAGGGTTGTCGCGGCCGGAACTCCGGCCCTAACTCATGAGCTGTCCGTCTACGCAGCGGCGCCCAACTCTGCCAGGTAGCGGCGATCCCTCAACTCGACGACTCGCGCCTTCTGCTGTGCCGGCGTCAGGGCACGGAACCTCGCCTGCCACTCCTCACGACGGCTCTTCCGTTGCTCCGCCGACAGGCTCGACCACCAGCCATCACGACGCTTCTGGTCGCTCGCTGCACGCCTCTGCAGAGCCTTCTCGCGCTGCTCCTCCCAACGCCGGTGCAGCTTCTCCCTGGTGGCCTTCCAGGCGCTCCTGAAGGCCCTCCGCTCGTTCTCGATCCGTGCTGCCGTGGCTTCCTTCCGCTTCTTCATCGACGGGGTCTCACGGGCGGCCTGGCCTGTCAGCTCCCACTCCCCCTGCTCCGTGCGGCGGGCTACACGGAGCTCCAGCAGGGCCTCCAGTCCCGTCTCCACGTTGGTCAGCTGGGCACGAGTCGGTTTGGGACAGGGCGTGTAACCCGAGAGGTGGTAGAGCTCGGGCACCGTCAGGGGGCGGGGGTGGAGGGCGAGGGTGACAGCGAGGGTGTACCAGGAGCGGCTGCGGGGGGGCGGGGGAGTGACTACAAGGTGGCTCAGTTTTTTCAGCTCAGCACGGAAGTCGAGAGTCAGCAGGTTCAGGCTGAACTCGTCCGACGCCTCAGTTCCCGATGCCTGGTCGTACTCGCGCGTCTTCACGAGCACCCCGTCATCCACCAGCTGCCGGAGGACTTTGGAGATGGTGTTACGGGACTGGACGGTCTCCTCCTCCACGTCTCGCTGAGGGAGCGGGCGGCAGCCAAGGCCCTGGCGGGCCATCCGGTCACCGATAGCTCCGAGCGTCTTCTCTGCGCTGTGCCTCATGGCCACGGTCCAGCCGCCCCAGTGGAGTTCTCGGACGCCCGCCAGCAGTGGCCCCACTACGCGCTTCCAGCGGTCCGCCGGCGAGTTCTTGGTACGGCTGCCGCGCTGGCTGTCGACGTACTCAGCCGCCGGGTTCCAGCAGTGCTTCACCCACCAACGGTGACCGCGCTGACGGGCACGGGCGAAACCGCGGTGGCGAACGTCGTCGACGACCTTCCACGCGGTCTCGCCGTCATACCCCGCGATGATGAGTCGGGCAGTAGACAGCAGTTCGCTGAGAGACCGGTCTCCGTAATAGTCGGCGCCCGGGTTGCGGAGGCGCTCCCAGAACTCCCCTGACGGGATACTGGAGAAGCTGCGCCGCCACGGAGTTACCGGAGTTTCCTTCTGCAGAACTGCGCCTCGGCGGCGGATGCCGCCGTGTCGCGGCAGATTCTCTGCCCACGCGGGAAGGGTGTTCTTCGCCATCTCGATGAACTCGGGGAGTTCCACGCGGCCGCTCTTACGATGCGGTGCCGACAGGGGACGAAGGGTGCGGCGCCAGTCGATCTGCCGGGCCGTCGCGCCCCAGTGGGTACGGACAGTGTCGACGGTCAGCTTGAGCGCGTCACGCGCAGCCTGGGTAGGGAGAACGGCGATAAGGTGCCAGCGTCCTGCTCCACCTCCAGAACGGCGGGTGAGGTACCAGGCTCCAAGTTCTTCAGCTCGGTCCGTCAGGTGTTCCAACGCGCTGGTGCTCCAGTCGTCGTCGTCTCCGTCAATGTCGACGGCCACGACGCTCTCCCGGAGCGTCGCCACGTACGAAGCTGCCTTGCCAGCGCGGACGAGTTCGGCAGCCTCGCTCAGGAAGCTCAGCGGCCGGTCGGTGACAACCTTCGAGTTGCCGCTGTCGATACAGAAAACGGGAGCGGCGAACAGCAAGTCGTCCAGAAGGAGGGCTGCCAGACGGGCTCGCTCTTCCGCAGTGGCGGAGTCTTCGCCCACCAGACGGTTCAGGCTCGGCGGGGCAGTGAGAGCGAACAGCGGTTCGATGAACGCTGTCTGACGGGGAACGGAAACAGCACCTGGCATGCCTGCGCTCGGTGTGCGTGACACACCGACTTTAGGCATGGGGGTGCCGGCCCGGGGACCTGTGGCTATGATGTCTCCAGAACTGAATGACGTCAGGCAGCACAAAGCCCGCATCGGGCGGATCGCCAGACGTCAGTGAGATAGAGGCGCTGGTCAGCCCACCTGGCTACCAACCTGTTGCTGACAGTGCCTCGGGTTTCAGTTTTCGTATGGCCCCGCGGGACAAGCCCCGGGGCGTGTATCAGCTAGTCGATATGCCCCCTGAGAGGCCACCCCGAGGGAGGGGTTTGTCTTCTGCCGTCTCGGGCGGCCGAACTGACGCGCCCTCGATCTCCTTCTTCACCATCTCGGCTGCTGTCGCCCAGTCCAGGGGCTGGTCGCCTCGGAGCACCAGGTGTTCAATGACGGCGCCAATGAGACCGGCGGCAGCGAGGCGGGGGTGAATCTCCCGCAGCTTGGGCATCAGCTCTTCTGCCACAACTGGGGGCAGGTTGACGGTGATGCGCCAGTCCTTGCCGGACGCAGGGTCGTAGGACGTCTCACGATTCGTGAGCATCCTCTGATTTCCAGTCCCGGCCATGATCCCCATCCTGCCACCTCGGACCCCTTCCGTGCATCACGAATCACGCGTGTCGAGGCACTTTTTTCCCGCGTGTCGCTCCCACCTCAGCCGGAAATGTCATATGTGATCACGGTTCGCCCTGGAACGTTGTCTTCGTGGGGCTCGTCAAGGCGGCAACACAGGCTTTCCCCCGTGAGGATGACGGACGCTCAGGTATGGCGTCGCGGTGGTACGACCCCGCCTGGTTCGCGGCTGCTCCACGCCCATGCCGTCGCTGCCGTTCGGACCGCAAGGACCCCTGAGGGGTGGAGTCTCTGACCCAACGCGTCAACCTCGATCTGCCGTGACGTCACCGAAGCGGGGGCATGGGGCCGGCTGGGAAGAGACACGTCATGCCAAAGCGCAACCGCACGGTCCAGCGGGCCGCGTCCCGTCGGCGGCGGGAGTCGGGCAACCATGTGAGTTACACCGCGGCCCGAGCAGAGATCCGAGGCTCCGTACCGCCTGCGGGGTCTGTGCTCGACGAAGCGCATTGGCGGGCCCTTGGCCTCCAGCTGTTCGGTACGGATGACTGGATGCGGTGGCGCGTCGTCTGCTCTGGCTGCGGCTTCATCCAAGGCCCGGGACATCGCCGGGTACTACGTGCGCCTCGCCGTGATCCAGGCCCAGGGCTTCGTGGTGCTGGCCAAGGCCCGCCAGGCGCTGTCGCTGCCGCCTGTGGACTACACGCCGATCCTCAAGGAACGCCTCCAGATCCAGGTCGCGATCGTCGAGCGGCAGCTGACCCGCTACGACAGGACCCCCTGGAACACTCCCAGCCCCTACCAGCCGAACGGCACCACTGAACCGTTCCGGGTTCGGTAGGGACTCGATCATTTGAGAGGATCGAGTCATGGCACGTCCTTCCCAGTACCCGCTTGAGCTGCGCCGTCGTGCGGTGCGCATGGTCGCCGAGGTGCGGCCCGACTACGACACCGAGTGGGCCGCGATGAAAGCGGTCGCCGCGAAGCTCGGCATCGGCACGACCGAGACGCTGCGCAAGTGGGTCCGCCAGGGCGAGATCGACGCCGGTGCCCGGCCGGGGACGACGACAGAGGAGTCCGCGCAGATCAAGGCGATGGAGAAGGAGATCGCCGAGCTGAAGCGGGCCAACGAGATCCTGAAGGCGGCGGCAAGTTTCTTCGCGGCCGAGCTCGACCGGCCACACACACGCTCGTAGCGTTCATCGACGAGCACCGGGACCGCTTCGGCGGAGTCGAGCCGATCTGCCGTGTTCTGACCGAGCACGACTGCAAGATCGCCCCGTCCACCTACTACGCCCACCACAAACGCCTGACGGCACCCTCGGCCCGCACCGTCCGGGACACCGAACTGAAGATCCTGATCCAGGAGGCATACGACGCCAACTACCGTGTCTACGGCGCGAGGAAGATCTGGCGGCACCTGAACCGCCAGGGCCAGACCGTGGCCCGCTGCACCATCGAACGCCTCATGCGCGAGCTCGGCATCACCGGCGCCGTCCGCGGCAGGAGAGTGATCACCACGATCCCGGACCCCTCCGCTCCAAGGGCGCCGGACCTGGTCGACCGCGACTTCGTCGCCAGCGCGCCGAACCGCTGCTGGGTCGCCGACTTCACCCACGTTGCCACGTTCTCCGGCGTCGTCTACGTCGCCTTCGTCGTGGACACCTTCTCCCGCCGGATCGTAGGCTGGTCCGCCTCGACCACGAAGCAGACCCGGCTCGTCCTGGACGCCCTGGACATGGGACTGTGGCAACGCGATCGCGACCAACACCCGCCCCTTCCAGGCGAATTGGTGCATCACTCGGACGCGGGATCGCAATATACGTCCTTCACGCTGGCCGAGCACTTGGAGAAGGCCGGCATCGCCGCCTCGATCGGATCGGTCGGCGACGCGTACGACAACGCGCTGATGGAGTCCACGATCGGCCTCTTCAAGACCGAGGCGATCAAGCCGCAGCGACCCTGGCGCTCCCTCGCCCAGGTCGAGCTGGCCACCGCTGAATGGACCGACTGGTACAACCACACCCGGCTCCACGGTGAGATAGGGCACATCCCGCCCGCCGAATACGAAGCCAACCACTACCTGAGCACCACGAAAGCCCAGGTCACAACCAACATCTGAGATCTCTACCGAACCCGGAACGGTTCACCACGGTCGAGACCGACCTGCACCCCACCTCGGATCCCAAGCCGACCCTGCACGTGACGACCTCCAGCAACACCGAGGTCATCGGCGCGGTCTACGCCGGAACCTGGCGGCATATGGCTGGCCAGGTCCTGCCTCCCGACACCCTCTCCTTCCTCGCCGGCAAGGCCGTCCCCGGCACCTGGGACATCGACCCCGACACCGTGACCCTGCAAAAGGTCGGCAAGAATATGCCCGAATTGCTCACCCAGACCATCCTGAAGGACGCGGACGACAAGGACTACTCGGTCGTCCGCTACAGCGCCCACCCCTACGCCCTGGACCCCGGATACGCCATGGTCGGGCTGCGGTTCTCCACCGTTGACAAGGCCCTGTACATCGAACCGCTGGTCGCCCTGTACGACGTGGAGACCGGCACCACCTCCTGGAACGGCACCACCGGCCAGCTGTGGGCCGCCGTCGCCAAGGAGCCGATCGTCCCGTCGGTCTACCGCCTGCCCGAGTCCAGGAGGTACGCCGCCCGCTCCCTGCCCCAGGACGCCCGCCACCCGAAGCCCATGATCGCCACAGGACTGCGCCTGTCCATGCACCTCAATGCCGACGGCCTGCACACCGCGTTCGCTCCTACCAGGGGCTTCACCCATGTCTGACGCCAGGTCACCATGACGCCTTCGGACCCCCGTCACGCACCGCAACCGTCAGGTTGCCGAGAAGACCTCAATATAATGGATATGGGGGTGACGCAACTGGTTGACGCGATGATTCAGTCATGGTGTTATTGATTCATGCTGTACGAGACGCCTGAACTGGATGACGAGGACCGCCGCGTTCTCGATGAGATTGAGGAGATGCGGGAGCGGCTCCGGCATCAGCTCCGCGCGCAGCCGCGCTGGCAGGGACAACTGCGCCGGAACCTGACAGCCCGTGCTATCGCCGGCTCGAACACGATCGAGGGCTACGCGGCGACCGTCGACGACGTCGAGGCTCTGATGTCGGGCGAAGAGCCGCTGGAGACGGAGGAACGCACCAGGGTGGAGTTGGAGGGCTACCAGCGGGCGATGACTTACATTCAGGCGCTCTCTGATGCGGGTCCCGGCTTCCGGTACGACGCGGGCCTGCTCAACGGACTCCACTTCATGTTGCAGGGCCACCATCTCGACAAGCGGCCCGGCCGCTGGCGTGACGGCCCCGTGTTCGTCACGAGTCCCGACGACCCGCTCGTTCCCGCCTACACTGCCCCCGATGAGGCGCAGGTGCCGGGATTGACGGGGGAACTGATCGACTGGCTCAACGAGGGTGACCTGGACGCCTCGGTTCACGTGCGGGCGTCGATGGCGCACCTGAACCTTGTCAATATCCACCCGTGGAAGGACGGCAACGGGCGCATGTCGCGGTCGGTGTCCACTTTGGTATTCGCGCGTGAGGCGTTGATGCCGCCGGAGTTCTCCTCGATCGAAGAGTGGTTGGGGTATGGGCGCAATACCTATGGCTACTACAACGTGCTGCAGCGGGTGGGCGGCCCGAGTTGGAATCCGAAGCGGGACACGCACCCGTGGATCCGGTTCTGCCTCGGTGCCCACCATCGTCAGGCGCAGGTCGCCCAGCGCCGGACCGACCTCCTCGCCCGGGCGTGGATCCGCCTGGGCGAGGAAGCTGCAACGGAAGCTCTGGACGAGCGGGTCGTCTACGCGCTGCTGCCCGCATTCTGGGGTTCCCGGGTCCTTCGCACCGTCTATCAGCATGATGCTGAACTCTCCGACCAACAGGCGATTCGTGACCTGCGCGAACTGGTCCGCCGCGGCTGGCTGGTCGCGCATGGCCAGACCCGCGCCCGGACCTATGGCGCCGGCTTGCGCATCGAGCAGGTTCAGCAGGATGTACGTCAGTCGCTGGACCCCTACATCGATCCCTACGAGCGGCGCTGACGGCAGGCTCTGATCTCATCCACACCCCCGTCCACGCCTCCTGGCTGGTAACTGTTTAGGGGTTTCCGCTGGTTGTGGGCAGCATCCATGGCCGTCCGGCGAAGAGGTCGCGTAGGGCGGTGAGGGGGTTGATGCCGTGTTTGCGGACGGTGGAGATGTAGGAGCGGATCCGG
>NZ_JAPNLK010000187.1 GCF_026627505.1 Streptomyces sp. H27-H5 | reverse complement strand
GGGTTCTACCTGCGGATCCGGTATCCCGTGGTCATCAGTGCTGGCCACTGTGGGCACTACTCCTTCTCCACCCTCAACTCAATGAATCATCCAGTATGCCTGGCTTGAGTCACTTTGACAGAGAGGGACGGGCGGGTGGAGTACCAGCCACTGGCGCCGTCGGGAATGGTGGGGGTGCGCTTCTCGGTCTATCCGGGTAGCGCGAGCCGACCTCTCCAGCACTTCCGGCGCTCCTCAAACGCGGCGAGGTGGTGTGCGCTGGCGCCGAAAGGGCGATGGTCGATAAGAGCCCAGCTCTACGAGCACACCCCCCGGCAAAATCACATCGGTGCGAGGTCGTGATCAGCCCTGACGCGAAGCGCACCACCAGGCGGCAAGAGCCCCGAGGACGAGCGCCCCGGCGGCCAGGATCCCCGGGTGCCCGCCGGGCACCGAGTAGAGGAATCCCCCTACGGGCAGGAGGACCGCGCCCATGATGAACAGCGGTGAGACGCGGCAGCCGGTAGCGCGGCGGGCCACCGGAAAGGACCGAGGGGGTCGGGCAGGGCAGGGGCAGAACTCATCGGGGGCTCCTGGCAGGGAGGGCATGCGCTGCACCCAGCCTCCCATGGTGTGGCCGCCACGTCGGCTTCCTGTGCCCCGGGGCTCATCGTCACGCCACCTGAGCGGAGTGCCGTAATACTTCCGTCTCATCCATTTTTGACATTAATTATCCCGTGTAGGCGATTGTTGAGGTATGGACTCCGCCCTGTACGACCTCGCAATGGACCGGACCCTGACGAACATCGCCTGGTTTCTGGTCGTCGGTCTTCTCGTCGTCGGCTTCCTGATCGGCTCGTTCGTGCTGGGCCAGCGCATCCGGAAGCAGGAGCGGCGGCCACCCACGCGCGACAGCCAGCCGCACCTGCCCGTCGGAGGGGCGGTGTATGAGGTGCGCGAGGAACGTGAGTCGCGCGGTTTTCCCGAAGCAGGGCTGCGTCCGCACCAGATGGGCGGATACGGCAACGGCGGCTCGATCACCCATCGACACCCCGAACAGGCGCGCGCGGCCAGGGAGTCCGGCTTCGAACACCCCATCCAGCCGGGGCGCTGAGCGGCTTCGGGATCCGTGGGCGCTGAAGCACGCGCCAGTGGTCACCGTCGAAGGCCCAAGCGCCTCCGGACGGTCTTCGCGCACCATCGGCATACGGGGGATGAAGGAGGCCCGATCATCATGGCCACTGTCACGCAGAACCAGACCCGCCGCGGGCGGCGCGTCGTTCTCGACGACCACCTTCCGGTCGATCACCGGCTGCGCCGCGTCTATCGCGGCGGTGCGGGACTCATGGGCGCGTTCCTGGTCGTGTTCGGCGTCCTGGGGCTGACCGACCGGATCGGGTTCTTCAGCACCAGCGGAAGCATGGTGATGGGCCTGGGCAGCAACGGCGCGTTGAGCGTGGCCTCCGTCCTCGTGGGCGGCCTGCTGTTGGCCGGCGCCGTGATCGGGGGCAATACCGCGTCCACCGTCAACATCATCGTGGGCGTTGCCTTTCTCGCGGCCGGCTTCGCGAGCCTCGCCGTCCTGGACACCCGCTTGAACGTCTTCGCGTTCCATCTCCAGAACGTGGCCTTCAGCTTCGTGACCGGCCTGCTGCTGATGACGTTCGGCTTGTACGGGCGGGTCAGCGGATCGCTGCCCCACGACAACCCGTACTGGCAGTCCCGCCACCCCCGCGGTTGAGGGTTCCCGATCCGCACTCAGGCGGGACCCGCGCCTGCCTGCCGTTCAAGGGCGGCTTCGGCATCGCGGATGGCGTGGGCCGCGTTGATGAGGCCGATGTGGCTGAAGGCCTGGGGGAAGTTCCCGAGTGCTTCGCCGGTGCGGGTGTCGACCTCTTCGGGTAGTAGGCCGACGTCGTTGGCGTAGGTGAGGGCGGTCTCGAAGACCTGGCGGGCGCGGGCGCTCTGGCCAGTGAGGGCGACGGCTTGGGCGAGCCAGAAGGTGCAGAGCAGGAAGGTGCCCTCGTCGTGATCGATGTCGTCCTTCAGGTAGCGACGTACCAGGCCGCGGGAGTCGGTCAGCCCACCAGCGATCGCCTCGATTGTGGAGCGGACCCGGGGGTCCTCGCCGGAGAGGAAGCCGGTAAGCGGAAGCATCAGCGCGGAGGCGTCGAGGCGGCGGCTGCCGAACGCCTGGGTGAAAGCGCCGACCTGCGCGTTGTAGCCACGGTTCTCGATGGTGTCGCGGATCTGGTCCCGGATGTGCTGCCAGTCGGTGACGCGGTCGCGGGCGTCGAGGGCGGGGGCGAGGTCGATGGCGCGGTCCAGGGCGACCCAGCACATGAGTTTGGAGTGCAGGAAGTGGCGGGCGGGGCCGCGGCCCTCCCAGATGCCCTGGTCGGGGTCGGCCCACCGTCGGGCTGCGGCTTCGGCGCACTGGCGCAGGAAGGCGCGGACCGGTGGGTCGAGGAGTTCGTCGTGGGGCAGGGTTTGGTGGGCGGCGTCGAGGAGTTCTCCGTAGACGTCGAGCTGTCGCTGGCGCCAGGCGTCGTTGCCGACGCGGACGGGGCTGCTGCCCCGCCAGCCCGACAGGTGGGGCAGGGTGCGTTCGCTCAGGTCGCGTTCGCCGCCGATGCCGTACATGACCTGGAGGTCGACGCCGCGGTCCAGCTGGGTGGCGGCGGCCTGGGCGAGGAAGGCGAAGAAGTCGGCCTTCTCCTGTTTGCAGGCGGCGGTGGCCAGGGCCTGGAGGGTGAGGCTGGCGTCGCGGACCCAGGTGTAGCGGTAGTCCCAGTTCCGGGTTCCGCCGACGCTCTCGGGGAGCGAGGTCGTCGCGGCGGCGACGATCGCCCCGGTCGGGGCGTATGTCAGGGCACGCAGCACCCTCCCGCTGTGGCGGACCTGTTCTTCCCAGGGGCCGGTGTAGGCGGCGTGGAGGGTGGACCAGGAGCGCCAGCCCGTTTCGGTGTCGGCCAGCCGGCGGCGGATGCGGCGGCGGGACCACGGTGTGGGGTCGGGTCCCCAGGCCGGATCGGCGCTGAGCGCGAAGCCGAGGCGGTCGCCGGTGGTGAGGGTGGCCTCGGCGTGGGCGGTCGAGCCCGTCAGGCGGAAGGCGAGGTCGGTGGCGAGCATCAGCGACTGGGCGCCCCCGCGGGCCGACAAGCCCCCACGGACTCGGGTCATGACCGGCTGGATCAGGCCGAACTCTGGGCGCGGGGCGTACTCCACGGCGATGTCGACCGTGCCGCTCGTACAGGTGACCTGGCGCAGCAGGGTCCCTGGGGAGGACTGCCCCATGCCGTGTCCGCGTTCGCGTTTGCCCAGGGCCAGCGCGTCGAGGAGGACCGCTGTCCCGGTGGGGGTGCGGAAGGTGGTCTCCACGACCAGGGTGTCGGGCAGGTAGCGGCGGCTCACCTCGCCCGGGCCGCCGACAGGGAGGATCGACCAGTGGCCCGCGTCCTCGTCCAGCAGGCGGGCGAAGACGGCCGGCCCGTCGAAGCGGGGGAAGCACAGCCAGTCCACTGACCCGCCCGAACTCACCAGTGCCGCCGACCGGCAGTCCGAGAGGACCGCGTAATCGCCGATGGGCCGCTCGCTCACGTTGACGCTCCCCGTTCGACGATCCCCGAGACCCCGGCCGACGCCGACGATGCCGTCCGAAGCCCCGGCGGTACGGTCGCGCGCGCCAGCACTCCCCGCTCCGAAGCCGGCGACGTGACGGCAAGCCCCGGAGCAGGCAGTGGTGAGCCAGCCACCCATCCCGGGGCGGCCGGAGCCCCACCAGGAGACACCCTGTACACGCGTCCGAACCGGCACCGCACTGGCGACGCGCTGCCCGCCACCCGAACGCCCGCACTCCCCGACCCTGAGTCGCTCGTCTGATGCTCCCGGCAGGCGGCCCCCGACAACCGGACCTAACGTCGACCGGACCGGGACCGCACCATGCAGACCGAAGGCGGCACCCCGGACCGTGTCGCCCGCTGCACGGGCACGACACCGTTCGCCCGCCCGCTCATCTTCGGGCGGGGCCGCCCACGGCTGACAGGAGTGTGTGTGAGCGCCGCCGCTCCGATGCGGATGAGCGGCCCGGAGCCCTGGCAGAGCGGCCCGTACGCCGAGGCGATCTGTGTGCCGGGGGAAGGGCTCACGTTGCGTGATACCGAGGGCTGGTCTCTGCCCCTGGACGTCCGGCGCTGGTGCGGGCAGGCGGACGACACGGACCGGAGCGTCGTGGACCGCTGTGTGGGCCAGGTCCTGGACATCGGGTGCGGGGCGGGTCGCCTCGTCGAGGAAGTCTCCCGACGAGGGCATCGTGTCCTGGGGATCGACGTATGCCCGACCGCCGTCATCTCCACCGTGTGCCGGGGCGGTACGGCAGCAAGCCGGTCGGTGTTCGAGCCGCTCCCAGGGGAGGGCCGCTGGGACACCGCACTCCTGGTCGACGGGAACATCGGCATCGGCGGGGATCCCCGCCACCTGCTGAAGCGCATCCGCCGCGTGGTCCGCGAGCGAGGGCTCCTGATCGTGGAGACCGCCCCCGTCGATGTCGACGAGCGGCGCCGGGTGCGGATCCACGCCGGGCAGACGGCGGCGAGCGCCGTGTTCGCCTGGGCCACCGTCGGCACCCGGGCCCTGGTCCGACACGGCCGCCTGTCGGGCTGGACCCCCGTCGAACAGTGGGCCGGCACGTCAGGGGAACGTCACTTCGTGGCCTTGCGGGCCCGCGCCTGAGCCCGGGCCTCCTCGCGTTCCGGCCGCAGGCGCAGCCAGGTCCGCACGAGCAGGACGATCGCAGAGGCGATGAACAGGGCGGCGGTGATCAGAAGCCAGCGCGCGAGGAAGCCGTCGGCGGACAGCGCGGTGTAGGCCGTGTAGTGGCCGCCCTGCCGCAGGATCAGCGGCCACCAGACGAGGAACAGGACTCCCGCGATGAACAGGGGAACGCGGAGGTAGTTCACACTCAGACGCGGCCCAGTCCCGGGCTCGGCGGTCCGGCCACGGAAGAGGCGCTGGGCTGCGCGGTCGGTGAGCGAGTAGGCGGGGAGCAGCAGCAGGTCGTGGACGAGGGCGGCGCCGACAAACCAGATCGCCACCCCGATGGTGTCGCCCTTCAGTAGGCGGATACCTGCGTAGAGGGCGAGGGCGAAGCAGGCCAGGGTGAGCAGCAGATGCAATGGGGAAGCACCGTAGCGGGCTCGGAACGTACTCCGGTTCATGTGGGCTCTCCGAAGGTGAGGCGGGTGACCCACTTGGTGTTGTGCACGCCCGGAGCGGCCGGGATGATCACGCGGGCCGGGTAACCGTGGTCGGGCGACAGATCCGCGCCGTTCACGCGCATCGCGAGGAGCGAGCGGTCATCACGGGCCTGGTTGGGGGCGAGGACGACGGAGGAGAACGATCCGCCGCGCTGCACGGACTCAACCAGGACCTGCGGGGTGTCGGTGCCGAGGCCGACAAGGGCTGCCAGCTCGGTGAGGCGTACGCCGGACCACTGCTGGTCAGGGGTGGACCAGCCCTCCACGCACGCGATCGGCAGCGCGGCCTCCCGCTGCGGCATCGCCAGCAGCATGTCCCGGGTCAACACTTCCTGACGGCCTCCCCCGCGCACCGTCAGCCGCCAGGCGGGGCCGATGTCGCTGGGCCGGATCCCGCTGGAGGCCGCCGTCTTGTTGATCTGGAAGCCGTTCGGGCCCGTACCGGGGTCACGGCCGTGCGGGGCCAGCAGGGCGGTCTTGCGCCACCAGCCTCCGATGCTCTGGCCGGCCGTCACCACCAGCAGGGCCAGTGAGCCGGCCCCCACCATCGCGACCGCCCCCCGCCGGGAGATCGTCGCAGGCGCCGGACGCGGCGAGACCAGGCCGGCAGCCTCTTCCGAGTCCGGTGCGGGCTGGAAGCCCCGGCCGGCGCGGACGGCGCGGACGGCGCGCGGCAGCCGGAACGCGACGTGGACGACGAACGCGGCCATGAACACCCAGGCACCGTAGAAGTGCAGGACGTAGAAGGAGCCAGGGAAGACGTAGTCCAGCTGGATGTTCAGGATCCCGGTCGCAAAGGTGAAGCCCGCCCCGCCGACGAGGAGCAGGAGCGAGAGCCGTTCGAGCGCGTGGGCTGCGGAGCGCAGGGGAGGCCACTCGAAGAGTTTGGGGATCACCGACCACAGCTTGGCGAGGAGGACGGGAACGAGGACCACGCCGAGGACGGTGTGCACGCCCTGCGTCAGCCGGTACAGCCAGTACGGCGAGGTGGGCCAGGTGAACAGGTAGAACCCGAGCCAGCCCTTGTCGGGCGTCTGGTCGTTGCGCGGGGCGAGGTCCGGGTTGTAGGCCGCGTACGACAGCAGACCCGTCACGAAGAGCACGATCACCCCGACCAACAGGGTCAGTCCGAACACCCCCGTCAGCCACGGACCCCGCAGCGGACTGCGCCAGAACCCCGGTCGCGCCGGGCCCGGCGGCGGACCCGCCGCCCGCGCCCGGCCGACCGCATCACGCACCCGCTCGGCGACCGGTGTGCGCGGGAGCTTCGAGGAGGCAGACGGCATCTCAGGCCCACCGTCCGGCTGGTCACTGCTGGCACTTGTATCCATTCGCACATCTCCACAGGTATCCGGCTCATCGGGCATGAGCGTCCGGGAGACCATCCCGCGCGCACGCCTTCACCGGACTCGTGACACGCAGATCGGATCCTTACGGTCCGTCCCACCCGTCGGAGGCACGCCGCGGCAGCCGGGACATCGCCGCGGCCGACGCCGAGCCGGTGGAGTAGACGGTTTCGCTCGCCCCGACCAGAGCGAGCTGCCGCCGGAGCTCACCTGCGTTGGGTAGCGCGGTATGGCATCTGGGGGAAGCGTTCGGCCAGATACGGGGACGGTTCCCCCTTTCGAGGGAACAGGCCGATGGAGGCCAAGCCGCCCTGTCGTACCTCAACGAAGAGGGGGCACAGGCCCGATCTCGGGCCCACCGGCGCGTACGCGTCACTGGACCAGCAAGGAGAGCCACCCATGTCCCGTGTTCTTAAGAGTGTCGGCCTCGCGCTCGCAGTAGGCATCGCCGTTGTCGGTGGCGCGTCCGCCGCATCCGCCGATGCCGGAGCCTCCGGCGCGGCCATCGGCTCCCCGGGCGTCCTGTCGGGAAACCTGATCCAGGTTCCGATCCACATCCCGATCAACGCATGCGGCAACAGCGTCAGCGTGATCGGCCTGCTCAACCCCGCCTTCGGCAACACCTGCATCAACAGCTGAAGGACCTGAGGTGCCCTTCGCCCCGGCCTGGGTCATGGCCGGGGCGAAGCAGCCGTTCCATTCACACGGTCGACACCCGGAACGAGGACGCCACAATTAGCCAGGATCCCGACACGTCACCAGATCACGAATCACTCCACCTTTAGACCAATAGCAGCCGCATTTTCTTGTCCGGTATGCAGGTCCGAAATTCCCACACCCAACAGAAGAATCGTTACTTCATGGGAATTCGGATGGGCTGCTCGGGCATCGTGTCAGCCTGGATCCACCGCGTAGTGGTCGGGCTGTGGATGGAGAAATCAGAAGAGGTGCCCGCTGACCTGGGATGATGGGAGTTTCTACGCTTCCATCAGACCCGAGCAAGAGGGCACCTCGTAAGT
>NZ_JAPNLK010000186.1 GCF_026627505.1 Streptomyces sp. H27-H5 | reverse complement strand
TCCTCAAGGAATCCGAGGGACTTGTGGAGCGCCCGTTGCGTTGAGAGGCGCACGGCGGGTGCGGGAAGCGGTCCGGAGAAACGGACCGGCCGAAAGGCCGGAACCGCGCTCCGGGCCGACTTCACGGCGCGGAACTGTCCGATACCGGCTTCGACTTCTGCGCGTTGTCGAGGTTCCGTGCCCGGCTGGCCGAGAACGGGATGGAACGGGTCGTCTTCGACCGGCTGCTGGAACACTGCCGCGAAGCCGGGCTGGTCAAGGCCGGCGGCAAGAAACGCACCGACTCCACCCATGTGATCAGCGCGGTCCGCGATCTGAACCGCACCGAGCTGGCCGGGGAGAGTGTGCGGGCGGCACTGGAAGCACTGGCGGTGGCGGCGCCGTCCTGGCTGGCCTCGGTGATCGACGTCGCCGAGTTCGCCGAACGCTACGGGCCGCGCGTCGATGGCTGGACGATGCCGTCATCGAAGACCAAGCGGGATCACCTGGCCCAGATATTCGGCCAGGACGCTCTGGTGCTGTGCCGGGCCGCCTGGTCCCACAACACCCCGGTGTGGATCCGCGAGGTCGAGGCGGTCACCCTGCTGAGGCAGGTCCTCGTGCAGACATACACCGTCCGCGCCGATGCCCGGGGACGGGAGGTGGTCAGCAAGCGGGACGCCGACAGTGACGGTGTCCCGCCCGGCAGTACCCGCCTGGCCTCCCCCTACGACTCCGACGCCCGCTGGTCCGCCAAGGGCGATGACCTCTTCTGGTGCGGCTACAAGATCCATCTCACCGAGACGTGTCACGCTCCGGCCGAAGCCGAAGCCGAAGGCTGTCTCCGTGTTGTCCCGGCACCGAACCTGATCACCGACGTGCACACCACTGACGCCACTGTGCCCGATGTGAAGGCTACCGAGCCGATCCAGAAGAACCTCGCCGAACACGAGGTGAAGCCCGCCGAGCACTACCTTGACTCCGGCTACCCCTCGGCCGACCTGATCACTGCCGCTGCCGGGCAGGGCATCGCCATGATCACCCCGCTCCTGGCCGACCACTCGCCTCAGGCCAAGGCCGCCGAGGGCTTCGAGAGGAGTGCCTTCCGCATCGACTGGAAGGCCCGCCAGGTCCGCTGCCCCGAAGGCTCCACCAGTGCCGGCTGGTATCCGGTCACTCAGCGCGGCAAGGACGCCATCGTGATCGAATTCTCCCGCGCCGACTGCCGCCCTTGCCCCTCCCGCGACAAGTGCACCAGCTCCGTCCGCGGCACCCGCATGCTCACCCTGCGACCCCGTGAACTCCACGAACGCACCGTCGCGGCCCGTGCCGAGCAGAACACCGAGTCCTGGAGGGCCAAATACGCCCTCCGCGCGGGCGTCGAGGGCACCGTCAACCAGGCCCTCGACGTCACCGGCGTCCGCCGGGCCCGCTACCGCGGCCTGCCGAAAGTCCGCCTTCAACACGCCTTCTCCGCCACCGCACTCAACGTGGTCCGGCTCGACGCCTGGTGGACCACCGACCCACTACGCAAACCCCGCACCAGCAGACTCGAACGCCTCAGCTACCGACTCACCAGCTGACGAATTCAGCAACAGAGCCCACCGCTCCCACAAAGGCCTGAACAACCGGGCCGAGAACTCCCACCAACCCACCCGACAACGGGAACGAGCGATGAAGGGCTTCCGCTCCGTCGCAGGAGCCCAACGATTCCTGGGAGCGTTCAGCCTCATCTCCCCGCACCTCCGGCCCCGCCGCCATCTGATGACAGTCCGTGACTACCGAGACGAGATGAAGGACCGCTTCACCGTGTGGAACGAGGTCACCGGCGTGTCCGCCGCCGTCTGAACCACCGCGGGTCCCACGGCCAGGCACATCCTGATCCCCAGCGCGCACTCACAGCTCCCACCAAGTCGACAACGCCGTTCGTCTTCCTGCTCGACGACGTCCGTGCCGAGGAGTTCGCCGCGGGGATCATGGATCCCGACCTCGTCGTCAGTGTGGAGGGTGACTTCCTCACGGTCGCACTTGACCTCGATGTCTGGCGACCCGAGGCGATCGGACGCCCGCAGGCCTCCTGACTCCTGGCCATACAGAACCTGGTTCGGGTCGTCGGGCCGGACCGGTACCTGGGCCGCCGGCATGTCTGTGTGCACGCTGCTCGCCGACTCCGTCAGGAGGTTGGGAAAGGCTCACTTGGGTGGCCCACCTCAGGACGGCACCCTGCATAACGGCTCGCTCGCTCACCCGCCCCGGACAGCACTTCGCCCCGCCGTGGAGCGACGAGGCGAAGCAAGCAGGATCCGAGCCGGCCAACCAGCGCCTACCCGCACACGGGGAGGAAGTCGCCGAAGGGCTCGCCTGCGTGACTAGGTCGGCTTGTTGTTCTCGATCAGGAGGATCGTCAGCTCCGCGCGATGCTTGGCCGACATGTTCGTCCAGATCGCGTCGAACATCGCCTTCGGGTCCTGCCACGGCACCGGCGTCGTGTCCGTTCCCCTCGCATGGGGCGGGATGACACCCTCCGCATCACGCTCCTGAACCGGCGCCTCCGCAGCCGGCGGCGGGGGAGTCGGGGTCACCCAAACCTGCTCAGCAGCAGGAGCAGGAGCCAGAGAACGGGTCGGAGCCGACGCCGACGCCGCAGTCGACGGCTCCACAGACGCGGCCGCCGGAAGGCTTTCCGCGTCCCGACTTTTGTCCGCGGACAAAAGTCGGGCTGGTTCCTGGTTCCCCTGGGCAGCGTCCGGAACTCCCCCGGCGATCTCTGCCGCTGGCTCCTCCCGTACCGGTGCGGACTCCTGCACGCCACGCAGTATCTCCCGCTGCGCCGCCCTGACCTGGGCTTCCTGGGCCTTGTTCTCCTGGAGGAACTCCAGGAGCTCGGCCGCGTCCGCACCGGGACGGTCCTTCGCCGCTCGGGCCAGGAGCCGGCCGTCCCGCTCGGGCAGGTCCCCCGAGCTGAGCATGCTCTGGATCTCCTCGGGGAGTTCCAGCAGCACCAGCTGGTTGGTGACCCAGGACGGTGACCGGCCCAGCCGCTCCGCGGCACGCGACTTGGCCCCGTGCTCCCGCCCGTTCTCCGCGCAGGTGTCGACGAGCTGCTGCACACCACGGGCGCGCTCGACCACGTTGAAGTCCTCGCGTTCGAGGTTCTCGGCGAGGAGGTGGTCGATGAAGTCCGCGCGGGAGGCCGCCAGGTCGTCGCGTACGACGAAGTCCAGCGTCTCCAGCCCGACGTGCAGCGCGCTGCGGAAGCGGCGCTCGCCGTTGATGAGTACGTACGAGGCCGACCCGATCCGCGACTCGTGGTCGGGCCACAACCCGAGGTACGCGCTCCGGCTGGCCACGACGCAGGCAGAGAGCTGCGCGTGCCTCAGTTCCTCGCCGAAGCGGGTCTTCTCCTCGTCCGTGCCGAAGTTCCGACGCGGGTTGAGAGGGCTCGCGGATACCTGGTCCAGCGGGACCCGGAGCAGTTCGTACGCCGGCAGGTCGCCCTGGGCGATCGCCTTGGCACGTCCCCGTTCACTCCGGCCGCCACTGCGGCGGGCGTTGCTGAACGCCGCGCCGGTACCGAGGAGGTCGCTCTTGCTCATACCGCGATCCTCCGGGCGATCTCGCGCATAGCGTCGGACTGCTCGCAGTCAGGCGCGTAGTGCAGCAAGGGCAGCTTGACGCGTACAGCCTCCCGCTGTTCCTTCAGGTCACCGATGACGGTGATCACCGGCGGGTCGCCGAATTCCTTCCAACTGTTGAGGGAGGAGGTGACGACGAAGCCCTTGCGGCTGTCGTACAGGTTCACGACGAAGCCGAGCTGCGCGATCTCGATGTCCAGGTCGTCGATCAGGTCTTCGAGCTGCTCGCTGAGCATGTCGTACGCGTCGGCCGACGTGTCCTCGGCCTGCACCGGAACGATGATGCCGGAGGTCTTCGGGGCCTCGGCCTCGCGGGTGCGGGCGTAGTAGAGCGCCGTGTCCATGGTGTAGCCGAGACTCGGAGGGCAGTCGACGACGATGTAGTCGAACTCCTTCTCCAGCTCCTCCAAGGCCTTCTCCAGGGCGGTTTCCTTCGTCCGCACGTGGCGGGTGGTGGCCAGGCGCGCGTCCAGGAGGAAGGCGTCCTTACACGACGGCAGCAGGAACAGACGGCCGGCGAACAACCCGTGCTCGATGGGTACCAGCAGGTCCCGTACCCGGCCCTCGATCTCCCCCAGCATGTGCTTGGCGAGGCTCGGCTCCTTGATACCCAGCATCTGTGCGCCCAAGTGCCTGGTGAGGTGGCCCTGAGGGTCGAAGTCGATCACGCAGACCTGAGCGCCCGTCTCGGCAAGGGCCTGGGAAAGACCGTTGCTGATGGCGCTCTTGCCCACACCGCCCTTCTGGTTGCAGACCACGATCCGGCGCGCGCCCTCATGAGACGGACGACAGCGCTTGGCGGGGGAGGGGTGAGTGTCCAGCCACAACCGGATCGACTGCGCGACACCCTGGTTGTACGGGACCTCCCGAGCCCGGCAGTCCTCTTTGAAGTCCGAGTAGAGGCCTGTGGGCAGGTAGGTGGAGAACGAGGAGGCGCCCGAAGTGTCCACAGGCGTCGCTGCGGAGGCATCGGCACGCCAGGCATGGACGCCTTCGGTGACGGCGTCCTGGATGTCCACACCCAACTGGGCTGCGCGGACCTTGAGTTCCTGCCGCAGGGACGCCGGCAGCTTGGCGACTACCTTTTCCCTGACTTCCGGATCGTATGGAGCGGTCATGCGGGTACCTTACTAACCTTCAAGCAAGAAGGCGAAGAGGCGCACCGAACACAGCCCGGTCTGGTATCGCATCAGTTGTCCTTGAATGCCCCGTGAGGCGCCTCCTCTCGCCGCCTGCCTGCCTGCCGACCGACTGACCTGGCTGCCTGGCAACGGATGGAGCTCGTACAGGGTTCTTGCCCTTCATCGACCGCGGATCGGATATCCCAGGGGCCGGCCCCTGGACCCCGCCAGGGGCCGGCCCCCCTGGACGGGCCTCAGCATGGGGGGCTACTCGCCCCCCAGACCCCCTCGCCAGGCGCTTGGGCGCCCTGGACCCGCTCCCCCTCATGGCCTGCCCCAGCTCCCTGAGGGTCGCTGGTGCACCCCTCGGGCGCTGGGCGCCCTCACTGGCCACGAGGGCCTGCATAAAGGGTGGTTCATGCCTGATGGGGCTGAGGAGGGGGTGCGGACCCGGTCGATCACCAACAGCCGGTCCTCGGGTTCCTGTCCTTGGTTCAGGTTCGACAAGGGTCAGCAAGAGTCATCCGGGAGGTGTGTCGTCACGTCAAGAAGGCAGCTGCGCAAGCCTGAACCGGGCACAGACCCGCTGTGGTGGACCTGGTGGTCACGTTGCTCTTTTATAAGAGGGCGCGGCCTCCGCGCGCCTCTGACCTGCATGTTTGTCGAGAGGTATGTGTCCCCCAGGACACATTTGGTCTCCCGAAATGTGTACCTGGCGAGCACATTTCGTGAAAAACTCAAGCAGCCGTGTACTTTCTGGAGCGTGCAGAGCGCTTCGGATCGTCGCAGGTCAGGGCTGTGGGCTAAGGCCTCGGTGGAGTCGTCCACGCCCCCTGAAGGCCCTCGAAATGTGCCGGCATCACGACAATCGAACTCAAGGAGTCGTGTACTTTTGGCGCTGGACCGCTGAGTAACTTCACGTGGCGTGTACTTTTGGCGCCTGTCTCGAACACCCCCTGGCCCAGAGGCCTCTCTCGGCGCGCCGCCCGGGCAAAAGACAAGCACACGTTGATTTTTTGGATAGTCTCGGACCGCCTGAGTAACAAGGAGGTTCTGTGACATCTGATCCGCCCGCTCGTCGTCGACAGCGCGGGCCCAGGCCTGTTCCGGTCCCCTCGGTCGCAGGGGACGATGCCGAGTACGGAGACATCCTGGCCGTACTCGGTCAGCAACTGGGGGAGAAGGTCGCCGAAGCCGCCGACCCCAGCGGTCGACGTCGGCTCACGGGAGTCCACTTCGAGTACGCGGCCGACCCGAAGACCGTTCACGACATGGCCGGCGGCGCCGGCTACAGCCTGGCCAGCAACTGGTTCACCCAGCTGCTGGCGCAGCTGGCCGTCGCGAACAGCATCACCAAGTCCCAGCTGTGCGTGTTCCTCTTCGTCGCCGGTGGGCAGATGCCGGGGACCGGACTCACTCAGTACACCCAGCAGGAGATCACGGACGGACTGAACAAGGTTGCCGCGCAGAAGGGCGGCAAAATGATCACGCGTTCCACGGTCAACCGTGCCGTGCAGGCGCTGTGCGGCTACAACTGGGTGGAGAAGGCCGGCAACGGCCGGATCCAGATCAACGTCCGTCTGTGGTTCCACGGCAACAGCACGGCCCAGCACGAAGTACTCGCCGAGATCGCCGACCGGCACGAACACGACGCGGAGGCGTTTCCGTACGCGGTGGGACCGGAAGGCGCCCATCAGGAGGAACTTGACCTCGGCTTCGCGGTCGAAGAGAACGTTCGCGGAAGGAGGCGTACCGGGTGATAGTTCAGCCAGGGTTCTCTACCGGCGCCCGCTCACGAGGAAGGCTGTCCCATGGCTAACGTCATGTCTCCGATCATCGCGGAGCGCATCTGGGCCCTGCCGTTGTCAGGGTCCGCCGTCAAGTTCCTCCAGTACCTCGTCTCCCGCAGCGACTTCGGGGGAGCGCTGCCGGTCCGCCAGAAGGACATGGCGGCCGAGTACGGGGTCACCCCCCAGGCGGTCAGCGGGCTCATGGCGCCTCTGTGCGAGCTGAACATCGTGCTCAGACCGCGTAGCGAGGAACGCAACGGTAACTCCTACCGACTCCACCCGCTCGCGGCGAAGTACGAGAGCCCCGAGATGATGGCGGCCGCGTTCCGCACGGCCCTCGTCCGCATTCAGGCCGGGGATCTCCCCAACCTGAAGCTGCCGACGTACCACCAGGCCCCGCCGGCCCCGACGGGCCGCCCGAAGCTCCAGGTCGCCTGACCTGGGCGGGAGTCAGAGCAAGACGAACGGCGTTGTCAACTTGGTGGGAGCTGTGAGTGCGCGCTGGGGATCAGGATGTGCCTGGCCGTGGGACCCGCGGTGGTTCAGACGGCGGCGGACACGCCGGTGACCTCGTTCCACACGGTGAAGCGGTCCTTCATCTCGTCTCGGTAGTCACGGACTGTCATCAGATGGCGGCGGGGCCGGAGGTGCGGGGAGATGAGGCTGAACGCTGCCAGGAATCGTTGGGCTCCTGCGACGGAGCGGAAGCCCTTCATCGCTCGTTCCCGTTGTCGGGTGGGTTGGTGGGAGTTCTCGGCCCGGTTGTTCAGGCCTTTGTGGGAGCGGTGATCGATGGAGGACATGCCCAGCCCGCGCAGGGCGGACCCGTAGGAGCGGAGCTTGTCGGTGACCACCACCCGGGGCGCAGAGGCGGTCTTCTTGCGTAGTTTCTTGAAGAACTTCCTGGCCGCGGCCGTGTCCCGCTTGCTGTGGACCAGGACGTCCAGCGCGTTGCCGTCGGCGTCGACGGCCCGCCACAGGTACCTGTACTCGCCCTGGACTTTAATGAAGACCTCGTCCAGCGCTGGGTGTGGAGAGCATCGGCGGTGACCACGGTGCCGGTCAGGTCGAAAGGGTCCAACAGCGAGGCGAACGCAGTTATTTCATTGGTTTTGTCCGGCACCCTCAGCTGACTGACGGTGCGGCCCG
>NZ_JAPNLK010000185.1 GCF_026627505.1 Streptomyces sp. H27-H5 | reverse complement strand
GGCCCGGACGTGGTCCGCGCGGTGACCGGCGAGGAGATCACCCAGAACGGCCTCGGCGGCGCCGACGTGCACGCCGAGACCTCGGGCGTCGCCCACTTCGCATACGACGACGAGGAGACCTGCATCTGCGAGGTCCGCTACCTCATCACGATGCTCCCCTCCAACAACCGCGAGAACCCGCCGAGCACACCCTGCCAGGACCCCGTCGACCGCGGCTGCGAACGCCTGCTCGACCTGGTCCCCGTCGACGGCAACCGGCCGTACGACATGCGCGAGGTCATCGCCGAGATCGTCGACGACGGTGAGCACATGGAGGTGCACGAGCGCTGGGCCACCAACGTCATCACCACCCTCGCCCGGCTCGGCGGCCACGTGGTCGGCATCGTCGCCAGCCAGCCCCGGTCGCTGGCCGGCGTCCTCGACATCCACGCGTCCGAGAAGGCCGCGCGCTTCGTCCGGCTCTGCGACGCGTTCTCCATCCCGCTCGTCACCCTCGTCGACGTCCCCGGCTTCCTGCCGGGCGTCGACCAGGAGCACGGCGGCATCATCCGCCACGGCGCCAAGCTGCTCTACGCGTACTGCGACGCCACGGTCCCGCGGGTCTCCGTGGTACTGCGCAAGGCCTACGGCGGCGCCTACATCGTCATGGACTCCCAGTCCATCGGCGCCGACCTCACCTACGCCTGGCCCACCAACGAGATCGCCGTCATGGGCGCCGAGGGCGCGGCCAACGTCGTCTTCCGGCGGCAGATCTCCGAAGCCGAAGACCCCGAGGCCACCCGGCAGCAACTCGTCAAGGAGTACAAGGCCGAGCTGATGCACCCGTACCACGCCGCCGAACGCGGCCTCGTGGACGACGTCATCGACCCCGCCGACACCCGGGCCGTCCTCGTCGCCGCACTCGGCATGCTGCGCAGGAAGCACGCCGCGACACCCGCCCGCAAGCACGGCAACCCCCCGATGTGAGGAGCGAGAACCATGTCCGGCACTTCCGCACCCGCCCTCGAAGGACCCCTGGCGCCGCCCCTGTTCACGATCATCAGTGGCAGCCCCACCCCGGAGGAACTGGCCGCCGTCACGGCCCTCCTGACCCTCCTCACGACACCCCCCGACACCGGCCCGGCGGGACCCGCCGAGCCCGGGCCGGCCGCCCGGTGGGACCGGAGGGACCTCCCGCCGCCCGCCTCCTGGGCAGCGGCCCGTCCCTGACCGGCCCGTCCCTACCGGCCCGCCCCTCGGCAACCTGATCGGCGCCTCCCACCAGCCGCCCCGCCGGCAGTTTGCTGCCGTCCGCGTTGCGTGCCCGCCCGGCGGCCTGTAACTCAGAGTGAAGACGGTACGACCGCCGTTCCGGCAGGACCGCAGCGCAAACGAGGGGGCGTCCGTGCTTCAGGTGGTGTTCCGGATCCTGGGGCCACTGGACATCAGCGCCGACGGGCGACCCGTCGCCCTGCAAGGCGCCCGCCAGCGCACCATCATGTCCATGCTGCTGCTCGCGCCGGGCCGGGTGGTCTCCGTCGACACCCTCGCCGACGCCGTCTGGCAGGGAAACCCGCCCGCCACGGCCCGCAACCAGATCGCCATCTGCGTATCCGCCCTGCGCAAGACCCTCAGGACCGCGGTCGGCATCGACGACCTGCTCGTCACCAGCCACCCCGGCTACATGCTCCACGCCGGCGAGCACCGCATCGACGCCGTCGAGTTCGAGGAGCGGGCCGCCGAAGGACGCGAGGCCGCCCGCCGCGGCCGCACCGAGGAAGCCCGCGCCCACTTCGAGGAAGCCCTGGCGATGTGGCGCGGCCCCGCCCTCGCCGGGGTCGTCGCCGAACGAGTGGAGGCGGAGGCCGAACGGCTCACCGGGCTCCGCCTCGACATGTACGAACAACTCACCGCCCTGCGCCTGGACCTGGGCCAACACCGCGAACTCATCGGGGAGCTCACCGGCTTCGTACGGGCGCACCCCCTGCGTGAACAGGCCCTCGCCCACCTGATGCTGGCCCACTACCGCTCCGGCCGCCGCGCCGAGGCCCTGGAGACCTACCGCGACGGGGCACGCCTGCTCGCCGAGGAACTCGGCATCGACCCCGGCCCCGCCGTCCAGGAACTCCACGAGGACATCCTCGCCGACTCCCCGAAGCTCACCCTGCCCACCACCGCCACCCTCCAGTCGACCGCCGCCACCACCACGGTGCCCGCCCACCTGCCCCCGGCCCCGGCCTCCTTCACCGGCCGCCACCAGGAACTCGCCACCCTCGACCGCCTGCTGGACCAGCTCGACGGTTCCTCCCTGCCCGTCGGTTCCATCACCGGCACCGGCGGCGTCGGCAAGACCGCGCTCGCCGTCCACTGGTCCCACCAGGTCGCCGCGCGCTTCCCCGACGGACAGCTCTTCGCCGATCTGCGCGGCTACGACGAGGAGGAGGAACCCCGCAGGCCCGGAGCCGTCCTCGACCGCTTCCTGCGCGCCCTCGGCGTGCCCGGCCCCCAGATCCCCGCCGACCAGGTGGAACGCACCGCGCTCTTCCGCAGCGTCCTGGGCGGCCGCCGGATCCTGATCGTCCTGGACAACGCCCGCTCCTTCCAGCAGATCCGCCCCCTCCTGCCCGGCACGTCCGGCTGCTGCGTCCTGGTCACCAGCCGCGACAGCATGAGCAGCCGGCTCGCCGGTGACTACGCCCTGGTACCGCTGAACCTCGGCTCCCTCGAACAGGACGAGTCGATCACCCTGCTCTCCCGGGTGGCCGGCGACGACCGCCTGTCCGGCGATCCCGCGGGCGCCGCCCGACTCAGCGAACTGTGCGACCGGCTGCCCCTCGCGCTGCGCATCGCGGCCGCCCGGCTCGCCGCGAAGCCGCACTGGACCGTCCGCACCCTCGTATCGCGCCTGGAGGACCAGCACCGCCGACTCGACGAGCTGAGCCTGGACGCCCGCGGGGTCCGCGCCGGGCTCCGGCTGAGCTACCGCGACCTGCCCCCCGACACCGCCCGCATGTTCCGCCTGCTCGGGTCGCTGAACGTCACCGAGTTCTCCGCCTGGGCCGGCGCCGCCCTCCTCGACATCCACCCGGTCGACGCCGAGGACCTCATCGAGCAGCTCGTCGACGCCCAGCTCCTCGAACCCCTCAGCGCCAGCGCGGGCCACGTCCGGTACCGATTCCAAGACCTCCTCCGCCTCTTCGCTCGCGAATGCGCGCTTGCCGAGGACGGAGAAGGAGAACTGAGGGCCGCCCTGAGACGTGCCTGCGGGGTGTGGCTGGCGCTCACCAAGGAGGCCCACCGGAAGGTCTACGGCGGGGACTACACCGTCGTCCCCGGCTCCGCGCCCCTCCGCGAACTCCCCTCCCACCTGGTCGAATCTCTCGTGGAGAACCCCATGGAGTGGTTCGAGGCCGAACGCTCCTCCATCACCGGCCTCGTCCAGCAGGCGGCCCGCGGGGACGAGTCCGCGTACGCCTGGGACCTGACCATGACCAGCGTCACCCTCTTCCAGAACCGCAACTACCTGGAGGACTGGCGGGAATGCGGCGATGCGGCCCTGACCGCCGCCCGCCGCACCGGCGACCGGCTGGGCGAGGCGGCGATGCTGCAGTCGCTCGCCACCCTGGAGATCATCCAGTACGAGTACGACAGCGCGTACGAGCGACTCGGCCTGGCCCTGCACCTGTTCGAGGAGCAGGGCCAGCACCAAGGGCGGGCCCTGGTGCTCCGGAACCTGGCGATGTGCGAGCGCCATCGCGGAGACACCGATCGGGCGGTGGAGACGGGCCGCCGCTCGCTGGAGATCTTCCGCGCGGTCGGTGACCCCTACGCCGAGGCACATGTACTGGGCCTGCTGGCGCAGTTCGAACTGGAACGGGGGGACGCTCAGGCGAGCCTGATGCTGTCGTCGGAGGCGGTGGCCAGAAGCCGAGGACTCGGCACCGTGCGGGGCGAGGCACAGAGCACGCTCCGGCTCGCGCAGGCGCTGATCCACCAGGGCGACGGGGCGCGTGCGGAGGAGGCCTCCCGGCGCGCCCTGGAGCTGGTGCTCGGCAGCGGCGACCGCCGGGGCGAGACACACGTGCTGCGTGCACTGGGGGAGGCGCTGTGGCGCCAGGGGAAACTCGAGGAGGCCGAGGCGGTGGCACGCAGTGCTCTCCAGGTCGCGGAGCAGGTCGCGGACGTCTACCTGCGGGCGCGGGCGGCCGTCGTCCTCGGAAGCGTGCAGGCGCTGCGCTCGGACCGGAGCGGCGCCGCGAGTACGTTCAAGAGCGCGGCGGACCTCTTCACCGAGGTCGGCGCACAGGGGTGGCGAGCGCGGATGGATCAGGTCCTGGTGGCGCTCGCGGAAGGCGAACGGGACGACCTGCGGGGCCTGTTCGCGTTCCAACCCTGACGGCGGCCCTCCGCGGCCCCCCGCTCACATCCACGGATCGTCCGCCCCGGCACCGGTGGCGGAAACCTTCCACGGGTCGTCCGTCCCGGGCCCCTCGGCGGTGGCCTTCCACGGGTCGTCCGTCCCGGTCCCCCGGACGGTGGCCTTCCACGGGTCGTCCCGCAGCAGGCCGCCGGCGCGCACCGACCACGGGTCGTCCGTCCCGGCCACGGTGGCGGAGGCCTTCCACGGGTCGTCGTGGGTGGGGCCGGCCGCCGCGAGGTCGTCGAATGGTGTCACGCCCTGGTTCACGGCGACCCCCGCGACCGACACCAGGAGCAGGGCCGTCGTTGCCACCAGCCTGCCCAGCGGAGCGGCCGTCGCGGTCTGAGCGGTCTTGCGGGTGGAGAGAATGAAGCGGTTCATGGCGTCCTCCCGGACCTTCGTCGTCCGCTGCGGGCCGGTGCCCCGCGGTACGCCCTGAACGCTACGCAGCCCCCGTTTTCGTGCGCTTTCAAAACCCTTTCGGATCACTGAAATCGATCCGAGAGCGAGATGGAACACCAGGTCAATAGCGTTTCGCGCAAGATGACCCGCGAGCAGACGCGGGTTCGCGCAACGGTGGGGGACCTCCATGGACTTCAAGATCCTCGGGCCGGTCGCAGCCGAGCTTGACGGCCGCCCGGTCGCCCTCGACGGCGCCAAGCAGCGCACCGCGCTCGCCGCCCTGCTGCTCGCCCACGGCCAGGTCGTCACCGACGAGCGGCTGACCACTCTCCTCTGGGGCTGGGAGCCGCCCTCCACCAGTACCCACCAGCTCTACACGTACGTCTCGCGGCTGCGCTCCCGCCTGGGCCCGGACCACGGCCTGGAACGCCGCGGCGCCGGCTACCGCATGGACATCGCCTCCTCGGCCCTGGACTGGGACCGCTTCCGCCGCCTCGCCGAGACCGGCCGTGCCGACCTCCTCGCGGGCCGCCACGCCGACGCCGAACGCCGCCTCGCCGAGGCGCTCGCCCTGTGGACGGGCCCCGCCCTCAGCGACGTCACCGAGCACCTCGCCGCCGCCGAGGGGCCACGCATGACCGAGACGCACCTGGCGGCGACCGAACACCACGCCGAGGCCGCCCTCGCCCTGGGCCGTCACGACGAGGTCATCCCGAGCCTCACCCGGCACGTCATCCGACACCCCGTACGGGAACGCCCGCGCGGCCAACTGATGACCGCGCTCTTCCGCAGCGGACGCCAGTGCGACGCCCTCTCCCTGTACGAGGAGGGCCGCCGCGTCCTGGCGGACGAACTGGGCATCGACCCGGGCCCCGAACTGCGCGCCCTCCACCAGCAGATCCTCACCGCCACCCTCCCCCCTCCCGCCGCCCCCGCCCGCCGGACGACCACCCTCGCCGCGCCCGCGCCCGCGGCCCCGGTGCCCGCCCTTGCGGCACAGGCCCGGCCGGTCCCGGCCCTGCTGCCCGCCGCGCCCGGCGACTTCACGGGCCGGGAGGCGCAGACCCGGGAGGTCCTCGACGCCCTGAACAGCCACCAGAACGTGGCCGTCACCGGAGCCCCCGGCACCGGCAAGTCCGCCCTCGCCCTCAGAGTCGCCGAACACGTCCGCCCCGCCTTCCCCGACGGCCAGCTCTACGCCGACCTCCGCACCGCCGACGGCACGCCGCGCACCCCCTGGCAGGTCCTCGGCTGGTTCCTGGACGCCCTCGGGACCGCCCCGGCCCAACTCCCCGCAGGCCTCGACGAGCGCGCCCAGCTCTACCGCACCCTCCTCGCGGACCGCCGCGTCCTGATCGTCCTCGACAACGCGGCCGACGACACCCAGGTACGCCCCCTGCTGCCCGGCGGCGGCGCCACCCGCACCCTCGTCACCGGAGTCCGGCCGGACCTCGCCTCCCTCGAAGGCACCCGCCTCGTACGCCTCGGCCCGATGACCCCCACCGAGGCGACCCGCCTCCTGGCCCGGATCGCCGGCTCCGACCGGATCGCCGGCGACCCCGAGGCGGTCGCCCGCATCGCCGAGTACTGCGATCGCCTGCCGCTCGCCCTGCGCATCGCCGCGGCCCGGCTCGCCGCCCGCTCGGACCGCCCGCCCGCCCACCTCGCCGCCCGCCTCGCGGCCGAGGACCGCCGCCTGGGCGAGCTGCGCATCGGCAGCCTCGACGTCACCACCGGGCTGCGGCACGCGCTGGACTCCCTCGACCCGTCCACCGCCACGGCGTTCGCCGCCCTCACGGCCACGGACCTGCCCGTCCTCTCACCCCCGGACGCGGCCGCCCTCCTCGACCTGCCGCTCCACGAGGCCGAGGACCTCCTGGACCGGCTGGCCGACGCCCGCCTCCTGGAACCCGGGCCCACCGACCGCGATCCCGTCCCGCGCTACCACCTGATGCCGCTGGTACGGCTGTTCGCCCGGACCCGCGTCCTCACGGCCTGAGGTCCCGCCCCCGGCGGCCTGGTGGTCCCCGCCACCGGGCCGCTTCCCCCTGCGCGCTCATCCGCAGCCGCCGGCGTGCCCCTCGTCGAGCCCGTAGGTGGCGATGTACCCGTTGTCCGCGGTGCCCCGCGTGGCCAGTTCGTTCAACGCGTCGACATAGTCCGCGAGGAGTTCGGCCCAGGGTGTCGCACCGTCGCGCAGCAGGATCTCCTGATCCACCGCCGCACCGCGCTCGATCTCCGTCAGAATTTCCAGGGGGTGCTGGACCCGGGACTTCTCGAACATAGTTCCTCCTCTTGATGTCGGGCCCCGTTCAGGTCCCGCACCAAAAGATTCGACGCACCCCCTGTACGCGTTCTCCGGTCCGTCTGGAGCCCCCGATACAGCCGCCCGATACATTCCGTACAGGGATGGCCGCGACCCTTCTCCCATGGACACGAAAGCGACCACACCCGCCCCCGTCAGGGAAACAGTGATCGCCGGCGGTACCCTCACCGCCTGGATCGCCGCGGCCCGGCTGGCCTCCGCCTGCCAGGGCACGCTCCGCGTCACGGTCCTCGAAACCCCGCATCGCACCGAACCCCAGGTCACCGCCCTCGCACCGACCGTGCAACGCGACCTCTTCGACCGTCTCGGCATTCCCGAGAACGCCTGGATGCGCGCGAGCGCGGCCTCCTTCAACGCGGCCGTGAAATACGTGAACTGGGGCGTCGGTGAGAACCACTTCTACATTCCCCAGGACGGAACTCCGCCGGACTGCGAGGGATTTCCCCTCTCCGATTTCTGGCTCCTCCGCCGCCGGACCGGACAAACCGTCGAGCCGCCCGACCACGCCTGTTTCCGCGAGCCGCCGCTCATGGACGCCCGCAAATCACCGCGCTGGCCTCGATCCTTCAGTGATGAGGTCGTGTTCGTGGGGTGGTCGGTTCACCCCGGTTTGTTCTCGTGGTGAGGTTCCGGGGTCGTCGCGTGTCGCTGCGGGGTGCGCCGGGTTCCACGGGTCCGGGGT
>NZ_JAPNLK010000184.1 GCF_026627505.1 Streptomyces sp. H27-H5 | reverse complement strand
CCGGCAGACAGCACCGCTCGGCAAGCCGGACGATCGGGACAAGTCCGGCATGCGCGATCAGATTCGGCTCGTCGAACGCCGCGAACACCGCCGCCGAGCTGTGGGAGGATTTCACTTACGAGGTGCCTTATCGACTGGGCCAGATGGAAGCGTGAGAACTCCCATTATCCCAGGTCAGCGGGCACCTCTTCTCGTTTCTCCATCCACAGCCCAACCGCCACGCGGTGGATCGAGGCTGAGACAGACCCCCGTGACCCGCTCTGCCTTTTCGGGGTGTGGGTGTTGTCTTTCGTGGGGTGGGGGTGGTGGGGAGACTTGTGCGTGTGGTGGGTGTGCGTTTCGGTGTCGGTCCTGGTTTTCGGGTTTGGAAGCCGCAGTGGCGGGTGGTGTCGCCGGTGGGGTAGGTGAGGGGCTGTGCACTCGGGTTTGGGGTCTGTCGTTGCTCGCGTCCTGACGTCAGCGGGTTTTCGCTGGTCTTCGGTCACTGAGTTGTTCCGTAAGGAGTTCGTATGACCGAGATGCCGCTCACGTCGGCGAAGGAGCCCCCGCGGAGGGCCTCTGCGGGGTCGTCGGCCGCGGGTCGTGCAGCGGCGGGGCCGTCCGGGAGTTCGGCGCGGCGGCAGGCGGCAGTGGCGTTCGCCTGGATCGAGGCGAGCATCGAGGAAGTCGGGAAAACACCGGAGGGTGAAGACAGGCTGCTGCTCGCCAGGGCGAGGGACGCGTTGAATGGGGTACGGCAGGTCAATGACCCGTGGCAGGCGGAGCGCCTGGCCGCAGTGCTTGTCTCGTGGATTTCTCGTTCCGATCCCTCTGCGTCGCAGGCGAAGGTGTTGCTCCCGATCGCGCGGCAGTTGGAGGAGTTGACGGAGTCGGCGCGGGCCCGTGGTGGTGGGGAGTTCAACGCCCCCTTGGTGTTGGGGGAGGGCTTGGAGAAGCGGATCACGGGCCGGAGGGATCTGCCCCCGCGGGAGCCGACGACGACCGGTAGGGAGTTCGCGGCGGGGCGTGTCCACCTGGGGGCGGTGGATCCGACGAGGAGAATCACCCCGCCTACGGTGGTGTATGGGTCGACGGTGGGCGAGCGTCGTGTAAAGCCGCCCACGCCTGTCCCGGTGGCCGGGCCTCGGGGCGGGGCTCCGAACAGGTTGGCGTTGATCGAGCTTCGTGAGGGGATACGAAATTTCCTTTCGAGGGATCAGGTCGTCGTGGACCCGCGGTTGCGTCGTTTCCTCCTCGACGGTCTGCTGCCCGTCACCACGGCTATGGCCCAGGGCGGGGAGTTGAGGGATACCCTTCCTGGTCTGCTGAGGGCCGTGGGGGATCTGGTGGGGGGTGACGCGGGCAGGACCGTCAAAGCCCTCGGGCCTGTGCTGACGGCTCTGATGAAAGAGGATTTCGTTGGGGCTCTCAGGGGCCTGGGCGTTGCGTTGAAGGGCCCGGTCGGGAATCTGATCTCTCAGGTCGCGGTCGCTTATCCGCACATCGAGAAGAAGGAGTACAAAGAGGCCCTGGGCGTCGTGTTGCCAGCGGTCACCGGGCTGCTCCCCCCCGGCGAGACGAGGAAGATCGTCGGCGCGTTGGGGGAAGCGGTGACGGCTCTGGTCGGGGGGAAGGGCCTGGACGAGGTCTTGGGGCCGGTCGCGAGGCTCCTGGGGCAGGAGGCAGAGGGGCTGGTCAAGGCCGCCGGGAAAGCCTTCGCCGACCTGAAGAAGGGCGAGAATTATGGTCAGGCGCTCACAGGCGTGTTGGGAGCCGTTGCCGGAATCATTTCCAAGGCGAGCGGCGACAGCGGCAGAATAGGTCAGATCGTCGAGTCCTTGATCAAAGCGCTCGACGGGGTCCGGTCCGGTGATCTGAAGGCCGCGCTCCCTCGTCTGATGCCTCTTCTGGGTGACCTGGTGGCGGAGTTCACTGGCAACAGGGATGCCGGAGCGGCGGTCAAAGGTCTTTCGACGGCTGTCAGCCATTTCCTCAGTGGCGGGAAGGACGCTTGGAAGAGGGCTCTCATCGCTGTGCTTCCCGCGCTCGGCACCTTCCTCGGTACGGGCAAGGCCGGGGTGCTCCAGGAACTGAGTCGGGCACTGGAGGAGTTGTTCGCGGGCACGGACAGGAAAGCGCTCCTGAAAGTCCTCACCGCTGTGGCCAAACTCGCCGACGATCGGATTCGCAAGGCCGTCGAAGGCATCGGCAGGGCCCTGGAGGATCTGGACAGGGGGGATGTCGCGAAGGGGGTCTTCAATTTCGCCGGAGCGGCCTTCCGCATCGCCTCGTTCGTCGCGTCGTTCATCCCCGGTGGAGAGGCCCCGGCCAGGATCACCGGCGCGATCGCCGACCTCGTGGACGCCATCGTCACCAAGAAGGCTCCCGGGGAAGCGTTCGATGCGTTCGTCGCGGCGGTCTTCCCCGAGGCCGGCGAGGTCACGACCGTGTTCAAGGCGTTCCTGCCCGTCGTCTCCGCGATCCTGGACGGGAAACCCTGGCAGGACATCCTCGAACAAGCCGTCCCCGGGATCGTCTCCGTCGTCGGCTACCTTCTGGGCAACGCGCGGATCGGACGCGTCATCGGCTCCCTCGCCCTTCCCTTGATCGACCTCATCAACGGTCGCACCGAACAAGCCGTCACCCGCGCGATCACAGCCCTCGCCGACCTCGTCGACGACGCCACCGGCGCCACCGGAACCGGCAGACTCGCCACCGCGCTCGCCCCCGCCCTCATCAGCCTGGCCACCGGCCGCACCGAGAAGGCCATCACCGACGTCCTGGCCGGCATCGGGACCTGGCTGGGAGGCGACAGCACCGAAGCCAGGGTCATCACCGCCCTGGGAACCACCGTCACCAACATCCTCCAGGGCCGAACCCGCGACGCCTTCGCCCACCTCGTCCCCGCCCTCGCCACTCTCGCCACCGACGACAAGTCCACCCTGGACGTCATCACCCACCTCACCCCGGCCCTCGCCTCCCTCCCCGACGGAGACCCCGCTGCCACCATCCCCCGCCTCCTGCCCGCCCTCGCCACCCTCACCGACGACCAACCCACCAAGAACGCCATCACCCACCTCACCCCCGCCCTCACCTCCCTCCTCCACAGCCAACCCCACCACCACACCCTCGCCCATCTCCTCCCCGCCCTCGCCGCCTACACCCAAAACCCCACCGCCGAAATCCTCACCCCCCTCCTCGTCAAACTCCTCACCGGCAAACCCCTCACACGAGCCACCGTCGAGAGAACACTCACCAAACTCGCCAAAACCTGGACCCAAAACCCCACCGAACACACACCACCCGCCGACACCGACACCGGGGAAACCGAAACCGAGCGACAGGAAACCGGGGAAACCGAAACCGCGGAAACCGACTCCGACGTCGACATCGCGCGGGAATTCGACGCAGCCATCCAGACCGCCCTGGAATCCATCACCGCACCATCCGGGAACATCGAGCTGCACCTCACCGGAGAAATCAACGAAGACACCGAAGGAACCATCACCGAAAACCTCGACGGAACCTTCACCGAGGACTACACAGGCGAAGAAACCGTTCACAAGGTCCACGTCACCCAGCTCTCCCACATCCAGGACGAAGACGGAACCGCCACACAAACCACCGGAACAACCCAGCACGACTACACCGGAACATTCCGGAAACAAGACGACGGAACCGTCGAGGAAAACCTCGACGGAACCATCACCGAGGAAACGACCGAAACCCAACCACCCGACACCCAGACAACCCCGGAAACTGCCACGGAAACAGACTTCAACTACACCGACCACCCCGACCACCTCCCCGAAAGCGAGAACCCGAACAAAATAAGACGAGACCGGATCATCTCCCGCCTCACCGGAGCAAGCGAACAAATCCTCGAAGGCACCGGTCAAGTCCTCGCAGGCGCCGGTCAAGAAAAAGAATTGACCGAGACCCTCGTAGGTCGGTACACCAAGGATGACCCACATGCCGTCAGTAGTCCCATCATTGCCAAACGAACGGCGACGGTGGTTACCCTCACCACCGGCAGCCATGGAGTCTCTTTTAGACCAGGTGGGTTTTTGTACGGTAACTACGATTTCGCTGTCCTCACCAGCAAGGAGAGAGGGACACGCCTCCGCCTCCATCCCGAGGGGAACAGCTATATCATCGAAAGCACAGGGAATAATTACGCCGGATATAGATACTGGAGCGTCAACGGTCAAGACTGGATCGACCTCGGAACAAGAGATAAAGCGACAAAATTCACGATGGACTTCTTCGGTGACGTAGAGGGGGAAGGGAAACCATTCCGGCTCCGAGCCAACGGAAAATCCGTCTATGTTTCGAGCAGGAACTCGCTATATATAGCACTATATGGCGCACAGAACGCTGCACAATTCTATCTCACTTTCGATACGGTCGTGATCGACAGCCCCGAATCAGGTGGCGAGGTCTCGACCACCCCGGTGTTCAGGGGAAGAGGGACACCCGGAGCGACAGTCCAGATCGGCCCCACCTCCAAATCCTGGACGGAAGCCGGAATCGCAACCGTGGACCAGGACGGCAACTGGGAGTATCCACTCACCCAGCAACTGGACTTCGGCAAGCACACTTGGGAAGCCCGAGAGACAAAAGACGGAAAAACCTCTCGGAGAACTCCGGTCCACAGCTTCTGTGTAACCAGCGTGGCCGGGGCCACCATGTCAACCGGGGTCCAGGTACCAGTGACGGGCCATAGCGAAGCCACGGTCAACATCCCTCACGGGAAGACTGAGGTACTCGTCCAGATACCCGCCTCTGACACATCGCAGGTATGGGACATCACCATCACATACCTGCAGTATGCGTTAATGTCGGGCGCTGGTAGTCCATTCGCGCCGCTGAGTGAGAGGGAAAGACTCGGGTTGCCTGGCCTCGTCACGGTCACAGGGCAAGTCGCGAGTGGTGGACAGGCCACCATCTCCCTCCCCGGTGTGCGCGATATCGACGAGGCCTTCCCCCCGGGCGCCGGCGCCGGCGTGCGGCTGTCCCCGGCCGTGCCCGTCGGATCCGGACAGGAGCCCCGGGAAGACGACGGACTTGGCACGCTGAGGACCGAAATCCGGGCATTGCAAACTCAATTCACGGAACGTCCCGTTTACGCCGTGAAAAAGACGGTCGACGCCGTACGGAAACACTTCGAGATCGAGAGCACGGACGTTTTACATGAAGACGAAGAAGACCTGTCGACGGCGAGAAAGGATTACAGTGC
This sequence comes from Streptomyces sp. H27-H5, assembly GCF_026627505.1. Taxonomy (GTDB): domain Bacteria; phylum Actinomycetota; class Actinomycetes; order Streptomycetales; family Streptomycetaceae; genus Streptomyces. Next base: position 2,638 of record NZ_JAPNLK010000184.1, on the reverse strand, counting down.
AGACGCCGATAACGCGGCGCGCTCGCTCGGTCAGAGGGAGGGCATCTTCGGTGGCCCCTCCGCTTCCGTCGCCTTCGACAAGCCCGGCGTGGTGTACCTCGCCGCCTCCGAACATCTGCAGCCCGACTACTCCGGCGACCTCCAGCAACAACAGCAGAGCCTGCGGATCCAGGCAAGGATCGGGCCGGGCAGAGCTTTCAGGTTGAACGACCCACCGACCTCCTTCCTATTCCTTCCGCCCCTGTCAGACTTCAAATGGACAACTGATGGCTTCAGCATAAAGTGCCCGCCGCCTCTCAGCACGAAAGGCGACCGTCTCCCGATCCTCGCCCTGTTCGCGGACAAGCAGTTGATAGAAATCGTTCACATGGACGACCAATGGCAGGACCTGAACTTCGACATCACGCCTTCTATTGAGAGCGGCGCCAGCATCATCGGAGCCATCATCACCACGAAGAGCAACCCTTCCTCGCTTCCCTCGAACCTTCCAGTGAGAATGCTCTCAGCGTACGACCCTTCCGTCAAACTGGAAAAGATCGATCAAAAATGGATGGATGAACTTGCCGCAGAGATGAGTAGCCGGACGGGAAGCGGCGCCCCCTTCGACTGGAGAGGGACAGGCCGAAGTGCAGACCCGGCCATACAACTCTTCAGGGATCTGAACATCGAAGAGAGTAATCACGCCCTGGCCAGGGCCATGATGAGGAGCGTGGAGGAAAACGCCGCAGCAGGGGGTCCATTGGGTACGACCGCCAAAAACCTCATGAATTCATCTGATAGATACCTCGCGGCAATAAACGACTTGAGGCCACTGCACGCGAAACTACACCCTGCCAAGTATGCAAACGGAGAACTCCCTACGGCCGAAACAGTGGATGCCGATTTAACCGGGGTCAAATTTCCTCCTGAATACGGGACACGCAAGACCAAGCTTGTCGCTGCTCGCACCGCGCATGACCGGACCAGAGCACTATTCGAAGTGGAGATTGCAAGAGCTGGAGTGGCAGAAGGTGGCAGAGTACTGGACAAGCGCGGCTGGAAATTGGAAGACCCCAACTCCGCGTGGAAAGCGGCGGGTCTCGTTCTGCTGACCGTAAATCTCATCGGATCCGCAACCTTGGCCGGCATAGTCGAAGGAGACGCGCTCGATCAGCTCGTAGCCGCCGGGTCGAGCACCGCCATCGCCGTACCCGTCCTCCAGTCGACTTTCGAGCTCATGGGCTCCACAGGCCTGGCCGATTTCCTCGGGAAAGCCGGTCCAGCCGTCTCACTGGTCGCCAACATCCTCTCGCTGAGCAACAGTATCCGAAACAGTGATGTCGTGGCAGGCATATTCGACACCTTCGGAATCATCGCCGATACGGTGTCTCTGCTAGGTTTAAAATATGCCTCCTTTGCCGCCGCCGCAGGTCCGGTCGGATTCCTTCTCGCCATGCCAGGGCTTTTCTATATGGCGTACCAGTGGCTGCGGAACTGGGGAAACCAAATGCCCCTACCGGATCAATTTGTGCAAGGACTCGGTGGGAAAGTTGCCGGTAAATTTGCGGAGATACTCGAAGATCGCCGCGCGGATACCCACCAAGAGCTCGAGTCTATTGGGATGTCAAAAGAGGGTATCGAGGCATACTGGAACAGCAAGGAAGAGGAACGGTACAAGAAGGAGGCGCTCGAAACCCTCCGCGAGCAGATCAAATCGGCCAATCTCATCAAGATGACCGAGACCACCTGGATAGGAGGGACAAAGTCGGCAATATCAGTTGCCAACAGAGAGGAAATACAGGAGGACGTCGAGAGGATGCTCAAACTTCAAGACGGGATACGTGGTATTAGTACCTACTGGGTTCCGGTATCCGTGTTGGAGGAGCTGTACGAAGGCCTCTTGGAATACGTCACATCGACGATAGAGGAATCCCCTGCGAGCCAGCACACACGCTTGCCAGAAGAGTCGTTCAACGCCCAAGACTGGCTCACCAAAACACGTAAAGGCACTACCTGGGCAAGAAAATTCGAGACCGAGCGGCGCAGTGCGGCGAACAGAACGCCTACCCCGCATTGAACCGTCTGAGGGGCCCCGCCTTTCCCGGACAGCTGCCAATTAGTTAATTCAGGCTGCGAGCTGCTGGTTCAGGTACTCGTCGTGGACCTCTCTTGGGGTCCGGTACCCGAGTCCCGAGTGACGGCGCTTCGTATTGTAGCGGACCTCTATGTAGCGGGCGATGTCGCGGTAGGCGTGTTCGCGGGTGGGGTAAACGGTCCGGTGGACACGTTCATTTTTCAGCGTCGCAAAGAATGATTCTGCCATGGCATTGTCATAGCAGATTCCGGTACGCCCCACGGATTGCCGAATTACCAGCCCGGTCAGTGTATTGGCGAACTGTGCCGAGGTAAGTGTTCAGCCTCGATCCACCGTGTAACGGCCGGGCTGTGGACGGGGAAACGGGAGGAGGTGCCCGCTGACCTGGGATGATGGGAGTTCTCACGCTTCCACCAGCACCAACCGGCAAGGCACCTCTCAAGTGAAATTCTTCCATAGCCCGGCGAGGGTGTTCGCCGCGTTCGACGAGCCGAATCTCATCGCGCATGCCGGGCTGGTCCCGGTGATCCGGCTGGCCGAGCGATGCGGCCTGTCGGCTCTGGT
>NZ_JAPNLK010000183.1 GCF_026627505.1 Streptomyces sp. H27-H5 | reverse complement strand
GATCTGGGACCAGATCACCGGGACTCTCGGCCTGTCCGCAGCAGCCTGAACCACCGTCACCACCACGGCCAGATACGCCCCGAACCAGAACACACCCACCAGGACTCACCCAACCTGACAACGCCCCTATTGGTCCTCTGTCCGGGAAGTTCGGGGCACCCCAGGCGCCGTCGCCGCATCGTTCGGCGCGACGGTCGTGTACCAGCCGGAGCGTGGGTTCGGCGCCGCGTGCCATGCGGGGCTGCTGGCGGCGGAGGCTGAGTTCGTCTGCTTCTGCGACTGTGACGCCTCTCTGGATCCCGGACTGCTTCCCTCGTTCGTGCAGGAGGTGGCGGACGGAGGGACAGACCTGGTGCTGGGGCGGCGTCGCCCGCAGGGACGCGGGGCCTGGCCCGTTCATGCGCGGGCCGGGAATGTGGCCCTGTCCCGGATGGTGCGTCGGCGCACCGGACTACGGCTGCACGATCTGGGGCCCATGCGCGCCTGCCGGCGTGAGCCGCTGCTGGGCCTTGGCCTCACCGACCGGCGCAGCGGCTACCCGCTCCAGATGGTCGTGCGCGCGGCCGACGCGGGTTGGCGTGTCAGCGAAGTCGATGTCCCCTATCGTCCGCGGGCCGGGAAGTCGAAAGTGACCGGGACCTGGCGGGGCACCTGGCAGGCGGTGCACGACATGCGTTCAGTGCTCTCGGAGCCGCCGGTCCCGGCACCCGGTGGAGTGGGTGCGCGGTGACCACGATGCTCATCCTTGCCAAGGAACCGGTGCCCGGGCGGGTGAAGACCCGGCTCACCCCTCCGTACACGCCCCAGGAGGCGGCGCTCCTGGCCCAGGCGATGCTCACCGACTCCCTGGAAGCCATGCTCGCGGCCCCCGCCGAGCGGCGTGTGCTGGTCCTCGACGGTTCGCCGGGTACCTGGCTGCCGCCCGGCATCGAGGTCCTGCCACAAGGGCAGGGAGGGCTGGACGAACGGCTGGCCGCGGCCTTCGGACTCTGTACCGGTCCGGCCGTGCTCATCGGCATGGACACCCCGCAGGTCACCCCCGCCGTCCTCGCGCCCGCGCTGGCCGAGGACGCCTGGCAGGGCTGCGACGCATGGTTCGGCCCGGCACTGGACGGCGGCTTCTGGGCCCTGGGCCTCGCCGAACCCGATCCCGCGCTGCTGCGCGGGGTACCGATAGACGTCCCTGACACCGGCGCCCGACAACGCCAGCGGCTGACCGAGGCCGGGCTGAAGGTGCGGGACCTGCCGGTGCTGCGTGACATCGACACCGCCGCCGACGCACAGGCGGTGGCAGCCCACGCCCCGCACACACGGTTCGCCACCGCCCTGGCCCTGCTGACGCAGGCCGGGCCGTGATGACCACCGCCGTCCCGCTGCGCCCCCGCCGGGTACGCGAGCCGGTCCACGCATGCGCTCCTCATGATCTGCCGCGACTCTTCGCGGCTGCCTGTGGTTGATGTAGCGGTAGAGGAGGTTCTGGCAGCCCGCGTCGAAGCCCAGCGGCCCACGATCTCCGCCAGCCGCGTCACCCGCCTGCCGCCGACCTCGACGCGCTGCTGACTGCGCTCGACCTGCCTCGACCTACTGGATGCCGCAGGGATCGTCGGCCAGAACCACGGCAGCCTTGACCCGCTTGCCCACCGGCTCACGCAGAAGCTCGAAGCTGCGGCACACGGCCATGACGATCTCCAAGCCGTGACGTCCCACCCGGCCGGCCCGGATCGGCAGCGCAGGCGACCGGCAGAGTCGGGTCGGTGTCCCACACGCTGATCTCCACGACCCCGTCCTCGACCCCGAAGTCCAGCAGGAAGGGACCGGGTGCGTATTTGCGCGAGTTGGTGACCAACTCGCTGACCACGAGCTCAACGATGCCCATCGCACCTACCGACACCGGGATCCCGTAAACGGCCTGCACCTCGTTCATAAACAGCGGGCGGCATACCGGCGGCTCGCAGCCGGAGAACGCAACAGCCGACAGGATCGGGCGGCTGACCGGAGGCTGGGATTCGCCGTCGTGGTCCCAGACGCCGCGACGCCGCTGCCAATCGTGGGTGAGGTCGTTACGGTCCGGAGAGCGCGGCCCGGGGGGCGAGCCGGGCCGCGCGTACGGCGGGCCACAGTCCGGCGAGCGCGCCGATAGCCATGGTGGCGCCGACCCCGACGCCCAGCGCCCAGGGCGGGACGACCACCTGCCAGTCCTGCGAGAGGGCGTATCCCGCCGACGCTCCCGCGCCGAGGGCGGCGCCGCTGATGCCGCCGAGGGCGGAGAGCATGACCGACTCGGTGAGGAACTGGGTGCGGATCTGGCCGCGGGTGGCGCCGAGCGCGCGGCGCAGGCCGATCTCGCCGCGCCGTTCCAGTACGGCGATGACCATGGTGTTGGCCACCCCGACACCGCCGACCAGCAGGGCGATGGCGCCGATGCCGACGAGCAGGCTGGTGAAGGCCTGGTTGGCGGCCTGTTTGGCGCGCAGCGCGTCGGAGGGCCGGGCGACCGTGACCTCGTTGGGTGCCTCGGGGTTGGCGCTGGCGGCGAGGACTCCGCGTACCTGGTCGACCTTGCTGTCGACGGTGCGGGTGTAGATCATCGTGGGGCGGCCGTCGAAGCCCAGCCGGGTCTTGGCCGCGTCCCAGCCGATGAGCGCCGAGGAGTCCAGTTCGGGGGCGAGCGGCGCCTTCTTCAGGATTCCGGTGACGGTGAACCACTGCTCGCCGAGCCAGATTTGGGCACCGGGGGCGGTGATGCCCAGCTTCTCGGCCGCGGTGGCCCCGAGAACGACGGCCGGGTAGCGGCTCTGCGCTCCGTTGAGCCACCTGCCGGCGGCCATGTCGAGACCGACGGTCCTGGGCAGGTCGAGTCCGGCGCCCAGGACGCCGATGCCGCCGCTGGCGGCCTTGGGGATGCGGTCGTTGCGGTAGACCTTGGCGTCCTTGACGCTGCCCGTGGCCGCGGCGCTCTCGACCGGGGCGATGCGCTTGACCATGTCAGCGGATTTTTCGGGCAGCGGCGCGGGCTTGCCGGTGAAGTCCTTTCCAGGTGTCACGGTGAGCATGTTCGTACCCACCGAGGCGAGTTGGGCGTTGAACGCAGCCTGGCTGGAGGCGGATACGGCGACCACCGCGACCATCGCGGCAATCCCGATCGCGATGCCCAGCGCCGACAGCAGTACCCGGGTGGGGCGGGTGCGCAGCCCGACGCTGCCCACCCGCAGGGTGTCGGCCAGGCTGAGCCTGCGGGGGGTGAGACGACTCGCGGCGAGGCGCTGCGGGTCGGGGCGGCGGCTCACAGCAGCACCCCTTCGGTGATCTGGCCGTCGCGTACGCGGATACGGCGGGGCAGTGCGGCGGCCAGTTCCTGGTCGTGGGTGATGACCAGGACGGTCGTGCCGGCCGCGTGGAGTTCGCGCAGAAGGTCCACCACGGACGCTCCGGACGCGGTGTCGAGCGCCCCGGTGGGCTCGTCGGCCAGCAGCAGTGGCGGGTCGCCGACGACCGCGCGGGCGATGGCGACGCGCTGCTTCTCGCCGCCCGACAGTTCGTTCGGGCGGTGGTCCAGGCGGTGCCAGAGGCCGACCCGGCGCAGGGCCCTTTCGGCCCGCGCCCGGCGTTCCTTGCGAGGGATGCCCAGATAGAGGAGCCCGTCGGCGACGTTGTCCAGCGCGCTGACCCCGTCGGCCAGGAAGAACTGCTGGAAGACGAAGCCGATGGACCGGGCCCGGAGTGCGGACAGCCTGTTCTCGCTCAGCCCTGCGACGTCGTGCCCGTCGATGCGTAGGGTGCCGGACGTCGCCACATCCAGGGTGCCGATCAGATTGAGCAGGGTGGACTTGCCGGAGCCCGACGGGCCGACGACGGCGAGGAGTTCGCCCCGCTCGACGCGGAAGGACACCTGGTGGAGCACCCGCACCCCGCCCGGATACACATGCTCGACGTCTTCGAGTTCCACCAGCGGAGGTTCGGTCGGCGAGGGCCCCCTCGGCGCGGCTCCCGTCAGCGACGGCGTCATGCGGCGGCCCCTACCGTGGCGCCCGCTGCCAGGCCGCTGCCGCTGACCTCGACCCTGCCGTTCGCGAACATGCCGAGCTTCACGGCGACGACCGTGCTCTTCCCGTCGGCGCCGATGACCTCGACGCCGTAGCCGCCCTCACTGAGCGCGAGCAGTGCGGTGATCGGCACCGTCAGGACGTTCTCTTTCTTCTCGCTCTGGAGCCCGACGGTGACCGGCGCCTCGGTAATGTCCCCGACATCGCCGTCCAGATCGATGTCGACACCGATGGTGGACTTGTCCGCGCCGCCGTTCACGCCTGGTGTCTTCTTCACCGTCGTACCAACACCGGTGATCGTGCCCTTGACCGTCTTGCCGTCGGGAAGGGTGACGGTGGCCGAGCCGCCCTCCTTCACCAGCGCCCGGTCTGCGATGTCCAGGTCGACATGGACCTGGCGCTTGGACGAGGTGCCGGTCAGCACGGGTGCGCCCGGCTGGACGGCCGAGCCGACCGGGGCCTTGCGTTCGCCGATCCGCAGGGCCCCGGAGACGAACACGACCCTGCCGTCCTCCACGTTCCCGGTCTGCGCGACACCGAGGGCCTTCTGCCAGCGCTTGACCGCCTGTGCGGTCAGGTCGGTGAATTCCTCGTCGACGGTGAAGCCGCTGTAGCCGAGAGCCTGAAGATTCTCCTCCAGCTGGCGTACGTCTTCGCCCTTGTCGCCGCTCTTCATGTCCCGGTACGCGGGCGAGCTCCCGTACAGCAGGATCACGGGTTTTCCGTCCACGCCGTAGAGCTGCTCGCCGCGCGAGACGGTGCTGCCGACTCCCGGCAGGCCGGTGACGGTCCCGGCCAGCCGGCCGTTGACCGAGGTGCTGCCCTTGAAGCCGAGCGTTCCGTCGACCTGCTTGCTGTTGACCAGTGTCCCGCGGGTGACCTTGTCCGTGTTCTGCTTCGGCTCGTCCGCGCCCGCCACCGGGGCGGGGCCGGTGTCGACGGTCGCGTAGTACACGCTGCCGCCGACTGCCGCGACCAGGACAGCGGCGATGATCCAGCGGCCGCGGCTCTTGCGGCCGCGGGGCCGGTGGCGCGGGGCGGCGACATGGAGATCGTCCCCGCCGTCTTCGCCCTGCGGCACGGTGCTGCTCTCCGTGGCGGCGGTCACTGGCCGGCCTTCCCGGACGACACGGCGCCGCACGCCTTGAGGGCATCCTGCGTCTTCTGCGAGTCACCGTTCGGAATGTTCATCATCCCGTCGGCGGTCGGGTCCTCGGCCTCGACGCCCTTGCCGCGCAGGCACTGGGCCAGCTTCACGTCCTTCGCCTTCTGCTCTGGGCTGTACCCCGGCGCCTGTCCGTCCGCGTTCGGCATGAACTGCTTGCACTTGTCGACCGCCGCCTGGAACTTCTTCGCGTCGGCTGGCTGGGCGACCTGCTGTCCGTCGGCGTCCGGGTCGGGCATGTCGATGCCCTGCTCGCGCATGCAGGACGCGTACTTGAGCCGGGCCTTCTGCATCTCCTCCGGGCTCTTCTCCTTCTGGGGAGCGTCGGCGGACGGCTTCTTCTCGCCACCGGCACTGGCGACGTCGTCACTGCTGCCGCCTCCACCTCCGCCGCAGGCCGACAGGGCGAGGGCCATACCCATGGCGGCCGAGGCCAGGGCACAGCGCTTACGGAAAGAGAGGACAGACATGGGGACCTCACGGTTCGGGGGGGGAGGGGGAGGCGGTGCTTGCTCCATGAGAGAAGCAGCCAGCCGTGCGCAGGGAGATAAGCACCGGAGGCCGCCTGGCCCCGCCACGCTTATCCCTCTGCAATCGCCCTTCTGCTTGCATGGCAGAACCGCGGTCCGATCCATCCTGTTTGTTACCTTCAGTCACTGCCGCGCACCCACCCGAGGAAGCTCCCCCATGAGGGTCCTGATCGCCGAAGACCACCACATCCTGGCCCGTACGATCGCCACCGGCCTGCGCCGCCATGCCATCGCGGTCGACCTCGCCTGCTCCGGGGACGCGGCCGAGCGGATGTGCCTGCTCACCGATTACGACGTCATCGTCCTCGACCGGGACCTGCCCGTCATGAGCGGCGACGAGGTGTGCCTGCGCCTGCGTGAACTCCAGGACCCGCCCCGTATCCTCATGCTCACCGCCGCCGGTTCGGTGGAGGACCGGGTGGCCGGGCTCGATCTCGGCGCCGACGACTACTTGGCCAAACCCTTCGACTTCGCCGAACTCCTCGCACGGGTCAGGGCGTTGAGCCGTCGCGTGCCCACGCCACCGCCGGTGATTCTGCGGCACGACGGCATCGAGCTGGACCGGGCCCGGCGCGAAGTCCGCATCGAGGGGCAGCCGGTGGAGCTGAGCCCGAAGGAGTTCGCCGTACTCCAGCTCCTGATGGAGGCGCGCGGCGAACCCGTCACCCACCGTGCCCTCCTGGACCACGTATGGGACGAGAACCTGGACTCGCGCACCAGCGCCGTACGCGCCACCATCAGTCGGCTGCGCGGCAAACTCGGCCGCCCCGACGCGATTTCCGTCGACGACGGCAAGGGCTACCGGCTGTGCTGAACCCCCTGTCCCTACTGAACCCGGGGCGTCTGCGGGCCGTGCTGCGTGACCGTCTGACCTTCCGCGCCAAACTCGTTGCCGCCTTCACCGCGCTGTTCTTCTGCGCCGGCGCCGCACTGCTGCTCTTCGTCACGGTGCTGGCCCGGCAGGGAACCATGGAGCAGTTCGCGCGCATCACGATCAACCAGACCGACCAGACCGACCATCCCCCCCGTCCCCGCCCCACCTCCTCGACCTCGCTCCGCCCCGCAAGCCCGACGAGTCCCGACCCCGCCGCCTCGGCGGGCGACGTGCAAGGGGCCCGACAGGAGGGTATTGAAATCACCAACAGGCTCCAGGAGGCGGCCGTACGGCAGATGGTGCTGTGGTCGGCGGTCGGCCTGGCCGTCATGGCCGTACTGTCCGGGGTCATGGGCTGGTGGCTGGCCGGCCGGGCCCTGCGGCCCCTACGCAAGGTGATTCTCGCGGCCCGCTCGATGAGCGAGGTGAATCTGCACGAACGCCTTCAACTCGCCGGGCCCAAGGATGAGTTGCGGGAGCTGGGCGACACGTACGACACCATGCTGGACCGGCTGGAGAAATCGTTCACGAGCCAGCGCCGGTTCGTCGCCAACGCCTCCCACGAGCTGCGCACCCCCCTGGCAGTCCAGCGCACCAGCATCGAGGTCGGCCTCGCCGACCCACTTCCCGCCCACCTGATCCCGGTCCGCGAGGACCTGCTCACCACCAACCACGATGCCGAACACCTCATCGCCGCACTTCTGCTGCTCGCCCGCAGCGACCGCGGACTCGACGAGACCGAGGACACCGACCTCGCCGAACTCACCCGGCAGGCCGCCGGTGAACTCAGTTCCCTCGCCGCCGAGCACACCGTCACCACAGCCCTGCACACCACGCCCCTGCCCCTGAACGGAGACCCGGTACTCCTCAAGCACCTGGTCTCCAACCTGGTACGCAACGCCATCCAGTACAACCACCCGCAGGGGACGGTCACCGTCCGCGTCGACACCTGCCGGCTGACCGTGACCAACTCCGGACCACCCATCGACCCGGCCCGCGTGGACGGCCTGTTCGAACCCTTCCGGCGCCTCGACCATGACCGCAGCGCGGTCCAGGGCCACGGCCTTGGCCTGTCCATCGTCCGCTCCATCGCCGACGCCCACGGTGCCACCACCACCGCCGCACCGGGCCCGGACGGCGGTCTGGCCATCACCATCCGCTTCCCCTAGGTCCTGTATGGAGTCCAGATCACGGTTTGGGTAATCGGCGCCGCGGAACCGGTCGCTCTTGATAAACCATCGGGCATGGCACGTGGCGACCTCACCGACGAGCAATGGGCCCTGATCGAGCCC
>NZ_JAPNLK010000182.1 GCF_026627505.1 Streptomyces sp. H27-H5 | reverse complement strand
CATCAAGCACAAGCTCAAGAAGATCCAATACCGCCCCGAACTGATCAACGGCTGCCTCACGGAGACCGGGCTGACCATAGAACTCACCAAGATCGAGAAGGCGGAAACTACGAGTTCAACCTGAGTAAGCGGTATACGGCCGAGTTCAAGCGGGATGCCATCGCGTTGGCCCGCTCGTCGGACAAGACGGTGACCGAGGTCGCCCGCGACCTCGGGGTCAGCCCCGAAGGCCTGCGGGGTTGGGTGAAGCAGGACGCCGTTGACCGGGGTCAGGGTGGTTCGGGGGCGCTGACCAGCGCCGAGCGGGAGGAACTGGGCCGACTGCGTCGGCGCAACCGCGAGCTGGAGCAGACGGTGACCATCTTGAAAGAAGCTACGGCTCTCTTCGCGACGGACACGTTGAAGTAGACACCGACACGGTGTGCGGCTTCATCGACGCGCAGAGAGCCGATTCCAACCCCGACACCCCTGGTGACCAGGCGATACCCGGCCTGTCGCTGCTGTGCCGTGTGCTGGAGGTGCCGCGCTCGACGTACTACGCCTGGAAGGCCGCGCGCCCGGCTGCGCGGGAGCGGCAGGCCGCCGAGGACGAGCTGGCCGATGAGATCCGGGCGATCCACACAGGCCCTGGCTCCCGGGGAGCCTACGGCGCCCCGCGCGTCCACGCCGAGCCGCGCAGACGAGGCCGGACGGTCAACAGGAAGAAGGTGGTGCGGATCATGGCCGAGCGTGACATCCACGGGATCACGCGCCGCAAGCGGCGCGGCCTCACCAAGCCCGACCGCAAGGCCGCACCCGCTCCTGACCTGGTCGGACGTGACTTCACCGCTCCCGGGCCAGGCATGAAACTGGTCGGGGACATCACGTTCCTGCCGACGCTCCAGGGCTGGTGGTACCTGGCGACCGTGCTCGACCTGGGAACACGCGAGATCATCGGGTAGGCGATGGCCGATCATCACCGGGCCGAGCTGGTCACCGACGCCCTGCGCATGGCCGCCGGCCGCGGCGAACTCCAGCCCGACTGCATCATGCACTCCGACCGCGGGTCGGAATACACCTCGGGCGAATTCCGCCAGGCGATAAAGGAGTTGAGCCTGAGGCAGAGCATGGGACGAACCGGATCATGTTACGATAACGCCGCCGCCGAAAGCTTTTTCGGCTTGCTGAAAGCGGAGATCGGCACCACCGTCTGGGAATCCCACGAAGCCGCCCGCACCGACGTCTTCCGCTTCATCGAGATCGAGTACAACCGCGCCAGGCTCCGCAAACACCCCGAGTTCGGATACCTCACCCCACTCGAAACCCGGACCCTGCTGCAGCGAGACCTCACCCCCGCAGCGTAAACACACGCTGTCCAAGTTCAGGGGTCAACTTCACACGGGGCCTCCCCCTGAGTGGTGGACACGCTGATACTGGATCTTGATTGATCCGGAGGAAGCGAGAAGACCGCCGATGGCGTTGAAGGACTATTCGGATGAGTTCAAGGCCGATGCTGTGGCCCTGTACGAGTCCACACCCGGAGCGACATACAAGAGCATCGCCGCTGACCTGGGCGTCAACCGGGCGACCTTGCGGGAGTGGGTGCTGCGGGACCGCGAACGCCGCGGCGTCACCGCCGCGCCTGCGAAGCCGACTGCCCGGCACCGGGCGGTGGTGCCGCCCGCTGATCCGGACGAGCGGGTCCGACGGCTGGAAGCCCGGGTGGCGGAACTCGAGGCCAGTGAGCGCAAGCTCGCCACCGAGCGGGACATACTCCGCAAGGCGGCCAAGTATTTCGCCGGAGAGACGAACTGGTGATCAGCCGCTTCCAGTTTGTTGACGACCACCGGGCCACCTACGAGGTGAAGCGGCTCTGCGAGATCCTGGACGTGAACCGGTCGAGCTACTACAAGTGGCTCGCCGGCGTGGAGGCCCGGGCCACCCGGCAGCGCGAGGACCGGGTCCTGGCCGAGGAGATCCGCAAGGTCCACGGCGAGTCCGACGGCGCCTACGGCTCCCCGCGCGTGACTGCCGAGCTCCGCGAGAAAGGGCGGCGGGTCAACGAGAAACGGGTCGCCCGGATCATGCGGACGTACTCCATCACCGGGATCCGCCTGCGCAGACGCGTCCGCACCACGCTCCCCGACCCATCGACCGCACCGGTTGCAGACCTGTTCCAGCGGGACTTCACCGCCCTCGAGCCGGGGCGAAAGTACATGGGCGGCATCACCTATTGATCAGAAACTCAAAGGGTTCCCGTCGAGGACGTAGCGGACGTGCGGGCCGCCGAAGTAGCCGCGGACGATGTGTGGCTGACGCTGGCGTCTGCGGAAGAACCTGCGGGTCTCGGCGGCGAGTTCGGCCTGGTTCCGGGCCCTGTGGGTGCGGGGCAGGCTGCGTTTGAGGTCGGCGTTGACGAGCTCGTCCGGGTTCAGCTCGGGTGAGTACGAGGGCAGGAAGTGCAACTCGATCTCGTCCTTGTGGCCGGCGAGCCAGGCCCGGACGGTCTTCGAGCGGTGGACCGAGTGCCGGTCGACGACCAGATGGACCTTCCGGTCGAAGTGCCCGACGATCCGGGCGAGGAAGCGGCACATGACCCTCGCGTCGAACGACTCGGTGAAGACCATGAAGTGCATCCGGCCACGGGTGCTGATCGCGGACATCGCGTTCACGGAGAACCGGTTCCCGGTCCGGCGGACGATGGGAGTCGCGCCTTTGGCGCCCCGGGTGCGGCCGGTGACCTGGTCCGAGCGGACCCCGACCTGGTCGCCGAAGAGAACCTCGCCGTTCTCCGCCTTCGCCCTGGCCCGGATCGCCGGCCAGGTCTCCTCGTGCCGGACGCGGACCGCTTCCGCGTCCTGCTCGACCGCCCGCTTGTCCGGACGCTGGAAGCTCAGCCCCCAACGCTTGAGGTACTTGCCCACCCCGGGCTCGGTGAAGCGGACCCCGTACAGCTTGAAGACCAGCTCGCCTATCTGCCCCCGCGTCCACAACTGACCAGAAAGTCCCAGGTCGGAGGGAATGTGATCGAGGACGGCCTGCCGGACCGCAGCCTGTTCGGCCTCCGACAGGACCTGATGCTCACCCACGCGGCGGCCTCGCGAGCGGGACAGCAGCGCGTCCCGCCCGCCGGCCTGCCACTTCACCCACCAGTTGTCCACGGCCTTGACCGACACCTTGAACAGGGCGGCAACCTCAACCCGGTCCCGGCCCTCCACCAGAGCCGACACCGCCAGCAACCGCACAGCCTCCTGCGCGTCCGGCGACCAGGCCCGCGCATCCCCCACCAGATCACTCACACACCATCAACGAGCCCGAACTCAAAGCGTTTCGGATCAATATCTCCCGGTCGCGGGTGGGAAGTTCCTCTATCTCGCAACCGTGCTGGACTGCTTCAGCCGCAAGATCGTGGGCTGGTCCATCACCGACCACATGCGCACCAGCCTGGTCGCCGACGCACTACGGATGGCCGCTTCGACCCGCGGCAGCCTTCACGGATCGGTATTCCACTCAGACCACGGAGCCCAATACGGATCCGGGGCCTACGCCGATCTCTGCGACCAACTCGGGGTGACCCGGTCGATGGGCACGGTCGGCACCAGCGCCGACAACGTGGCCTGCGAAAGCTTCCACGCATCCCTGAAACGCGAGACCCTCAAAGGCGCCCACGACTACGGGGATGCCAGCACCTGCCGCCGGAGCGTCTTCGCCTGGCTGACCCGTTACAACACCCGCCGCCGGCACTCCGCCAACGGTCACCTCAGCCCCGACGAATACGAACGCCGACACCACGCCGCTAAACTCACACTCGCCGCGTGATCAATAACCGCGTGCCCACCTTCATGGGGGAAGGTCCCACGACCAGCACGAGCACCCCGACCGATCGCCACGCCAGCCCCTCCGACCAGCACGTTCGAAGATGGCGAAGCCTCAATGACGTACGGCCAACGAAGCACCTCGGCGATCAGCAGTCTTGGCGGACTATCTGATCAACGCGACCCCATTGCCCGCGTCACGACCCGGCGCCGAAACCCCTTGCCACCAGCGGAAATACCTTAACTACCCGGCCTTGGGTCAAGGCCCGCCGCCCCGGCCAAGCGAAAACCCAAGCCCATCCCTTAAAACAGCGGCATTGGGTTTAGCCCTGCAATCTACGAAGAGGAGTGGGCCGCGGCCGTGGGATCGGGCTGGCCGGTGTAGATGGAGGCAAACCCAGCGGCGGCGACGTCGATGGAGTATCGGGCCCGGACCGTGGCCCGAGCGCGCCGAGCCATGGCGTCGATCATCTCGGGTTCCGAGGCCAATAGCCGCTCCAACCCCTCGGCCAGGGTCCTGGGTGATGAGGTGTCCAGAAGGACTCCGTTGACCATGTCCTGGACATAGTGTGGGATGCCGCCCCGGTCGGTGGCCGCGACCGGCAGCCCCGCGTCCATGGCCTCCAGCACGGCGATGCCGAACTCCTCCTTCGAGCTGGGGCAAACGTAGAGGGCTCGGCCGGTGATTCCCGAGTGCGCCAGTGCACGCTCCAGACAGCGGATCTCGGAGTTGGGCATCGCGGGCACCATGGCCAGCCGGGCGGCTGACTGAGGGTGTGCTGCGATTAGATCGGCGATGGCCTCGCGTACGTCGTGCTCAGCGGGCCCCCTCCCTTCCGACCGGGCGGACCCGCCCACGACGACTAGCGTCGATCGGAGGTGGAGACCAGACTCGATCCACGCACGGACCAGGATGTGCTGCTGCTTGAGTGGGTGGAGGCGCCCCACGGTTAGCAGAAGAGGAAGGGCTCGAGCGGCGGGGTCGATCGCCGAGGGCAGGCCGGAGGCGAAGAGGCCCTCCAATAGTCGCTTTTGTCGCAGTGCTTCGTCATCGGCTGGAAGGTAGGCGGTGATCCCTTCCGGAGGCGCGCTGGGTCCTTGCCCGCCCCTGGCGAGGGCGAGCTGCGGAAAGTAGCGGATCAGCTCGGCCGTGCCGCCTCGGCCGGGGATGCCGATGACCTCGTCGGCTCGTGCGATGAGCATGTCCGCAGTGAAGACGCGGTGCAGGTCGTGGCGGAGTTCCTCCGTTTCGGCCCTTCCGGTGATCGTGCGTCCGGCGTGACGTTCGCTGATGCGGCGGTGTGGATCCGGTGTCGCGGTGAAGATCAGGCGCGCGCCCAGTGCTCGGGCGGCTTCGGCGATCGCGAGAGAACCGTCGTCCGCGTACCTGACGTGGACAAGGTCGGGGTGTCGCCCGAGTCCACCCACAAGAGTGCTCGTCCACCAGCTGAGGGCGCTGCGGCCGGGGCCGCCCGCCCCGAGCGCGGCGCCGTCGTGCGGATCGCTGGGGAGGCTGAGCGTCCAGTGCCCCGCTCCGCGGCCGCGCAGGAGAGTGGGCTCTTCCGGAAGATCACGCGCGTCCTTCATCACGAGAGTGATCACCGCATCGATGCCCCGAGTGCGCGCGAGTGCGTCGCCCAGTCCGGCGAGAAGGACACCGAGGCCTCCGCTGCTCCCTTCCCCGGGGCTATCGATCTCGCCGAGCAGCATCGACTGGACCACGAGCAGGCCGCCTCTCGACGGCAGGGGCGGCATGTCGAACGGTTTGCCGCCCCGCGCGACCGTGAGTAAAAGGCGCTCGTACGCATCGACGGCCGTGTCGGGCATCGGAAGAACGTGGCGAAGGTGCGGATGGCACGCGAGGTGACGCCACAGAGCGAGTCGAGCCGGCCTGCCCAGGAGCGGCTGCCGGGTGGCCATATCAGCCCATTGGGAGGCATCCAGTACGTCAAGGCGCGCCGCGGTGGCCAGGTCGATCAGTTGAGCCAACTCTGTGGAGTCAGTGCAACGCGGGATTTCGTCGCGCATCGCTCGGTGGACACGCACGGCGCCGTGATGGTGAAGCGTTGCATGCCAGGCTTCGGCGACCGCGCTGCGCAGTCGTTGGTCACCACTCCGCATGGCTACCAGGAGGTCCTCGGGTGAGACCACTGCTTGGGCGCGCATGGCGCGGCGAAGCCAGGCCGTCCTCCTGTCGAGGGGATCGGCCGGAAGATGGGTCGACTCCTCTTGATGGGGTGCGAGATACTCGGCGTTCAGGAAGGCCGTCAGGGTGCCGCACATGCGGGGGATTGGCTCGGTCTTCCCGGATGCCCAGAAGTGCTGGCGGGCTGCAACGAAAGGGTCGTTCCCGTCCATGAGGGTGCTGCTCTCGCTCGGGCGGATCGTCACCCCTCTTTCAGCCGGCCCCCCGGCTTCGGATGCGGTGAGATACTTATCGATCTCATGCCTGCGGATGTGGGACCCCGGATAAGAGACCCCGAGAGCCATCTGCCGAAAGTGAGTCTCTCATGCCGCGTGTCACCGTCATCGCTCCGCCGTTCCACTCACACGCGGCTCCTCTGTCCGTGCTGGCTGCCGGGCTCCGCGTGGCCGGGGTCGAGGTCACGTTCGCCTGCGCGGAGGAATTCGCGCTTCTGGCCGAGACGGCGGGGGTGGGATTCGCCCAGCTCACGGTCAGCCGCAACGCGAACACGGGAATCGCCCGGCGCACCAGGCAGGCCGGGGAGGAAAGCAAGCGACTGGAGGAGTTCTTGGAAGCCACTCGGGCCGGTGCCGTTCCTGCCCTGCTGGTCCAAGCCCGCCACCGCGCGGCCGACATGCTTGCTGAACCGGAACGGGTGCTCGCGCAGCTGCGGGCGTTACACGCCCGCCGACCGGCGGACTGGTATGTCGTGGACCAGCTGAGCTATGCGGTGACGCTTGCGTTGCACTGTCTGGACCTGCCGTACGCGACCTTCTGTCCCGGTCACCCCAGCTACTTGCCAGCTGCCCCGGACGCCCTGTTCGGAGTTCCCTACGCGTGGCCGCAAGCGGTGCGACCGTCCGCCGCGGACTTGCAAACCTTGCGCGGAAAGGCCCGGGCCAACGAGCGTTCCTTCAACGCGCTGTTCTCGCGGTTCATCGCCCGCCATGCTCCACACCGGCCCGTACCGAGCCGGGCGTTCGCGCACTGCTCCCCGCGTGCCGTCGTGCTGAACTACCCCCAACTTGACTGGCTGCCCCCACGCCCCGAGGGCCCGGCCTACGTATTCAGCGGACATCTCACTCCCACGGACACCCTCGACGCCGGCCCCTTCTGGAACTCCGAAGTACGCCGGCTGCGCCAGACCGGCGAGCGGCTGGTGCTGGTCGCGTTGGGAACCTTCCTCTCGGCCCGGCGGGACGTACTGGAATCGGTGACCCGCGGCATTCTCGTCGAGCGCCCAGATACCTCGGTGATCCTCGCGGCCGGGGACCAGGCGAACGCTCTGGCAGGTCTGGCAGGTCCCCGGGTAGGGGTGGCGGCGACGGTACCGCAGCAAGCCTTGCTCTCGCAGGTGGACGCAATGGTCCACCATGGAGGTAACAATTCCTTCACCGAATGCCTGGCGGCCGGCGTGCCTGCCCTGCTGCTGCCTTTTTCCAGCGATCAGTTCTCCGTCGCCCACGACGCCGAACGTTCTGGTTCCGGCCTGTGTCTGGACCCCTACCGACTGGAAGCGAACAAGGCGGGCCAGGCTGTCTCTACCCTGCTGGACGCACCACGACACGCCCTCAACACACTGAGCGCGCACGTACGCGAGCAGGGCCCGACGAGGGCCGCTCGGGCCCTGATTGAGCTGATGCGCTGACTGCGTACCTTCGTTTCTGTGCTGGGCGAACGCTATCCGGCGATCGTACGGACCCGGCGGTCGGCCTGGCCGGAGTTCACGCCCTACCTGGCATTCCCGCCGGCCATAAGGACCGTGGTCTACTCCACGAACATGGTCGAACCGCAAGGCCACCCGGAACCGGACTGTCAATCCCCTCGAAGTGTGGAGTCCTTCCTATGCGGCCAGCCCCACAGTGAGGCCGGTTCAGTACTCGCGTTCGTAGTCGATCGGACTCTTGAAGTCGCACACGCTGTGTAGCCGACGGGCGTTG
>NZ_JAPNLK010000181.1 GCF_026627505.1 Streptomyces sp. H27-H5 | reverse complement strand
CACTCAACGCGATCAGACTCGACGCCCACTGGACCGAAAGCCCCCTCCGACGCACCCGCACCAGCCGCCTCGAACGCCTCGCCTACCAGCTCACCGCGTAACCCCCACGAATTGCGCAGCAGAGTCGGTGGCGTCGAGGAAGAGGTAAGGGAACCGGATGTGATCCAGCGGCCGGGCCCGGAAGACGTCGAGTTCCTCGTCGAGGCCGGCGCAGATCCGGGAGACCTCGCTCTTCGATATGCCGGTATCCGAGCCGAGGGCTTTGACCAGGTCGTCGACGGAGCGGGTGGAGACGCCGTGGACGTAGGCTTCCATGATCACGGCGTAGAGGGCCTGATCGATACGGCGCCGGCGCTCGAGCAGGCTCGGGAAGAAGCTCCCGGCCCGTAGTTTGGGGATCGCGAGTTCCAGGTCGCCGGCCTGCGTGGTCACGGTCTTCTCCCGGTGCCCGTTGCGATAGGCGGTGCGGGTCTCGGCCTGTTCGCCCCACTCGGCGCCGATCCGTGCGGTGGCCTCGGCTTCGATCAGTTCTTGCAGCAACCGCTGGGCGACCTCGCGGACGAGTTCAAGACCGTCTGTCGAACGTAGTGACTCGAGCAGGCGAAGTAGGTCATGCTGGGACAAGGCCACCGTGCGCTCCTTGGGTTGAACTGCCCGTTCACCAAGGACATTTGCACGGTGGCCTGCCCCGTTTCAGGGAGCATTCCCCCCCAGCCGATGCACGCGGGAGCACAGAGACGGCGCACTTCCCAGCCAAGATCAGCTACACCACTCCACGGGACACCATCAGGGCGCGGCACAGGCATCCCTTCAGGCGCCTCGTCATGGCTTACGCTTGGCCGAGTCGGCCTGTCGTCCGATCACGGTTTTCGCGCCCGCCGGTGCTCCCGGCCGTCACCGGGGTCCCGTATGGTGGCCGATTCGGTTCAGGGGCGGCGGGTGTATGGGTGGAGCTGGTCGATCTCCCGGAACCCGGCCCGGTCATGCAGGTCCCGGACGGCGCTGTCGCCGGGTTCCGCGGTGTCGAGGAGCGTGACGACCTCGCGGACCCCGTGGCCGACGAGAGGGGCCAGGCACCGCTCGAGGAGCCCGTGTCCGAATACGCCCCGCCGGGGCATGAGCGCGATCCACTCCAGGATCGAGGCTCCCTCGACGGGCCGGGTGACGGTCGCCTTCCCGACCAGGGTTCCGTCTCGCTCCCACAGACGCACATACCAGCCGTACCGGGGATCGGCACACTCGACGATGTCCCCCGACCCGTACGGCCGGGGACTGTGGGGATCCAGGCGGTGGTGGAGATACGTCCACCCCTCCTGCCGGGAGAACCCGGCCGCCTCCAACGCCATCGCCGTGCCGCGGCGGCTCCGCACCGGCAGGCCCGCGAACCCGAGCCCGGTGGCACACGCGAACGCGCGCACCGTACGCCGCCCCAATCGCTCCAGCGCATGTCGGACCAACAGCCCCGCGATCTCCTGATCATCGTCCACGCAGTGCGACCACAACAGGAGCCCGTCACCATCCCCTGGACGCACCGCCCAGGCCGCGGCCCCCAACACCTCACCTCCGGCGGAGACAGCGAGGACCGTGCCCGGCACCGCCGGCACTCCGGCCCCCGGATCACCGGAACCATGCCCGGTCACGGCGTGGGTGAGCATCGAGGTCGTCACAGCGGGCCGGCCCGGCAGCCGATCCCCGGCGATCAAAGCCAGCACCCGCGACAGGTCCCCCGGAGCGTAGGACCGAATGGTCACGCCGGCCTCGGAACCGACTGTCATGATCGCCACTGCCCACCGCTCCCTCACCCGACACCATCGACCCACCCAGCCTCCCCCACGAACCGCGCACACCATCGCAACGCCACACCCAACGCGACTTGGCGATCGCGGAATACGGCCCAGCGTCGATGCAGGCCAGGATCCCGTGCGTCCTCCCCTCCGACACCCCGCCCCCGCGCCACGACGTTCCGCGGGTCTCGAACCGGGCCACCTTCCTGTCCTCAGATTGTCTCGTGGCGGGCGGCGATGGAGACCCGAGCCTCTTCAAGCGGGCCAACCGGGCCGCGGACCCGACAGGCCCGGGCGATGGGCTACCTCGGAGCGCATTCTCCCGATGCCCCACACCCGTACGGTGAGGTCGACCATGGCGAAACCAAACCGAAGAGGCTCAACAGGCCAGAGCCGAAAACCGATCCCGTTCCCAACCCAGTCCCTGTCCCTGTCCTCCACCCTGGCCATCGTCGGCCGCAACGGAATACTGTCAGAGCGTCGCGCCGGCTCGACGCCGCCAGGGCGTGCGCCCGTCTTCGCCGTTGCTGCACGACGGAACCCTTCCGCCAACCGCCCCCACCGGTTTGGGCATGCCGAAGTCCTGAAGGCACCTTTCGCCTCGCGGCCAGCAACACATCCTCGCCCTCTCACGGGCGGCCCGCGCCGCGCCCGGGGCCCGACGGGAGCGCGTTCCGCCGGCGTTCTCACCGGAGAGGTACACGGGCCCGCAACCGGTGGCGTATTCGATCGTTGAGTGTGGTCGGGACGGTCAACCGTTTCCCGGCCAGCCTCGACCGATCTGCGGGGTGTATCCGGGTCGTGGTCCCTGGGTCCTGACATCTGAGACACCTCTCGTCTTCAACCCCCTGGGACGAGCGGGGCCCCGTCGTGCGTCCGGCGATGCCGGCCTCAGATGTCAGGACCCTCTGCCCGGCCAGGCCCGGTGCCGGGTGTGTAAAAGGAACGAGTCTGTCTCACATCGGGTGGTGACGGAAAGTCACGGCGAGAAGCCTGGTGGATCCTTTACCGACACCTGCATGAAGTTTCTGTCGGGGTTGCGGCGATGCCGTAGGCGGAGAGTCAGTCAGCCACTTGACCTGCCAGAACCACTGTCAGCCAAGATTGCTACGAGCCGTCACCACCGGATGTGAGACAGAGCCGTTTGTGGCTCTGGCCCGTCGATCCCGGGCTCAGGGGTGCCGCGCGTCGTTGTACGACTCGAAGGCCTCGGTGATGAACCGGCGGGTGTGGTCGGGATCTAGGGCCTGGCTTTGGAGGTGGTCGTACATCGCCCGGTAGGATTTTACGTCCGCCGGCTTCTCCAGGTGGGTATCGCTGGTGAACCGCTCCAGGTACACCACCCCCGCCTCGGGGCTGTCGGCGAGCCTCAGGATGGAGGACTGCCCCGACATGCCCTGGTGGGCCCCTGCCGTGTAGGGGAGGACCCGCACGGTGATGTGCGGCTCGGCGCCGAGTGCGTTCAGGTGCTCCAACTGCTCGCGCATGATGTCCGGGCCACCGACGACACGGCCCAGGACCGACTCGTCCAGGACGACCCACAGGCGCAGCGGGCGCGCAGGGTCGTAGACGCGGCGCTGGCGGCGCAGCCGCACCCTCAGGCGTACGGCCGCTTGTTCGGCCGTGAGCCAGGGGGTCGAGGCTTCGATGGCGGCCTGGGCGTAGGCGGGGGTCTGCAGCAGGTCGGGGATCAGCAGGGGCTCGTAGGTGTGGATCGAGGCGGCGTCGGTCTCCAGGCCGATGTAGACGCTGTTCGGGAGGTCGCCGTAGGCGTGCCACCAGCCCGCCCGGCCGGATTCCCTGGCCATCCGCATCAGCCGGTCGATGACCTGTTGGTCCCTCACTCCGTACATCGCGCACAGATCGCGTACATCGCGGGGGTTGGCGGAGCGGCGGCCGTTCTCCAGGTGACTGATCTTGGGCTGGGAGACCATGAGCCGCTCGGCCACCTCGGTGCTCGTGAGCCCACTGGCCTGACGGAGCCGGCGCAGCTCCACTCCCAGACGCCGTCTCACGACGGTGGGATTGCTGTTCGCCGCCATGGGCGGTCTACCTCCGGCCCTCATGTCATCGTCCTGGTCAGCGCATTACCGCGGGACGGTACTTGCCGATCACGTGCCATGCCGTCGTGCCGGACATCGGCAAGGTCCGTGGGCCGGTCACCTATCGAGCAGGCCGTCGGGGGCGGCTGCCGTCGCCGCGCCCTCGGCGAGCTTCAAGGCCGGGCCTCCCAGGCGCTCGCCGGGGCCGGCCCGGACCGCTGAAGACCGGACTCAGCGGTGATCGTCCTCATCACGCGGTTCGGTTCGTACGTCACCACGGAGGCGACCGCGCGCCCGGACGTGTTCGCCCCCCACCTGGACGTCGACTTCCACGCGGGGGAACCCGAACTGGCAGCGGCGTGACGGAGCCGGCCGATCAAAGTCATGCGGTCCCCTTCGCCACGGGCCGGGTCCGTCGTGCTCAGGCGGTCCGGTGTCGGTAGGCGTGGATCCATTCGACGCCGTCCGGGCAGGGGGAGGTCGAGGATGGCGATGGCCTGGCGGTGTGGGGCGCGGGTGCACCAGGCGATGATCCGGCTTCCGGGCGTGAGGTCGACGGAGTCGACGGTGACGCTCGTTGCGAGCACGGTCGTCTCGAACGGGATCGTCAGATGGTCGACGAGCATCGTGTGGAGGCCGGTGGGCTGCTCGTCCTCGTCGTGGGCGTCCACGGTGGCTTCCTCGATCAGGACTTCCAGGTGCGTGTCGCTGAGCCCGTGCACCGGTGTCCTCAGTTCGGGGTGCGCAGGAGTTCGGCGAGGCGCTTTCCGACGACGGAGAAGCTGGGGGCCGTCTCCTGATGGAAGAAGGACTTCTTGCGGCTGCGCAGCAGGTCTTCGCCGTCGTGTGTCCAGGAGAAGTCGGGTTTGCGTAGGAGGGTGCGGAAGATCGGGTCCGCGCTGTGGGGATGGCGTTGGACGAGGCGGCGCAGGGGAAGGGGTGAGACGGTGTCGTCGTTCAGGTAGGTGCGGAGCTGGGTGATGTAGGTGGGGTCGTGGGCCAGGGCGGGGTCGGCGAAGAGGGTGTCCAGGCGGCCGAAGTCGAGGTAGTAGCTGAGGCCTTCGGTCTCGTCGTAGATCAGCCCGACGCTGTCGGCCTCCATGTAGTCCTCGGGTAGACGGCCCATCTCCTCGGCGCCGGGAGCGTTGTCAGGGCTGGGCTCGCCGTCGGTTTCGGTGGATGGCGTTGCTTCCTCCAGGCGGCGGCGGTGGTGTTCGGTCAGTTGTTCCTGGGCGGTGGCCGGCGGCAGGATCACGAGGTCGGATCCGAACAGGTCGATGAAGGCGGCGCGGTCTTCGGCCTGCATCTGCCAGGCCCGCCGGGACAGAGCCCGGTTGCGGCGTAGCAGACCCGGGTCCGCGGTCGCCATCCGCAGGGCGACCCGTGCGACATCCGGGCCCGAGGACTGGGGGTAGGGCGAGAGGTAGCCGCTGACCAGCCAGTTATCGGTGGCGGGATGGAGGGGCACGATACGGCTATAGGTGAACATCCCCTGCTCCAGGAAGGCCAGTGCCGCAGAGCCCATGTTGGAGTGGACGGGGTAGCGCAGGTCGTCGATGAGGTTGTGGAGTACGACAGTGCCCTCGTCTGCGTCGTCGGCGCGGTGGACTTCGAACAGTCCCTCGACGACGTCGCGCCAGCCCAGGAGCATCGCGCGCTCGTCCGCTGTCAGGGGCGGACGTCGCTGGGCGACGAAACGTTCCACGATTGTGGTGCCGTCGTGGAGCCGGTGTTGCAGGGCGAAATGATCGACGGTGCGGACGGCGACGCCCTCGTCCAGCGGACCGCCGCTGCCGCCGGCGGCCCGCAGGCGGGCGGTCAGTTGCCTGCCGAAACGGGGATGCTGGGCGAACTCCACCAGCTCGCCCTTCAGTTCCCCGCTACGGGCCACCAGTTCCGTGACCGGCATCGCCAAGGTTTCGGCCGCCGCGGAGTCGTCGGAAGTGTCATCGTCATGGGACAGCCGGGGCATGGCCACCTGATCCTGGTTCGAAGCGGGCATATCGCGCCGCCACTCTACCGGCGCGGCGACTGCCGATTCCGTGCATCGCACAGGTTGGGTACATGCCGGGGCGGCGTCAGCGGATTTTCGCGCCATCATGTGCGGTGTGCTGCTCCGGTGGCGGCCAGCAGGTTGCGGATCTCGATGACGTCCTTGCCGGTGCGCTCGGCGATCCGCGCGGCCGGCTCCCCGCACTGGTACGCGACCACGATCGCCGCGCTCAGATTCCGGCGGGCCACATGCAGTGCCTCCCGCGCGGCGGTCAGTGCCGCGGTCGCCGCCTCCAGCGAGTTGTCCTCATCCGTCATACCGGCCATCGTGCCAGCCCGGGGGCCGGGGCCCGGTAAGGTGGTCGTACCTTCGACAGCAAAAAGAATGGGGTGGCGGGCATGGCGGGCGAGACGCCGGTGACAGTGGTCGGCAACCTGACAACGGACCCGGAACTGCGGTTCACCGCCGCCGGAATTCCCGTCGCCGGGTTCACCATCGCCTCCACCCCACGCGTCTACGACCGCGACCGCAGCGAATTCGTCGACGGCGAACCGCTGTTCCTGCGCTGCTCACTGTGGCGGGCGGCCGCCCAGAACGCCGCCCAGTCCCTCACCAAGGGCACGCGGGTCATCGTGACCGGGCGGCTCAAGCAACGCGTCTTCGACGACAAGGAAGGCCGGCGCCGTACCACCGTCGAGATCGACGCCGAGGAGATCGCCGCGTCCCTGACCTACGCGACCGCCACCGTCACCAAGACCCACCGCCCCGGCATGGTTTCCCAGAACGGACCGGCACTCGCGCACAGTCAGTCTCCCGGGCTGGCACAGCAGGCCCAGCCCACGACGCCCACCGAGAGCTACCCGTTCTGAGTCGGTCTCAGCCCCAGAAGGCGTGGCGCGGATCGTCCAGCACGGCCAGAGCCTGATCCAGCGACGGGACCGCCGGCAGGTGATCGCAGGGGCACCAACGGCCGGTGCGATCCGCGTCCTCCACCAGCCGGCCCGCATCGGTGGACCGCGGCCGGGCGACCCGGCGAGAGATCCACTCACCGACACCGCCCGGGCGGATAGCTTCGGCTGCCTACCGCGCGGCTTCCTCTTGGCCCGGGCGACGGCCATGCCCTCGTGAGTCCTCATCGTCGGAAGAACAATCTCGAACCGGGCGAAGGCCCTCGGCACGTGCTCGGCGTCGGATATCGGCGGGTGTGGCTACTCGAGGTGGCGGTAAGGCACCGCGCACTCCTTGATCGTTCATCTTGCCTCGCGCACGACGTTCCCACTCTCTCCGGCCACTTGCTCGGTGATCCTCCATCCCCATCCGGACATAGAGGGACCGGGCATCGCGCATGTGCCAGGAGGGCGCGAAAGCCCGGTCCGGATCGAGGCGTTCGATGTTCGGGTGAGGTGATCACCTATCCGGATCATATGGGACATCCGACGGGAAACCGGCAATCGGGTGACAGCTCGCCGGATGAGTTCCCTGGCCGTCGCGGAAGCGTTGTTCGGTCGTGGAATCACGTGACCTTTGGGAACGCAACACCGTGCTGGCCGAGGCGTTCTGTGCCAGTGACGACCGGATGCGACACGCGCGGAGCCTTCTGGAGCGGGCTCGGGCCGACCGTACTCGCGCCCTCGCGGCCTTCGCCGTGTCCATCGGCAGCGACGGCGGCGTCGCCAAGCTGATGGGCCTGAGCGAACGCGAGGTGCGTCAGGCCCGCCGCGTCGTCGGGAAAGCGGACGCGCGCGGCGTCGCCGAGGAGCTTCTGAGCCGGCATGCGACCGCCGCCCCGCCCCAGGAACGCGAGGCCGAACCGAAGCGCGACTCCCCGCCGGCCGTTCTCGTGCCCCTGCCGGCCGGAGACCGTGCAGCCCCTTACCCCCGTCCCGAGACGACCCCGTCTACGGGCCGGATCTCGCGAGAGGAGGCCGAGTGGACCCCGTCGATGGACGCCGTCCTGCTGTGGAGCTGGCAGTCCGGCCTCGATCTGAACAAGGTGGCCGCTGAACTGGGCGTCGACTACCGCGCGCTTCTCCTACGCGTCCAGCAGCTCGGCGCGGAAGGACGCCTCCCTGCCAAACCGGTACATGGCGATACCAGCCAGGCCGGACGACACCGCCGCCACGAAACCCCACACATCCCCATCCCCGACAGCCCCGCATCCCTCTACGACTCCTACTCCTACCCCTACATCTGAGCCCACCTGCCGGAAGATTTCAAGTCCAGTGAGACGGTCGTGACGCTATGAGGTTTGTGGTGCGGTTTCGCGCCGCTTGGCCGGGTCGTTGATCCAGGCTTTCTGGGGTATCTCGGGTGGTCGGGGGCGGCGGCCGA
>NZ_JAPNLK010000180.1 GCF_026627505.1 Streptomyces sp. H27-H5 | reverse complement strand
ACCTGGAAGACCTTGGAGAACCCGCCACCGGCAGCGGCCAGCCGGAAACCCACCCTGCCCAAAACCGGAAACCCGCCCCGAAAACAATCACACCGCGTGACCAGAGATCACGCGGTGGATCGAGGCTCATTGGGTGGCCGCACGAAAGGGAATCCGGAGCGCGGGCTACGCTTCATGGCGTGAAGGTCCTCGTCATCGGCGGCGGCGCCCGCGAACACGCCCTGTGCCGCTCTCTGTCCCTCGACCCCGACGTCAACGCCCTGTACTGCGCTCCCGGCAACGCCGGGATCTCCGAGGTGGCCGAACTGCGCCCGGTCGACGCCCTCGACGGTGACGCGGTGGCCCGCCTCGCCGTCGAGCTCGGCGCCGACCTGGTCGTCGTCGGACCGGAGGCCCCGCTGGTCGCCGGGGTCGGCGACGCCGTCCGCGCGGCCGGCATCCCCGTCTTCGGCCCCTCCGCCGACGCGGCCCGACTGGAGGGCTCCAAGGCCTTCGCCAAGGACGTGATGGCCGCGGCGGGGGTTCCGACCGCCCGCAGCTACGTGTGCACCACCCCGGAAGAGGTGGACGCCGCCCTCGACGCCTTCGGCGCCCCGTACGTCGTCAAGGACGACGGCCTCGCCGCCGGCAAGGGCGTCGTGGTCACCGACGACCTCGCCGCCGCCCGCGCCCACGCGCTGGCCTGCGACCGGGTCGTCATCGAGGAATTCCTCGACGGCCCCGAGGTCTCCCTCTTCGCCATCACCGACGGCGTCACCGTCCTGCCCCTCCAGCCCGCGCAGGACTTCAAGCGCGCGCTCGACGGCGACGAGGGCCCGAACACCGGTGGCATGGGCGCGTACTCCCCGCTCCCCTGGGCCGACCCGAAGCTGGTCGACGAGGTCATGGCCTCCGTGCTCCAGCCCACCGTCGACGAGCTCCGCCGCCGCGACACCCCCTTCTCGGGGCTGCTGTACGCCGGCCTGGCGATCACCTCGCGCGGGGTTCGGGTCATCGAGTTCAACGCCCGCTTCGGCGACCCCGAGACCCAGGTCGTCCTCGCCCGCCTGCGCACCCCGCTCGCGAGCGTGCTGCTGAACGCGGCCCGGGGCACCCTGGACACCGAGCCGCCGCTCGCCTGGCACGACGACGCCGCCGTCACCGTCGTCATCGCCTCGCACAACTATCCCGAGACCCCGCGCACCGGGGACCCGATCGAGGGCCTCGCCGACGTGGCCGCGCAGGACGCCCCGCACGCGTACGTGCTGCACGCCGGAACCCGCCTCGCCGGCGACTCCGTCGTCAGCGCGGGCGGTCGCGTCCTCTCGGTGACGGCGACCGGTTCCGATCTGGCACAGGCCCGCGAGAGGGCGTATAAGGCCGTCGCCCGCATCCGCCTCGACGGTTCGCAGCACCGCACGGATATCGCGGCGAAGGCCGCCGAAGGCCGCTGAACAGCGGAACGACGTGAACGCGGGCCCGGGCGCACTCTGCGCGCCCGGGCCCGCGCGTGCGACTGCATCCGGCCGCGTTCGAACGCACCCACCTTTACCCAAAGCCATTCCATCGGGTGATGGTGGCCCGGACCGCCTGACTGTCGCGCCGGCCCCAACTAGGGTGCGGCGCAAGCACTCCGGCACATGGCCCACCGGCATTGCGATGTCGGTGGCGGGTGTCACAGTGGGGGAGTGAGCAAAGCCGCCGCAGGGCAGAGGGGGTGAGGTCCGGCCGTGTCCGGAACCGGTTCGATCGCTGAAGTCGGGACGCCGTCCGCGCGTTCCCGAGCCCTCGCCGTGCTGCGGGTCCGCAGCAGGGCGCTGGCCCTCGCGCTGCTGCCCGCCGCCCTCGCGGTGGTGCTCGTCACCGCCCGGATGACGGGGCGGCTGCCCGGTGACCCCTGGCCCGCGGTGACCCTGACCGTCTGCGTGGTCGCCGCCCTGGTGCTGCTGGTCGGCGGGCTCTTCGCCGCCGTCGTGCAGCGGGCCGGCCCCGCCGTGACCCCGACGGTGCCGCTGTCCGAGACCGCCGCCCCCGATCTGTACCGGCTGGTGCGCGACCTCGCCGACCGGATGGACGTGCCCGCGCCCTCCGCGATAGCCCTGACCCCGGACTGCGACAGCTGGCTGGAGGACCGCACCCACCCCGCCCACCGCCGCGCCGACACGGCCGCCGGCCGCCCCGAGTCCATGCCCGGCGCGGCCCCCGTGCTGGTGATCGGCTCGCCGTTCCTGTGGTGGATGCGCGTCGCGGAACTCCGTGCCGTCCTCGCGCCGGTCGTCGCCGGCACGGGCCCCTCCGCGCACCCCGACATAGCCGACGCCCGGGGCTTCGTACGAGGGCTCGACGCCGCCGTGGACGTGGGCGCCAGGCCCGGCCTCGGCTGGATCGCCCCGCCCGCCCGGCTGCTGCTGCGGCTGTGCCGGGTGGACGCCGCGGAGATGGAGCGCGGGGTCGCCGCCGCCGCCTCGGACCGCGCCCACGGCGTGGACTACGGGCTGCGCATCGTCGCCCAGGAGCAGGTCGGGCTGGCCTACGCGGGCTGGGACCGGCTGCTGACCCGGGTGGCCCTGCCGGCCTGGCGGATGGGCCGCTGGCCCGCACGCCTCGACGCCGGCGTCGTGTCCGCGCTGACCGAGCTGTCCCGCCGCGACCGCCTCGCGGACGGGTTCACCTCCCGGCTCGGCGAGCGCCCCGCCTGCGATCTGCTGGAGCAGCCCGGCGCCGTCGACGAGGCCGCCTCGCTGCTGGCCGCGCGGCTCTTCCACGGCGGTCCGGCCGAGGCGGGCCCGGACTGGTCCCCGGTCGACTGGGCCGCGTACCCGGAAGAGGTCGTGGACCGGAAGTGGCGCACGGAGGCCGCCCGACTGCACGCCGTCCTCGACGGGCTGGCGGCCGCCGCCGCCCCCACCGTGGAGCGGGTCATCGCCTTCCTCACGGACGCCGTCCCCGCCGGGGAGTCGCTGGCGGGCAGGCTCAGCGGGGACCTCGCGCGGGAGGAGTCCGGGCCGGACTCCGTGGCGCGGACCGCGGACGCCGTGCCGCTCTTCCCGCTCCAGGCGCCGCGCAGCGGGCGGGACCTGCTCGCCGACCACGTGACGGCGCTGGTCTGTTGCGCGGCGGTGGACTCCGCCGGGGCCGCGCCGGGCCTGGACTGGCTCGACGGCCCCGTCCTGCTGGTCGGCGGCGCACGCCGCTCGGACCTCGCGCCCCGGGTGCTGTGTCTGGTCGAGGACGGCGACCCGGAGCCGCTGCGGGACTGGCTCCAGGAGATCGGCGTCCGCCCGGAGAAGCCGGTCCGGCTGGTGTGAGGCGCGGCAGGCACCGCCCGGGGCCGCGCGCCCGCGCGCGCTCCCTCGCCCCGGATCCGGCGCCGTCGCCTGCCGGCCACGTGACAAGGCTTTTTCGCGACGAACGGTGACGGAGTGCGCGCGTTATGTGATGTGCTGGGGTCGACGGATGCACGTTCGGGGGAGCGAGGGAGGGGAGCGGGATGAGTGCGGACCAGATCCGGCGGTGGGAATCAGGTGCGCTCGCGCACGCGGTGAACGATCCCTTCGGGCAGGGACCGCTGCCCTGGTTCCGGGGGAGCGAGCTGTACTTCGACGACACCGGCCAGGTCGTCCCCTGGTACGTCGACCCCGCCGTCGCCCCCGGCCAGATCCCGCGCGCCCGCAGCGGCGGCGGCCCGCTCACCGCCGATGACGTCCACCGGCAGATCAAGGGCTTCGCGTCCACCGGAGCGGTCTCCCCCGGCGAGGCGATCGACTTCCACATCACCGTGGACCCGCCCCAACAGTTCTCCGTCGACATCTACCGCATCGGCCATTACGCGGGTGACGGCGCCAGCAAGATCCACTCCAGTCCCCGGCTCTCCGGCATCGTCCAGCCGGCCCCGCTCACCGCCGACCGGACGGTCTCCTGCCACCACTGGTGGCTGTCCTGGCGGCTCCAGGTCCCCTCGTACTGGAACGTCGGCGCGTACGTGGCCGTCCTGACGACCGTCGACGGCTACCGCTCCCACATCCCCTTCACGGTCCGCGACGACGAGCCCGCCGACCTGCTGCTCCTGCTGCCCGACATCACCTGGCAGGCCTACAACCTCTACCCGGAGGACGGCCACACGGGCGCGAGCCTCTACCACGCCTGGGACGAGCAGGGCCGTCTCCTCGGGGAGAAGGACGCCGCCACCACCGTCTCCTTCGACCGCCCCTACGCGGGCGCCGGCCTGCCGCTCCACGTGGGCCACGCCTACGACTTCATCCGCTGGGCCGAGCGCTACGGCTACGACATCGCCTACGCCGACACCCGGGACCTGCACGCCGGCCGCGTCGATCCCACCCGCTACCGGGGCCTGGTCTTCCCCGGGCACGACGAGTACTGGTCGGCCCCCATGCGCCGCACCGTCGAGCGCGCCCGCGAGCACGGCACCTCGCTCGTGTTCCTCTCCGCCAACACCATGTACTGGCAGGTCGAACTGGCCCCCTCCCCGTCCGGGATCGAGGACCGGCTCCTCACCTGCCGCAAGCGGCGCGGACCCGGTCGCCCCAGCCTGTGGCGCGAGGTCGACCGCCCCGAACAGCAACTGCTCGGCATCCAGTACGCGGGGCGGGTCCCCGAGCCCGCGCCCCTGATCGTGCGCAACTCCACGCACTGGCTCTGGGACTCCACCGGCGCCTCCGAGAACGACGAGCTCGACGGACTGGTCGCCGGCGAGGCCGACCGGTACTTCCCGCGCACCCAGCTTCCCGAGCACCAGGACCGCATCCTGCTCGCGCACTCCCCGTACCTCGACAGCGAGGGCGCCAAGCGCCACCAAGAGACGTCCTTGTACCGGTCGCCCAGCGGAGCCTGGGTGTTCGCGTCCGGCACCTTCGCCTGGTCCCCGGCACTCGACCGCCCCGGCCACGTGGACGAACGGATCCAGCGGGCCACGGCCAATCTTCTCGACCGGATCTGCAAACACGACTGACACGCCCCCCGACCGGCACCGGCACGGGCACCCGACCGACACGGCACCTCGGTCGACGCCGACGCCGACACCCGTTCCCCGACCGACACGGCATCCCGCACCCGACCGACGCGACGGGCCGCGCCCCCCTGGCGAGGGCGCGCGGCCCGGTACGGGACAATGGGACCGCGCTCGTACAGAACCACAGGGAGACCCCGTGTCCGGATTCGTCGAAAAGCCCGAGCCGGCTCAGGTGCCGGGCCTCGTCCACCTCCACACCGGCAAGGTCCGCGATCTCTACCGCGACGAGGACGGCAACCTCGTCATGGTCGCCAGCGACCGGATGTCCGCCTTCGACTGGGTCCTGCCCACCGAGATCCCGGACAAGGGCCGGGTCCTGACCCAGCTCTCCCTGTGGTGGTTCGACCAGCTCAAGGAACTCGTGCCGAACCACGTCATCGGCACCACCCTGCCCGCCGGCGCCCCCGCCGACTGGGCCGGCCGCACCCTGATCTGCCAGAACCTCGACATGGTCCCGATCGAGTGCGTGGCCCGCG
The DNA here is from genome assembly GCF_026627505.1 of Streptomyces sp. H27-H5. Lineage (GTDB taxonomy): Bacteria > Actinomycetota > Actinomycetes > Streptomycetales > Streptomycetaceae > Streptomyces. The sequence goes on along the minus strand of NZ_JAPNLK010000180.1, from coordinate 2,834 downwards.
GCTACCTCACCGGCTCCGGCCTCGCCGAGTACGACCGGACCCGCACGGTCTGCGGACTCGGCCTGCCCGAGGGCCTCGTGGACGGCTCGGAGCTGCCCGGCCCCATCTTCACCCCGGCCGCCAAGGCCGAGGTCGGCGAGCACGACGAGAACGTCTCCTACGAGGAGGTCGCGCGCACCGTCGGCACCGAGACGGCCGCGCTGCTGCGCCAGGCCACCCTGGCCGTCTACACCCGCGCCCGGAACATCGCCCGCGACCGGGGCATCCTCCTGGCCGACACCAAGTTCGAGTTCGGCTTCGGGGCCGACGGGACGCTGGTCGCCGCCGACGAGGTGCTGACCCCGGACTCCTCGCGGTTCTGGCCGGCCGACCAGTGGAAGCCGGGTCGCGCCCAGCCCTCCTTCGACAAGCAGTACGTCCGCGACTGGCTGGCCTCCCCCGCCTCCGGCTGGGACCGCACCGGCGAACTCCCGCCCCCGGCCCTGCCGCAGGAGGTCGTGGAGCAGACCCGCGCCAAGTACATCGAGGCGTACGAGCGGCTCACCGGCCTGACCTGGACCGAGAAGACCGGCCGCTGAACCTCCCGTCTCCCCGGCCCGCCGAGCGGGCCGGGGACACCGAGAGCCCACGAACACGAAGAAGCCCCCCGGTCCGAGGACCGGGGGGCTTCTTCGTACAGAGCGGACAACGCGACTCGAACGCGCGACATCCACCTTGGCAAGGTGGTGCTCTACCAACTGAGCTATGTCCGCATGCGCCGTAGCGCGGTACCCACTATACCCAACCTCGCCGGCGTGCGAGACGCACTGCCGTGTGCCGGTTCTCGGCCCCCAGCTTCGTCGCCGCCGAGGACAGGTAGTTGCGCACCGTTCCCTGCGTGAGCGAGGCCCGCTCCGCGATCTCCGCGATCGGCGCCCCGTCCGCCGCGAGTTCCAGTACCTCCGCCTCCCGGGCGGTCAGCGGGGAGTCCCCCGCGCTGATCGCGTCGGCGGCCAACTCGGGGTCCACGTAACGGCCTCCGGCGTGCACGGTCCGGATCAGCTCGGCCAGTCGCTGCGCCGACACCGTCTTCGGCGCGAAGGCCCGCACGCCCGCCGCGAGGGCCCGCTTGAGGTGGCCGGGCCGGCCGTGACTGGTCACGATCATGACCTTGCAGCCGGGGAGTTCGGACCGCAGCGATGTGGCGACACTCACACCGTCCGCCCCCGGCATCTGCAGGTCCAGCACCGCCACGTCCGGCCGGTGCGCCCGGGCCATCGCCAGCGCCTCCGGCCCCGACGCCGCCTCCGCGACGACCAGCAGATCGTCCTCCAGGGCCAACAGCGCGGCCAGGGCGCCGCGGATCAGGTGCTCGTCGTCGGCGAGCAGTACGCGTACGGGGTTCACGCCCGCACCTCCAGTCGCGGGTACGGGGTTCACGCCCGCACCTCCGGTCGTGGGCGCGGGGCTCATGCCCGCACCGTCAGTCGTTGTTCGGGGATCCGCGCCAGCAGCCGGAACCGGCCGCCCTCGGAGGGGCCCGCCGACAGCGTTCCGTCGACCACCGCGAGGCGCTCGCGCAACCCCGCCAGCCCCGAACCGGGCGGACCGGCCGGCAGCTCGGGGGCCCCGTCGTTCTCCACCAGCAGGGTCAGCGCGCCCGATCCGTCGGCGGCCTCGGCCAGCCGGATCAGGCAGCTCTGTGCGTCGCCGTGCCGCAGGACGTTGGTGGTCGCCTCCCGGACCACCCAGCCCAGGGCCGACTGCACCTCCACGGGCAGGGCCCGCCGGGCCTCGAACTCGACCCGGCAGTCCATCCCGGCCGCGCTCAGCACCCCGCGCGCACCCTCCAGCTCCACCGCCAGGTCCGCCTCCCGGTAGCCGCGCACGACGTCCCGTACCTCGCGCTGCGACTCGCGGGCGATCCGCTGGACCTCGATCATCTGCTCCACCGCCTCGGGACGACCGCGCCGGGCCAGTTGTACCGCCAGCTCGCTCTTGAGGGCGATGACCGCCAGGTTGCGCCCCATCACGTCGTGCAGGTCCCGGCCGAACCGCAGCCGTTCCTCGGCCACCGCGAGCTGCGCCTGGAGCTCCCGGGCGCGGTCGAGTTCGTACACGATCCGCAGCAGCCACGCCGAGAAGCCACAGGCGAGGCTGAGGAACAGACCGCTCAGCAGCACCCCGATGGCATACCCGACGCCCTCCTGTACCGGCAGCCCCACGGCGACCACCGTCAGGCCGGTGGCCACGGCGTGGGCCGGCGCGACCCCCCACATGTGCCGGACCTTCTCCAGGCACATCACCAGCGAGCCGGAGGCGAAGCAGGTCATGCCCGTCACCAGCATCGGGGCGACGGTCTCGTCGACGTGCCCGGTCCGGCGCAGGACGAGGACCGCGACACATCCGAAGGCCGTCACGGCCACCGTCGCCACCGCCACCCACACGGGCCGGTCCCGGCGCCCCACCAGCCAGTCCAGCGCCCGGGAGGAGAGGAACCCGACGAGCACGGAGTGCACGCACATCAGCACCAGCAGGCCCACTTCGGCGGAGCCCGGCACGTCCCGCGGGCCGAGGACCAGGCCGCCGAGTCCGAAGGTCAGGATCTCGATCGCCACGAAGAGGTGGAACGACCAGCGTGTGTACAGCTCGACCTTCCCCGCGCTGCTGCGGTTCTTCCACCACCCGGTCAGCTTCGACACGGTTCCCGCCCCCGACTTCGTTCGCGTTGCCTAGTGCAGCGCGTCGCAGGTCCTTTGCCGGTTGGGCGTGGCTGGATTGGTGACGCTGTGTGAGCGCGCAGGCATCCTGCGGGAAGCGGTCCTCGGACGACCCGGCTTCGGTCCGGCACACGG
>NZ_JAPNLK010000017.1 GCF_026627505.1 Streptomyces sp. H27-H5 | reverse complement strand
TCGCCAAGATGGACGACTACATGATCAAACGGAACGAGACCGCCCGCCCCTTCAAGTGGACCTACGCCGCCAGCCCCCTCCAGGAAGCCTGAACCCCCCTCCACGAACTTTCGCGGAGCAGCACTAGGTCCTGTCGTCGGCTCGGGCCCTCTCGGACCCGGGCCGCCGCCGGTCGGCGGCTTCGACGTCGCGGCTTCGCCGAAACGCCGGTGGCCCGGTGCGCAGTGCGCACCGGGCCACCGGCGTTCTCCGTCCCCGGGGGGCGCCCCTCAGGCCTGCGCGGCCCCGGCGGGCTGCGCGGCCGCGGCCGTCTCGGCGGCGCGCCGTTCGCCCTCCGCCTGCGAACGCTTGCCGTAGAGGGCGGTCCAGACGCCCAGCAGGCCGAGCACCGTGTAGATCATGACGGGGCTGAGGACCACCATCGTGTCGGTGTCGAGCGCGTAGGTCAGGGCGATGCGGATCCCGGCCTCGACCAGGTAGGCCACGCCCCACACCGTGGTCATCACGATCATGGTTCGGCGGAAGCCCTCGTACTGCCACAGGCCGTTCCACCAGGCCGTGCTCTCGGGAGTCCCGTCCGTGGCGAACTTGCGGCCGAAGTAGAACATCAGCGGCCTCGGTGCGAGCAGCGTGACGAGGCAGAGGACCCCGAACAGCCCCGTCACCCCCGAGTCCTTGATCAACAGGGCCCGGGCCGAGTGCGCGCCGATCAGCGAGACGGCCGCCGTGATCACCAGGAAGACCAGGGTGACGATCGCGAACTCGTCGACCTTGCGACGCCAGGCCAGGTGGATCGCGCTGTCGAGGACGGGCCACGCGCTGCTGATCAGCAGCGCGTCGAACTCCCTCCAGCCGTGATCGTGCAACTGGTTGTAGGTGATGATCGGCGCGACCACGTTGAGCCCGATGGTCAGAACCCAGCCGAGCGCCGCGGCGCCGCCCGACCGCGCGGGTGGCGCGGGGCGGGCGCCCTGAGGCTGTGGAGCGGACATGCTTCCCCCTGAGAAGTACCTGACGGTGTCTCGGGGAACGTAGGGCAGGGCCGCGACCGGGGACAGGGTTCTCCGGCTCAAATGATCACCAAGTCGAACGGAGCCACCTGTTCCGAATTACCCGGATCAGCGACGACCGGACCATCGGAGCCGCCGGATCAATGGCTGCCGGATCGAGCCGCCGGGCGAGGGGGCCGGCGATCCGGGGAGGTCGGGTCAGGCGCGCAGGCCCCGGATGACGAGCGAGGTGACCGCCTCGAACTCCGGGAGGATGGTCGGGGAGAGCCAGTCGGCGGCGTACTGCGGGTCATGGAACCGGCCCGTGGCGTCGAACACGGCCCGCGCCGCCGCCGGCACGTCGGGCGCGGCCAGTGTCCCGGCCTCGACCCCGTCGGCGATGATCCGGACCAACTGCTCGATCAGCTCGCTCAGATGCCGGTCCACCACGCCGCTGTTCTCGGCGAGGAGCACGGTGTACGTCGCGAACAACTCCGGGTCGGCGCCCGCCTTCTTGCGCTTGGCCTCGAAGAGGGCCTCCAGCCACGACTCCAGCTTGGAGGGCGCCGTCTCGGCGGGGGCCGAGGCGATCTCCTCCAGCATCACGATGCTCTTGGCGAGCCAGCGGTCCGTGACGGCCTCGCGCAGCGCCGCCTTCGACGGGAAGTGGCGGTACACGCTGCCGTGGCTGACGCCCAGCGCGCGCGCCACGTCCACCACGGTGGCCTTGGTGGGGCCGAAGCGCCGCAACACGTCCTCGGTGGTTTCGAGGATGCGCTCGGGAGTCAGGGGCTCGGCAGCAGCGGGGGGCATGGGTACGACCGTACAGCCGGGTCAGTGCTCACTGTCGAGGTGGGCCATCTGGGCCTCCGGGTACCGATCGCCGGCCGCGGCCCCGGCCGGGACCGCCTCCTCGATGGCGGTCAGGTCGGCGGCGGTCAGCTCCACGTCCAGGGCGCCCAGGGCCTCGTCGAGGCGGTCCCGGCGGCGGGCGCCGACCAGCGGCACGATGTCCTCCCCGCGCGCGAGAACCCAGGCGATGGCGATCTGGGCGACGCTCACGCCCTTGCTGTCGGCGACCTTGCGCAGGGCGTCCACCAGGTCGAGGTTCCGGTCGAGGTTGTCGCCCTGGAAGCGGGGGCTCATCCCGCGGAAGTCGCCGGGGGCGAGCGCCCGGTCGCGGCCGAAGTGGCCGCTGATCAGGCCCCGGGAGAGCACCCCGTACGCGGTGACGCCGATGCCCAGCTCGCGGGCGGTCGGCAGGATCTTCTCCTCGATGCCCCGCGAGATCAGCGAGTACTCGATCTGGAGGTCGGAGATCGGAGCGACGGCGGCGGCCCGGCGCAGGGTCTCCGCGCCGACCTCCGAGAGGCCGATGTGTCGTACGTGTCCGGCCTGGACGGCCTCGGCGATGGCGCCGATCGTCTCCTCGATGGGGACGTCCGGGTCCACGCGGGCGATCCGGTAGACGTCGACGTGGTCCCGGCCGAGCCGCTGGAGGGAGTAGGCGAGGAAGTTCCGGACGGCGTCGGGCCGGCCGTCGTAACCGGCGAAGCCGCCCTCGACCGTGCGCAGGGCGCCGAACTTCACGCTCGTCAGCGCCTGCTCGCGGGCCGCGGCGGGCGCGGTGCGCAGGGCCTCGTTGATCAGCAGTTCGTTGTGGCCCATGCCGTAGAAGTCACCGGTGTCGAGCAGGGTGACGCCCGCGTCCAGGGCGGCGTGGATGGTGGCGATCGACTCGCTCCGGTCGGCCTCGCCGTACAGGGCGGACATGCCCATGCAGCCCAGTCCCAGCGGGAAGACGGAGGGGCCGGTGGCACCGAGGCGGCGGGAGGGGTGAGGGGTGAGGGGAGCGTTCTGGTGAGTGGTCATGAAAAGACAATGGCATGACGGGTGACAGATTTCAATATCTGTCACTCGTCAGCGTGAAGGGTTGTCGGATCCGGGCCGGGGTGGGTCAGGAGGCGAGGCGCAGGGCCAGGGCCGCCGCCGAGAGCAGCGTGAGGACGGCGGCCGGGGCGAGGTCGTAGTGCTTGACGCGCAGGTGGCTCGCGACCGCACCGATGAAGTAGAGGGTCACGCCGATTGCGGCGGCGACGCCGAGCGGCGCCACCCACATGCCCGCGACCAGCCCCACCGCGCCGGCGGCCTTCAGTGCGGCCAGGACCGGCAGGAGGGAATCGGGCACCGCCACCTTCCGCATGTTCGCGAGGATCGTCTCGTTGCGAAGGAAGGTGAGGGTCGCCGACGCGGCGAGCACGAGGGCGAGCAGGCCGGCGACGACGACGTAGCCAATGAACATGGTGCACTCCAAAGGTCGAATGTATAGAACCATTGAATAGCATCAACGATCGGATGATCGCAATCATTTTGTGAGCGCTACGATATGGGCATGACGGCAGCACAGGACGCCTCGAACCCGCCGCAGCGGCTGGGCCTGCTCCTCGCCTGGCACGGATCGGTCACCCAGACCCGCATGAAGAAGGCGCTCAGCGCGGCCGGGCTCACCCCCCGGCACGCCATGACGCTGATGCACCTGGAGACCGGACCCGTGGGCCAGCGGTCACTCGCGGCCCGACTGGAGGTGGACCCGAGCGTGCTCGTCGGGATCCTCAACGACCTGGAGCGCGACGGTCTGGTGGAACGCCGCCGCGACCCGGCCGACCGCCGCCGCCACAACGTGGCCATCACGGCCACCGGCTCGACCGTCCTCGGTGAGACGAACGCGGCCCTCGACGCCGTCGAGCTGGGCCTGTTCTCCGGTCTGTCCGAGGCCGACCGGGAAGCCCTGCGCGCGCTCCTGGCCCGGATCGACTCGCACGCCGACGACTTCGAGTGCGGGGAATAGCCGCCGGGCACCCGCCGTACTACAGGACCTGGGTCGTCTCTTTCGGATCTTGTCGGTCAGGGCCGCGGTGCCGGACACCGCGGCCCCGGCAAGATGCGAAAGTGACGGCCTACGAGACCCGCGAACCGACGTTTTGGCTCGGGGCCTCCAGGGTGCTCGCCGTGCGCAGGGCCGTCGCGCGGGCCCAGGAACCGGTGGTCAGGAGGCCGACCGCGAGGACCGACACCCCGCAGAGCGTGATGATCCACCAGGCGGGCCGGGTCGCCTCCGCGAAGGCCGCGCCGCCCGACGTGCCGGCCGCCAGGACGGCGCCGATCACGGCGACGCCCAGGGTCGCGCCGGTCTGCCGGCTGGTCGACGCCACCGCCGCGGCCACTCCCGCCTGGGCGCGCGGCATCCCGGAGACGGCCGTGTTGGTGATCGGCACGTTGACCATGCCGAAGCCGAGCCCGAAGAGCACGTAGCCGGCGAACATCAGCGGCGTCGAGGTCTCGGCCGAGAACGCCGCGAAGAGCAGCCCGCTCGCCGCCATCGTCACGCCGGCGATCGCCAGCGGCAGCCGCGGCCCGGAGCGGGCCAGGAGCCGCCCGGACACGGGCGCGCAGAGGAAGGCCATCGCGGCCATCGGCAGCATGTACAGCCCCGCGCCGAGGGCGTCGAGTTCGCGCACGTCCTGGAGGTAGAGGGTGTTCAGGAAGAGGAACCCGGACATCGCGGCGAAGGCGCTCACGGCGATCACCGTCGCTCCGCTGAAGGGGGCGCTGCGGAAGAACCGGGGGTCGATCAGCGGCTCCGCCCGGCGGCTCTCGTGCAGCAGCAGCCACACCAGGGTGACCGCGGCGGTCAGCGCGCAGCCGATGACCAGCGGCGAGGTCCAACCGGCGGCCGGGGCCTCGATGATCCCGTACGTCACCGAACCCAGCAGCGCCATGACGAGGAGCTGGCCCACTGGGTCCGGGCGGCGCGCGTGCTCGGCCCGGGACTCGGGGACGTAGCGCAGGGTCAAGACGAGGGCGAGCAATCCGATCGGCAGGTTGAGCCAGAAGATGGAGCGCCAGCCGACCGAGTCCACGAGCAGCCCGCCGATCAGCGGGCCGGCGGCCATCGAGATGCCGACGACGGCGCCCCACACGCCGATGGCGCGGGCGCGTCCCTTCGGGTCGGTGAAGGTGTTGGTGATGATCGACATGGCGACCGGGTTGAGCATCGAGCCGCCCACGGCCTGGAGCATGCGGAAGACGATCAGCCATTCCAGGCTCGGTGCGAGCGAACACAGCAGGGAACCCGCGGTGAAGAGCACCAGCCCGAGGGAGAAGATCCTGCGGCGCCCGAGCCGGTCCCCGGTGGATCCCGCCAGCATCAGCAACGAGGCCAGTACGAGGGTGTACGCGTCGATCGTCCACTGCATCCCCGCGACCGAGGCGTCCAGGTCGTGCCGGATGGCGGGCAGGGCAACGTTGAGGACGGTGGTGTCGAGACTGACGATGAGGAGGCTCATGCAGCAGATCGCCAAGACGAGAGTGCGCCGCCTGGGGCTCAAGTCACGCATGCTGCCGATAGTACGACTAACTAACGACATGCGTGATGCGACAATGGGCGGATGACCACGCTTCCCCCGCCTCTCGCGATCGGCCCGCACACCGTGCAGCCCCCGGTGGTGCTCGCGCCGATGGCAGGCATCACCAATGCCCCGTTCCGTACTCTCTGCCGCGAGTTCTCGGGCGGCAAGGGGCTGTTCGTGAGCGAGATGATCACGACCCGCGCCCTGGTCGAGCGCAACGACAAGACCATGCAACTGATCCACTTCGACGAGACCGAGAAACCTCGCTCGATTCAGCTGTACGGGGTGGACCCCGTCACGGTCGGCAAGGCCGTCCGCATGATCGTCGAAGAGGACCGGGCCGACCACATCGACCTCAACTTCGGCTGCCCCGTCCCCAAGGTCACCCGCAAGGGTGGCGGCTCCGCCCTCCCGTACAAGCGGAACCTGCTGCGCGCGATCCTGCGCGAGGCCGTCGCCGGCGCCGGGGACCTGCCCGTCACCATGAAGATGCGCAAGGGCATCAACGACGACCACCTCACCTACCTCGACGCCGGTCGGATCGCCGTCGAGGAGGGCGTGACCGCCATCGCCCTGCACGGGCGCACCACCGCCCAGCACTACGGCGGCACCGCCGACTGGGACGCCATCGCGCGGCTCAAGGAGCACGTGCCGGAGATCCCGGTGCTCGGCAACGGCGACATCTGGTGCGCCGAGGACGCGCTGCGCATGGTCCGCGAGACCGGCTGCGACGGAGTCGTCGTCGGGCGCGGCTGCCTGGGGCGGCCGTGGCTGTTCAACGACCTGGTGGCGGCCTTCGAGGGACGCCCGCAGGACTTCCACAAGCCGACGCTGCGCGAGGTCGCGACCACCATGCTCCGGCATGCCCAGTTGCTGGGGGAGTGGATCGGTGACGAGGCGCGCGGGGTGATCGACTTCCGTAAGCACGTGGCCTGGTACCTCAAGGGCTTCGCCGTGGGCTCCGAGATGCGGGGCAGGCTCGCGGTCACGTCTTCCCTGGCCGAGCTGGACGCTCATCTGAGCGAGCTTGATCTGGATCAAGGTTGGCCCGAGAGCGCCGACGGTCCGCGCGGCCGGACGTCCGGAAACAACCGGGTTGTCCTGCCCGAGGGCTGGTTGAACGATCCTTACGACTGCGCCGGGGTCGGCGAGGAAGCCGAGCTGGACACTTCCGGAGGCTGACAAATCGCCCTCCGTGCCGCGTGATATACGCCACGCATGGGACAGGTTTCGCTCAGATGAGCACGGAAGTCACGGGTAAGACTTTCAAAGGGTGGCACTGGGTGCCACCCTTTGTGCGTTCAACTCTTGAACGCAAATGTATCGATGATCGCTCATCCGAGCGTGATCACGCCTCGATCGACCCCTCTGTCTTCGGGATCCGAACGCTCTTCGTACTTTCACATTACTCATCGGTTACTTTCGAATGGCTGGCGCACGGGTGGTTACGGCCGCATGACGACCAAGTGGACGTACCCAGAAGCCTTCGATCTGGGTATGTTCCTGGCCGTCAGGGCAGCCACCGAGTCCTCGAGGAGTCGAGACCCGTGTCGGAAAACAAAGATCAGAAGCTCGTCTACGACTTCACCGAGGGCAACCGGGACCTCAAGGACCTTCTCGGCGGCAAGGGAGCCAACCTCGCCGAGATGACCAACCTCGGTCTTCCGGTCCCCCCCGGCTTCACCATCACCACCGAGGCCTGCAAGGTCTACCTCGAAAGCGGCGAGGCCCCGGCCGAGCTGCGCGACGAGGTCAGCGCGCACCTCGCCGCCCTCGAGGCGAAGATGGGCAAGAAGCTCGGGCAGTCGGACGACCCGCTGCTGGTCTCCGTGCGCTCCGGCGCGAAGTTCTCGATGCCCGGCATGATGGACACCGTCCTGAACATCGGTCTCTCCGACGACTCCGTGACCGGCCTCGCCTCCCAGTCCGGCGACGAGCGCTTCGCGTGGGACTCGTACCGCCGCCTCATCCAGATGTTCGGCAAGACCGTCCTGGGTGTCGAGGGCGAGCTGTTCGAGGACGCGCTGGAGGCCGCCAAGGCCGCCAAGAAGGTCACCGTCGACACCGACCTCGACGCCGCCGACCTGAAGAAGCTCGTCAAGCAGTTCAAGAAGATCGTCGCGAGCCAGGCCGGCCGCGAGTTCCCGCAGGACCCCCGCGAGCAGATGGACCTCGCCGTCGAGGCGGTCTTCGACTCCTGGAACACCGACCGCGCCAAGCTCTACCGCCGCCAGGAGCGCATCCCCGGCGACCTGGGCACCGCGGTCAACATCTGCTCCATGGTCTTCGGCAACCTGGGCCCCGACTCCGGCACCGGCGTCGCCTTCACCCGCGACCCGGCCAGCGGCCACCAGGGCGTCTACGGCGACTACCTGCAGAACGCCCAGGGCGAGGACGTGGTCGCGGGCATCCGCAACACCGTCCCGCTGGCGGACCTGGAGGGCCTCGACAAGGCCTCCTACGACCAGCTCATGACGATCATGGAGACGCTGGAGACCCACTACAAGGATCTCTGCGACATCGAGTTCACCATCGAGCGCGGCCAGCTGTGGATGCTCCAGACCCGCGTCGGCAAGCGCACCGCGGGCGCCGCCTTCCGCATCGCCACCCAGCTCGTGGACCAGGGCCTGATCGACGAGGCCGAGGCGCTCCAGCGCGTCACCGGCCACCAGCTCGCGCAGCTGATGTTCCCGCGCTTCGACGAGGACGCCAAGACCACCCTGCTGGGCCGCGGCATCGCCGCCTCCCCGGGCGCGGCCGTCGGCAAGGCCGTCTTCGACTCGTACACGGCCGTCAAGTGGTCCCGCTCGGGCGAGAAGGTCATCCTGATCCGCCGCGAGACCAACCCGGACGACCTGGACGGCATGATCGCCTCCGAGGGCATCCTGACCTCGCGCGGCGGCAAGACCTCGCACGCCGCCGTCGTGGCCCGCGGCATGGGCAAGACCTGTGTCTGCGGCGCCGAGGAGCTCGACGTCGACACCAAGCGCCGCCGGATGACGGTCGGCGACACGGTCATCGAAGAGGGCGACGTCGTCTCCATCGACGGCTCCACCGGCAAGGTCTACCTCGGTGAGGTACCCGTCGTACCGTCCCCGGTCGTCGAGTACTTCGAGGGCCGCATGCACGCCGGCGCCGACGACGCCGACGAGTTGGTCGCCGCCGTGCACCGGATCATGGCGTACGCGGACCGCGTCCGCCGGCTGCGGGTGCGCGCCAACGCCGACAACGCCGAGGACGCGCTGCGCGCCCGCCGCTTCGGCGCCCAGGGCATCGGCCTGTGCCGCACCGAGCACATGTTCCTCGGCGAGCGCCGTGAACTGGTGGAGCGACTGATCCTCGCGGACACCGACGGCGAGCGCGAAGAGGCACTCAGTGCCCTGCTGCCGCTGCAGAAGAAGGACTTCGTCGAGCTGTTCGAGGCGATGGACGGACTGCCCGTCACCGTCCGCCTCCTGGACCCGCCGCTGCACGAGTTCCTGCCCGACATCACCGAGCTGTCGGTCCGCGTCGCCCTCGCCGAGTCCCGCAAGGACGCCAACGAGAACGACCTGCGCCTGCTCCAGGCCGTGCACAAGCTGCACGAGCAGAACCCCATGCTGGGCCTGCGCGGCGTCCGCCTCGGCCTGGTCATCCCGGGTCTGTTCAAGATGCAGGTCCGGGCGATCGCCGAGGCCGCCGCCGAGCGCAAGAACGCCAAGGGCGACCCGCGCGCCGAGATCATGGTCCCGCTCGTCGGCACCGTCCAGGAGCTGGAGATCGTCCGCGACGAGGCCGACCAGGTCATCGCCGAGGTCGAGGCCGCCACCGGCACCCGCCTCAAGCTGAGCATCGGCACCATGATCGAGCTGCCGCGCGCCGCGCTGACCGCCGGTCAGATCGCCGAGGCCGCGCAGTTCTTCTCCTTCGGCACGAACGACCTGACCCAGACGGTGTGGGGCTTCTCCCGCGACGACGTCGAGGCCAGCTTCTTCACCGCGTACCTGGAGAAGGGCATCTTCGGGGTCTCGCCCTTCGAGACCATCGACAAGGACGGCGTGGGCGCGCTGGTCCGCAGCGCCGTCGAGGCCGGCCGGGCCACCCGCCCCGACCTCAAGCTCGGCGTGTGCGGCGAGCACGGCGGCGACCCCGAGTCGGTGCACTTCTTCCACGAGGTCGGTCTGGACTACGTCTCCTGCTCGCCGTTCCGGATCCCGGTGGCGCGCCTGGAAGCGGGCCGTGCGGCCGCCGAATCCAAGGGCTCGGACAGCCGCTGAGTCCTCCCTGAGCCGGGTTCCGGAACGGCTCGGTCGGGCACGAACCCTTCCGAGTCGAACCGGTTCCCAAGACCGCGCCCGTCCCCGGGATTCCTGACCACCGGGGCCGGGCGCGGCCTGCTTTCGCACCACGCATATTCACCGGGCCTTTACGGCACCAGGCGGTGGACGGATCCCCACCCGTCCACCGCCTGCCGCCTATCCGCCGGACACGTCGGCGCTTCCCGGTGCGACCGACCGCCAGGCCCCGCAAAGCCCCCCACGGCCTTCACGGAGCGTTTCGGTCGCACTGGAGTGTGCCCGGCGGAGTACAGGATTTCGGTTGTCACGCCCCCGCCGAAAGGGGTTTCAACTGTGGCCGAAAGGGCGTGGTGACCACGTGTGACGGCATGCATACTCATGGGGCGGGGGGATTGCGGTTGCACAGGTGGGGGTTCGGTGCTTCGTATCCATTTCACGGGAGTGGATCTCGCACGCGTACGGATGGCAGCACGTCCCGATGCGTTGTGGGAAACGATTCTCAGTTTTCACCGTTTAAGGGACCGGCGCGATGCCCGGCTGTTCGGTGAATGGCGTACGGAAACCCGGAGCCGGTTGAATGGTGAAACAAGGCTCCTCGGCGCGCTGATACCGGGGCGTGGTTATTTCCCGGATTTCCTGACTCCGGTAGAGGGTCAGTACGGGTGGGACGTGGGCCTCGACGCGCTGCGCGGGATCCGTCCCGAACGCATGCGGCGGGAGCTGACGTTGCTGGGTTCGGGAGGCGGCTTCGGGGCTGCCTTCGGCATGCCCTCGGGCGTGAGCGACGGCGCCGACACCATGGTTCCGCGACGCCTGCGGGAGTTCATGGACGGCGGGACCAAGCACCTGCCGAGGCTGCTGGCGGAGCTCCGCGGGTACCACCGGGCGGCCGTCGAGCCGTACTGGACGCACATCCAGGCGCAGATCGAGGCCGAGCGGGCCGCCCGGGGCCGGGACCTGCTGGACGGCGGCGCGGACGAACTGCTGGCCTCGCTGCCGCCGATGCTGCGCTGGCGCGCCCCGGTCCTGGAGTGCGACTACCCCGTGGACCGGGACGTGCGGCTGCGGGGGCGCGGGCTGCTGCTCCAGCCGTCCTTCTTCTGCCGGCGCACGGCGGTGACCCTGCAGGACCCGGAACTGCCCCCGGTGCTCGTCTACCCCGCGGCGGCCCAGCTCGCCTCGACGACACCCGGGGGCGAGGTCACCCGGCCGGTCGAGGAGCACCGCCAGCGCACCCTGGGCAAGCTGGTCGGGCACACCCGCTCGGTGGTGCTGCGGGCCATCGGCGACGGCGCCACCACGAGTGAACTGGCCCGCCGGGCCGGGGTCTCCCTGGCCTCGGCGAGCCAGCACGCCTGTGTGATGCGCGAGGCGGGCCTGGTCACCACCCTGCGCCGGGGCAACGCCGTGCTGCACACGGTGACCCCGCTGGGCGCGGCCCTGCTCAAGGGCGGAGCCGTGGCGTCCTGAGGCCCGGTGCGTCCGGACCGGCCGGGGTCGCACCCGGCCGGCGGCCGCGGGGGACCGGAGTCCGCCCGCCGGAGCGCCGGCGGCCGGGCCCTACACGCGGAAGGGGCCCGAGACCTCGTAGGTGATGCCGCCGGCGGAGCTGCCGCTCGTGCCGCGCTGGCTGCTGAAGTACAGGCGGTCGCCCGCGGGGGAGAAGGCCGGGCCGGTGATCTCCGAGGAGGACTGGCCGGTGATCCGCAGGAAGGGGGCCACCACGTCGTCCGGGGTGATCACACAGATCTCCATGCTGCCGCCGTCCTCGGCGACGTACAGGTCCCCGTACGAGGACCCGGTGACGTTGTCCACGCCGGTCAGCGGGGCCGCCCCGCCGGGGACCAGCGAGTCGTCGTAGGCCAACTCGTAGGTGCCGGCGGCGAGGTTCAACCGCCAGACCCGGTTGTCGCCCTTGGTGGTGAACCAGACCGTGTCGTCGGCGTAGTGGCAGCCCTCGCCGCCGTTGAACTTCTTGGCGCCGGAGACCTGGCTGCGGGTGACGGTCGGGGAGCCGTCCGGGTCGGGGACGGTGGCCCAGGTGAAGGAGCCCGAGGCGGCGCTGCCGGCCTTGAGGACCTGGAGGGTGCCGGCGGAGAGGTTGCCCCAGGTGGTGGGGACGAAGCGGTAGAAGCAGCCGTTCGTCTCGTCCTCGGTCAGGTAGATCACCTTGCGGACGGGGTCGGCGGCGGCCGCCTCGTGCTTGAAGCGGCCCAGTGCGGGCCGCTGGACGGAGGCGTTGATCCCGTACGGGTCGGTCTCGTACACGTAGCCGCGGTCGACCTCCTCGCAGGACAGCCAGGTGTTCCAGGGGGTCTTGCCGCCGGCGCAGTTCTGCCGGGTGCCGGAGAGGATCCGGTAGGCGCCGGTGACGGTGCCGGCGGCGTCGAACCGCACGGCGCTCGCGCCGCCGCTCGGGTTGATCTCCGAGTTCGACACGTAGATCCAGCCGGTGCCGTCGGCGAAGCAGGCGCCGCCGTCGGGAGCCTGGTGCCAGGTGTACGAGGTGCCGCCGACGGCCTGCCCGGAGCGGGCGACGACGCGGCTGCCGAAACCGGCGGGCAGCATGATGCCGTTGGCGTCGGCCGCGCCGAGCGCCCCGTACGGTCCGGCGCCGGGCTGGGCGGGGGCGGCGTAGGCGGCCCTGTGCGTCAGCGTGCCGGCGAAGGCGGCGGCCGAGGAGCCGATGACGGCGCCGCGCAGGAAGGTACGACGTTCCACGGTCACTCCTGAGGGAGAGGGCCTCGTCGTCCGGGTGGGCGGCGAGGTCGCACGCGTCGAGGAACCTAGAGGCGTCGAGTTGACGTGACGTCAATTCCTCATGACGCGGGAGCGACCTGCGCGAGGTCAATCCCCCGGCCGGGGACTTCGGGGGCTCGGCGGCGCCGGACGCGGCCCCCTCGCGACGGCGCCCCGGAGGGTCGTCCGGCCCGCGCTCGCGTCCCCCGTACGAGGAGTTTCGGAAAGTTCTCGCCGGGACCGATGAGTTTCCGCGGCGCCCGCGGTCTATCCCTCGAACGCAGCGAAACCGCCACGCGCCCAGCGAGAGAAGAGAGACCGAGATGTCCTCCACCATGATCTTCGTCAACCTGCCGGTCAAGGACCTCGACGCCAGCAAGGCCTTCTGGGGCAAGCTCGGCTACTCCTTCAACGCCCAGTTCAGCGACGAGAACTGCGCCTCCATGGTCATCAGCGACACGATCGTCGCGATGCTCCTCACCGAGGCCCGCTTCAAGGACTTCACCCACAAGGCCATCACCGACACCTCCACCAGCACCGAGGTGCTGCTGTGTCTGAGCGCCGAGAGCCGCGCCGCGGTGGACGAGCTGGTCGACGGGGCCCTCGGCGCGGGCGCCACCGAGCCGCGCGCCGCCCAGGACTACGGCACCATGTACGGCCGCGCCTTCGAGGACCTCGACGGCCACACCTGGGAGATCATGTGGATGGACCCGGCGATGATCCAGGGCTGACCTCAGACGGGGACCGTGACACTCTCGGCGGACGGCGCGAACGCGGCGGCGGGCGTCGCCGCGGGCGCGCAGGTCGCGGGCGCCTCGCAGGTCGCCGGCGGCGCAGGGTTCGCGGAGGTCGCGGTGGTCCGCACCGGGTAGGTCCGGACCGCCACCTCCTCGTCGTCCAGGCAGCGCCCCGATTCCAGGTCGAAACGCTGTTTCAGCAGGGGCGACGCCACGAACGCCCTGCCCCGCGCGCACCCCACCAGCCCCCGCGACAACACGTGCGCGCCGGTGAAGGGGTCCTGGTTGCCGATGGCGTACGGGCGCCCCGCGCGGTCGACGAACACCGCGACCTGGCTCCCGTCGGGCAGCAGCGCCGCGACGCCGCGCCCCGGCACGAGCGAGGACAGCTCGCACACGGCGAGCCAGTGATCGTCCAGCCTCAGTTCCACGGTCATCGGGTGCCTCCCACGGGCTCCAGGGTCAGGATCGCCAGGTCGGGCTTGACCTGGTCGCGTTCGGGTACGAAGCGCACCGTCGGGTCGGGGGCGCCGGGGGCGTTGACGAAGGACACGAACCGGCCCAGACGCTCCGGGTCCCGGAGCGTCTCGGCCCATTCGTCGCGGTAGTGCGCGACGTGGTCGGCCATCAGGGCCTCCAGCTCCGCGCACAGCCCGAGCGAGTCGTGCACGATCACGTCCCGCAGGTGGTCGAGGCCGCCCTCCAGCCGCTCCAGCCAGGTGGAGGTGCGCTCCAGCCGGTCGGCCGTGCGGATGTAGAACATCAGGAACCGGTCGATGAGCCGGACGAGTTCGGCGTCGGACAGGTCCTGGGCCAGCAGGTCGGCGTGGCGCGGGGTGGCCCCGCCGTTGCCGCCGACGTAGAGGTTCCAGCCGCTCGCGGTGGCGATGACCCCGAAGTCCTTGCTCTGGGCCTCCGCGCACTCGCGGGCGCAGCCGGACACCGCCGACTTCAGCTTGTGGGGGGCCCGCAGGCCCCGGTAGCGCAGCTCCAGGTCGATGGCCATCCGGACGCTGTCCTGCACCCCGTAGCGGCACCAGGTCTGCCCGACACAGGACTTCACCGTCCGCAGGGCCTTGCCGTAGGCGTGCCCCGACTCGAAGCCCGCGTCCACCAGCCGTGCCCAGATCCGCGGGAGCTGGTCCACGCTCGCCCCGAAGAGGTCGATGCGCTGCCCGCCGGTGATCTTCGTGTAGAGGCCGAAGTCGCGGGCCACCTCGCCGATCACGATCAGCTTGTCGGGGGTGATCTCACCGCCGGGGATGCGCGGGACGACGGAGTACGAGCCGTTGCGCTGCAGGTTCGCCAGGAAGTGGTCGTTGGTGTCCTGGAGGGCGGCCTGCTCCCCGTCGAGGACGTAGCCGCTCGCGCCGAGCGTGGGGGCCAGGGAGGCGATGATCGATCCGACGGTCGGCTTGCAGACCTCGCAGCCGTCGCCGCCCCGGGCGCCCTCGCGGCCGTGGGCGTCCAGGATCTCCCGGTACGAGGTCAGCCGGCGGGTGCGGACGATCTCGTACAACTCGGCCCGACTGAACGGGAAGCAGCCGCACAGTCCCTTGTCGGCGGCGGCCGGCAGCAGCTGTCCGATGACCTTGAGGCAACTGCCGCAGCCCGTGCCCGCCTTGGTGCACTTCTTGACCTCGGGCAGGTCGGCGCAGTCGGCGATCGCCTTCTTCGTGACGTTGTGACAGGAGCAGATCACCGCGCCGTCCGGGAGCGCCGACGGGCCGAGCGCGACGGGCGCGCCGGCCCCCGCCGGCAGCACCAACTGCTCGGGGGTGACGGGCGGCACGCTGCCGGTGAGCGGGCGCAGCAGCCCGTACGCGTCCGCGTCCCCGACCAGGACCCCGCCGAGCAGCACCCCGTCGGGGGCGACGACCAGCTTCTTGTAGACGCCCGACCGGGCGTCGGAGTAGACGACGTCGAGGCAGCCCGGGGTGGTGCCGTGCGCGTCCCCGAAGGAGGCCACGTCCACGCCGAGCAGCTTGAGCTTGGTGGACAGGTCGGCGCCGGTGAACTCCTTCTCCCGGCCGAGCAGGTCGTCGGCGGCCGTCTCGGCCATCTCGTACCCCGGGGCGACCAGCCCGTAGACCCGGCCGTCGGAGGCCAGCGCGCACTCGCCGATGGCGTAGACGCGCGGGTCGGAGGTGCGGCAGCGGGCGTCGACGCCGATCCCGCCGCGCTCCCCGACGGTCAGCCCGCTGTCGCGGGCCAGCCCGTCGCGGGGGCGGACGCCGGCGGAGAAGACCACCAGTTCCGTGTCCACGGTGGATCCGTCGGACAGCCTCATGCCGGTCACCGAGCCGTCCTCGCCGGTGAGCACCTCCTGGGTGCCGACGCCGGTGTGCACCGTCAGCCCCATGTTCTCGATGGTGCGCAGCAGTGCCCCGCCGCCGCCGTCGTCGATCTGCACGGGCATCAGGCGCGGGGCGAACTCCACGATGCGGGTGACCAGCCCCAGGCCCTGGAGGGCGCCAGCGGCCTCCAGCCCGAGGAGCCCGCCGCCGACGACGGCGCCCGCGGTACGGGTCTTCGCGTACTCCTCGATGGCCAGCAGGTCCTCGATGGTGCGGTACACGAAGCAGCCGGGGGCGTCGTGACCGGGGACCGGCGGCACGAAGGGGAAGCTGCCGGTGGCCAGGACGAGCACGTCGTACGGGAACACCCGGCCCGAGCGGGACACCACGGTGCGGGCCTCGCGGTCGATGCGCTCGGCCGGGTCGCCCAGGTGCAGGTCGATCCCGTGCTCGGCCATGAACCCGTCCGGGACCATCGACAGGTCCTCGGGGCTGCTGCCGGAGAAGTACGAGGTCAGGTGGACCCGGTCGTAGGCGGGCCGGGGCTCCTCGCAGAGCACGGTGACGCTGTGTGTGGCCGTGGCCCCGCGCTCGGCGAGGGCCTCCAGGTAGCGCTGCCCGACCATGCCGTGGCCGATGAGCACGATGGCGGGGGTGGGCGTGGGCGTGGCTGCGGCCATGATCGGGAGCCTCCGTCGTCGGTGGGCGGGTCGGTGGGCAGGGGGGACGGGCCGCTGCGGATCACCGCCGTGCGCTGCCGCTCCGCCGTCATGGCACGAGCGTGCGCGGCCGCTGTTTCCCCGCCGCATCGCCGTTGTTACCCGGACGGAACGCGCACCTCAGCACCGGGGTTAAGGGTCGGTGAGGCGTTCCTCAAGGCCGCCTTAAGGATCACGTCGGCTGCCCGCGCGCCCCCGAAACCGGCCCGCCGGCCGCCCAGCGTGAGCGCCATGCGAGATGCGGCGGGGCGGGTCAAGGGCGGTTTGCCGGGCGGGGCCGGGCTGGTCGTCCTGCTGTGGGCGGCCCAGGTGCACCCCTCGGCCCGGCTCGACGCGCTCTTCGCCACCGCCGCGCACCTGAGCGGCCTGCTCGCCGGGTACGGGATCCTCGCGATGCTGTTCCTGATGGCCCGGGTACCGGCCGTCGAGCACGGCGTGGGCGCCGACCGGCTCGCGCGCTGGCACGCGCTGGGCGGGCGCCACGTACTGCTGCTGTGCTTCGCGCACGGCCTCCTCGCCCTCCTCGGGTACGCCGCGTACCGGGGGATCGACGTGCTCTCCGCCGCCGGGGGGCTGCTCGGCTACCCGGCGCTCGCCGCCGCCTGCGCGGGCACCGTGCTGCTGGCCGCCGTCGGCGTCACCTCCGCGCGCGCGGTACGCCGCCGGATCCCGCACGAGACCTGGCGCGGGGCACACCTGACGGCGTACCTCGCCGCCGCGCCGGCCTTCGGCCACCAGCTCGCCGGCCCCGACCTGGCGCTCGCCGCCTGGTTCTGGGCCCTCGCCCACGCCGTCGTCGCCGTCCTGCTGGTCTGGTACCGCGCGGTGGTCCCGTACGGCAGGCCCTGCGGCACGCGCTGCGGGTGGCCGAGGTGCGGGTGGAGGGCCCCGGGGTGGTCTCCGTCGTCATGTACGGGCAACACCTGGCCGAACTGCGCGCGGAACCGGGCCAGTTCCTGCGCTGGAGGTTCCTCCAGCGGCGGCTCTGGTACACCGCCCTGCCGTTCTCGCTGTCCGCTCCGGTGCGCGGCGACACGCTCCGCATCACCGTCAAGGCGGTCGGCGGGCACTCCCGCCGGATCCGCCGACTGCGGCCCGGCACACGGGTGTTGGCCACCGGGCCGTTCGGGGCGCTCACCGCCGCGCGACGGACCCGGCCCAAGGTGCTGCTGATCGCGGGCGGTGTCGGCATCACCCCGATGCGGGCCCTCTTCGAGACGCTGCCCGGCGGCCCCGGGGACATCACTCTGCTCTACCGGGCCGGCGCGGAGGAACAGCTCGTGCTGCGCGCCGAACTGGAGGCCATCGCCGCCGAGCGACAGGCCGGGCTGCACTACCTGCTCGGACGCTCCGACGACGCCCACGACCCGCTGGCCCCGCGGTCGCTGCTGACGCTGGTGCCCGACCTGGTGGAGCACGACGTGTACCTGTGCGGGCCGCCGGGGATGTCGGACGCGACCCGGGCGGCGGTGCTGCGCGCCGGGGTGCCGGCCGGGCGCGTGCACAGCGAGTGCTTCAGCTTCTGAGCCCCGCGCCCGGCCCCCCCCGTCCTGCCCTCCAGGGCCGTCCCGCCCGCCCCTGTCCCTCCGCCAGGCCGGCCCGTCACGCCGCCCGTCCCGTCCCGCGGCTCCTGAGCCCGTCGTTCCCGAGAGGCCAACGCGCCATGCGTCACCCGCTGCACGTCGCCCTGCCCGTGTCCGTGCCCGCCGCCCCCGCACCCGCCGCCGCGGCCCGGCACCGCAAGCCGCGCCGCCCCTCGGCCCTGCGGGCCGGGGTGGCCGCGCCGGCGTCCGTACCGCCTGCTCGGCGACTCGCCGCCGGGCTGGGGCCGGCGAGCGTGCTGGCCGCCAGCGCGCTGACGGCGGCCGTGGACCCGGCGTCGCCGGTGGCTCCCGACCGGGCGCCGGCCCGGCAAAGCTCAACCTTTGCGCAAGTTTCCGGCGATTGATGGTTCGTGCACCCATCCGTTGCCTAGGGTCGAGGCCGTGCCTGACATATCCACGACCATGATCGTCGTCCTCTGCGTGGCCGCCGCCGCGGCCGGCTGGATCGACGCGGTGGTGGGCGGCGGCGGCCTGCTGCTCCTGCCCGCCCTGCTGCTGGGCCTGCCGAACGCCCATCCCGCCACCGTGCTCGGTACGAACAAGGCCGTGGCCATCGTCGGCACCGCGGGCGCCGCCGTGACGTACGTGCGCAAGGCGCCGGTGAACGTGAAGCTCGCCGTCCGGATCGGCCTCGCCGCGCTCGTCGGGTCGATGGGTGGCGCCGCGCTGGCCGGCGGGATCAGCAGGGACGCGCTCCGCCCCCTGATCATGGGCGTGCTCGTCGTGGTCGCGGGCGTGGTCATCTTCAAGCCGGGCTTCGGCGCCGCCCCGTCCACCGCGCCCGTGAGTCGACACCGGGTACTCCTGGCCATCGGCCTCGCGGGCCTCGGCATCGGCTTCTACGACGGCCTCATCGGCCCCGGCACCGGCACCTTCCTCGTACTGGCCCTCACCGCGCTGCTCCACCTCGACCTGGTCACCGCCTCGGCCACCGCCAAGATCGTCAACTGCTGCACGAACGCCGGGGCGCTGGCGATGTTCGCGTACCAGGGCATGGTGCTGTGGCAACTCGCCGCCCTGATGGCGGCCTTCAACCTGGCCGGCGCGATGATCGGGGCCCGGATGGCCCTCAGCAAGGGCAGCGGATTCGTCCGCGCCGTGCTGCTGACGGTGGTCGGGGCGCTGGTGGTGAAGCTCGGCATCGAGCAGTGGGGTTGAGGGGCGCCCCGCCCGTGAAGCCGTGACGGGCCCGGGCGCGGTCCCCGACGCGTGCGCCGTCGGCGTGGTGTCCACCCGCGGGCTCAGGCGAGGGCGGTGACCAACAGGGCGAAGGCGGCGACGATGACGGCGACGCGGACGTAGTGGAAGCGGTCCCAGCGGTTCATCTGCTCCTTCCAGTCGGCGGGCCGGTTCTCGGTGGTCCACGTCTTGCTCTGGTTGTTGATCGGGACGAGCAGCAGGAGCGACATGACCACGCTGAGGATCAGCAGCGCGCCGGCGGTGACGACGAGTCCGGCGCCGTCGTGCTGCCATCCGACGAAGGCCCAGACCGCGACGAGGACGAGCGAGCCGATGTACCAGACCGGCATGACGGCGCCGAGCATCCGGCCACCGTGGCTCCGGCCGCGTTGGTTGCTGTCGTCGGGGAGGGCGTCGAGGATCCGGTTGATGACGAAGGCGACGGAGAACTCCACTCCCACCATCAGGCCGACGAGCACGGTGGTGACGATCTCAAGTGCGTTGAACATGGCTGCCCCTCCTGGGATCTAGCGCTGCTAGATGATGGGGCGATGCTAGTCCTGCTGCCGCTTGATTGTCTAGCGGTGCTAGGATCGGCTCATGTCGGTACAGGAACGCAAGGAGCGCGAACGGGCGGTTCGCGAGCGCCTCATCGTGGCGACGGCCCGCGAACTCGCCGAGCGGCAGGGCTGGGACGCGGTCACCACCCGCCGGCTCGCCGAGCGCATCGAGTACAGCCAGCCCGTCCTCTACAGCCACTTCCGCGGCAAGCGCGAGATCATCGGCGCCGTCGCCCTGGAGGGCGCCGCCGAGATGGCCGCCGCGCTGCGGGCCGCGGCCTGCGCCGCGGACGGCCCGCGCGCCCGGGTCGCCGCCCTCGCCCGCGCCTACCTCGACTTCGCCGAGCGCAATCCGGCGGTCTACGACGCCATGTTCCAGCTCGACGGCGGACTGGCGTTCGCCGACGAGGAGACCCCGGAGCCCCTGAAGGACGCCTTCGCCGCCCTGTCGGAGACGCTCGGTGAGGTCGCCGGGGAAGGCGTCCACCCGGGACTGTTCACCGAGGTGTTCTGGGCGGCCCTGCACGGGCTGGCGACCCTGACCCGGGCGGGACGGCTGCCCAGGGGGGACGCCGAGCGGAGAGCCGGGCTGCTGGTGAACCGGCTCGCCGTGGTCTGACGCGTCGTACGGCCGGGCGGCAGGGGCGCTCGTCGCTCACGACCCGGTGCGCGCCCTAATGGGTTCCCGTCAGGTGCGCGAAGACGACCACGTTGCCCTGGTAGCCCGTACGGGGGGAGAAGCCGCCCCCGCAGGTGATCACCCGGAGTTCCGCGCGCGGCGAGAGCCCGTACACGCGGTCGTCGGGGAAGTCCTCGGCCTCGTACACCTCGACGGCGTGGACGGTGAACACCGCCGTACGCCCGTCCGCGCGCGCCACCTCGATCGCGGCCCCGCGGTGCAGCGCGCCCAGGTGGTAGAAGACCGCCGGACCGGTCGCGTGGTCGACGTGTCCGGCGATGACGGCCGTGCCGACGGCGCCCGGCGTGACGCCCTCCCGGTACCAGCCCGCGAGGTCGCGCCGGGCGGGCGGCGGCACTTGGAGGCTGCCGTCGCGCTCCAGGCCGAGGCCGGTCAGCGGGGCGTCCACGCGGATGACGGGGATCCGGATCCGGGTGGGAGGTGAGCCGGGGAGCGGATCGATGCTCCCGGGGTACGAGGCCTGGGCGCTCAAGGTGTTCAGGGCCTCGGCGGGGGAGGGCAGCGGGGGCCCCGTGGTCTCGGCGGAGCCGTTGGAGACGAGCCAGACGCCGACGCACGCGGCCAGGGCGAGGAGCCCGCCTCTGCCGGCGGCGCGGGAGGAGCCCATGTCTGCCCCCTTGCGCTCGGCGTGCCGTTCCTGTGGCTGAGCCGTCGCCCGGCCCCGCGAACGGGGGGGACCTCGCGGGGCGGGCGACGGGATGCGGTACCGGTCGGACCGCGGCCGAAGCCGCGGCGGGCCTCCGTCAGCTCTGCGTGCCGCTCGCCCGGCGACGCGTGAGCCAGGTACCGCACACGGCGACCGCGGCCAGGACGGCCGCTCCCGCCGCGATCTTGGTGGGGTTGGCGGTGGTGGTCGTCCCCCCACCGACCCCGGTGTGGACGTGGCCCTGCGGGCCGCGTTCGGTGACGATCAGGTTGCCGGTGGCGAACTTGCCGTTCGCGCAGGTCACCCCGATGTCATAGGTGCCGGGTGCGTGGTGGCGGGAGACCTGGAACTGCCCCACGACGACCTCCTTGTGGGTGCCCGGGACCAGCTTGAAACGGCCGCCCCCCACGGTGGTGGCGTCACCGTCGGCGCTGCTGCCGGGTCCGCACGCGGTGGTGTTCACGGTGACGGTGGCCCCGGCGACGGCGGACTTGGGCCACACCTCCAGCGGGGCGAAGTCCCCCGCGACGAAGCCGGGCATGCCGAGGTCTGCGGCGGCGACCGCTCCGGCGACCGGGCCGGCGAAGGCGACGGCGGTCAGCGCGGTGGCGGTGAGCACGTGTGCGGTGCGTCGGCGCATGGGGACTCCTCGGGACGGGGGGTCGTGATCCCGAGGTAACCCGGGGTCGAGCCGTCGTGCCTGCTGATGAGGTGTCAGGTATGCTGGCCGCACGGGCGTTCTCGCAGGTCAAGGACAGGGTTCGGGTCATCTGCGGCCCCCGGCCGGACGGGTGAACCGCGTCCCCGTCGCCCGCCTCGGGGGCCCGTCCGCCCGAGCGTCCGGGCCGCCCCCGTCCCGCCGGGCGTTCAGGCGTCGGGGAGGGTGACCACCGCCGAGGCGCCGGTCGGGGGAGGGTTCGACAGGGTGACCGAGGCGCCGATCGCCGCGGCCTGACCGAGTGCGATGGTCAGGCCGAGCCCCGTGCCCTGTCCTCGCTCCGGCGTCCCCGTCAGGAACCGCCGGGGCCCCTCCCGCAGCACTTCCTCCGGGAAACCGGGCCCCTGGTCCCGGACCGTCACCGTGTTCCCGGACACCGTGACCCAGATCGGGCCCGCGCCGTGGCGGCGCGCGTTGACCAGCAGGTTCGTCAGGATCCGCTCCAACCGGCGGGCGTCCGTGCGGACGGGGTCGGTCGTGTCGCCCCCGATGACCTCGGCCTCCACCCCGGAGCGCCGGGTGATCGAGAGGGCCAGCGGACCCAGCGGATGCGCCTCCAGGCGGGCCTCCTCCCGGTCCGCGTCCAGTCGGGCCACCTCCAGCAGGTCCTCCGTCAGGGTCCTCAGCGCCGCGACCCGGTCGCGCACCAGTTCGGTGGGCCGCCCGGGCGGCAGCAGTTCCGCGGCCGTGTGCAGGCCCGTCAGCGGAGTCCGCAGCTCGTGGGTCACGTCCGCCGTGAACCGCCTCTCCGCTTCCAGGCGTTGCTGGAGACTGGCGGCCATGATGTCGACGGCCGCGGACAGTTCGGCCACCTCGTCACGCGTGCCCGGCGCCCCCGCAGGACCGATCCGCGCGTCCAGGTCCCCCTCGCTGATGCGCCGGGCCGTCTCCGCCGCCGCCCGCAGGTCCCGACTCATCCGGCTGGCGAGCAGCGCCCCGCCGATCGCCGCCAGCGCCACGACACCCACCCCATATGCCACCAACTGCGCGTCCAGCTCGCCGAGTTCGGCATGCTCGCGGACCAGCGACCGCCGTACGGACAGGACGTGCTCCCCGCCCACCGGCCGGGCCGCCCACACCGTCGGGTGCTCCCCGCCCAGGTCGAGCCAGGTCGTGCGCTGCCCCGCGAGGGCCGCCTCCCGGAGCCCCGGCGGCAGGCCCGGACAGTCGATCCGCGCGTCGATCTCCCCGACCCTGCCGAAGTCGAGCCCGCCCGTCAGCTCGTACACCTGCCGCACCCGGACCAACTGGGCCACGGCGCCCGCCCGGGCGGCCTCCCCGACCTGACGGACCCGCGCGTCGTGGATCAGCAGGCCGATGGTGACGGCGACGAGCGAGCACCCCACGGCCAACAGGACGGCGATCTTCCAGCGCAGGCCGAGCGACCCCGGCAGGCGCCGCACCCGCGCCCCGAGGCGTCTCACCGCCCCACCCGCCCGCGGTCCGCGCCCGGCGAGGCGGCGCCGGGGGCGGACGGCGCCCCGGACGTACCGCCCGAGCCGCACCCGCCGTAGCGGCGCTCCTCGCTGACGACCGTCATCCGCCGCCCGTCCCACTGGTACCGGACGGCCTGCTGCGCGCCCGCGTCCGCCGCCGTGCGGATCAGCAGGTCCCGGCGCCGAGGGACTCGACGGCCATCCGCCGGCCCGTCGCGAAGAGGACGGGAACGATCCTCCCGTCCTGCGCCGTGTACACGGTCAGCGCGGTGCGCCCGGACTCCGTGTCC
This sequence comes from Streptomyces sp. H27-H5, assembly GCF_026627505.1. Lineage (GTDB taxonomy): Bacteria > Actinomycetota > Actinomycetes > Streptomycetales > Streptomycetaceae > Streptomyces. The sequence goes on along the minus strand of NZ_JAPNLK010000017.1, from coordinate 99,284 downwards.
GCGGCGAGGATCAGCTCGGGCTTCCCGTCGCCGGTCAGGTCCAGGTACACGGGCGGCCGCAGCCCGGGCCGGCCGGGGGCGTCGATCCTGCCCCGGGTCGCGTAGTGCGCCATGTTCCGGCGGGCTCGCCCGCGGCGAGCCCGCCGGGGGAGGCGCAGCCGCCCGACACCGCGGCGAGGGCGCACAGCAGCAGGGCGGCGAGGGGACGGTGGGGCGATCGCGTCATGGAGGAGGGCAGCCGTGGGGTGGGGGACGGGCGGAATCCGATGATGGACGGGGCCCGTCACGGGGACCGGAGATTGTGTAACAGCGGTGCGTACGGTGGGATCGTGCGGGGGAAGTCGGGTCTTTCGGCCCGGGGCCGACCCCGCCGAACGTCCAGTGGAACCCGAAGGAGCACCCCGTGACATCGGTCGATCGGCCGGAATCGGTCGGATCACCCCTGCCGTTCTTCGTGTACGGCACCCTGCGCACCGGCGAGGTCAACCACGACCTGTTCCTGCGGGGCCGGGTCGCCGCCGAGACGCCGGCCACGCTGGCGGACGCCGTCCTCTACGAGGGCCCCGGATATCCGTACGCCGTCGCGCGCCCCGGCTCCGCGATACGCGGCGAGCTGATCACCCCGGCCCCCGGCCGGTACGCGGAACTGCTGGTCGCGCTCGACCTGCTGGAGGAGTACGAGGGGCCGGACCGGCCGGGCAACCTGTACGACCGGGTCGTCCGCGAGGCCCTGCTCCCGGACGGCACCCCGGTGCCCGCGTGGGTGTACCTGGCCTCCCCGCTGCTCGCCCGGGACCTGGCCGCCTCCGGCACCGAGATCCCCGGCGGCGACTGGCTCGGCCGCTGAGCGGCCCCGCCCGACCGGGGGAAGGGGCGTCGCGGGCCTACAGCCCCTCGGCACCCCGGTTGCGCAGCCGCCGGCCGTACTGCTGGAGCACCCACAGCTCCTCCTGGACCGCCGCGTGCTGCTCCGGCGGGGCCTGCGGGCTCAGGCGGGTCAGCGTGCCCTGGATTTCGAGGACCCGGCGGTCGACCGCGCGCAGGCGGACCTGCACCAGCTGGACCCCGGCGTAGATCTCGTCCACCGTCTTGGAGTGGATGGCCTCCACCGCCAGCTCCGTGACCATCGCGCGGACGGTGTCGTTCGGGGCGGCCTCGCGGACCCGGGCCAGGTAGTCGTCGGTGTCCTGGGAGGCGCCGCCGGCGTCCTGGATGGCCTGGCGGACCGCCGCGTAGGGCGGGGCGGTGAACTCGTCGATCCCGTACGCGTCGAACGCGGGGGAGACCAGGGCTGGTCGCTGGAGCGCCAACTTGAGCAGCTCCCGTTCGGTGCGGTGGGCGGGGCTGCGCAGGTTCAGCGCGGGCCCGCCGCCGAGCGGCGCCGGCGCGGTGGGGGCGGCCTCCGCCCGGGAGCGCCCCCGGCCCTGCTGCTGCGGCTGGTTGCCGCGCTCGCGCGCCCACCGCGCCAGCTGGGCGACCCGCTTGACGACGAACTGCTCGTCGAGGATGCCGAGCATGCCGGCCAGTTGGACCGCCGACTCGTGCTGGATCGAGAGGTCCTTGATGCTGGCGACGACCGGCGCCGCCTCGGCCAGCGCGGCCGCGCGCCCCGCCGGGTTCTCCAGGTTGTGCCGGGACACGATGTGCCGCAGGGCGAACTCGAACAGCGGGGTCCGGGCCTCCACCAGCCCCGACACGGCGGCGTCCCCCTGCGCCAGGCGCAGGTCACAGGGGTCCATGCCGCCGGGGGCGATGGTGATCGAGGTCTCGGCCGCGAACTTCTGGTCGTCCTCGAAGGCGCGCAGCGCCGCCTTCTGACCGGCGGCGTCGCCGTCGAAGGTGAAGATCACCTCGGCCGTGGCGTTGTCCATCAGCAGGCGCCGGAGGATCTTGATGTGGTCGCCGCCGAAGGCGGTGCCACAGGTCGCGATCGCCGTGGTGACCCCGGCCATGTGGCAGGCCATGACGTCCGTGTAGCCCTCGACGACCACGGCCCGGGAGGTCTTGGCGATCTCCTTCTTGGCCAGGTCGATGCCGTAGAGGACCTGGGACTTCTTGTAGATCGCGGTCTCGGGGGTGTTCAGGTACTTGGGGCCGTTGTCGTCGTCGCGCAGCTTGCGCGCGCCGAAGCCGACGACCTCGCCGCTGATGTCGCGGATCGGCCACATCAGCCGGCCGCGGAACCGGTCGATGGGCTTGCCGCTGCGGCTGTCCTGGGCCAGCCCGGAAGTGATCAGTTCCTTGTCGGTGAAGCCCTTGCCGCGCAGGAACCGGGTCAGGTGGTCCCAGCCGGCCGGGCTGTAGCCCACGCTGAAGTGCGTGGCGGCCGCCTGGTCGAAGCCGCGCTCCGCCAGGAACTTGCGGCCGATCTCGGCCTCGGCACCGTCGAGCTGCTCCACGTAGAACTGGGCGGCGGCCTTGTGCGCCTCGACCAGGCGGATCCGCTCGCCGCGGCCGCTGGTGCCGGCGGTGTAGCCGCCCTCCTCGTACCGCAGGGTGATGCCGGCCTGGCCCGCGAGCCGTTCGACCGCCTCCGAGAAGGAGAGGTGGTCGATCTTCATGATGAAGTCGAGGGTGTCCCCGCCCGCCTGGCAGCCGAAGCAGTGGTACAGCCCCTTGCCGGGGCTGACCTGGAAGGACGGGGACTTCTCGTCATGGAAGGGACAGAGGCCCTTGAGGTTGCCGCCACCCGCGTTGCGGAGCTGGAGGTAGTCGGAGACCACGGCGTCGATCGGGACCGCGTCCCGTACCGCCTTCACGTCGTCGTCGTTGATCCGTCCTGCCACCCGTGAAGTCTACGGCCGGGCGACGGCAATCCCGTCAGGCCCCCTCCGCCACCACCAGCGAGGAAAGCGGAACCGACGGGTCCGAGAGCCTGCCCGGGTCCACCGGCGCCTTCGACCTGATCAGGGCCTGGATGTGCTCGGTGACGTCCCACACGTTCACGTTCATCCCGGCCAGCACCCGGCCGTCGGACAGCCAGAAGGCGATGAACTCCCGCTTCCCCACGTCGCCGCGGATCAGCACCTGGTCGTACCCGCCGGGCGGCGCGTACCCCGAGTACTCCAGGCCCACGTCGTACTGGTCGGAGAAGAAGTACGGCACCCGGTCGTAGGAGACCTCCCGGCCCAGCATCGCCCGCGCCGCGGCCGGACCGCCGTTGAGGGCGTTCGCCCAGTGCTCCACCCGCAGCCGGGTCCCGAGCACCGGGTGATGCGCCGCCGCCACGTCCCCGACGGCGAACACGTCCGGGTCGGAGGTGCGCAGGGACGCGTCCACCGCGATCCCGCCGCCGTGCTCCCGGTCGATCAGGGCCAGCCCCGAGGTCTCGGCCAGCGCGGTGCGCGGCGCGGCGCCGATCGCCGAGAGCACCGCGTGCGCCGGGTGCTCCTCGCCGTCGTCGGTACGGGCGGCCAGAACCATCCCGTCGTGCCCGACGATCTCGGTGAGCCGGGAGCCGAAGTGGAAGCGGACCCCGTGCTCGGCGTGCAGGTCCGCGAAGAGCCGGCCGATCTCCGGGCCCAGCACCGCGTGCAGCGGAGTCGCCTCCGGCTCGACCACGGTCACCTCCGCGCCGTACCCGCGCGCCGCCGCAGCGACCTCCAGGCCGATCCAGCCCGCGCCCGCGATCAACAGGTGGCCGTTGTCCCGGCCCAGACCGGCCAGGACGTTGCGCAACCGCTCGGCGTGCGCGAGCCGCCGCAGGTGGTGCACGCCGGCGAGGCCCGTGCCCGGGATGTCGAGGCGGCGCGGCTCCGCACCGGTCGCCAGCAACAACTTGTCGTAGTGCAGCGCGGTGCCGTCGCCCAGCACCACCTTCTTCGCGTCCCGGTCGAGCTGCACCGCGGGCTGACCCAGATGCAGCTCGATGTCCGAGCGCGCGTACCAGGACGGCTCGTGGACGAAGACGCTCTCGCGCTCCTCCTTGCCCGCCAGGTAGCCCTTGGACAGCGGAGGCCGTTCGTAGGGATGCTCACGTTCGTCGCCGATCAGGATCACCCTGCCGGTGAACCCCTCGGTCCGCAGCGTCTCGGCCGCCTTTGCCCCGGCCAGTCCCGCGCCGACGATGACGAATGTTCGGTGTGCGTCGACCACCTGATGCCTCCTCATAACCTCTCCGCCACATGCGACCACATGCGAGCGTCCCGCACTGAGCCTGCCCCGTGAAGGGGGAATGGCCCGATCGGCTCACCCTTCGGAGCGTCAGGGCCTTCTGGTGAGACGGGCGTGAAGGGAGCGCGCGGACGCGTCGGTGAGACAGGCGATCTGGTCGACGACCGCGCGCTTGCGGGCCTTGTCGTCCGCCGCGGCGTCGAAGATCGCTCTGAACTGCGGTTCCAGGCCCTCGGGCGCGCGGGCGCTGAGCGCCTCCGCGAGTTCGGCCAGGACGACGCGTTGGTCGGCGCGGACCCGCTCCTGCTCGTCGCGCTGCATCACGTACAGGTCCGCGACCGCCTTGAGGACGGCGCATTCGTTGCGAGCCTCGCGCGGGACCACCAGTCCGGCGGAGTACCGGGTCAACCGGCCCGGCCCGTGGGCCTCCCGGGTCGCGGTCTCGGCGGCCGTGCAGAAACGGCCGATCAGTTGGCTGGTGGCGTCCTTCAACCGGGCCTGCGCGATGGCGGATCCGTCGTAGCCGTGCGGCCACCACTCCTGCTCCATCAGCCGGTCCAGGGCCTCGCGCAGCTCCTCGGGCGCGGTGTCGGCCGGCACGTACCGACCGATGGCGACCCGCCAGATCGTGGCGCGCTCGGGCTCCGCGAAGAGCAGGTTCGGGTCGAGGTGGCCGGCGTGCAGGCCGTCCTCGAAGTCGTGGACGGAGTACGCCACGTCGTCCGCCCAGTCCATGACCTGGGCCTCGAAGCACTTGCGGTCGGCGGGCGCCCCCCGGCGCAGCCACTCGAAGACGGGCAGGTCGTCCTCGTACGCGCCGAACTTGACCGAGCCCGGGTCGGTGGGGTGGTCACCGCGGGCCCAGGGGTACTTGGTGGCGGCGTCCAGGCAGGCCCGGGTGAGGTTCAGGCCGACGCTGACGAGCTCGCCCGACACGGCATCGGGCACGAACCGCTTGGGCTCCAGGCGGGTGAGCAGGCGCAGCGACTGGGCGTTGCCCTCGAAGCCGCCGCAGTCCTTCGCGAACTCGTTCAGCGCCTCCTCGCCGTTGTGGCCGAACGGCGGGTGGCCCATGTCGTGCGAGAGGCAGGACGCCTCGACCAGATCGGGATCGCAGCCCAGGGCCAGCCCGAGTTCCCGGCCGATCTGCGCGCACTCCAGCGAGTGCGTCAGGCGCGTACGAGGGCTCGCGTCCCAGTCGTACGAACGCGTGCCCGGGGTGACGACCTGCGTCTTGCCGGCGAGCCGGCGCAGCGCGGCGGAGTGCAGCACTCGGGCGCGGTCCCGCTGGAAGGCGGTCCGGCCGGGCCGTTTGTCGGGCTCGGCGGCCCAGCGCTCGGTGTCGGCCGGGTCGTACGGGTCGACGGGACGGGCGGGTGCGGTGGTGCCTTCCAAGCCTTCCATGGTCAGACGGTAACCGGAACCACCGTCAAGGCGGGCGATCCGACCGGACCCGACCCCGGCAGGACCTACGCGACGGCCCGCTCCAGCGGTCGTTCCCGGCGGGCCAGGGCCTCCTCGTACCGCCGCACCACCAGCCGGGCCAGCGCCGGGTGCGCGCCCAGCGGCGCCGCGGCCGGCCCGGTCGCGGCGGCCGCGCTCGCGGTGGCGAACCGGCCGGGCGCGGTGAAGTACGAGGCGACGGCGACCCGGCGCCCGGTCCGGACCGACAGCGCCCGCACGGCGTCGGGCACGCTCGGCGCCGCGGCCGAGGCGTGGCCCGGGACCACGGCGACCCCGCCGAGGCGCTCGGAGAGCAGGGCCGCGCCGCGGCGGACGTCGACGGCGGCGTCGGGGTCGCGCGAGCCGGCCGCGGCCAGCACGACGGGCGTGCCGGGGCTCCAGCCCGCCTCCAGCAGCCGCTCGTACAGGGCCTCGACCAGCAGCGGATGCGGACCCAGCGGCTCGGCTACCCGGGTCCGCAGATGGCCGGCCCGGGCGGCGGTCGCGGGCAGGTCCCGCTTGACGTGGTGCCCCCGGCTGAGCAGCAGCGGCACCAGGACGGCCTCGCCGGCGGCGCGGTCGAGGGTGTCGGCGAGCAACGGCCGGTTCAGCTCGACGTGCCCCAGCCGGACGTCGAGCCGGGGGCGGAGCTCACGGACCCGTTCGAGCAGGGCCTCGACGGTGGGCAGGGCACGAGGGTCGCGGCTGCCGTGGGCCACGGCGACGAGGGTGGGTTGCATGCGTGGACTCCGTGGTGCCGGGCGCCCGGGCCGTGCCGGGGGCGCAGTCCGCTGAGCTGCGTGCCGAGCTGCGCGGTGATCCGCGTCAGCAGCTCCGCGGCGGTGGCGGGAGGGAGGGGGATGGACTGGTACTCGGGCGGGTGCGCCGACTCCGTCATGAACCGATCCTGCGGGGTCGAGGTTGCCGGGGCGTTGCGCCGGGGTGACGGGTCTTTACCGGCTGCTCACCGGCGCCCGTCGGGCGCTGTGCTTTCCGCGCGGCGCCGGTGGCCGGCGCGCCCCCGGGGCGTGCGCCGAAACCGCGCGCCGCCTCCCCGCGTCCTGATCAGCGACACATCCGAGGGCATCACCGGGGGGACCGTCATGCGTGGGATCGGGAAGAGGCCGAGGCTGCCGCTGCGCACCGTCAAGGCCCGGCGGCGGGCCGTGCAGGCCGTCATGGTCGGCTGCGTGCTGGCGCTGCTGCCCTCGGCCTGGACGCACGCGACGGCCGCGCCGCGGCTGCGGACCACGGCCGACGCGCCGGCGGCCGACGTGGCCGTGGTGTTCGGGGCCGGGTTGTGGAACGGCAGGCCGACCCCGTACCTGGCCGACCGGCTCGACGCGGCAGCCGAGTTGTACCGCGCCGGCAAGGTCAAGGTCGTCCTGGTCACCGGCGACAACAGTCGGACGGAATACGACGAGCCCGACGCGATGCGCACCTATCTCACCGGGCACGGGGTGCCGGACGAGCGGGTCGTCAGCGACTACGCGGGCTTCGACACCTGGGACTCCTGTGTCCGCGCCAAGGAGATCTTCGGGGTGCACCGGGCGGTGCTGGTCAGCCAGGGCTTCCACATCCGGCGGGCCGTCGCGCTGTGCCGGGCCGCGGGCGTGGACTCGTACGGGGTCGGGGTCGACGACGTCCACGACTCCACCTGGTACTACGGCAGCACCCGCGAGGTCTTCGCGGCCGGCAAGGCGGCGCTGGACGCGACGCTGCGGCCCGAACCGCGCTTCCTGGGACCGAAGGAGGAAGGGGTCTCGCGGGCCCTGGCCGCTCTGGCAGACTGACGCCACCGTCGGCGTATGCCGCGGTCGAACTCGCCGAGGCGCGGATCCGCGTCAACTCCGTGCACCCCGGCATGACGCTCACCCCGACTCCGCCGGGCGGGGAGCACCACCCGAACCTCCAACTCGCCCGCCGCCGAACAGGTTTGGGGCGGCTCGCGGGTCCCTCCGTCGAAGCGGCGAACGACCACACGGGTTCCGCGCGAGGACGGGGCGTCGGCCTTCTCGGACATCCGTCCGATCCGCATCGGGGTTCCCGCCAGGGGGTAACCATCGGTCACGCACCGGACTCAGAAAGTGCTCGCACGCCCCTCGTGGCGGCGATGTGTCGTACCCCACACTGAGGTGCGGTGCCCCCGTCCTCGGAGCCCTGGAGGTCGCCCCCGTGCAGACCCAGACCCTGACCGTGAACGTGAGTCACCCCGCTCGGGCCGACGAACCCGTCGAGGCAGAGGCAGAGGCAGAGGCCGAAGCCGTGGACGACGAGCCCGAGGTCCCGGAGCTGATCGAACCGGTGCCGGAGCAGCGCAGGCGCAGCGCGGACAGCGGGAGCGGGGCGGGTCCCTCCGCCGACCTCTTCCGCCAGTACCTGCGCGAGATAGGCAGGATCCCGCTGCTCACCGCCGCGGAGGAAGTGGACCTGGCACGACGCGTCGAGGCCGGGCTGTTCGCCGAGGAGAAGCTGGGCAACACCCCCGGCCTCGACCTCCAGCTCACCCTCGACCTGGACAAACTCGTCGTCATGGGACGCATGGCCAAACGCCGTCTCATCGAGTCCAACCTGCGCCTCGTCGTCTCCGTGGCCAAGCGCTACGTCGGCCGCGGGCTCACCATGCTCGACCTGGTCCAGGAGGGGAACCTCGGGCTGATCCGGGCCGTCGAGAAGTTCGACTACGCCCGCGGCTACAAGTTCTCCACCTACGCCACCTGGTGGATCCGGCAGGCGATGTCCCGGGCCCTCGCCGACCAGGCCCGGACCATCCGCGTCCCCGTCCACGTCGTGGAACTGATCAACCGCGTCGTGCGCGTCCAGCGCCGCATGCTCCAGGAACGCGGGTACGAGCCCACCGCCGAAGAGGTCGCCGTCCACCTCGAACTGACCCCCGAGCGGGTCCTGGAGGTGCTCCGTCTCGCACAGGAGCCGGTCTCCCTGCACGCCCCGGTCGGCGAGGAGGACGACGTCGCCCTCGGCGACCTCATCGAGGACGGGGACGCCACCTCGCCCATGGAGTCGGCGGCCTTCTTCCTGCTCCGCGAGCACCTGGAAGCCGTGCTCTCCACCCTCGGCGAGCGCGAACGCAAGGTCGTCCAACTGCGCTACGGCCTGGCGGACGGACGGCCGCGCACCCTGGAGGAGATCGGCCGGATCTTCGGCGTGACCCGCGAGCGGATCCGCCAGATCGAGTCCAAGACCCTCAACAAGCTGCGCGACCACGCCTTCGCCGACCAGCTCCGCGGCTACCTGGACTGACGCGCACGCCGTCCGGACCGCACGCGACCCGGACGGACCAGCCGAAAGGGGTGCCCCCTCGACGAGGGCACCCCTGACACGACCGCGACGACCCCGCCCGGTCAGTCGACCTCGGCCACCGCCTGCGCGAACTGCGCCGCGTACAGCCGCGCGTAGGCGCCGTCCGCCGCCAACAGCTCCTCGTGGGTGCCCTGTTCCACGATCGACCCGCTCTCCATCACCAGGATCACGTCCGCGTCGCGGATCGTGGACAGCCGGTGCGCGATGACGAAGGACGTACGGCCGTGCGCGAGACGCGCCATCGCCTTCTGGATCAGCACCTCGGTACGGGTGTCCACCGAACTGGTCGCCTCGTCGAGCACCAGGATCACCGGGTCCGACAGGAACGCCCGCGCGATGGTGATCAGCTGCTTCTCGCCCGCGCTGACCCCCGCGCCCTCGTCGTCCAGCACCGTGTCGTAGCCGTCCGGCAGGGTGCGGATGAAGCGGTCCGCGTGCGCCGCCCGCGCGGCCTCCTCGATCTCCGCGCGGGTCACCTCGCGCGAAGCGCCGTAGGCGATGTTCTCCGCGATGGTGCCGCCGAACAACCAGGTGTCCTGGAGCACCATGCCGATCCCGCTCCGCAGCTCCTCGCGGGTCATCTTCGCGATGTCCACGCCGTCCAGGGCGATCTCGCCGCCCGTGACCTCGTAGAACCGCATCAGCAGGTTGACCAGCGTGGTCTTGCCGGCGCCCGTCGGGCCGACGATCGCGACCGTGTGCCCGGGTTCGACCGTGAGCGAGAGGTTCTCGATCAGCGGCTTGTCCGGCTCGTAACGGAAGGCGACCTTGTCCAGGGTGACCTGGCCGCGCAGCGACTCCGGACGCTCCGGGACCTCCGCGTCCGCTTCCTGCTCCTCGGCGTCCAGCAGCTCGTACACCCGCTCCGCCGAGGCCACACCGGACTGCACCAGGTTCGCCATCGAGGCGACCTGCGTCAGCGGCATCGAGAACTGGCGCGAGTACTGGATGAAGGCCTGCACGTCACCGATCGACAGGGTGCCCGAGGCCACCCGCAGACCGCCGACGACCGCGATCAGCACGTAGTTGACGTTCGAGATGAAGAACATCACCGGCTGCATGATGCCGCTGACCAACTGGGCCTTGAACGAGGCCTTGTACAGCTCCTCGTTCTCCGCGGCGAAGACCGCCGCGGACTCCTTCTGCCGCCCGAAGACCTTGACCAGGTTGTGCCCCGAGTACATCTCCTCGATGTGCGCGTTGAGCGTGCCCGTGGTCTTCCACTGCGCCACGAACTGCGGCTGCGACTTCTTGCCGATCTTCGCCGCGACGAAGATCGAGACCGGCACGGTCACCAGCGCGACCAGCGCCAGCAGCGGCGATATCCAGAACATCATCGCCAGCACGCCGACGATCGTCAGCAGCGAGTTCAGCAACTGCCCCATCGTCTGCTGGAGGGTCTGCCCGATGTTGTCGATGTCGTTCGTCGCCCGGCTCAGCACCTCGCCGCGCTTCTGCTGGTCGAAGTACGACAGCGGCAGCCGCGACAGCTTCGCCTGGAGCTCCTCGCGCATCCGGTACACGGTGCCGTTCATCACGTGGTTCGACAGCCGCGTCGCGACCAGCATCAGCAGACCGGCGAGGGTGAAGACCACCAGCGCCCCGATCGCCACGACCCCGACGGCGCCGAAGTCGATGCCCTGGCCCGGGGTGAAGGCCGTCCCGGACAGCATGTCCGCCATGCCGCCCTGGCCCCTGGCGCGCAGGTCGTCCAGCGCCTGCTGCTTCGTGATCCCGGCCGGCATCTGCCGGCCGACGATCCCCGCGAACACCAGGTCGGTGGCATGACCCAGGATCTTCGGGCCGACCACCGTGAACGCGACGCTGCCGATGACGGCGACGACCATGCCCCACAGCTTGACCCGGTCCTGCGCGAGCTGCCCCAGCAGCCGCTTGCCCGACCCCTTGAAGTCCATGGACCGCTGGGCCGGCCCCATCATCATTCGTCCTCCGGGCCCGCTCACGCCGCCTCCGCCTCCGTCAGCTGGGAGAGCACGATCTCCCGGTAGGTCTCATTGCCGGCCATCAACTCGTGATGGCGTCCCTCGCCCACCACCCGGCCCTCGTCGAGGACGATGATCCGGTCGGCGTCACGGATCGTGGACACCCGCTGGGCGACGATGACCACGGTCGCGTTCTCCGTCTCGCGGGACAGCGCCGCGCGCAACGCCGCGTCCGTCGCGTAGTCCAGCGCCGAGAAGGAGTCGTCGAACAGGTAGATCTCCGGGCGCTGCACCAGCGTGCGGGCGATCGCCAGCCGCTGCCGCTGACCGCCGGAGACATTGGTGCCGCCCTGGGCGACGGGCGCTTCGAGGCCCCCCTCCAGCGCGGACACGAAGTCCTTGGCCTGGGCCACCTCCAGCGCCTGCCACAGTTCCTCGTCCGTGGCGTCCGGGCGCCCGTAGCGCAGGTTGGAGGCCACGGTGCCGGAGAACAGGTACGGCTTCTGGGGCACCATGCCCACCGTCCTGGCCAGCAGCTCCGGATCCAGCCGGCGCACGTCCTCCCCGTCGACCAGCACCTCGCCGCCGGTCGCGTCGAACAGCCGGGGGACCAGCCCCAGCAGCGTGGATTTGCCGCTGCCCGTGGAACCGATCACCGCCGTCGTCTCGCCGGGACGGGCCACCAGGTCGACGCCGCGCAACACCGAGGCCTCGGCGCCGGGGTAGCGGAAGTCGGCGCCGCGCAGTTCCAACTGCCCGTGCCGCCGCAGCTCGCGCACCGGGTCGGTGGGCGGGACCACGCTGGACTCGGTGTCCAGGACCTCCTGGATGCGCTCGGCGCAGACCTCGGCGCGCGGCACCATCATGAACATGAAGGTGGCCATCATCACGGACATGACGATCTGCATCAGATAGGCGAGGAAGGCCGTCAACTGGCCGATCTCCATGCCACCGCTGTCCACGCGCATGGCGCCGAACCAGATGACGGCGACGCTGGAGATGTTCACGACGACGATGACGACGGGGAACATCAGCGCGAGCAGCTTCCCCGAGGCCAGCGACACCCCGGTGAGCTCGGCGTTCGCCTCCCGGAAGCGCTCCTTCTCGTACGCGTCGCGGACGAAGGCGCGGATCACCCGGTTGCCGGTGATCTGCTCGCGCAGCACCCGGTTCACGATGTCCAGGCGGGTCTGCATCTTCCGGAACAGCGGCCGGGTCCTGAAGACGATCGCGCCGACCGCCAGGCCGAGGATCGGGACGACCGCGAGCAGCACGCCGGACAGCTTCACGTCGAGCGACAGCGCCATCGCGATGCCGCCGACGCACATGATCGGCGCCGAGACCATCAGCGTGAAGGTCATCAGCGCCAGCATCTGGACCTGCTGGACGTCGTTCGTCGTACGGGTGATCAGGGACGGGGCGCCGAACTGGCCGAGCTCCCGCGCGGAGAAGCTCTGCACGCGGTCGAAGACGGCGGCCCGGACGTCCCGGCCGAGCGCCGCCGCGGTGCGGGCGCCGTGGTAGACGGCCCCGATGTTGCAGACGAGCTGGACGAGCGAGACACCGAGCATCAACGCGCCGAAGCGCAGGATGTAACCGGTGTCACCGTTGACGACACCGTTGTCGATGATGTCGGCGTTGAGCGTGGGCAGGTAGAGGCTCGCACTGGTCTGCAGCAGTTGCAGCAGCACCAGCAGGGCGATGGGTTTCCGGTACGGACCCAGATGGGTCCGCAGAAGTCGTATGAGCACGCGCAGGCTCCGGTCGGCAAGATCGAGGGGGGTTCGCTCCATCTTCGGCCAATCGGGTGCCTGATCCCCACCCGTTTTCGCAAAGGCAGGTCAAAAGGAGTAGGCCGTCTCGGCCCCCCGCGCGCCCGCCGACCGGGCGCACGCCCCTTCGGGCCGAAGCCCGAAGCCCGCCGCCTAGGCCCTGTCGTCGAAGTGGCGCCTGGCCCGCGGCGCCCGGTACCGCACCTCGCCGCGTTGACGACAGGACCTAGAACGCCCCGGGGTGGATCTGCTCGCGCGTCGCGACGTACTGCTGGCGCACCGCCTGCCAGGCCGGGTAGTCCTCGTCCGGCTCGAAGACCTGCGCCGCCGGACCCGGCCAGACCGGCGGGGTGTGCGGGGCGAGGGTGCCGCGCGCCACACCGAGGGCCCACGCCGCCTGGCGGGCCGCGCCCAGCGCCGCGTAGTCGGCCGGGGCCGGGACCACGATCTGCGTCCCGAACAGGCCCGGCGCCGCCGCCTGCACGGCCGGCAGCTCGGCCGCCGCGCCCAGCAGGAACACCCGACGGATGTCCACCCCGCGGTGCCGCAGGATGTCGAGGGCGTCGGCCAGCCCGCACAGCATGCCCTCGAAGGAGGCCCGCGCCAGGTGCTCCGGCTTCATGGAGTCCCGCCGCAGCCCGGACAGGGTCCCCGAGGTCTGCGGCAGGTTCGGCGTCCGCTCGCCCTCCAGGTACGGCAGCAGGACGAGGCCGTGCGCACCCGGAGTCGACTTCAGCGCCAGCGCGCTCAACCCCTCCAGGTCGGTGCCCAGCAGCTCGGCGGTGCCGCGCAGGGCCCGTACGGCGTTGGAGACGTTCACCACCGGCAGGTGCATGCCGCCCGCGTCGGCGAGCGAGGTGATCAGGCCGCCCGGGTCGGGCAGCGCCTGGTGGTGCACCGCCATCACCGAACCGGAGGCGCCCAGCGACACCACCGCGTCGCCCAGACCGAGGCCCAGTCCGAGGGCGGCGGCCATGGTCTCGCCGGTGCCGGCGGATATCAGCAGCCCCTCGGGGGTGGTCCCGGCGGCGTCGGCCGGGCCGAGCACCTCGGGCAGCAGCGCCTGGTGCCCCAGGGCCAGTTCGACGAGGTCGGGGCGGTAGGCGCCGGTCGCCGTCGACCAGTAGCCGGTGCCGGACGCGCCGCCCCGGTCGGTGGTGCGGCGGGCGGGCCGACCGAGCAACTGCCAGACGAGCCAGTCGTGCGGGGACATCAGCACGGCCACCCGACGCGCCGACTCGGGCTCGGTACGGGCCAGCCAGGCCAGCTTCGCGATCGGCTGGGCGGAGTGCGGGACGCAGCCCACGGCCTCGGCCCAGCCCCGGCGACCGCCGAGCACCTCGATCAGCTCGGCCGCGGCGACCTGCCCGCGCTTGTCGTTCCCGACCAGTGCCGGACGCACGAGGGCGCCCTGCGTGTCCAAGGGGAGCAGGCCGTGCTGCTGCGCCGAGACCCCTATGGCCTGGACCCCTTCGAGGAGACCGCCGCCGGCCGCCTCGCCGAGCGAGAGCAGCCACGCCTGGGGGTCCGTCTCGTGGGGGTTCGTACCCCCCGGTTCGCCCGTCGGCTGCGGATGGGGCGCGTAGCCCTGGCGCAACACGGCACCCGTGTCGGCGTCACAGACGACGATGCGAGTGAAGGTGGAAGAGCTGTCCAGCCCGGCGACTATCCCCATGCGGAGAATTCTGCCGCACGCACCGGCGGACTCCGCCGTCGAGGAGGCCTCCCGGCCACGGGCCGAGGGAGGCCTCCGGCCGGCCTCAGGTGTTGCTGGTGCCCCAGTCGTCCTCGCCGCCGGGGCCGGTGCCCCGACCGCGCAGGGTCCGCACCCGCTCGGCGAACGCCTCCGGCACCGCGTCGCCGACCGTGTCGCTCACCGCGGCGAAGGCCTTGCCCGCGAACTGGCGACCGCTTTGACCGGCCGTCTCCGCGGCATTGCGGACCGCCGGGTTCTGCGCGATCTCACGGGCCGACTTCTTCAGCTGCTCGTACCGCTCGCGCCCGGCCCGGGTCCCGAGCACGTACCCGACGGCCAGTCCGACCGCGAACGTGACCTTGTACCGCATGCCTGTCACCCTTCGTCGTGTGGTGCCCGGCCTGCCGCCGATACCGATTGGCGGAGCACCCCCCTGCTTGCGCTAATCTATGACTCGCAACGGGCGCTCGCCCCCCGGCAGACGCCGGAGGTGGGCTGTTCGGTGTAACGCAGCAATCCCCTGTAGCTCAATTGGCAGAGCAGCCGACTGTTAATCGGCAGGTTACTGGTTCGAGTCCAGTCGGGGGAGCGCGGTCCCCTGTAGCTCAATTGGCAGAGCAGCCGACTGTTAATCGGCAGGTTACTGGTTCGAGTCCAGTCGGGGGAGCAAAGAAGAGGAGGGCCCGCAAGGGCCCTCCTTTTTTGCCCTGATTCCGGAACCGGGCAGCGCTCGGCGCGGTCTCTCTGGACAGCGAAGCCGATCATGCGAGGCATCCGAGGCAGGAGATCGTATGAGCGGCTATGCTGCGGCAGACGGCGCGCACACATGTACGCGCCACGCCGTAAAGGGGCGGTAGCTCAGCCGGTTAGAG
Organism: Streptomyces sp. H27-H5; assembly: GCF_026627505.1. Classification (GTDB taxonomy): domain Bacteria; phylum Actinomycetota; class Actinomycetes; order Streptomycetales; family Streptomycetaceae; genus Streptomyces. The sequence goes on along the minus strand of NZ_JAPNLK010000017.1, from coordinate 84,124 downwards.
CAGCGGACTCATAATCCGTCGGCCGTGGGTTCGAGTCCCACCCGCCCCACCACGGGGCTGGTTCGCAGAAACGTTGCGACCAGCCAATCCGGTGCCTCGCCCAGCCTCGCTGGGCCGAGGCACCTTCTCGTTTCCGGCCCTTGTCGTGCGGGGCGGTGGGCGCGGGGCGGGCGTCAGGCGGTCGGGCAGGCCGTGGCCGGGGCGTCGTGGGTGAGGGCGCAGACCATCCCGGCGCCGCGTCCGTGGTCGGGGTACGCCGCGAGCAGCTCGGCCTCGAAGTCCTTCCACTGACGGGCGATCTCGGCGGTGGCCCCGGCCGTTGCGTGCCGGAAGTTGTCGCCCGTCCTTGAACGGTCGGACGCGGCGGTGTCCTTGTTCAGGACGCGGTTGTGGGCGACGCGGCCGGCGCAGTCGGGGGGCTTGACCCCCGTGGAGTCCATGTCGGGGTAACAGCCGGTGGTGAGGTCCCCGGGGATCCGCTCGCGTGCCTCGCGGGTCCACTCGGCGTCCGTCAGGGCGCTGTAGCGGCGGATGTCGAGGAACGGCGCGACGTCCGTGCGTTCCAACCCGGGCGGGTTGTCGAGGCCGATCGGGCCGGGGCCCGGCCGGTCGACCCAGTTGGAGTGCGAGTAGAAGTCCTCGATCTGGTGCCAGCCTCGGCCGAGCTGCTCCAGGACGGCGCACTTGGCCCGCCCGGGCTTCCCGTCCCACGCGCAGGGGGAGGACAGGTCGCTCTGGTCCACGCGCACCTTCCCGTCGGCGTCGACGAGGCCATCCGCGGCCCGGACCGCGTCGCGGAAGCGGGCGACGGAGGTACGGACGCAGGCGAGGAGCTCGGTGGTGGCCTCGTCCCGGGTACGGGGGTAGTCGCGGGCGTCGAGGTAGTCGGCGTTGTCGCAGTGCAGGGGGCCGACGTCGAAGTAGGGGCGGTGGTCGTTGGCGTTGATCGCGCCGCTGCGGGCGTCGGCCATCGCGGTCAGGGTCACCGGCTCCCAGGGCAGCGCGGCGCGGGTGATGTCCTCGTGGTGGTCCCCGGTGAAGGCGTGGGCGGGGCCGCTCGGCACGGCGGCCAGGGCGACCGCCAAGAGCGCCGCGGCGGTCGCGGCGGCGGGCCGGGGCCGGCCGGGGAGCGGAAGGTGGGACATGCGGAGCTCCAGGCGTCCGGGGGCGCGCCCCGGGGAGGGCGAGCCCTGCCTCCATGCTGCGCGCCCACCCCGGGCTCCGCACGCGCGCGGCGGCCGGCACGCTCGCGCGTCCCGGCCGGTGTCCGCGGGCGGTCACAGCCCTAGGGCTCCGTCGAGCGGGGCTGGGTCGACGGGATCCGTTGGGCGAAGAACAGGGCGATGAGCGCGGCGAAGGCCAGGATGGCGAGCGCCGCGCGCAAGCCGTCGAGCCTGGCGTCGGCGTTGGCGGCCATGGCCGCCTCGGACACCTCCGGGCTCGTGCCGGCTTCGTCCAGGGCGGTCTTGAGCTGGGCGTCGGACAGGAACGGCGCGCCGCTCTGGAGCTGGACGGTCGCCTGGCTCTTGACGCTGTCCGGGACCGCCGGATTCGCCTCGACGTTGGTCAGGAAGGACGTCGTCAGCGCGCCGATCATGATCGATCCGGCGAGTGCCGTGCCGATCGAGGCGCCGAGGTTGGTGACGGCGTTCTGTACGCCGCCGACCTCCGCGCTTTGGGACTGCGGCACCGCGGACACGGTGACCGACCCGAGCTGGGACGCCAGCGCGCCCATGCCCAGCCCGATCAGCAGGAGGGGGAGGGTGACGATCTCCGCCCCGGCGTCCGCGTCCAGCGCGGCCATCAGCACCACCGCTCCCGCGAGCAGCGCGAGGGTGCCGAGCCGTACCACCCGCCGCGGCGAGATGTCCGGGAGGAAGCGCGGGATCAGGGTCGCGGCGGCCAGCAGGCTCACCGAGAGCGGCAGGAGACGGGCGCCGGTCTCCAGCGCGGTCAGGCCCAGGGCGACGGACAGGTAGAGCGGGACGACGAAGAACACGCCCATCTGCACGAGGTACTGGAAGAAGAACATCGTCAGGCCGCCGGTGAGCTGCCTGTTCCGCAGCATGCCGGGATCGACCAGGGGATCCCCGCCGCGCTCGACGACCCTCGCCTCCCAGTGGAGGAAGATCCGGATCAGCAGCAGACCCGCCAGCATCAGCCACGTCGTCAGGGACACCCCGATCCACGACGGCGCGTCGGGCTTCGGCTGGAACCAGCCCCACTCGTCGGACCGGAGCACGCCGTAGACGAAGATCCCGAGCCCGAGCGCGGAGAGGACGGCGCCCAGGTAGTCGACGCTCCGGCGTTCACCGGGCGGGGCGTCCGCGATGCGGCGCGCGAGCACGAGGATGCCGAGCACCACCACGACCTCGCCGGCGAAGACCCACCGCCAGGAGAAGTACGTCGTCGCGACACCGCCGATGAGCGGTCCGACCGCGATGGCCACGGCCCCCGCCGCGACGACGAGTCCGTAGGCGGCGGGCCTGCGTTCGACGGAGAAGTTGCCGGCGACGAGCGCCACGATCGCGGGCAGGATGAGCGCCGCTCCGAGCCCCTCCAGGAACGCCCAGCCCAGCAGCAGCACGGGCAGGTTCGGTGCGAGCGCGGTGGTGAGGGAGCCGGCCCCGTACACACCGCAGCCGATCATGAACGCGCGTCTGCGGCCGATCAGCGCCCCGACCTTGCCGCCGGGGATCATGAACATGGCCATCACGAGGGTGTAGGCGGTGATCGCGCCCTGGATGCCCGTCACGGTCGTGCCCACGTCCTCGGCCACCGTGGCGATGGAGACGTTCATGACGGAACTGTCGAGCGCCATCAGGAACTGACCGGACGCGAGCGTCAGCAGGACGAGCCGCGCCTTCGCCGAACTCTCGGCCGTGCTTGGGGAAGCCATTGCCGCATGCTTCCAGCCGCCCGGGGGCCCGGAGGGTCGGCGCGCCAGGCGGTCAACCGGACGGAGGCGGCCCTCCCCGTGCGCGAGGTACGGGCGAGGCCCGCCGACCCGCGGCCCGGTGGCCGACCCGCCGCCGACCCGGTGTCCCGCCGACCCGCCCCGACCACCGACCCGGCATCCGGGGCCGGCGGTCGGCGGTCGGGCCGTGCCTAGACGTCCTCCGTGTCGTCCGCCACGAGGCGCAGTACGTCCATCAGGTCCTGGCGGCGGGCGTACGCCACGCGTTGGCGGTGGGCGCCCGAGCCGTCGCGCAACAGGCCGGCCAGGGCCTTGGCCGCGTGGTCGAGGTCGCCGGCCGCCGCCAGTTCCGGGGCGACCCGGTCGAACAGGGCTTCCGCCAGGTCGGCCGCGGGGAGTTCGGTGCCGGAGTACGGGTCCAGGCCGAAGCCCTCCAGGCCGTCGTGGGCCGCCCGCCAGCGGGCCAGGCGCAGTACGTCGTCCCGCACCGGCGGGTCGGGGACGTGTTCGGCGATCTCGCGCAGGGCCGTGGCCACCAGGGCGCGGGCCAGTTCCGCCTGGAGGATGGCCGAGTCGATGTCCGAGGACATGTCGGGCGCCCGGATTTCGAGCGTCGGCCAGTGCCCGGACGGGCGGAGGTCCCAGTAGACCATCTTGGTGTCCAGGGCGGCCCCGGAGCCGAGCAGGGTCTGTACCGAGCGTCGGAAGTGGGCCGTGGACGTGTAGTGCGGGGGCAGGCCCGCCGAGGGCCAGCCCGCCCAGGCCATCGCGCGCCAGCTGGAGTGGCCGGTGTCACGGCCGCCCCAGAACGGCGAGTTGGCCGCCAGCGCGATCAGCGTGGGCAGCCAGGGTCTGACCCGGTTGGACACCGCCACGGCGGTGTCCACGTCGAGGGTGCCGATGTGGATGTGGCGTCCGCAGCTGACCAGGGTGTCGGTCAGGGCGCCGAACCGGCGGTGTTGTTCGCGCTGGCGGGGTTCGTCGTCGGTCAGGTGCAGCGGGCCCTCCACGGCCAGGATCGGCGAGGGCGCCGCCAACAGCCGGCAGCCGTGGGCGCGGGCCGCCGCGCCGAGGGAGCGCCGCAGGGCGCTGAGCTCCGCCCGCAGCGTGGCCGCCGAGTCCGCGACCGGGGTGGCGATCTCCACCTGGTAGCGGGTCCCTTCGGGGTGCAGCTCGTGCGGGAGTCCCGCGGCGGTGGCGAGGACGAGAGGTGCGGCCGGGACCACGCGCAGGGTGCGGGCGTCGACGAGGAGGAACTCCTCCTCGATCCCGAGCGTGAGGGGGGCCGGGTCGCCGCCCATGAGGTGCAGACCGCCGCTGCCCGCGGCGCGGACGCCGGTGTGACTGGTGCTCGTGGTGCTGTTGCCAGGTTCGATCACTACGCCTCCCTGGACATACGAGTCTTTTCATCATGGGCCGCGCGGGAGGCGAGGAGGGTACGCCGATTCGGTCAAATGTCCGGTGATAATGGCGAGTTAGCGGCAAGATCCGACTCGGGGTGGGGTGCCCGTTTCCGGTGGGGCGGCTGTTGCGCGGGCGTGAACAGGCGGGAAAAGGACGCGGGCCGCGCGCGGGCCGCTGGTTATCATCCGATGTGACCGGTACGACGTCCCCTCCCCGACCCGAGCGGCGCATATTCGCCGACTTGACCCCGCTGCGCACCTCCCCGGACTACCGGCGGCTGTGGGTCGGCGGGACCATCTCCTGGATGGGCCAGGCGATGACCGCCCTGGCCATCTCCCTCCAGGTCTACGAGATCACCGGGTCGAGCTTCTCGGTCGGGCTCGTCGGGCTCTTCTCCCTCGTGCCGCTCGTGGTCTTCGGCCTCTACGGCGGCGCCATCGCGGACACCGTGGACCGGCGCAAGCTCGGCCTCCACAGCTCCACGGGACTGGCGGTCCTGTCCGTCGCGCTGGCCGCCGCCGCGCTCCTCGACTACCACCGGGTCTGGCTGCTCTACACGATCGTCGCGCTCCAGGCGGTCTGCGGGGCGCTCAACGGGCCGGCCCGGTCGGCGATGATCCCGAGGCTGCTGCCGCCCGAGCAACTCCCGGCGGCCAACGCCCTGGGCTCCGTCACGATGACCTCCGGCACGATGATCGGGCCCGTCCTGGGCGGGCTCGTCGTCGGCTGGTGGGGGTACCAGGCCGCCTACCTGGTCGACGCCGTCACCTTCTGCGCCGCCCTCTACGCGATGTGGCGGCTTCCCTCGATGAAGCCCGACCGGGCCGAAGGGGTCCGGGGCCGGGCCTCCGTGCTGGACGGGCTGCGGTTCCTCGGGACCCGGCCCAACATCCGGATGACCTTCTTCTCCGACATGGCGGCCATGGTGCTGGCCCACCCCCGGGCACTGTTCCCGGCGATCGCCGGACTCTGGTACGGCGGCGACGCCAAGACGGTCGGCCTGCTGGTGGCGGCTCCGGCCGTCGGGGCGCTGCTGGGCGGGGTGTTCTCCGGCTGGCTGGGGCGGATCAGGCGGCACGGCCTGGCCATCCTCCTGTCCGTCGCCGCCTGGGGGCTGGCCATCGCCGTCTTCGGGCTGACCCGGAACCTGTGGCTCGGGCTGTTCTTCCTCGCCCTCGCCGGCTGCTCCGACACCATCTCCATGGTGTTCCGCTCCACGATGATGCAGGCCGCCAGCCCCGACGAGATGCGGGGCCGGCTCCAGGGCGTCTTCATCGTGGTCGTCGCGGGCGGGCCCCGACTCGGGGACTTCCTCGCGGGGACGGTGGCCGACCTGACCTCGCCCGCCGTGGCGATCACGGGCGGGGGACTGGCCTGCGTCCTGGTGGTGGGTCTGCTGGCCTCGTGGTGGCGCGGGTTCGCCCGGTACGACGCCAGGTCGCCGCAGGCCTGATCCCTGTCCGGCGCGGGGTCGGACGGGGCGGCGCGGCCGGGACCCGCGGGTGGTCCGGGACGTCCGACGGCCCCGGCCCCGGACCGCGTTCCGGTTCTGCCGTCGAGCCGGCCGCGCGCGCCCGGCGCTGATCCTCAGGGTTTCGCCGCGACCACGCCGCGCGCCACCCCCAGGGCCACCAGGTCCTGGGGGCGGACGCGGAGCTGGTCCGCGGTGGCCGGGGCCTGGTCGGCGGGGCGTTTGAGGATGGCCGCCGCCAACTCCGGTGCGATCACCGAGAAGTAGCTGTCCGGGGTGACCCAGGTGTTCCCCGGCGCGGCCAGGGCGAGGGCCCCGCCCGATCCGCCCTCGCCGATCAGCAGGGTGGTCACCGGTACCGAGGCCCCGGCCACCGCCGCGAACGTGTCCGCGATCGCCGCGCCGGCGCCCGCGTGTTCGGCGGCGGCGTCGTTGGCCGCGCCCGGGGTGTCCACCAGGGTCAGCACGGGGATCCCGAGCCGGTCCGCGAGGCGGATGACACGGGCGGCCGTCCGGTAGCCCGCCGGGCGGGTGGCGGTGCCGCACTGGGCGGCGTACGCGACGGCCCGCCCCTCCCGCAGCCCGAACCCGCACAGCATCCCGGGATCCGTGCCGCCCGCCCGGTCCCCCGACAGGGGCAGGCGCAGCGCGAAGTACGCGTCGAGGTACGCCCGGGCGCGCGGCCGGTCCGGATGCCGGGCCTGACCGACGGCTTCCCAGCCCGTCGCGGGCGGCGTCGCGTCCGCCAGCGCGGCCGGCGGCTCGACCGGTTCGGTCGACCGGGGCGCGGCCAGCAGGCGCAGCCAGTCCGTCACGGTGCCCGGCAACGACGCCGCGGGCACCACGGCGTCCACGTGCCCGGCCGCGTACTGCCCCTCGGCGGTGTAGGCCGCCGGGTCCGCGTCGGCAGGCCGCACCCGGGACCCGGCGAAGCCGACCTGCGCCCCGGGGAGCGCGAGCACCACGTCGGCGCCCGCCCCGAGGGTCGCCCAACCGCCGCCCGTGGTCGGGTCCCGCAGGACCGCGATCTGCGGGAGCCCGGCGGCGCGGGTCAGCACGGACTGCCGGGCCACCCGCTGGAGTTGGGTCAGGGCGAGCATCCCCTCCTGCATCCGGGAACCGCCGGTGGCGATCAGGGACACCAGGGGGAGCCGGCGCGCGCGAGCGTGGCTGTACGCGGCTTCGAGCCGGTCTCCGGTGCGCTCGCCCAGCGACCCCCCGAGGAAGCCGAACTCGAAGGAGATCAGGGTCGCCTCGTGACCGCCGATGCGGACGGTCCCGGTGACGACGGACTCCCGCTCGCCGGTCCGCAGTTCGGCGCGGGCGCGGGAGTCGTCGTACCCGCTCCATGCGAGGGGGCCGTCGGCCGGGGACTCCCGCGGCGGAACGGGGAGTTCGACGAAACTGCCGGGGTCGGCGAGGGAGGCGATGGCCGCGCGGGCCGAGAGGCGGGTCACGGGCTCACCCTAGAGGGTGAACAAGATCCTCGCCCGGCCGCCGGCTCCGGCCCGGTGCCCGGCCCGGCTCAGGTCCCGGGGAGGGGGAAGGCGATCTTCAGGGCGTAGGCGGCGACGAGACCGTGGCCGAGGCGGAAGGTCCACAGGCGGACGGTGGGGGAGACCCTGGCCCCGGCGAAGGAGCCGAGGACGACGAGGAACTGCTGCCAGAGCAGGGAGGCGAGGGCGACGCCCGCGAGGAAGGCGGCTCCGGTCGGGCCGCTGCGCAGACCGCCGCCCTGGGCGGTGGTGAGCGCCGCGAAGTAGAGCGCGGTGGTGGGGTTCACGGCGGTCAGGGCGACGAACCGGCCGAAGGCCCTGCCCGGCCCGGCGGCCCCCGAGCCGACCGCCGGTGAGGCGGCGGCGGGTGTCGCGGGTGTCGCGGGCGCCGGGGATCGCGCGGGCGGGGCCGTGACCTGCGGGAGTCGGGGGCCGCGCGCGGAGTGCAGCCCCCGCGCGGCGATCACCAGCAGGATCAGGGCCGACGCCAGTCGGACCCAGGCCTCGACGGGCCCGACGTGGGAGGCGAGCCGGGGCCCGAGCACCGTCGCGAGCGCCGCGTAACCGAGGTCCACCACCGCGATGCCCGCCGCCGCGGCGACGGCCGCGCCGCGATGCCGCATCGCCTCCTGGAGCAGCAGCACGCTCATCGCACCCATCGGCACCGCCACGCCCAGGCCCGCCACCGCCCCCGACACCGCGGGAGCCATCAGTTCGCTCATGCCCGTGAGGATGCGGCGGGCACCCCTACGGACGGCGGCGGGTATCGGCCCGCGCTGCGACAATCGCGGCATGGACCGTCTGGACAGGGAGATCCTCGGCATCCTTCAGCAGGATGCGCGGATCTCGTACCGCGACCTCGGCGTCCGCGTCGGACTCAGCGCCAACGCCACCGCCGACCGTGTGCGCCGGATGCGCCGGGACGGGGTGATCCTCGGATTCACCGTCGTCGTCGACCCGGCGGCCGACACCCGGGGCGGGCTGGTCGTCTTCATCGACCTCACCCTGCGCCAGGACGTCACCAACGAGGAGTTCGAGCAGCGGGTCGCCCGGCTGCCGGGGATCACCGAGGTCGTGCACGTCACCGGGGAGTACGACTACCTCGTTCGGGCCCGCGTCGCCGACGCGACGGCCCTCGACGCGCTGCTGCGCCGCCTCAAGCGGGAGACCGGAGTGGCCCAGTCCAGCACCCGCATCGCCCTGCGCGCCGCGAACACTGCCTAGTGCTGTGTCAGGCGGTTGCCCCGGAGCGGGGACTCCCAGGTCAGGGTCGTGCCCCGGGTGCCCGTCTCGGTGCGGCCGTCGTCGGAGACCGTCAGCCTGACCCGGGTCGGGCCGGCGTCCACCGCGACACGGATGGAGGTGACGTCGGTGCGGCGGTGGGCCGCGGCCAGGGCCCCGCGCAGGGTGGACAGCAGGTCGCCGGCCACCGGTTCCGTGAGCAGGGTGTCCACGGCGCCCTCGAAGTGCACGGACGGTTGGAAGCCCAGCAGCACCGCCGCGCCGCCCGTCTCGCGCAGCACCCGGCCGCGGAAGGTGGTGGGGGCGTCGGTGGGCGGCTGTTGGAGGGCGAAGATGGCCGTGCGGACCTCCTGGATCGTGGAGTCCAGTTCGTCGACGGCCCGGCCGAGTTCGTCGCCGACGGTGTCCCCGGCGGGGGCGGCCGCCGAGCGCTTCTTGGTGCTCTCCAGCATCATCTCCGTCGCGAACAGCCGCTGGACCACGAGGTCGTGCAGGTCCCGCGCGATCCGGTCGCGGTCCTCGTACACGGCCAACTGCTCCCGGTCGTGCTGCGCGTCCGCGAGGACGAGCGCCAGCGCCGCCTGGGAGGCGAACTGCGAGGCCAGCAGCCGGTCCACCGCGTCGTACGGCCGCCCGCCCCGCTCCCGGGGCAGCGCCAGCGTGCCGATCAGCTGACCGCCGCTCTGCAACGGGAGCATCATGCTGGGGCCGAACCGCACCCGCACGTGCGTGGTCATCCGCGGATCCGTCGCCGAGTCCTCTATGAAGACGGGCTCGCCGCCCAGAAGTTGCTCCAGGACCGCCGAGCCGGGGGCGATGGCGGTGCCGACCATGTCGCCGGGGTCGCCGTGCGTGGAGGCCGCCACGATCTCCATGCCGCCCTCGGGGGTCGGCTGGAGGACCACGCCGGCCGCCGCGTCCGCGAGCAGCCGGGCCCGTTCGGCCACGCACATCAGCGCGTCCGCCGCCGGGCGGCCCGCCAGCAGGGCCGTGGTCACGGCGGCGGCGCCCTCGATCCAGCGCTCCCGGCGGCGCGCGGTCTCGTACAGCCGGGCGTTGCCGATCGCTATCCCCGCCTGCGAGGCCAGGACGCGCAGCAGCGCGAGGTCCTCGTCGGTGAACGGGCCGCCGCCCTGCTTCTCGGTGAGGTACAGGTTGCCGAAGACCTCCGTGTGCACCCGGATCGGCACCCCGAGGAAGGTGCGCATGGGCGGGTGGCCGGGTGGGAGGCCCACCGAGCGGGGGTCCCGGGCGAGGTCGTCCAACAGCAGCGGCCGGGCGTCCGTGATCAGCGCTCCGAGGACCCCGGACCGGCCGTCGGGGAGCCGGGGGATCGCGGCCCGTTCGGCCTCGGTCAGTCCGGCGGTGAACAGCTCGGTCAGCCGGGCGCGCTCGGGGTCGACGACCCCGAGCGCGCCGTAGCGTGCGCCGCACAGTGCGGCGGCCGACTCCACGATGTGCTGGAGGGATGTGCGCAGCTCCAGTTCGGAGCCGACCGAGAGCACCGCCTCCAGCAGGGCGGGCAGGGCGGACCGTTCGGCCGCGGTCCCCTGGGGATCCAGCGTCATCCGGCCAGCGGGTTGAGAACCATGGGGGCGATCTTTCCTTCGAGCATCGCGCCGAGACCCAGTACGGCGCACACGTCGGGCCGTTCCGCGATGGCGACGGGCATCCCGGTCGCGTCCCGCAGCATCTGGTCCAGGCCCGGCAGCAGGGCGCTGCCTCCCACCATCATGATCCCTCGGTCCGTCAGGTCCGCGACCAGGTCCGGCGGGCAGTCCCGCAGCACCTTGCCGATCCCGTCGAGGACGGCGGTCAGCGGGGTGAAGATCGCGTCGCGGACCGCGGCGGTGTCCACCTGTACCGAGCGGGCGAGCCCGGTGGCCACGTCGCGGCCGTGGATGAGGGTGGAGGCCGGCCCATCGGGGGTGATGCCGTTGCCGTGCAGGGCCAGCTGGAGCGGCCGGACGGCCTGGCTGGGCAGCATCAGTTCGTGCGCGTGCCGCAGGTGCTGGACGATCGCGTGGTCGATGGCCTCGCCGCCGACGGGGATCCGCTCGGCCGTGACGATCGAGCCGAGGGAGAGGACCGCCACCTGCGTGGCCGCCGCCCCACACACCATGATCATGGTCGCGGTCGGCTGCTCCACGGGCAGGCCGCAGCCGACGGCCGCCGCGATCAGGGTGTCGACGAGTTCGACACGCCGGGCGCCGAGTCCGACCAGCGTCTCCACGGTGGCCCGCTGGGCCAGTGGATCGGCGTCGTGCGGGGTGCAGGCCGCGGCCCGCAGTCGGGGCTTGCGGCGCAGGGCGCGCCGCAGCTTCTCGCCGAGGAGGTGACGCAGCATCCGCTGGGCCATCTCGATGTCGACGACGGTGCCGCCGGAGACGGGGCGCACGACCCGGATGTAGTCGGGTGTGCGGCCGGTCATCCGTTCGGCGAAGGTGCCCACGGCGATGAGTGCACCGGTGCGCGTGTTCACGGCGGCGACGCTGGGCTCGTCGACGACGAGGCCGGCGCCCTTCACGTACACGCGGGTCCTGGCCGCCCCCAGGTCGACGGCGACGTGGCAGCGGCGCAACTGGTCAAGGCTGACGGTCACGGCGGATCCTCCCGAGTGCGCTGACGCAAGGAGACCGACGGATGCCGGTCGCAATCCATATCTTCTCGGGTAAATGGGGTATACCGCCCGTTGGAATGCTCCGGGTGGGGTGTGCCTGAGGGGTCGAGAGGTGCTGCACGGGGGTGGATTTCTGTACCGACAGGCAGCACGATGCGCGCACCGTCCGCGCTACTCGCGCGTAACAAGGTAAAGGGGACCCGATGCTGACGCCCCGCCAGAGATTCCTGGCGCTCCTGACGCTCTGCCTGGCCCTGCTTGCGCCCTTCCCTGCCCAGGCCGCCGACCAGGCCGCTCCCCGGCAGGCTCCCGCCCGAAATCCGGTGGTCCTGGTGCACGGTTACAACGCCGACCCCGGCGTCTGGGGGTCGCTGCGGGAGGACCTGCGCGCCGACGGGTACGCCGACGCGCAGCTGTACTCCTGGGGGTACGACACCCACCAGTCCGTCAACGAGGTCCTCGCCGGCAGGCTCGGCGCGTACGTCGAGCAGGTCCGCCGGGAGACCGGCGCCGCCCGCGTGGACATCGTGGCGCACTCCTTCGCATCCCTCGTCAGCCGTTGGTACGTCACCTACGGGGGTGGCGGCGCGACGGTGGACCACCTGGTCTCGCTGGCCGGCCCCAACCACGGCACCTCCATCGCCTGGGGCTGCGCCCTGTGGGACCAGGCCTGCCGGGACATGACGCCCGGTTCGTACGTCGTCAAGAACCTGGCCGCGGGCGACGAGACGCCGGGCGCGGTCGCGTACGCCACCTTCTGGTCGAACTGCGACGAGGTCGTCAACCCCGACCACAGCGTCCCGCTGACCGGGGCCACCAACACCCCCGTCGGCTGCCTGGGGCACAACGACCTGCTCGGCGACGACGCCACCTCCGCGGGCGTCCGTGCCTTCCTGCGCTCCTGACCCCGCGCGCCCGCACCCGGCCCGGTCAGCCGCCGCCGGGCCGGACCTCCTGGAGCAGCCCGTAGGTGAACTCCGCGATGTACGGCGCCCCCGACACGGCGAACGCCAGCCGCCACCGTGTCGGCGCGGTTCCCTCCATCGGCCGAACCGGGGCGAAGGCCCGCGCCACCTCGTCCACCGTCGCGGACCAGGGCAGCAGGTCCGCCGCCGTCTCCAGGACGGGCGCGGGCGCGCCCGGGGCCCGTACCAGCCACTCGTTCCACACCGCCCCGTCGGGCGCGGCCAGCACCTCGAAGCGCAGGTCGGGCCAGAGCGGCACCGGCCACAGCAGGGCCTCGCACTCCAGGTCGCCGATCCTGCGACGCCCGGTGGACTCCGCCGGGCCCAGCACCGACCGGTAGCGGGCCAGCGCACCGCGCGAGCGCGGCGACCGGACCATGGCCTGCCAGCGCTTGTTCGCCTCCCGCTGCTCCGCGAGCGAGGCGCCGAGGCGCAGCCGGGCCGCCTCGGCGAGGTCCGGCCGGAAGTCGGCCATTCTGCGCAACAGCACGAGTTGGAAACCGGCCGGGCCGAAGGGGCCCGGGGTGGTCGGACCGTGGTTCAGCGTCATGGAGTCCACGATTCCACACAGAATCCTTACGTTCCCGGGGCCCGGATGTGCTCCCTCGCCGCATAGCCTGCGGGCGCCATGAACTTCTGCCACGCCTGCCGGAGACACCTCAATGGCGCACTGGCGTGCGCCGGATGCGGAACCCCGGCCGAATACCTGACCCCCGCGGCGCCGACCGCCCCCGCCGCCCCGGCCGGGTACGCCGAGCCCGGGTACCCGGAGCCGGGACACGCCTCGCCGTACGCGCGACCGGAGCAGGCGCCGCGGTACGCGGAGCCGCAATACGCGCCGCCGGGGTACGCCGAGCCCGTGCATCCGGAGTCCGAGTACGCGGCCTCCGCGTACGTGGCGTCCGCGTACGCGGCACCCGGCCACGTCGACCACGCGGCACCGGGGTACGTCGAGCCCGGTTATCCCGAGCCCGCCCGGGAGCGGCCCGAGGCCTCCGACGCGTACGTCGAGTCGCTCGTCACACTGTCCGGCCCGGCCGACGGCCGGTCCGGCGCACGGCGCCGCTCCGCGAACCGCAGGCGCCGGACCGTCCTCGCCGTCGGGCTCGGGCTGGCCCTGGCCACCGGCGGGTCCGTGGCGCTGGCCCGGATGGCGACCGACGAGGAGCGCACGGACCGGGCGACCGAGGTCGTGCTGACCGACGACACGGAGCCGCAGCAGCCGGTCCCCGCTCCCGCCCTGCCGAGCACGGCCGCGCCCTCGGCGCCGTCGAAGGGCGGCGGGAGCACGAAGGCCTCCGTGATCGCCACGCGGACGACCGGTCCCACCGGGTCGCCGAGCGGGACCGCGGCGCCGGGGCCCGAGGGGAGCGCCTCCGCCCCCGAGGAGTCGTCGTCGCCGTCGTCCTCGCGGACCGCCGGCCCGGGACCGGGCCCGTCCGCGAAGCCCTCGATCTCGGGACAGCCGTCTCCGAGCACGTCGTCCGGGACCGCGAAGCCGAAGCCCCCGGCGACCCCGAAGCCGACCCCCACGCCGACGCCGACCAAGAGCGAGTGCTGGATCTGGTTCCTCTGCTGAGGGGCGGGGAGCCGGGGCTCAGCCCAGCATCCGCCTGAGCAGGTCCCTCAGCGCCGTCCGCTCGGCCGTGGACAGGCCGGCCAGCGGTTCGCGCGCGAAGTCCAGCGACTCGCGCAGCCGGTCCGCGGTCTGGAGCCCCTTCTCGGTGGCGGCGGCCAGCTTCACGCGGCGGTCGGCCGGGTCCGGGCGCCGCTCCACCAGGCCGCGGCTCTCCAGCCGGTCCACGATGCCGGTGACGTTCGACGGCTCGCACTTCAGCTTCTGCGCGATCTTGCGCATGGCCGTCGGTTCCAGGGAGAGCAGGTTCAACACCCTGGCCTGGGCTCCGGTGAGCTGGTGGCTGGCCGCCGCGTGCTCGTATTCCTGGTGGTAGCGGGCCACGACGTCGCCGATGAGCTCGACGACCTCAAGGGTCAGTGGGTCTGCGCGACGACTGGGCATGGATCCAGCGTACCCATTTACTTGACAACATGAAATATCCAGGAGCATGGTTGTTTCACGTTGTGAAGCATTTTCTTCCGCCCTTCACCCCGAGCGTCAGGAGCGCACCATGTCTGAGATCCCCGCCGTGAGCCGCGAGTGGCACCTCGTCCGCCGCCCGCAGGGCTGGCCCGTCGCCGAGGACTTCGCCCTGCGCGAGGTCCCCGTGAACGCGGAGCCCTCGCCCGGCCGGATCCTGGTGCGCAACCTCCACATGTCCGTCGACCCGTACATGCGGGGCCGGATGAACGACGTGAAGTCCTACGTACCGCCCTTCCAGCTCGACAAGCCGATGGACGGCGGCGCGGTCGGCGAGGTCGTCGCCTCCGCCGACGAGCGCTTCGCGGTCGGCGACCACGTCCTGCACGGCCTGGGCTGGCGCGAGTACGCCGAGCTGGACGCCAAGCACGCCACCAAGGTCGACGGCTCGCTCGCTCCGCTCTCCACCTACCTCGGCGTGCTCGGCATGCCGGGTCTGACCGCCTACGCGGGCCTCTTCGAGGTCGCCTCCTTCAAGGAGGGCGACGCCGTGTTCGTCTCCGGCGCGGCCGGCGCGGTCGGCAGCCTGGTCGGCCAGTTCGCCAAGATCAAGGGCGCGTCCCGGGTGATCGGCTCGGCCGGCTCGGACGAGAAGGTGACCCTCCTCACGGAGAAGTACGGCTTCGACGCCGCCTTCAACTACAAGAACGGCCCCGTCGGCGAGCAGCTGAAGGAAGCCGCCCCCGAGGGCATCGACGTCTACTTCGACAACGTCGGCGGCGACCACCTGGAAGCCGCGATCTCCTCCCTCAAGGTGCACGGCCGCGCCACCCTCTGCGGTGCCATCGCCCAGTACAACGACACCGAGCCCGCCCCCGGCCCGCGCAACCTCGTGCAGGTCATCGGCAAGCGCCTGCGCCTTCAGGGCGTGCTGGTCGGCGACCACGCCGACATCCAGCAGCAGTTCGTCCAGGACGTCGCGGGCTGGCTGCGCTCCGGCGAGCTGCGCTACGACGAGACCGTCCACGAGGGCGTGGAGAACGCGACCGAGGCTTTCCTGGGAATGCTGCGCGGCGAGAACACCGGAAAGATGATCGTTTCTTTCACCGGTTAGGCTCACTGCACACCGTCGTGATCGTGGGCGCGAGTCACGGCGATTACCAGGAGGATCTTCTTACATGTCCATCCAGCAGTCCGATGTCGCGTACACCGCTGTCGCCACCGCCGAGAACGGCCGTGACGGCCGCGTCGCCACCAACGACGGCAAGCTCGACGTCGTGGTGAACCCGCCGAAGGAGCTCGGTGGCAGCGGCGCCGGCACCAACCCGGAGCAGCTGTTCGCCGCCGGCTACAGCGCCTGCTTCCAGGGCGCCCTGGGTGTCGTCGCCAAGAACGAGAACGCCGACATCTCCGGCTCGACGGTCACCGCCGAGGTCGGCATCGGCAAGAACGACGACGGCTTCGGCCTGATCGTCAAGATCTCGGCGTCGATCCCGAACGTGGACGCCGCCACCGCCAAGGACCTCATCGAGAAGGCCCACCAGGTCTGCCCGTACTCCAAGGCGACCCGCGGCAACATCACGGTCGAGCTGGCCGTCTGATCCCGCACCCCGCTCATCGCGAAGGCCGCGCCCCCCAGGGGGCGCGGCCTTCGCCGTAAACTGCGCGCATGAGTGCTTTCGCGGGGGGATTGCGGTACTTGCTCGCCGGCCAGCGGTGGGTCTTGGGCCACGGGCGGTGGTTCGGCGTCGGCCTGCTGCCGGGACTGGTCGCGATGGTGCTGTACGCGGGCGCACTCATCGGGCTGGGATACGGCGCCGACGACCTCGTCGGTTGGCTGACCCCCTTCGCCGACGACTGGGGCTCGCCCTGGCTGAGCCTGTTCCGCGGCTTCCTGACCGCGCTGGTCTTCAGCCTCGGGCTCTTCCTCGCCGTGATCACCTTCACCGCCGTGACCCTGCTGGTCGGCCAGCCCTTCTACGAGTCGCTCTCCGAACAGGTCGACCGGTCCGAGGGCGGCGAGGTCCCCGAGTCCGGCCGAAGCCTGTGGCAGGACCTGTGGATCTCCGCCCGCGACAGCGTCCGCCTGCTCGGCCGGGTGGTGCTGTACGGGATCCTGCTGTTCGCCCTCGGGTTCATCCCCGTGCTCGGGCAGACCGTGGTCCCGGCGATCGGGTTCTGCGTCTCCGGCTACTTCCTCACCCAGGAACTCACCTCGGTCGCCCTCCAGCGCCGCCGCGTCGACCTCGACGAGCAACTGGTCCTGCTGCGGTCCCGGCGCGCGATGGCGCTCGGCTTCGGCGTCCCGCTGGTGCTGGCGTTCCTCGTCCCGCTGGTCGCGGTGTTCCTGATGCCGGGCGCCGTGGCCGGAGCCACCCTGATGGCCCGCGACCTCGTGGGCGCGGACACCGAACCCGAGGGCCCCGACGGGGGAGCCGGCCCCGAAGAACCCGCCCCGAGCCCCCCGGCGCCGCAGGCCACCGGCTTCGGCCCGCCGCCGCCCGCCTACTCCTAGAGCCCGCGTCGGTCCCGTCCGGGCCGGCGGCGCAGCAGGGTGATCGCCCCGGTCGTGTCCTCGCCCGCGTGGGCCGCCGGGTCGGCCTCCAACCGCTCGCGCATCAGATCCAGGTACGGGGTGATGAGCTTGGCGTCGACCCCCTGCTCCGCGGCCGTGCGCAGCAGGGTCCCGCTCGCTGCGACCTGCATGGACAGGTTCGACACCACCGCGGTGGTGAAGTCCCCCGAGGTCAACCGGTCGGCGGCGTTGCCGACGAAGAAGCCCATCGCGCCCAGCCACTCCGACAGCAGCGGCGCCAGGTCCTTCGGGGCGACGTCCTCGCCGTCGATCAGGGCGTAGGCGTGCGAGATCCCCGCGAACAGCCCGTACATCGCGCTGAGCAACGCCACGTCGTGCAGGGCCGCGTGCCCCGGGTCCTCACCGACGAAGCGGGCCCCGCCCGGTACCTCCAGCGTCGCCCTGTGGTGGTCGAAGAGGGCCCGGGAGCCGCTGTAGAAGACGTAACCACCGGCCTCCGGGACCCCGATCATCGACGGGGTGGCCATGATGCCGCCGTCGACGAACCGGGCCCCGCGCTCCTGGGCCCAGGCGGCGCGGGAGCGACCCTCCGCAGGGGTGCCGGTGGTGAGGTCGACCAGGTCCCTGCCCGTGAGGTCGATCCCGTCGAGGGTCGAGCCGACGGAGTCGTCGTCGAGCAGGCACAGGACGACCAGGCCGTTCGCGGCGACCGCCTCGGCGGCGGTCGCGGCGACGCGCGCGCCTTCGGCGGCCAGGGCCTCGGCCTTGGCAGCGGTGCGGTTCCAGACGGTCAGGGGGTGGCCGGCGGCCAGCCAGGTGCGGGCGAGGGCGGTGCCCATGTCGCCGAGTCCGAGGAGGGTGAGCGGTGTCTTCACGAGGTTGTCGGTCATGACGTTCAGCCTGGTCGCAGGCCGTGAGACGCTCAAGTACGCACTTCGGAGTGGGTGGTTACCCCGAGGTGAGCGAACAGGTGGGAGGGGTGCGCGATGGCGATGACACGAAGGCCCGGGGCGGATCACTGCGGGATCGCCGCGGCGATGTCCGTGATCGACGGCAAGTGGAAGGTCTCCCTGTTGTGGGAGTTGGAGCAGCGCCCGCGCCGTTTCGGTGAACTGCGCCGGCTGGTTCCGGGGGTCTCGGAGAAGGTGCTCTCCGCGCAGCTCAGGGAGTTGGAGGCGGACGGGATCGTCCACCGCGAGGTGTACGAGGAGGTGCCGCCCCGGGTGGAGTACTCGCTGACCCCGCTCGGCAGGGAACTGAACGCGGCCCTGGCCCCGCTCGGGGAGTGGGGCGGCAGGCACCTGCTCCCCGCCCCCGCGCCGGTGGGAGCGGCCGGTCAGCCCACCGCGGCGTACGGGTCGGTCGAGCGCTTGGTGTAGGCGCCGGGCGTCTCGCCGAAATGGCGGCGGAAGGCCAGGATGTAGCCGTTGGCGCTGACGAACCCGACCGGGCGGCGACCACGCTCACCAGGTGGCCCTGCCCCGGCAGTTCCAGCGAGTGGTTCAGCCGCAGCCGGGTCCGCCACTCCGAGAAGGCCAGACCCGTCTCCGTGCGGAAGGCCCGCCGCAGGCTGGTCGAGCTGGTGTGCAGGTCCTCGGCCCACTCGGTCGCGGTGCGCGGGTCGGCGGGGGTGCGGGCCAACTCCCGTGCGACGGTCGAGGCGGCCCGGCCGGTCGGTTGGGGCAGCGGGAGGCAGTCGCGGTGGGCCGAGCAGAGGGCCGCGAAGACCGCCGGATCGTCCTCGGACACCTCGGAACTGCGCATCCGGGCCGGCAGCAACCGGCGCTGTTCGGCGGTCGCGTTGACGACGGTCGCCTCGGTGTACGGCAACGCGTGCAGGCCGGCGTCGAAGTCCTCGACCGGATGAGGGAGTCGCTGTCGAAGCGGGCGCTGTGCCACACCCCGGCGGGTATCCACAGGGCCACGGACGGGGTCAGTTCGTGTTCCCGGTCGCACGCGGTGACGACGATCCGCCCGATCGGCACGTACGGGAACTGGTGGAACGCGTGGACGTGGGGCGGGTGTCCGCCCGCCGCGATGAAGTCCTCGTCCACCGTCAGCTCCTCCCACCGGTCTGCCGCCACCGCGCCGTGACCCCCCATTGTGGGCGGTGCGACGCGGCACCGACCCCCCGCAAAGAAGGTAAGGGCAACCTAAGTAATCACCACGACCGCGCCGGAGGCGATCACGGCCCCGAGGTCGATCGGCGCGGGGACATCACCAGTGGCCGGAGCGGCACCACGCGCGGCTGCCCCGCCACGGGGTGCGGCACCGACGGGTCGGGCGGTACGGCGCTCATGCCGGCACCTCCGCCGTCACCACGCCCTGCGTGTGGTCGTCGGCCTCGACCACCGCCGAACCGTCCGGGGCCCAGACGGCCGCCCCGCCGCAGCCGGTCCACGGGCCGGCCGGTCCGACGTGGTTGGCCAGGACCACGTACAGGCCGTGCTCCTTGGCGATCCCGGGATACACGGTGGTCCGCTCCGCGACCCCGGCGCCCGTCCCGTAGAGGGAACTCGCCAGGTGGACCGTGCAGCCGTCGGCCGCGCCCCGGCCGGGCAGGTCGGGGAAGTGGTTGTCGAAGCAGACGCCCAGGCAGAAGCGGATCCCGCCGAGTGTGAAGCGGCCGTCGACGGTGCCGGGCGCGAAGGCGTCCCGCTCGTGCTCGAAGAGGTGCTGCTTGGCGTACGTCGTCACGTGCGCGCCGTCCGCGTCGTGGACCAGGGTCGCGATGGCCGGCAGCGGCCCGTCGGTGCGCAGCGCGGCGTTGACCGCGGTGGCGATCCCGGCGGAGCGCAAGGGGTCCAGTCTCGGATCGTCGGGGCCCGTCAGCCACAGCCCCGGGTCGGCGGTCAGGGCCTCGATCTCGTAGCCGGTCAGGGCCAGTTCGGGCAGGACGACGAGTTCGGCGCCCTGGTCGCGGGCCGCGGCCGCGAGGGCGGCGGCCTTCGCGGAGTTGGCGTCGACATCGGCCGGGACGCAGGTCATCTGGGCGGCGGCTATCCTCATGCGCTCAGCATGCCGGCCCGGCCCTCGACCCCCGTCCGGCAGGGCCGCGCGGGTCGCTACGGCGCCTCGGGGGCGCCGCGGAGCAGCGTCAGGAACGAGCGGAACGCGCCCGGCATGTCCACCGACTCGGGGGACAGCAGCCACTGGTACTGGAGCCCGTCCATCACCGCGGTGAGCAGGGGTGCCGCCTGTTCGGGGGTGAGGCCCGAGGGGAGCCGGTCCCCGAACTCGGTCCGCAGCACCGCGGCCATCTCGCCCCGGACCTGCGCGTACCGCTCGGTGAAGAACTCCCGGGCGGGGTGCCCGTCGGTGACGCTCTCGCCCAGCAGCGCCGAGAAGGTCTGCACGATGCCCGGGCGCATCGCGTTGTAGTCCACCAGCGAGGCCAGCAGGTCCAGCCGCCAGGTGCCGGTCGAGGCGCGCGAGCCCCCGCCGGTGTCCCAGCGGTCGCGCTCCTCCAGCACCGCGACCAGCAGTGCCTCCTTGGTCGGGAAGTGGTGCAGCAGCCCCTGTTGGGTCAGGCCCACCCGTTCCGCCACGGCGTGCAGGGACGCTCCCCGGTAGCCGCGTTCGGCGATCACCTCGACCGCCGCGCGGACGATGTCGCCGCGCCGTTCCTCGCTCCTCGCCCTGACCATGGCCCGGCACTCCCTCCGACTCGCACCCCTGCCCGCAGGACCGTACGCGATCCGCGCCCGACAAGCCGAGATCACAAGAACGTAACGAACCCTACCGTTCACCAGGCGGCGGGTCCACGATGGGGTCACCGCACCGCACCGCACCGCACCGCAAGCCGCACCGCACCTCGCACCCGCACACCGCACTCGATGAGGAGGCTCGGCCGTGACCGATGCCGAACAGGTCCGCCACGACACCGCGGAAGCCGCACTCGACAAGCTGGACCTCGACACCAAGACCCGGCTCCTGGCAGGTCAGGACATGTGGTCGCTGCCCGCCCTCCCGGAGATCGGCCTGGGCTCCCTGGTCATGTCCGACGGCCCCATCGGGGTGCGCGGCGTGCGCTGGACCGCCGACGACCCCTCCATCGCCCTGCCGTCCCCCACGGCGCTCGCCGCCGCCTGGGACCCCGCCCTCGCCCGCCGCGCCGGCCGCCTCCTGGCCCAGGAGGCCCGCCGCAAGGGCGTCCACGTCCTCCTCGCCCCCACCGTCAACCTGCACCGCTCCCCGCTCGGCGGCCGGCACTTCGAGTGCTACTCCGAGGACCCGTACCTCACCGGCGCCATCGGCACCGGCTACGTCAACGGGGTCCAGGACGGCGGCGTGGGCACCACCGTCAAGCACTTCGTCGGCAACGACGCCGAGACCGAGCGCTTCACCGTCGACTGCGTCATCGCGCCCCGCCCGCTGCGCGAGCTGTACCTGGCCCCCTTCGAGGCCATCGTCACCAACGCCCACCCCTGGGGCATCATGACCGCCTACAACCGGGTCAACGGCACGTCGATGACCGAGAACGCGTACCTGGTCAACGAGGTCCTGCGCGCCGAGTGGGGCTTCGACGGCGCCAACGTCTCCGATTGGATGGCCGCCCGCTCCACCATCGGCGACATCCTCGGCGGCCTCGACGTGGCCATGCCCGGCCCGCAGACCGTCTACGGCCCCGCCCTCGCCGAGGCCGTCCGCGCCGGCGAGGTCCCGGAGTCCGCCGTCGACGACGCCGTCCGCAACGTCCTGCGGCTCGCCGCCCGCGTCGGCCTCCTGGAGGGCGCCCCCGCCGTCGTCGGCGACCCTCCGGCCGCGATCGACGGACAGGCCCTGGCCCGCGAGATCGCCGCCCGCGGCACCGTCCTCGTGCGCAACGAGATCGTCTCCGGCGAGCGGCGCGCCCTGCCCCTCGACACCGGCTCCGGCCGCACCGTGGCCCTCCTCGGCGCCGCCGCCCGCGACGCCCGCGTCCTCGGCGGCGGCTCCGCCACCGTCTTCCCCGAGCGGATCGTCTCCCCGCTCGACGGCCTCACCGCGGCCCTCCCCGACGGGGCGCTGACCTTCCGCGTCGGCGCCGACCCCAGCGAGGAACTCGGTGCCGCCGACAAGGGATTCGAGCTGCGCGCCGTCTGCCGCGACGCCTCCGGAGCCGTCCTGGGCGAAGGCAGCCTGCCCACCGGTCAGGTCCAGTGGATCGGCGACGACCTGCCCGAGGGCGCCGCGTACGAGACGATGGCGAGCATCGAGGTCACCGGCACGTTCCTGCCGCGCGAGAGCGGCGAGCACGCCTTCGGCACCCGCGGGCTCGGCGCCTTCGCCCTCGCCGTCGACGGCCGCACCCTCTGGGAGGGCGTCCAGGAGATGGGCGACGAGGCCGACCCCTTCGAGGCCTTCTTCGGGGCGCCCAGCGAGCGCGCCCGGCTCCCGCTGACCGAGGGCGAGCCCGTCGAGGTGTCGCTGACCTTCCAGGTCCCCGACATCACCGGCCTGCCCCTCAAGGCGATCATGTTCTCCCTGCTCCACCTCGGCCCCCGGCGCGACCCGGACGAGCTCATCGCCGAGGCCGTGGCCGCCGCACGGGCCGCCGACACGGCCGTGGTGGTCGTCGCCACCACCGAGCGGGTGGAGTCCGAGGGGTTCGACCGCACGGACCTGACCCTGCCCGGCCGACAGAACGACCTCGTCGCGGCCGTCGCCGCCGCCAACCCGAACACCGTGGTCGTGGTCAACGCCGGTTCCCCCGTGGAACTGCCCTGGCGCGCGGACGTGGCCGCCGTGCTCCTGACCTGGTTCCCCGGGCAGGAGGGCGGCGCCGCACTGGCCGACGTGCTCCTCGGGGACGCGGAGCCCGGCGGCCGACTGCCCACCACCTGGCCCGCCGCGTTCACCGACGCGCCCGTCACCGAGGTCACCCCGACCGACGGCAGGCTGGAGTACCGCGAGGGGCTCCTCGTCGGCTACCAGGCCTACGAGGACCGGGGCGTGGTCCCCGCCTACCCGTTCGGCCACGGCCTCGGCTACACGGACTGGACCTACGACTGCCTGGAGGTCGCCGGCACCACCGCCCGCGTCCGCCTCACCAACACCGGCGCCCGGACCGGCCGCGAGGTCGTCCAGGTCTACCTCGCCCCGATCGCCGACACCGTCGAGCGCCCCGCGAGCCGGTTGGCGGCCTTCGCCTCCGTCGAGGCGGCCCCCGGCGAGAGCGTCGAGACCGAGATCGAGCTGCCCGCCCGGGCCTTCGAGATCTGGGACGAGGGCACGCGCGGCTGGCGGCGGATCGACGGCGGATACGAGGTCCGCGCGAGCCACGCGCACGGCGACACCCGCCTCACCGCCACCCTCGACGTCCGTTGAGCCGCCGCATGGCCGGAAACCACCCATGAACCGGACCGGGGACGGGTCCTGACCCCTGTCCCCGGTCCGTACCAACCGTCAACGCGGCGCTTGCGCCGCCGTCACCTGTCGGTGCGCGAGTTCCGCCAGCCGCGCCTGCCCGTCCTTCCCCGGATGGAAGAAGTCCCAGCGACTCAACTGCTCCGCCGAGAACGGGTACTGGAACACCGCGCCCCCGTCGTACCGGCAGAGCGGGTCCTTCGCGCAGACCTCGCGCAGTACCTCGTTGTACTCGACCACCCGCGCCCGGACCTCCTCCCGCCGCGAGGTCGCACCCGTCGCCAGGGACAGCGGATCGGCCAGCATCGACTGGCAGATCCCCAGCTTCCAGATCTGCCGCACCATCGGCAGGTCCTTGCCCTGCTCCCACAATCGCTGGAGGTCCGGCACCGAGGAGACGTACACCTGAGAGGTCGGGGACGCGGCCCGCAGACCGGTCAGCGCCTTCTCGAAACCGGCCCGGAAGTCGGCCACCGAGGTCATCGACGAAGCCAGCGGCCGGCAGGCGTCGTTGGAGCCCACCATGACCGTGACCAGGTCGGGCTTGTGCGCGGCCGCCGAAGCCAGCTGCCCCGGCAGGTCCGCCATGCGCGAGCCGGTCACCGCGTGGTTCCAACTGCGCGCGGGCGCCTCGGCGGCCCCGATGAGACGGGTGGCGAGGGAGTCGACCGCGGGGTCGTCGCCGGTGGCCCAGGAGACCTCCGGGCAGTCCGCCAACACCGAACAGGCGTCGAAGCCGCGCGTGATGGAGTCGCCCACGGCGGCGATCGAGGTCGGCGCGGTGTTCCAGCGGGGACCGGACTGCGCCCCCCGCTCGCCCTCGGCCGCCGACCCGCCGCCGTCACACCCCGTGACCACCCCGGCCAGCACGGCGGCCGCCGCGACCGCGCCCGTCAGCTTCCCACGCGCGCGACGGCGTGGAGCGGTGGTGCCCATCGGGTGGTCCCTCCCTCGTCGCCCCGTGTCCTTCCGGGGCGTCCTGCTGAGTGAATGCTGTGCGTTCACGGGTTTCGGAGCGACCGTACGTCACACCGGGACCCCCCGCGCACGGTAGCTTTTTCCCGTGGCGTTTCGGCCGCACGTCCCACGACGCAATGTCAGATCATTTCCGGTAAATTACATCACGTCACATACTGTCCGTTTTCTGGAGTTTATTCCCGACCTCGTCCCACACTGGAGGTCCCGGTGACGACACGTGGAGTTCTGTACGTGCATTCCGCGCCGCGTGCGCTCTGCCCGCACGTGGAATGGGCTGTTGCGGGCGTACTCGGGGTGCGGGTGAACCTCGACTGGATCAGACAGCCCGCCTCCCCCGGCACCTGGAGAGCCGAGTTCTCCTGGCAGGCCGAAGCGGGCACCGCGTCGAAACTCGCCTCCGCCCTGCGCGGCTGGCACCTGTTGCGCTTCGAAGTGACGGCCGAACCCTGCTCGACCTCCGAGGGCGAGCGGTACAGCTCCACCCCGGAACTCGGTATCTTCCACGCCGTCACCGGAATGCACGGCGACATCCTCGTTCCCGAGGACCGATTGCGCGCCGCCCTCGTGCGATCCGCGCACGGCGAGACCGACCTGGAAGCCGAGATCGCCAAACTGCTCGGCAAGCCCTGGGACGACGAGTTGGAGCCGTTCCGCCACGCCGGCGAAGGCGCCCCCGTGCGCTGGCTCCACCAGGTCGTCTGACCCGGCGACGCACGGACGACACACGAGAGGGGCCCCACCCGGCAACCGCCGGGTGGGGCCCTCTCACACGGTGCGCGCGACTCAGACGGAGCGGAACGCCAGCGAGACGTTGTGGCCGCCGAAGCCGAAGGAGTTGTTGATCGCGGAGATCGGACCGTCGACGGGCAGCTTGCGCGGCTCGCCGCGAACGATGTCCGCGTCGATGTCGTCGTCCAGGTCCTCGACGTTGATCGTCGGCGGGGCGATCCGGTGGTACAGCGCCAGCACGGTCGCCACCGTCTCGATGCCACCGGCGCCACCCAGCAGGTGACCGGTCATCGACTTGGTCGCGGAAATCGCGATGTGGTCGAGGTCGTCGCCCAGGACCTTGCGCAGGGCCTTCAGCTCGGCCGTGTCCCCCTGCGGGGTGGACGTGGCGTGCGCGTTCAGGTGCACCAGCTCGGCCGGGTCCAGACCCGTGTTGTCGAGCAGGTTCCGCAGCGCGGCGGCGACGCCGCGGCCGGTCGGCTCCGGCTGCGCGATGTGGTGGCTGTCCGCGGACAGACCCTGACCCAGGACCTCGCAGTACACCCGCGCACCGCGCGCGGCGGCGTGCTCGGCGGACTCCAGGATCACGACGCCGGCGCCCTCGCCGAGGACGAAGCCGTCACGGGCCTTGTCGTACGGGCGCGAGGCCTGCTCGGGGTGCTCGTTGTTCTTGGACATCGCCATCATGTTGGCGAACGCGGCGATCGGCAGCGGGTGGATCGCCGCCTCGGTACCGCCGGCGACGACCACGTCGGCACGGCCGGTCCGGATCATCTCGACGGCGTAGCCGATGGCCTCGGCACCCGAGGCACACGCGCTGACCGGGGTGTGAACGCCCGCGCGAGCGTTCACCTCCAGGCCGACGTTGGCCGAGGGACCGTTCGGCATGAGCATGGGGACGGTGTGCGGGGAGACCCGGCGCACACCCTTTTCCTTCAGTACGTCGTACTGGTCGAGCAGGGTCGTCACGCCACCGATTCCGGAGGCGATCACGGTACCCAGGCGCTCGGGCGCGATGGACTCGTCCTCGCCGGCCGGTGCGGTGTAACCCGCGTCGGCCCAGGCCTCACGGGCCGCGATGACGGCGAACTGCGCCGAGCGGTCCAACTTGCGGGCCAGCGGACGGGGCAGTACCTCGCTCGGGTCCACGGCGGCCTGCGCGGCGATACGGACCGGCAGTTCGGCGAAACGCTCGCCCTCCAGGGGCGATACGCCGGAACGGCCGGCAAGCAGACCTTCCCAGGTCGAAGCGCTGTCGCCACCCAGCGGAGTGGTTGCGCCGATACCGGTGACGACCACGGTGCGATTGGTCGGGCTCACAGGAATTCTTTCTCCACGTCTCAGGGGGTGCTGAATTGTCACGGCGCCACCGCCAGGTGGCGACAAACGCTCGTCAGGCTCAGGCCTGGTGCTTCAGGATGTAGTCGGCGGCGTCGCCGACCGTCTTGAGGTTCTTGACGTCCTCGTCCGGGATCTTGACCTCGAAGCGCTCTTCGGCGGCGACGACGACCTCGACCATGGACAGCGAGTCGACGTCCAGGTCGTCGGTGAAGGACTTGTCGAGCTGGACGTCCTCCTGCGGGATGCCGGCGATCTCGTTGACGATCTCCGCGAGACCTTCGAGGATCTCTTCCTGCGTGGCGGCCATGTGGCGCTCCTTCTTTAGCTACTGGATGTTCAGGGTGGGAAAGCGATCCCGACCCTAGGGGAGGGTAACGACCGTCGCGGCGTAGACGAGTCCCGCCCCGAAGCCGATGACGAGCGCCGTGTCGCCGCTCTTCGCCGCACCGGTCGCCAGGAGCCGCTCCATTGCGAGCGGAATCGAGGCGGCCGAGGTGTTGCCGGTGGTCTCGACGTCACGGGCTACCGTGACGTGCTCCGGCAGCTTCAGAGTCTTCACCATCGAGTCGATGATCCGCATGTTTGCCTGGTGCGGAATGAAGACGTCCAGGTCGTCCGCGGTGATCCCGGCCGCGTCGAGCGCCTGCTGGGCCACCTTGGCCATCTCGAAGACGGCCCAGCGGAAGACCGCCTGACCCTCCTGCGTGATGGCCGGGAACTTCTCCCCGCCGCCCTTGCCGAGGTACTCGTCCCACGGCACGGTCTGCTTGATCGTCTCGGACTTGTCGCCCTCCGAACCCCACACCGTGGGGCCGATGGCCGGCTCGTCCGAAGGGCCGACGACCACGGCGCCGGCGCCGTCGCCGAACAGGAAGGCCGTCGCGCGGTCCTCCAGGTCGGTGAGGTCCGACAGCCGCTCGACACCGATGACGAGGACGTACTGCGCCGACCCCTCCACCACCAGGCCCTTGGCCAAGGTCAGGCCGTAACCGAACCCGGCACAACCCGCGGAGATGTCGAAAGCGGCGGGCTTGATAGCCCCGATCCGGTGCGCGATCTCGGTCGCGACGGCCGGGGTCTGCTTGAAGTGCGACACCGTGGAAACGATCACGGCGCCGATCTGCTCGGGGGAGACCCCGGCAGCGGCCAGCGCCTTGCCGGAGGCCTCCACCGACATCGCGGCGACGGTCTCCTGGGGCGAGGCCCAGTGCCGGGTGGCGATGCCGGAACGCGAACGGATCCACTCGTCGGACGAGTCGATCGTCTCCAGGATGACCTCGTTGGGCACCACGCGGACCGGGCGGTAGCCGCCCACCCCGAGGATGCGGGCGTACGGGGAGCCCTTGGCCGGCTTGATCTTCGACATGCTGTGTGGGCTCCTTCTCTCAGACCGCGTGCTCGGCGAGGAGCGCGGCGGCCTTGTCGAGATCGTCCGGCGTCTTCAGGGCGACGGCCGGCACGCCCTTGAGCGCACGCTTGGCCAGACCCTGGAGGGTGCCGCCCGGGCAGAGCTCGACGATCCCGGTGACGCCCAGTTCGGCGAACGTCTCCATGCACAGGTCCCAACGGACCGGGTTGGCCACCTGGCCGACCAGGCGGGCGACGACGTCGGCGCCCGTGGTCACGACCCGACCGTCCTTGTTCGACACGTACTTCAGCGCCGGGTCCGCCGGGGCGAGGGCCTCGGCGGCCTTCTCCAGCGTGGCGACCGCGGGCGCCATGTGGTGGGTGTGGAACGCGCCCGCGACCTTGAGGGCGACGACCTTCATGGAGCCTTCGGGCTTGTCGGCCACGAGGGCGGCGATCTGCTCCGCGGTGCCGGCGGCCACGATCTGGCCCGCACCGTTGATGTTCGCCGGGGTCAGCCCCAGCTTGTCCAGGTGCGCGACGACCACGTCACGGTCGCCGCCCAGCACCGCGGCCATGCCGGTCTCGGTGACGGCGGCGGCCTCGGCCATGCCGAGCCCCCGGGTGCGTACGAACGACAGCGCGTCGTCCTCGCTCAGTACACCGGCGTACGCGGCCGCCGTGATCTCACCGACGCTGTGACCCGCGACCGCGCCGAAGGCGGTCGTGGTGCCGAGCGCGGAGGCGGACAGCAGACCCGCGGCGACCAGCAGCGGCTGGGCCACCGCCGTGTCGCGGATCTCGTCCGCGTCGGCCTTCGTGCCGTAGTGGGCAAGGTCGAGCCCGATGGCGTCGGACCACCCCGCGACGCGCTCGGCGGCGCCGGGGAGTTCGAGCCAGGGAGTCAGGAAGCCGGGCGTCTGAGCGCCTTGGCCTGGAGCGACGAGTACGAGCACCCTCACACTCTCTCTTGTATGTGGCCCGCGCCGCCCGTGGGGACAGGGACGAAGAACCGACGGGGTAATTGTTGATGTCCGACAAAAGTCTAGGACTGGGGATCGCCGTCGGCCAGGCGCCCCAGGATCAAGGCGATCCGCAACGTGAACGCCGAACGGACATCGGAGGGTGACCAGCCGGTGACGTCGGTCACACGTCGGAGCCGGTAGCGCACCGTGTTCGGGTGGACGAACAGCATCCGCGCGGCCCCTTCCAGACTGCTCGCCTGCTCCAGGTAGACGCTCAGCGTCTCCAGGAGCGCCGAACCCGCCTCCTCCAGTGGTCTGTAGATCTCCTCCACCAACTGCTCCCTCGCCGAGGGATCGGAGGCGATCGCGCGCTCGGGCAGGAGATCATCCGCCAGAACGGGGCGCGGCGCGTCCTGCCACGCCGTACAGGCCTTCAGTCCGGCCGCGGCGGCCTGCGCCGACTTCGTCGCGTTCAGCAGGTCCGGGACCACCGGACCCGCCACCACGGCACCCGCCGCGAACGGCCCGATCAGGGACTTCGCCACCTGCATCGGGTTGTCGCTGCCGCCCGCGATGACCACCAGCCGGTCGCCCAGCACCCCGGTGAGGACCTGGAGCTTGTGGTGCCGGGCCGCCCGCCGGATCGCCTCGACCGTCAGTTCACTGTCCCCGTCCGGGGCGGTGCCCAGGACGACGCACACGTGCTCCGGCGAGTTCCAGCCCAGCGCCGCGGCCCGGGACAGGGCGCCCTCGTCGGCCTCGCCCGACAGCACCGCGTTGACGACCAGGGACTCCAGCCGGGCGTCCCACGCCCCGCGCGCCTCGGCCGCCTGGGCGTACACCTGAGCCGTCGCGAAGGCGATCTCCCGGGCGTACACCAGCAGCGCCTCCCGCAGGATCGACTCGTCGCCGGGGGCCGCGACCTCGTCGATCGCGGTCTCCATCACCTCGATCGTCGTACGGACCATCTCCACGGTCTGCCGCAGCGTGATCGCCCGGGTCAGCTCGCGCGGAGCCGTCCCGAACACGTCGGTCGAGATCGCCTGCGGGGTCTCCGGGTGCCGGAACCACTCCGTGAACGCGGCGATGCCGGCCTGGGCGACCAGGCCGATCCAGGACCGGTTCTCCGGCGGCATCGCCCGGTACCACGGCAGGGTCTCGTCCATGCGCGCGATGGCGTTGGCGGCGAGCCGCCCGGAGGATTTCTCCAGCCTGCGCAGCGTCGCGGTGTGCGGATGGGCGGGATGCACGGCATGCGCCGGGTGCGCGGGGCTGGTCTCGGGAGAAGGCTCACGTTCGGGTTGGGGCACGGGACAAGACTGCCCTATCGGCGCCCCGGCGCGGACTCCGGTCCCGCGGCGGAGCGCCCGCGCCCCGAGTCGCGCCGCGGCCGGCGGGGTCTACGGTGGCCTTCATGATTGATGTACGCCGCGCCGCCGACCGGCACGAGGGCGGGGACCCGGCCGCCGGGATCACCACCCGGCACGCCTTCTCCTTCGGATCCTTCTACGACCCGGACAACATCCGGTTCGGCCCGGTGCTGGCCTGCAACGAGGAGATGCTGCGGCCAGGCTCCGGCTTCGAGGAGCACGCGCACAGCCACACCGAGATCGTCACCTGGGTGGTGGAGGGCGAACTCACCCACAAGGACAGCGCCGGCGGACACAGCGGGCAGGTCCGCCCCGGCGACGTGCAGCACTTCGGCGCCGGATCCGGTGCGCGGCACGTCGAGCGCAACGACGGGCCCGAACGGCTGCGGTTCGTACAGACCTGGCTCGCGCCGCTCGTCGCGGGCGGCGAACCCTCGTACACGCTCGTCCGGGACCTCGCCGACGACACCGCGTACGAGATCCCCGCGGCCGGCGCCGTCCTGCGCGTGCGGCGGCCCGGCGCGGGCGAGCGGATCCCCGTGCCGGCCGCCGAGCGGGTCTACCTGCACGTCGTGCGCGGGGACCTGCGGATCGACGGGGAGGAACTGGGCCCCGGCGACTCGGCGCGGATCACCCGCGAGAGCGGGCTGGAGATCACCGCCGGCTCCCCGGGCGAACTGCTGATCTGGGAGCTTTTGTAGCGGCTGCCCCTCTGCTCCGGCGGGTCAGGAACGCAGCTCGGCGAGGACCGCGTCCGTGAACGGGGTCCAGGCCTCCACGGCCCAGGGGCCGAAGGCGCGGTCGGTCAGCGCCACGCACGCGGCGCGCGCGTCCGGGTCCACCCACAGGAAGGTGCCCGACTGGCCGAAGTGCCCGAAGGTTCGGGGCGAGGACGTGTGACCCGTCCAGTGCGGGGACTTGCCGTCGCGGATCTCCAGGCCGAGCCCCCAGTCGTTGGGGGACTGGTGCCCGTAGCCCGGCAGGACGCCCTTGAGGCCCGGGTGCACGACGGCGGTGGCCTCGGCGACGGTGCGGACGTCGAGCAGCCGCGGTGCCTGGAGCTCGGCGGCGAACCGCGTCAGGTCCGAGACGGTGGACACGCCGTCCTTCGCGGGGGAGCCGTGCAGCACGCTCGACTCCATGCCCAGCGGTTCGAAGACGGCCTGGTGCAGGTACTCGGCGAAGGGGATCCCGGTGGCCTTCGCGATGTGGTCGCCGAGCACCTCGAAACCGGCGTTCGAGTACAGCCGGCGCTGCCCGGGAGGGCCCATCACCCGGTGCTCGTCGAAGGCCAGCCCACTGGTGTGCGCGAGCAGGTGACGGACCGTGGAACCCTCCGGTCCGGCCGGCTCGTCCAGTTCGATCGCCCCCTCCTCGTACGCGACGAGGGCGGCGTACGCGGCGAGCGGCTTGGTCACCGAGGCCAGCGGGAACGGGTGGTCGACGGGACCGTGGGAACCGGCCGTGGTCCCGTCGGCGCGGACGACGGCGGCGGCGGCCGTCGTCACCGGCCAGTTCTCGACGATGCGCAGGCTTTCCAGGCTGTTCTCCATGCGGCCGAGCCTACTTGCCTGGAGTGCACTCCAAGGTTTTAGCGTGGAGTCATGAGCCTGACGCAGCCGCGGTACACGATCAGCGAGGTCGAGGCCCGGACCGGTCTGACCCAGCACACACTGCGCTGGTACGAGCGGATCGGCCTGATGCCGCACGTGGACCGCTCCCACTCGGGCCAGCGACGGTTCACCGACAAGGACCTCGACTGGCTGGCCTTCGTGGGCAAGCTGCGCGCCACCGGGATGTCGGTGGCGGACATGGTCCGGTACGCGGAACTGGTGCGCGAGGGCGCGCACACCGTCGACCAGCGGCGCGAACTGCTGGAGCGGACCCGCCACGAGGTGCGTTCGCGGATCACGGAGCTGACCGACGCGCTCGGCGTACTGGACTACAAGATCGGGATGTACTCGATGGGCACGACGACGGGGAAGGCACGGCCATGACGGAGCACGACAAGGTCATCGAGCAGGTCGAGCTGGGCAAGGGCGGCCCGCTGGTGGGCGTCCAGGGCCTGGGCTGCATGGGCATGAGCGAGTTCTACGGGGACACCGACGAGACGGTCGCCCGGCAGACCCTGGAGGCGGCGCTGACGGCGGGCGTCACCCTCATCGACACCGCGGACGTCTACGGGCGCGGTGTCGATGAGGAGTTCATCGCGCCGTTCGTGGCCGCCCACCGGGACGAGATCACCCTGGCCACGAAGTTCGCCATCGAACGCAACGACGACCCCCACCACCGGGGCATCCGCAACGATCCCGCCTACGTCCGGCAGGCCGTCGAGGGCAGCCTGCGCCGGCTCGGGACCGACGTCATCGACCTCTACTACATGCACCGGCGCGACCCGGCCGTGCCGTTCGCCGAGTCGGTGGGAGCCATGGCGGAACTGGTCCGGGAGGGGAAGGTCCGGTACCTGGGGCTGAGCGAGGTCACCGGGGCCGAACTGCGCGAGGCGCACGCGGTGCACCCGATCACCGCGCTCCAGTCGGAGTGGTCGCTGTTCAGCCGGGACGTGGAACGCAGCGCGGTCGGCGCGGCGGCGGAACTGGGCGTGGCCTTCGTGCCCTACTCGCCGCTCGGGCGCGGCTTCCTCACCGGGGCGTTCGCGGACGCGGGCACGGACCTGTCGGCGGACGACTTCCGCAAGTACCAGCCGCGGTTCACCGGCGACAACGCCAGGACCAACGCGGCGCTGCTGGCCCCCGTCCGCGAGATCGCCGCCGCCCACGGGGCGACGCCGGCGCAGATCGCCCTGGCGTGGGTCCAGCAGCGGGCGAAGGTGCACGGCCTGCCGGTGGTCCCGATCCCGGGCACCCGCAAGCCGGGCCGACTCGCGGAGAACGCGGCCGCCACCCGCATCACCCTGACGGACGCCGAACTGGCGCTGCTCGAACCGATCGCCTCCCGGGTGGCGGGCGACCGGTACCCCGACATGAGCTCCACGTGGGGGGGGGGGGGGGGCTTGGTGCGGGGCGGGGCTTTGGGATCGGGCGCGGTGGTGGGGTAGGCCGTCCCCCCCCCCCCCCCCCGCCGCCGGGCTCAGGCGTCGGCCGCGAAGCGGTCGCGCAGGGCCGCGTACTCGGCGTCGGTGAGCAGGCCCGCGCCGTGCAGCTCGCTCAGGTGCCGCAGCCGCTCGTCGACCTGCGGTTGCGGGACGGATCCCACCGGGGTCCTGCCGCCGACGGCGGCGAGCACGGACGCCGCGAACGGCAGCGACTCGTGCACCGCGCCGTATCCGATCCCGAACACCGCGGCCGCCAGGTCGTGGTCGGGCCGTGCGTCGCCGGCGGCGACCCCGTCCCGGGGCAGGAGCCGGAGGTGGCCGTCCGGGCCGTCGGGGGAGCGCCACTCGACCCCGCCGATCGCGGCCAGCGGGTACCGCTGGTCGCCCGCCTTCCACTTCGTGCTGCTGGCGCCCGTGCGCGACCACTGGAAGGTGACCGCCGAACCGTCGAAGCCCACCCGCGCGTCGTACGCCTTCAGGTGGATCGGCGGTTCCGGGGCGCGGACGAGGAAGCGGTCGGCCGGTTCGGCGGGTCCCAGCCGTCCCCGCAGGGCGTCGACCAGCGACGCCGCCTGGGGTGCCCGGTCGCCGGGCAGGACCAGCCGGTACGGATCGCAGGCTTCCTTCAGCTGCCCCGCGGCGGCCTCCATCAACGGATCCGCCCCCGGGCGCGGGACGGCGCGCAGAACCGCCGTGTCCCGTTTCCCCCCGGTCACGGTCACTTCGGACAGCGCCTCCAGGGGGATGTGTCGTTCCCCCAGGGCCTGCCAGAGCCTCGGTGTGCGCAGCCCCCTCGTGAAGCGGATGATCACCGAGTCCGAGTCGAGTTCCCAGACGGCATGGTTTCCGGCCAATACATCCCCCATGCGGCACATCGTAGAGGGAGGGGCGCCCGCGCGTCCCCTGGCCGCAGGAACGGTTTTCCCGCCCGCCACGTCCGGTGGTGGCCGTCAGCCCTCGTCAGTCACGGTCTGTGGCGAAATTCCGCTGCCACAGCCGTCGGCACCGTTCGCGCACACGACGGAAGCGAAGGTGCCGGTTCCGATCTTGGCGAAGTTGTCCAACGAGGCCGTTCCTGGCTCGAAGTAGCCGTTGTGGCTCCCGGCCCCTGCCGAGGACAGTCGCCGCGCGCCGAAGGCCCGGGAGACCGGATCCGCCCCGTGGCCCACCCCGCCGACCTCCAGGTGCGGCACGTCGGCGATCCAGTCGCCGGGGTCCCGCGTCGCCCACACCCGTGCGCGGGTGTGCAGGTCGGCGGCGCTCGACGCGCGCATGCCCGGGCTGCCCGCCACCACCACGTCGGTCACCCGGGCCGGCAGGTGGTGCGCGGCGACCCCGCACACCACCGACCCGTAGCTGTGGCAGAACAGGGCGATGCTGGCGTTCCCGGGCAGGGCCGTGGCGAGCGACTCCAGCCGGGCGGCCCCGTCCACGGCCAGCCGGCCCGTCGCGGCGTCCACGCCCACGCCTATGGGCGCGGTGTACCCGGCCCAGGCGATGACGGCGGTCCGGCCGTCGGGCGCGGCCGCGCGCTCGGCCTCGTAGAGGGACTGCGCCATGCCGACGGGAGAGGTGAGCCGGCGCCGGCTGCGCTCGAAGGTGACCACGTCGGTGTCGACCCCGGGCACGATCACCGAGACGCGGCGCGCCTGGTCGAGGTCGCCGAAGACCTCGGCGACGAGTCCGTCGCCGGTGGGGTCGAAGGCGAGGATCTGCCGGTCGGGATCCGCGAGGGACTCGTAGCGGTGCACGCGACGGGTGGCCTCGGCCCGGTCGGTCGGGGTCACTCCGACGTCCCGACTGCGGGCCTCCTCGACGCGTCGGGCCTGCTCCAGGCCGCGCAGGTTGGCCCGGTAGCGGGTGGTGGCCGGGACGCCGTCGAGGTTTCCGACGACGAGCGGGTAGCCGTCCGCGAGCCGGGCGCGCTGGGCGCCGTCGAGGCTGCCGAAGAACCGGGCCACCGTGCGGACGGGTGCGTGGGCCGGCGGCAGCGGGCGACCGTCGATGCGGGCCACGGCCCACGCCGAGAGCGCGACGGCACGCGGCGAGACGCCCGACTCGGGGCGGTGGACGGCGGTCCAGCCCGTCGTCACCAGCATGACGAGGACGACCGCCAGCACGAACAGGGTGCGCAGGGCGGCGGGGCGCTCGGAGGCGCCGGCGAGGTGGTGGACGGGGCCGGGCAGGTTCACTGGAGCCAGCCTAGGAGACCGTTCGAGCCAGTGGCGCGCCAGGTGACAGGCGTCACCGCCGACCGTGTCACAACCGCGTGATCCGGCGCGTGATCCACCGCGCGCGCCGGCGCCTCGTACGCAATCCGCCGGCTCGCCCCGCACCCCGCCGTGCGCACGCCCCGCTAGGCGGGCCGCCGCCAGTCCGCGGCCAGCGCCGGACCGATCTGGTCCAGGTACGCCTCGGTCATCCGCCGGATCGCGGCCACGCTGGCGTCCTGGCCCTGCCCCCACAGCCGGCCGGTGACCCGCATCACGCCGGAGAACGCGGCGACGAGCACCCGCGGACGCGGGTCGACGTCCAGGTCCAGGCCCTCGCGGGCGGCGATCAGTCGGGAGATCTCCTCCTCCAACTCCGTGGAGCGCCGCAGGTGGACGGCGAGCAGGGCCGGAGTGGACTCGATGAGCTGGTAGCCGCGCATGTACAGGTCGACCGGGACCACCTCGGAGATGGCCTCCTCGACGGTGTCCCAACCGGCGAGCACCGCGTTGCGCATGGCCTCCATCGGACCCTCGGACGCCGGACGGGCCCGCAGTTCGGCGAGGAAGTGGGACTCGACGATGTCCTGGACGGTGAAGGCGACCTCTTCCTTGTTCGCGAAGTAGCGGAAGAAGGTGCGCTGGGAGACGTCCACCGCGTCGGTGATCTCGTCGACGGTCGTCTGCTCATAGCCCTGCGCGATGAAGAGCAGGAGGGCGGCGCGCAGCAGCGCGTCCCGGGTGCGTCGCTTCTTGCGTTCGCGCAGTCCGGCCGCCGGGGAAGCCGGGGCGGGCCGCAGGTCGGTCATCACCGTGGGTTCCCTTTCTGACGCTCAGTGAGCGGTCAGGGTACCTGTGACCGACCTGACAGTTACTGTCTCGTTAAGCCGTTTGTGAAGTGTCAGTCGCTGTCACTAGCCTGTTCGCATGACTAGTCAGATCACCGTCAAGGACCGGGGACCCGCCGGGGGACAAGGCCCGGCTTCGGCCCGCACCGGACTGCGCGGCCACCCCTGGTTGACCCTCTTCGCCGTGGCGATCGGCGTCATGATGGTCACCCTCGACGGCACGATCGTCGCCGTCGCCAACCCCGCGATCCAGAAGGACCTCGGCGCCTCGCTCGCCGACGTGCAGTGGATCACCAACGGCTACCTGCTCGCCCTCGCGGTCTCCCTGATCACCGCCGGCAAGCTCGGCGACCGCTTCGGACACCGACAGACCTTCCTCATCGGCATCGCCGGCTTCGCGGTCTCCTCGGCCGCCATCGGCCTGTCCACCGGCGTGGAACTCGTCATCGGCTTCCGCGTCGCCCAGGGCCTCTTCGGCGCCCTGCTGATGCCCGCCGCGCTCGGCCTGCTGCGCGCCACCTTCCCCGCCGAGAAGCTCAACATGGCCATCGGCATCTGGGGCATGGTCATCGGCGCCTCGACCGCCGCCGGCCCCATCGTCGGCGGCCTGCTCGTCGAACACGTCAACTGGCAGTCCGTCTTCTTCATCAACGTGCCCGTCGGCATCATCGCGCTCGCCTTCGGCCTGTTCATCCTGCTCGACCACCGGGCCGAGAACGCCCCGCGCTCCTTCGACCTCCCGGGCATCCTGCTGCTGTCCGGCGCGATGTTCTCGCTGATCTGGGCCCTCATCAAGGCCTCCGAGTGGGGCTGGGGGGACGCGAAGACCCTGCTCTTCCTCGCCGCCTCCGTGATCCTGTTCGTGCTGTTCGCCGTCTGGGAGACCAAGGTCTCCGAGCCGCTGATCCCGCTCGGCATGTTCCGCTCCGTGCCCCTGTCGGCCGGCACCGTCCTCATGGTGCTGATGGCCTTCGCCTTCATGGGCGGCCTGTTCTTCGTCACCTTCTACCTGCAGAACGTGCACGGCATGAGCCCGGTCGACAGCGGCCTGCACCTGCTGCCGCTCACCGGCATGATGATCATCGGCTCGCCGCTCGCCGGCGCCGCCATCACCAAGGTCGGCCCGCGCCTCCCGCTCGTCTCCGGCATGGTCGCCACCGCCGTCGCCTGCTTCGGGATGGCCCGGCTCACCCCGGACACCGCCACCCTCACCATGTCGATCTGGTTCGCCCTCCTCGGCCTCGGCCTCGCCCCCGTCATGGTCGGCGCCACCGAGGTCATCGTCGGCAACGCCCCGCTGGAACTGTCCGGCGTGGCCGGCGGACTCCAGCAGGCCGCCATGCAGGTCGGCGGCAGCCTCGGCACCGCCGTCCTCGGCGCGGTCATGGCGGGCACCGTCAGTGACTCGTTCGGGGACAACTGGATCAAGGCGCAGCTCCCGCCGCTCACCCCCGAACAGCTCGACCTCGCCGAGAAGGGCGTCCAGGTCGGCATCGCCCCCGTCCCCGAGGGCGTCCCCGCCGAGGTGGCCCAGGCGATCACCACGGTCGCGCACGACACGTTCGTGTCCGGCATGAACACCGCCTTCACCGTCGCGGGCGTGGTCGCGGTCCTCGCCGCGGTCGTGGCCTGCTTCACCAAGCGCGGCGACAACGCCCCCGCGGGAGCCGGCGCGGCCCACATCTGAGCCGGCCCGAAACTCCCGCGACGGCGTCAACCCCGTACGCCCGACAGCCCCGCCGGACGGTTCCGGCGGGGCTGTCGCCTATCCGGGTGGACCCGCCCGCGCCCCCTTCCGCCCGAGCGTCCGCGCAGGTCAGCGTGGTGCCATCGGAAACCCGGAAACGGTCCGGGACCCCGTGTCCACAAGGAGTTGACCCGTCATGCGTACGAGTTTCCCCACCCGCCCCAGCACGTTCCTGGCCGCCGCCGTCCTCGCCGCCACCGCCCTGATCCCCGGTACGGCCACCGGCGCGCACGCCGCCGGGCCACCGCCCCTCGCGGCCTGCGCCCCCGGTCAGCTGTGCCTGTGGGCGAAGCCGGACTTCAAGGGCGCCAAGCAGGTCCACGAGCTGAGCACCGTCAGCATCAACAGCTGCACAGCCCTGCCGCCCGGGACCAGCGCCCAGTCGCTCGCCAACCGGGTCGGCCGCCCGGTGACCACGTACCAGTCGGCCGAATGCGCGGAGACCGGGGAGTTCCAGACCTACCCCGGCGACGGGGTCTGGCTGCCCTCCTCGCCCTACCAGGTCAGGGCGTTCAAGGTGTGGGAGCGGTAGCCCCGCGCGGCGCCGGGGACCCCGGGCGGACGCCCGCGGCCGCGGCCACGGGCCCGGCGGCCCCCTGATCCCCGAGCGGGCCGGTCCCCGGGCCGCCGAGCCGGGCGACCTCGGCGCGCAGGGCCCGCACCTCGGCGGTCAGCTCGGCGATCGCCGCGGTCTGGGCCCGCTCCACCTGGTCGTCCCGCTCGAAACGGGAGATGAACCAGGCCGCGATGTTCGCCGTCACCACACCGAGCAGGGCGATCCCGGACAGCATCAACCCGACCGCCAGCAGCCGGCCGAGCCCGGTCGTCGGGGAGTGATCGCCGTACCCGACCGTCGTCATGGTGGTCACCGACCACCACAGGGCGTCCCCGAGGTTCTTGATGTTGCCGTCGGGGGCGTCCCGCTCCACGCTCAGCACCGCGAGCGAGCCGAACATCAGCAGCCCGACCACCGCGCCCGCCACGTACGTCGTCAGCCGGATCTGCGGCGCCATCCGGGCCCGCCGCCCCACCAGCATCAGCGTCGACACCAGCCGCAGCAGCCGCAGCGGCTGGATCATCGGCAGCAGCACCGCCGCCAGGTCCAGCCAATGGGTCCGCACGAAGGCCCCGCGGGCCGGCGACAGGAACAGCCGCACCAGGTAGTCGGCGGCGAACGCCCCCCACACCACCCACTCCGCATGGGTGCAGGCCCGGTGCACGGCCGGGCCCGCGTCGGGCGCGACGATCGGCACGGCATAGGCGACGGCGAACGTCAGGGCGAGGACGAGCAGCGGAGTCTGCGTCCGCCGCTCCCACCGCGACTGCCGGGAGGCTTCCTTCATGCCCAGCATCGTAAGGAATGCGTAAACCCCCGGAGAACGCAGAAGGGAGCGGGGCCGGGGCATCCGCCCCGACCCCGCTCCCGACGATCAGCCCGTCACGGGCGTCAGGCGTCGCCGCCCGCCGCGCCCGGGTCGGCCGCCGTGACGTCCAGCAGCTGGTACCGGTCGATCGCCTGCTTCAGCAGCGAACGGTCGACCTTCCCCGCCTTCGCCAGCTCGGTCAGCACCGCCAGCACCACCGACTGCGCGTCGATGTGGAAGAACCGGCGCGCCGCGCCCCGCGTGTCCGCGAAGCCGAAGCCGTCCGCGCCCAGCGAGGTGTACGCACCCGGCACCCACCGCGAGATCTGGTCCGGCACCGACCGCATCCAGTCCGAGACCGCCACGAACGGCCCCTCGGCACCCGACAGCTTGCGGGTCACGTACGGGACGCGCTGCTCCTCCTCCGGGTGGAGCAGGTTGTGCTCCTCCACCGAGACGGCCTCGCGGCGCAGCTCGTTCCAGGAGGTCGCCGACCACACGTCCGCCTTGACGTCCCAGTCCTCGGCCAGGATCCGCTGGGCCTCCAACGCCCATGGCACGGCCACGCCGGAGGCCATGATCTGCGCCCCGGTGCCGCCCGCCGTACCGGCCGAGACCCGGTGGATGCCCTGGAGGATGCCGTCCACGTCCACGTCCGCCGGCTCGGCGGGGTGCCGGATCGGCTCGTTGTAGACCGTCAGGTAGTAGAAGACGTCCTCCGCGTCGGGCCCGTACATCCGCCGCAGACCGTCCTTGACGATGTGCGCGATCTCGTACCCGTACGCCGGGTCGTACGCCACACAGCCCGGGTTGGTCGACGCCAGCAACTGGGAGTGACCGTCGGCGTGCTGGAGGCCCTCACCCGTGAGGGTGGTTCGACCCGCCGTCGCACCGAGGACGAAACCGCGCGCCAACTGGTCGGCCATCTGCCAGAACTGGTCACCGGTGCGCTGGAAACCGAACATCGAGTAGAAGACGTAGACCGGGATCAGCGGCTCGCCGTGCGTCGCGTACGCGGAACCCGCCGCGATCAGCGAAGCCGTGCACCCCGCCTCCGAGATGCCGTCGTGCAGCATCTGGCCCGTCGGCGACTCCTTGTACGCGAGCAGCAGCTCGCGGTCGACCGCCTCGTACTGCTGGCCCAGCGGGTTGTAGATCTTGGCGCTCGGGAAGAACGCGTCCATGCCGAAGGTGCGGTACTCGTCGGGCGCGATCAGCACGAACCGCCTGCCGATCTCCTTGTCCCGCATGAGGTCCTTCAGGATGCGGACGAAAGCCATCGTGGTGGCGATCGACTGCTGACCGGAACCCTTCCTGGCCGCCGCGTAGGTCTTCTCGTCCGGCAGCTGCAGCGGCTTCGCGCGCACCACACGGGTCGGCACGTAACCGCCGTGGGCGCTGCGCTGGTCGTGCATGTACTGGATCTCGGGGGAGTTGCGGCCCGGGTGGTAGTACGGCGGCGCGCCGCCCTCCAGCTGGGCGTCCGTGATCGGGATGTGCAGGCGGTCGCGGAAGCGCTTGAGGTCGTCGACCGTCAGCTTCTTCA
Source organism: Streptomyces sp. H27-H5 (assembly GCF_026627505.1). GTDB lineage: Bacteria > Actinomycetota > Actinomycetes > Streptomycetales > Streptomycetaceae > Streptomyces. The sequence continues at coordinate 43,587 of NZ_JAPNLK010000017.1, read as the reverse complement.
TCTGGTGCGTCGCGTTGCGGCCCTCGAAGTTCGGGCCCAGCGTCCAGCCCTTGACCGTCTGCGCCAGGATCACCGTCGGCTGACCCTTGTGGGCCTTGGCCGCCGCGTACGCCGCGTAGACCTTCTTGTGGTCGTGACCGCCGCGACCCAGGTGCTGGATCTGGTAGTCGGTCATGTTCTCGACCATCGCGCGCAGCCGCTGGTCGCCACCGAAGAAGTGCTCGCGGATGTACGCGCCGGACTCGGTGGCGTACGTCTGGAACTGCCCGTCCGGCGTCGAGTTCATCTTGTTGACCAGGATGCCGTCGCGGTCCTGGGCCAACAGCGGGTCCCAGGAACGGTCCCAGATCAGCTTGATGACGTTCCAGCCGGCGCCGCGGAACTGCGACTCCAACTCCTGGATGATCTTGCCGTTGCCGCGCACCGGGCCGTCGAGCCGCTGGAGGTTGCAGTTGACGACGAACGTCAGGTTGTCCAGGCCCTCGCGAGCGGCGATGGACAACTGGCCCAGCGACTCCGGCTCGTCCATCTCGCCGTCGCCGAGATACGCCCAGACGTGGGACTTGGAGGTGTCCGCGATCCCGCGCGCCTCCATGTACCGGTTCATCCGCGCCTGGTAGATGGCGCCGAGCGGACCGAGACCCATCGAGACGGTCGGGAACTCCCAGAAGTCCGGCATCAGCCGCGGGTGCGGATAGCTGGACAGACCGTACGGCGCCTTCGACTTCTCCTGCCGGAACGCGTCGAGCTGCTGCTCGGAGAGCCGGTCGAGGAGGTAGGCGCGGGCGTAGATGCCGGGGGAGGCGTGACCCTGGAAGAAGATCTGGTCGCCGCCGTCACCCTCGTCCTTGCCCCGGAAGAAGTGGTTGAAGCCCACGTCGTAGAGGGAGGCCGAGGAGGCGAAGGTCGCGATGTGACCGCCGACGCCGATCCCGGGACGCTGGGCGCGCGAGACCATGACGGCCGCGTTCCACCGGGTCGCGTTCAGGACCTTGCGCTCGATCTCCTCGTTGCCGGGGAAGAACGGCTCGTCCTTGGTGGCGATCGTGTTGACGTAGTCCGTGCTGCGCATCTCGGGCACGGCCACGCGCTTCTCGCGGGCCCGCTCGATCAGCCGCAGCATCAGGTAGCGGGCGCGTTCACGGCCCCGCTCGTCGACGGCGGCGTCCAGAGAGTCGAGCCACTCCTGCGTCTCCTCCGGATCGAAGTCCGGGACCTGACTCGGCAGGCCGCCAATGATGATCGGATTGCGATCGGATGCGGAAGCCACGCTGTTCCTTCGCTGTCGGGGGAGTCGTGCCTTGGGGTCGCCGCCTCCCATGGTCTTACGCTCGGCCGAAATCTTCACCTCTACCACTGGGTAACCCCTGGAAACTCCGGGCATCGCGACTGGAGCGGGGAGAACGGGCGGTGAGCGGGTGTCGAGCGGGTACGGCCAAATCGCAACCTTACGCCCAATACGATCAGCCGGTTCGTAAGGCCGTTCGTCCCTCAAACAGGCGGGAAAGTCCTCAAGCCGCCTCGAATGACCCGCAATGGTGTGGGATGAATCACCCGGGGTACGCGAGGGAAGGCTGAAAGTTGCGGCGAGACGGCCGCAATCGTCACCGTTTCGACGGTCTCGGCGGCCGGGTACTTGCGCGATCCGCCGCGCCCGTGTGGACTACGCCCAATGCTGCGCGTACGCGCGCCGCCGAAAGACATTCACCGAACATGAGCAGGAGGCACCCCGTGAGCGCGACCGCGGACCACGCGGAGACCAGTCTGGTTTCCAGGCTGGGTTTCGAGTCCGAACAGGTGGTCCAGGAGATCGGCTACGACGACGACGTCGATCAGGAATTCCGTGACGCCGTCGAGAGTCACATCGGCAACGATCTCGTCGACGAGGAGTACGACGACGTCGCCGATGCGGTGCTGCTCTGGTTCCGGGACGAAGACGGCGACCTGACGGACACGTTGGTCGATTCCATCAACTTGGTGGAGGACGGCGCACTGATCCTGCTGCTGACCCCCAAGACCGGTCGTCCCGGTTACGTCGAGGCCAGCGACATCAGCGAGGCCGCCGAAACGGCCGGCCTGTCGCAGACCAGGAGCGTCAGCGTCGGCAAGGAGTGGGCCGCCACCAAGTTGGTGACCCCCAAGACCGCAGCCAAGTCCAAGCGCTGAGCCGCGCCCCGCAGCCAAGCGGACAACGCACCCCGGACCCGTCGTCGACGTGGCGCCCGGCGCCGGCGTCACCACAGGGCCTAGGCTGCACTCACCCGAACAGCTCAACGCACGCATGCGGGAACGAAGGGATGCGACAGATGGCGATCGAGGTCGGCGACAAGGCCCCGGACTTCGAACTCAAGGACAACCACGGTGCCACCGTGCGGCTCTCCGACTTCCGGGGGGAGAAGGCCGTGGTGCTGCTCTTCTACCCGTTCGCCTTCACCGGCGTCTGCACCGGCGAGCTGTGCGAGCTGCGCGACCGGCTGCCCCGGTTCCAGAACGACGACGTGCAGCTGCTGGCGGTCTCCAACGACTCCGTGCCGACCCTTCGGGTCTTCGGCGAGCAGGAGAACCTGGACTACCCGCTGCTGTCGGACTTCTGGCCGCACGGCGAGACCTCCCGCGCCTACGGCGTCCTCGACGAGGAGAAGGGCTGCGCGGTCCGCGGCACCTTCATCATCGACAAGGACGGCATCGTGCGCTGGACTGTCGTCAACGGCCTGCCCGACGCACGTGACCTGAACGAGTACATCAAGGCCCTCGACAGCCTCTGAGGGACCCGGAAGGCCCACGAGACGCGCTCGCGGGCATTGTTTCCGGGCATTGTTCCGCACGAAAATCAGTTACAGGCGGGAACCCGTCACTAGGATCGGAACGTTGATCCGGTAGCAACCGCACGACGGGGCCCCGCCCCACACAAAAACCTTATGGAGGACCTGTGGGAGTCAGCCTCAGCAAGGGCGGCAACGTCTCGCTGACCAAGGCCGCGCCCAACCTGACGGCGGTCATCGTCGGTCTCGGCTGGGACGCTCGCACCACCACCGGTGTCGACTTCGACCTCGACGCGAGCGCGATCCTGACCAACGACCAGGGCAAGGTCGCCAACGACTCGAACTTCGTGTTCTTCAACAACCTGAAGAGCCCGGACGGCTCGGTCGAGCACACCGGCGACAACACCACCGGTGAGGGCGAAGGCGACGACGAGGCGATCAAGGTCAACCTCGCCGGTGTCCCGGCCGACGTCTCCAAGATCGTCTTCCCCGTCTCGATCTACGAGGCCGAGAGCCGTCAGCAGAGCTTCGGCCAGGTCCGCAACGCGTACATCCGCGTCGTGAACCAGGCCGACAACACCGAGCTCGCCCGCTACGACCTCTCCGAGGACGCCTCGACGGAGACCGCCATGGTCTTCGGCGAGCTGTACCGCAACGGGGCGGAGTGGAAGTTCCGCGCCATCGGCCAGGGCTACGCCTCGGGCCTGCGCGGCATCGCGCAGGACTTCGGCGTCAACGTCTGAGCCTCAAGCTCCACGGGCCGCTCCTGCGGCCGCACCCGTCCGGCGCCGTGCACTGTGTGTACGGCGCCGGACCGGCTTGTACCACCGGCACCACCATCACCACGTCGTCCGGGGAGGACCACAACATGGGCGTCACACTCGCCAAGGGGGGCAATGTCTCCCTGTCCAAGGCCGCACCGAACCTCACCCGGGTTCTGATCGGACTCGGCTGGGACGCACGCTCGACCACGGGGGCGGACTTCGACCTCGATGCCAGCGCGCTCCTGTGCAACAGCGGCCGGGTGCTCGGGGACGATTACTTCGTCTTCTACAACAACCTGACGAGCCCCGACGGCTCCGTCGAACACACGGGGGACAATCTCACCGGCGAGGGTGACGGCGACGACGAGTCGATCATCATCGATCTGAGCAAGGTGCCCGCCCAGGTCGACAAGATCGTCTTCCCGGTCTCGATCCACGAGGCGGAGGCCCGCCGGCAGAGCTTCGGCCAGGTCAGCAATGCTTTCATCCGCGTGGTCAACCAGGCCGACGGCCAGGAACTCGCCCGCTACGACCTCACCGAGGACGCCTCCAGCGAGACCGCGATGATCTTCGGCGAGGTCTACCGGTACGGCGGCGAATGGAAGTTCAGGGCCGTGGGGCAGGGGTACGCGTCGGGGCTCCGGGGCATCGCTCTAGACTTCGGGGTCAACGTTTCGTAAAGCCGTACAACACGATGGGGTGCCAGTGGTTCTCAAAACCTTCGGCTGGTCGTTCGCAGTCACTGCGCTCGGTCTGGTCGCAGCGGTGTTCTACGGGGGGTGGACCGCTTTTGGAATCGTGGCGATCCTTTCGATCCTCGAGATCTCGCTGTCCTTCGACAACGCGGTGGTCAACGCCGGAATCCTGAAGAAGATGAGTGCCTTCTGGCAGAAGATCTTCCTCACGATCGGCGTGCTCATCGCGGTCTTCGGCATGCGACTGGTCTTCCCCGTCGTGATCGTCGCGATCAGTGCCAAGATCGGTCCTATCGAGGCCGTCGATCTCGCCCTCAATGACAAGGACATGTACCAGCAGCTGGTGACGGACGCTCACCCGTCCATCGCCGCCTTCGGTGGCATGTTCCTGCTGATGATCTTCCTCGACTTCATCTTCGAGGACCGGGACATCAAGTGGCTCGCGTGGCTGGAGCGCCCGCTGGCCAAGCTCGGCAAGGTCGACATGCTGTCCGCGTGCATCGCGCTGATCGTCCTGCTCATCACCTCGATGACCTTCGCCGCCAACGCCCACCAGCACGGCGGGGCACACGTCGACAAGGCACAGACCGTCCTGATCTCCGGCATCGCCGGTCTGATCACCTACATGGTCGTCGGCGGCCTCTCCGGCTACTTCGAGAACAAGCTCGAAGAGGAGGAGGAAGCAGAGCACGAGGCCGAGGAGGAGGCCAAGAAGACCGGCAAGCCGGTCTCCGCGGTCGTCATGTCCGGCAAGGCCGCGTTCTTCATGTTCCTCTACCTCGAAGTCCTCGACGCCTCCTTCTCCTTCGACGGGGTCATCGGCGCCTTCGCCATCACCAACGACATCGTGCTCATGGCCCTCGGCCTCGGCATCGGTGCCATGTACGTCCGGTCGCTGACGGTCTACCTGGTCCGCCAGGGCACCCTCGACGACTACGTGTACCTGGAGCACGGCGCGCACTACGCGATCGGCGCGCTCGCCGTGATCCTGCTCGTCACGATCCAGTACGAGATCCACGAGGTCATCACCGGCCTCGTCGGTGTCGTCCTGATCGCCTGGTCCTTCTGGTCCTCCGTGCGCCGCAACAAGCGCCTGGAGCTGGAGGAATCACCCGCGGAGGCATGACCGCGGCGTTAATGCGGAACGCTCCATTTGCGGGGCGGCCCAAGGGTCCCTCCCGGACGACGTCCGGGGGGCCACGGACCCGGCGGGCCGCCCCGCTTCCGTACGTACAGGGGATACCGGGGATACAGGGGCAAGGGGGGAAGATGAGTTTCTTCGAGGGGTTCTTCGACGGCATCAGGGGCGCACGGGCCATGCGGTTCGACTCGGGGCAGGCCTCGTCCAACGCGATCGAGCTGACCAAACGACATCCGACGGTGTCGCTCACCAAACAGCAGGCGGTGCACGGCAATCTGCGGGTGAACCTGTCCTGGCGGATGCGCACCTCCGACATCGGAGGCCGGTCCGGCCACAGCGGCCGGCTTTTGCGCCACCCCTTCAAACTGTTCAAGCCGGACATGGTGCAGGCGCACACCCAGGGCATGGTCAACGTCGACCTCGACATCGGCTGCCTCTACGAACTCGCCGACGGCACCCGGGGCGTGGTCCAGCCGCTGGGGAACCTGCACGGCGACATCAACAGCCCGCCGTTCGTGAAGCTCAGCGGCGACGACCGGTTCGGGGCACCGTCCGGCGAGACCATCTTCGTCAACCTCGACCACGCCGAGGCGATCAAACGGCTGCTCGTCTTCGTCTACATCTACGACCAGACCCCGGCCTTCGACCGCACGCACGCCCTGGTCACCCTCTACCCGATCACCGGGCCGCGGATCGAGATCCCGTTGGAGGAGCGACACCCGCAGGCCCGCTCCTGCGCGGTGGTCTCCCTGGAGAACGTCAAGGGGGAACTGATCGTCCGCCGCGAGGTGAAGTTCGTGTACGGCTTCCAGGCCGAACTGGACCGCCTGTACGGATGGGGGCTCCAGTGGGGGCGGGGCTACAAGAGCACCAAGGCCTGACCGCACCGCGCGCGGCCGCCCCGCAGCCGTTGTCGGGGCCTTTCTCGGGACCGTCTCCGCGGGGGCCGTTGTCGGGACCATCCCCGGCGGGCGGCCCCGATACGGATCAGCGGCGGATGAACTGGGGGCCCTGCACCGGCAGCCGGAACGTCGGATCGCCGCCCGGACCCGGCACCGGGGCCGGCGACACCGGCTGCGGGTACCCGTACGCGGGCTCGACGGCCGGCGGGGCCTGGGTCGGCGGCGCGGGCGGCGGCGTCGGGGGCCGCATCGCGGCCGTCCGGTCCTCGCTCGGGCCGGCGGCGGGGCTCGCGGCGGCCTCGGCGTTCTCGTCGACCGAGATCCCGTGATCGGTGGCCAGCCCGACCAGGCCGTCCGAGTAGCCCTCGCCGAGCGCCCGGAACTTCCACCCGTCCCCGCGGCGGTACAGCTCACCGCAGATGAGGGCCGTCTCGGCGCCCGTCTCGGGGTGCACCTCGAAGTAGGCCAGAGGTTCGGCGCCGCCGTTCGGGGTGGCGTCGTACAGCAGGATCCGCAGGTCCCGGACCCGCTGGAAGGGCACGTCCTCGGCGGAGGCCACCACCAGGATCCGGTCCACGGTCGGGGTCACGGTGCGCAGATCGGCCTGCACGGCGTCCGTGATCGCGTCGCCGATCTGCTTCTTGCCCAGTCGCCACACGGCCCCCGAGGGGTGCCGGGGCTGGTTGTAGAACACGAAGTCCTCGTCCGAGCGCACCCGCCCGTCCGCGCCCACGAGCAGCGCGGAGGCGTCCACGTCGGGCACCTCGGGCCCGGTGGTCCACCGCAACACCGCCCGGACCGCCACGGCGGCCACCGGGATGTTCGAGCCCTTCTGCATCGCGTGCGTCATGCCCGTCATCCTGCCCTCCCGGACATGACCTGGACAATGCGGCCCCCCGTAGGCCCTTGTACCGAACGCAAGAGCTGGGCATGGTGCAAGAGGGTTACCTGAACTTCATGTGCTTGAGGAACTCTTGACTCAGGTTCGTACGTACTATTACCGGCCACGCAAGTTGGGCCGCCAAAGCAGTACGGGGGAAGCACATGCGTCACTTCGGGCACATTTCGCCCACGGTCCGCAAGGACCTCTTCCACCAGGAGCCGGTCGAGTTCACCGCCGCCTCCCCCTCCCGCCTGCTCTCCGCCGCACTCGGCGCCACCCTCTACAGCCCCGCCACCCGGCCCCACCTCGCCGCCGACATCCGCAAACAGGCCGCCCGCGGAGTCCTCTCCATGGTCCTCTGCCTGGAGGATTCCATCAGCGACGCCGAGGTCGGATCCGGCGAGATCAACCTGATCCGACAGTTCGAGGCACTCGACGCACAGGACGACGAGCTCCCCCTGCTCTTCATCCGCGTCCGCACGCCCGAGCAGATTCCCGACCTGGTGCGCCGGCTCGGCGGCACGGCCCGGCACCTGGCCGGATTCGTACTTCCGAAGTTCACCGAATCCCGGGGTACGGCCTTCCTCGACGCCGTGGTCGAAGCCGAGAGCCGCCACGGCATGTCCCGCCTGTATGCCATGCCCGTCCTGGAAACCCCCGACCTGCTGCACCTGGAAACCCGCGTCGAGGCCCTCGCCGGCATCTCCCGCACGGTCAACCGCCACCGCGAGCACGTCCTGGCCCTGCGCCTGGGCGTCACCGACTTCTGCTCCGCGTACGGACTGCGCCGCACCCCGGACATGACCGCCTACGACGTGCAGATCGTCGCGGGGGTCATCGCCGACGTGGTCAACGTGCTCAGCAGGGCCGACGGCACCGGCTTCACCGTCACCGGACCCGTCTGGGAGTACTTCCGCAGCCAGCAGCGCCTCTTCAAGCCGCAGCTTCGGCGCAGCCCCTTCCTGGAGGAGGGCGTCGAGGAACTGCGCACCGCCCTGATCGAACACGACCTGGACGGCCTGCTGCGCGAGATCGAGCTCGACCGGGCCAACGGGCTGCTGGGCAAGACCTGCATCCACCCCGCGCACGTCACGCCCGTCCACGCCCTGTCCGTCGTCTCCCACGAGGAATTCAGCGACGCCCAGGACATCCTGCGCCCCGAGCGCGGCGGCGGCGGCGTGATGCGTTCCGCCTACACGAACAAGATGAACGAGGTGAAGCCCCACCGGGCCTGGGCCGAGCGCACCATGCTGCGCGCGGAGGTCTTCGGTGTGGCGCGCGAAGAGGTCGGCTTCGTCGACCTGCTCACGGCCGGGCTCCAGGTGTGAGACCGCCCGTGACCGCCGACAATCTTCAAGACGTTCGAGATGTTCGAGACGTCCGAGGCGTTAAGGACGAGAGAGGAAAGACGATCGAAGAGGTGTGGTCGGGAACCTGGGTCGCGGACCGGCTGGGCGTCAGCCTGGAACAGGGCGAGGACGGCGGAGCGTCGGGCTCCGCGGGTTCTGCGGGCGGCTCTGCGGGTTCCGCGGGAGCGTCCGGGTCGTCCGGGGAGCCGCCGCTGGAGGAGCTGCTCGGGCTCGCGCTGCGGCGCAACCCCAAGCGGGCCCACCTGCTGGTCTCCCGGGTCCTGGGCAAGCACGTGCCGCAGTCCCCGGCGGTCGTGCACGGCGCCGGGTTCGGCCTCGGGCAACGGGTGAGGGAACTCCTCGGTGACGACGCCGCCGCCGACGCGGTCGTCCTCGGGTACGCCGAGACCGCCACCGGGCTCGGCCACAGCGTCGCCGACGGCCTCGGGCTCGCCCCGTACCTGCACTCCACCCGCCGCCCCGTGGCCGGCGTGGCGCAGGCCGGCGGCTTCGAGGAGGCCCACTCGCACGCCTCCTCGCACCTGCTGCTGCCCGAGGATCCGCGGCTGCTGGCCGGCAGCGGTCCGCTGGTCCTCGTCGACGACGAGTTCTCCACCGGCAACACGGTCCTGAACACCATCCGCGACCTGCACGCCCGCCACCCGCGCGGGCACTACGTCGTGGTCGCCCTCGTGGACATGCGTTCCGCGGCCGACCGCGGCCGGCTCGACGCGTTCGCCGCCGAGCTGGGAGCCCGGGTCGACCTCGTCGCCCTGGCCTCCGGGACCGTGCGACTTCCCGACGGGGTGCTGGCCAAGGGGCAGGCGCTGGTCGAGGAGCACGAGACGACCGAGGACGCCGCCGCTTCGGGCGTCGACGGGTCCGCCGCCCCCGTCCGGCGGGTCGCACTGGACTGGCCCGCCGGGGTGCCCGACGGCGGCCGGCACGGTTTCACCCCCGCGCACCGCGCCCGGCTGGAGGCCGCCCTGCCCGCCCTCGCCGAGCGGCTCGCCGAGGCCCTGGACGAGGCCCCGGACGCGGTTTCGGGCTCGGGCTCGGAGTCGGGGCCGCGCTCGGCGCCCGTACGGGTCCTCGTCCTCGGCAACGAGGAGCTGATGTACGCGCCGCTGCGGCTCGCGCTGGCCCTGGAGGAGTCCTGGGCCACCCGTCCCGCGCCCGGCACCGGGGCCCCCCGCGAGGTCCGCTTCTCCACGACCACCCGCTCGCCCGTGCTCGCCGTCGACGACGCCGGCTACGCCATCCGCAGCCGCCTGGTCTTCCCGGCGCACGACGCCCCGGCCGACGGGCCGGGCGACCGCTACGCCTACAACGTCCTCGACACCGCGGGCGGTGGCTTCGACGCCGTCGTCGCCGTCGTCGACTCCCACGGCGACACCGCCGCCCTGCACGCCCCCGACGGGCTCCTGGCCCGGCTCGCCCCGCACACCGGGCGGGTCCTGCTGGCCGTCGTACCGTCGTACATCCCCGCCACCCCGTCCGAGCGGCAGGAGCCGATCATGACCGAGCCCCTGCGCGGGCCCGCCTTCTCCTCCTACGCGGCCGAGGACGTCGGCTGGTTGCTCCAGGACTTCTCCGACGTGGAACTGGAGGCCCCGACCGAGGAACGCGAGGAGGCCATCCAGGCGGGCGGCGCGCACTACGCCGAGTCCCTGCCCGTGGAGTACCAGCCGTCCCCCGCGTACCAGGAGCTGTACCAGAGCGCGCTGACCGCCTCCGCGGCCCGCATCGCCCGCGCCGTCGGCACCGTCACCGAAACCGTCCTCGCGGAGCGCTCCCCGTCCCCGGTCCTGGTCTCCCTGGCCCGCGCGGGCACCCCCGTCGGCGTCCTGATGCGCCGCTGGGCCCAGACCCGGCACGGCCTCGACCTGCCGCACTACGCCGTGTCCATCGTCCGCGGCCGCGGCATCGACGCCAACGCGCTGCGCTGGCTGGCCGCCCACCACGACCCCGCCGACATCGTCTTCGTCGACGGCTGGACGGGCAAGGGCGCCATCACACGCGAACTCGCCGCAGCTCTCGCGGAGTTCGACGGCTTCAACCCGGAGATCGTGGTCCTCGCCGACCCCGGCTCCTGCGTGCCCACGTACGGCACCCGCGAGGACTTCCTCATACCCTCCGCCTGCCTCAACTCCACCGTCTCCGGCCTCATCTCCCGCACGGTGCTCCGCTCCGACCTGGTCGGCCCCACCGACTTCCACGGCGCGAAGTTCTACCGCGAACTCGCCGGAGCCGACGTCTCCGTCGACTTCGTCGACACCGTCGCCGCGCACTTCGACGCGGTGGCCGACTCCGTCGACGACGAGGTCAAGGAACTGCTCGCCGCCGACCGGACCCCCACCTGGGTGGGCTGGGCGGCCGTGGAACGCATCAGCGAGGAGTACGGCATCCACGACGTGAACCTGGTCAAGCCCGGCGTGGGCGAGACCACGCGGGTGCTCCTGCGCCGGGTTCCGTGGAAGATCCTGGCGCAGCGCGGCGCCGGGGCAGACCTCGACCACGTACGCCTGCTCGCGGAGCAGCGGGGGGTGCCGGTCGAGGAAGTCGACGGGCTGCCCTACACGTGCGTGGGTCTCATCCACCCTCGTTTCACGCGCGGCGCCACCGGCGCCGACGGAAAGGCTGTGTCCGCCAAGTGACCGTCCTCGTAGCCAGTGACCTCGACCGTACGCTCATCTACTCCACGGCCGCGCTCGCGCTGACCATGCCCGACCCGGTGGCCCCCCGGCTGCTGTGCGTGGAAGTGCACGAGCACAAGCCGCTGTCGTACATGACGGAGACGGCGGCGGGGCTGCTGACGGAGCTGTCCGCGGACCCGGGCGTCGTCTTCGTGCCGACCACGACGCGCACGCGCAAGCAGTACCAGCGGATTCGCTTCCCCGGCCGCCCGGCGAAGTACGCGATCTGCGCCAACGGCGGACAACTGCTCGTCGACGGGATCCCGGACCGGGACTGGCGCCGGGACGTCGCGACGCGGCTGGCCGAGGAGTGCGCCCCCCTGGACGAGGTCCACGCCCACCTGCTGGCCACCGCGGACCCGGCGTGGCTGCGCAAGGCGCGCATCGCCGAGGACCTGTTCGCGTACCTGGTCGTCGAGCGGGACCTGGTACCGCCGGAGTGGCTCAAGGCGCTGGCGGAGTGGGCCGACGCCCGCGGCTGGACGGTGTCCCTCCAGGGCCGCAAGATCTACGCGGTTCCGCGCCCGCTGACCAAGAGCGCGGCCATGCGGGAGGTGGCCCGGCGAACGGGCGCGACCACGACGCTGGCCGCCGGCGACTCGCTGCTGGACGCCGACCTGCTGCTCGCCGCAGACCGCGGGTGGCGACCGGGACACGGCGAACTCGCCGACGCCGGCTGGAACGCGCCGTCCGTCACCGCCCTGACCGTGGCGGGCGTCCTCGCCGGCGAGGAAATCGTCCGGGTTTTCGGGCGAGCGACCGGTACGGCGGGCCGCTGACTCGGCAGACTGGTGCCCATGACCAAGGGCAACAGCACCAAGATCACCGATGAGCTGTACCGCTACGTGCTCGCGCACAACCCCCCGCTGGACGCGGTCCAGCGGGGGCTCGTCGCGACCACCTACGAGAAGTTCCCGGACAGTGCCGGGATGCAGTCGGCCGAGGAACAGGGGCCGCTGCTGGCCTTCCTGGTCCGACTGACCGGCGCCCGACACATCGTCGAGGTGGGTACCTTCACCGGCTTCTCCTCCCTGTCGATGGCACAGGCGCTGCCGGCGGACGGCAAGCTGATCGCCTGCGACGTCTCGGAGGAGTGGACGGCGTACGGGCGCGAGGCCTGGGAGGCCGCGGGCGTCGCCGACCGGGTCGAACTGCGGATCGGCAAGGCACTGGACACCCTGTCGGCCATGCCGAGGGAACCCCACATCGACATGGCCTACGTGGACGCCGACAAGGAGAGCCAGATCGCCTACTGGGAGGAACTCGTGCCGAGGCTGCGGCCCGGCGGGCTGATCGTCACCGACAACACGCTGTTCCACGGGTCCGTGCTCGACGCATCCGCCACGGGCTCGGCGGCGGGCGTCCGCGCGTTCAACGAACACGTACGGGCGGACACCCGGATGGAATCCGTGCTGCTGGCCATCTCGGACGGACTGACGCTGTCGCGCAAGGCCTGACGCTGTCGCGGAGGCGTGACGATACTGCGCAGGGCGCGGCCTGAGCGGCGTAGGGCTTTGGCGTAGGGCGGCGGTGTCAGCCGCAGCCACCTCCGCCGCAGCAGCCGCCTCCGCCTCCACCCATGGGGGCGGGGGCGGGCGCGCCGCCCGAGGAACCGCCGACGGCGACGGCGGAGAGCAGCTTCACGGTGTCGGCGTGCCCGGCGGGGCAGTCGGCGGGGGCGGACGACTCGGCCATCGGACGACTCACCTCGAAGGTGTCGTCGCAGGTCCGGCAGCGGTATTCGTAACGAGGCATGCGGACAGGCTACGCAGTGCGCGGGCCGTCCGGTATCCCACCACGGGCGTACGCACCGCCGGTTTGCCCACAGGCTTCCCCACCAGGGGGCCCTCCGCTTTCCCCACCGGGGCTATCCGCGGAATCCGCTCCTCGAACGCGCCCGCTCCTCGCGGGCCGCCTCCTCGGGGTGGCGCGCACGCCAGTACGGATTGTCGTGCGGCAACGCGCTGCCCACCCGCCCGTACATCCCGAACCACATCAGCATCACGCCGACCACGAAGCTGAACAGCACGTTCGGGATGTGGAAGGCCAGGAAGTTCATCCCGGTGTCCAACAGCGCGAGGTTCACGAACCCGCTCGCGATGAACAGCACGCCCAGCACGATGTTCAGCGTCGAGGCGAAGTTCCCGCCCACGACCATCCCGCCGATCAGCAGCAACCCCACGAGGATCGACAGGACGCTCAACGCCCCGTTCGTGTTCAGCGTGAGAACCGTGTCGCCGCCCGTGTCGAAGAAACCGATCCGGTCGATCAACCCCAGGATCCCGAAGACGATCAACAGCACCCCGGTCAGACCCGCGCCCACCCGGTACACCTTGCTCAACCGGTGATCCACGGGAAGGTGCTCGTCCAGCCGGGTACGGACCGGCCGACGCACGCGCGGCCCCGTATGGGTGGTGGCCATGATCGGGCCTCCTCTGCCTCGGATGCCCCGGACCGCACGCCCGGAGACCGCAGCCGCAGGTACTACCCCCACCCACCAGCATCCGCCGCCCGGCCGCCCCCGACAACCTCGGCGCGTCGCGCATGCGCGCCGCGCACGGGGCGAGACGGCTCAGGGCGAGTGCTGCTCAGGGGCGGGTGACCAGGGGCGAGTGCTGCTCAGGGGAGAGTGCTCAGGGGCGACCGATCAGGGGTGGCGGCTCATCCGTGGCCGCGCTGTTCCCGGATGTCGGCGACCACCCGGTTCACGGACGCACGCACCCCCTCCATCTCCTGAAGGAAATGCCAGTAGTCCGGATGCCGCCCCTCCAACCCCGCGAGCGCCCGGTCCATCCGCGCCACCGACTCGTCCAACGGCCCCGCGTGCCGCGGATCGGGCACACTGCGGCCCTCCATCGCCAGCCGCTGCGCATCCCGGATCGCGAACCGCGTCCGCCGCACCTCGTCCTGCGGATCCCGCGCCACCGCCTCCAACACCGTCAACCGGTCCTGCGCAGCCGACACCGCCTCGTCGGTCACGTCCAACGAACTTCGCACCGCCTCGATCAACGCCGCCACGTCCGACCACCGCTGCTCGTCCCGCGCCCGGCCCGCCTCGACGAGCCGCTCCTCCGCCTGCGCGACCTCCCGCACCGCCTGGTCGGGCACGTGCTGGAGGTCCTGCCAACACGCCGCCGAGAACCGCCGCCGCAACTCGCTGAGCACCGGATCCACCCGGTCCGCCCGATTGCGCAACGCCTGCGCCCGGGTCCGCAGACTCACCAGCCGCCGATCGATCTCGGCCGCCCGCTCCGGCAACCGCGCCGCCTCGGCCCGTATCCCCTCCGCGTCCCGAAGGATCCGGTCCGCCCGCCGCACCGTCTCCTGCACCCCGTGCAGGGCGGCGCCCTGGTTCAACTTGGTCAGCTCCGGACCCAGCGCCGCCAACCGCGCCGCCAGATCGTCCGCCCGCATCCCCTTGCCGCGCACCTCGTCCAACGCGTTGCTCGCCGCCAGCAGCGCGGCCTTCGCCCGCTCCCGCGCCGGCGCCACCCGCGCCAACTGCGTCTCCGCCTTGTCCAACAGCGGCCGCAACCCCTGCTCGAACCGCTCCAGCTCACCCTTGACCCGGATCAGCTCGTCCCGGGCCCGCGTCAGCTCCTGCGTCGCCCTCGCCGCGACCGAGGCCTCCAGCTCGACCCGGTCCAGGTCGTGAGCGTCCACCGCCTCGATGTACACATGGCTGACCTCGTCGATCCGCCGCCCGAGCGCGGCGAACCCCTCCGTCGCCCGCAACGCGTCCGGCGAACCGTCCGCCGCCGCGATCGTCTCGATCGAGATCCGAAGATCCCGCTGCGCCGTGTCCAGGTCGTAGAACGCCGCCGCGGCGGCATCCTTCGCCGCCTGCGCGTCCGCCCGCCGACTCTCGTCCCGCCCGCCGAACCACCGCCGGGATGCCGTCGTCACAATCCCTCTCCCGTGCCGCGTCCGCCATGCCCCGCTCCATTCTCCCCCACGACAACGGGTTTGCGTGGGGGGTGCGCCCGCCATGTAGGCTGTCCACTCATCCACGGGTGCGTAGCTCAGGGGTAGAGCGCTGCTCTTACAAAGCAGATGTCGGCGGTTCGAAACCGTCCGCGCCCACCGTGCCTGACCAGGCATTTCTTTATGAACGGGCCTCCGGAGAACTCTCCAGGGGTCCGTTTTGTGTCTCCCGGGGGACAAACGGGGGACAGACCGGATTGCCGGGGATCTCTGCGGTCTCTGTCGGTGATGTGGAGCCCTTGTGCTTGGCCGCTGTCGAATGCATCTCCCAGCGGACGAGCCTTCTGCGTCCCCCCTCCATCGCCGCCGTTCGGCTGCGGGCATGGGGCGGGCCTGCGACCAGCAGCAACGGGAAGTCCTGACTACCGCTCAGAATTCGCAGTGCCTTTCTCAACCGGGCAGGACCATGCGTTGCTGGGCGGGGTCCCAGACGCACTCGGCGTACAGCCGGTTGAGGTCGGGCTCGGCTCCTTCGTCGTCAGCGTTGCACGGGTCTGGGCGTCCGCTGGCGGGTTGGTAGTAGAAGCCGTACTCCCGGCATTCGTCGTCGCCGGGCCAGCGGCCGGTCCAGAGGGTGAGGCAGATGGTGCTGGGGTGATGGCAGGAGCTGCGCGGGGTGCCGGTGAAGGCGCAGCGGGCGAGGCCGCACCAGTTGGTGTGGAGGTTGTCGGGGCGTGCGTGGCACTTGGGGCAGGTGTCGGTGGTGGTGGGGTCGGTGGGGGGCTCGGGGTCGGGGGTGAGTTGGATTCTGCCGAGCCAGAGGTTTTGGAGGTGGTGGTCGAGTTCTTTGCCATCGGCGATGGTGTGGAGGTCGAGGGTGCGGTGGAGGAGTTCGCGCAGGTGGATGGTGGGGAGTTGAGAGAGTGCCCAGTGGAGGGTGAGGGTGCCGTCCTTCGTTCGGGTGATCCATTGGGTTCGTGCTCGTTGGGAGACGGCGAGGGGGGTGTCTGGTTTGGTGGTGAGTCGCGTGATTCGGTGACCGTGGTTTTCCAGCCATTTTCTCGTCGTGTTGGCGTAAAGAGTTATGAGGGTTCGTCGCGCTTCGTCCGGATTTTGGGCTGCGCTCCGGTTGAGGTCGATGACGGGGCCGAGGTCGGGGTGGGTGTAGGCGGTGGCGGGGGTGGCGTCGTGGGTCCGGCGGGTGATCCGGAGGGTGTGGGGCCGGCCGAAGACGTTGAACTGCTCGCCGTTCTCGATCGTCTTCTCGGGGTTCTCGGGTGCGGTCTCGCAGAGGTGGGTGAGCTGCCTGTAGATCCATCTGCGTCGGCGGGTGACGAGGCTGCGGGCTTCCTCGTCGGTGGTGGTGTGGGGGCCTCGGACGATGATGTTGCCGGTGAGGACGACGTCGAGGTCGAGGGTGGTTCGGTGGCTGGTCTTGATGGTGATGGTGACGCCGTTGACGGTGATGTTTCGTTCGCGGATATAGGTCACTGCGTATGGGGCCTTTCCCTTGAGCTTATATCTAGATTCTACTATGAATGAGGTGGGGGTCAACTGGGCGGGACTGCCCCCTACCTCCCTCTCGACGTTGCCTCGGCAGAGGCCAGGCGGGAGCGGGCCACCTTCAGGGCGGCCCGGGTCGCGGTCGGCTTGGCCACCTGCCTCATCTCCAGGTCGCGAAGCCGCGCCACCTGCCTCTCGCAGTGCTCCAGTCGCTCCGCGTCGATGACGGCGCCCGGCCGGTGCGGTGAGGGCTTCCTCTTGCGGGTGACCTCCGTGCGCCTCTTCTGCGCGAAGGCCATGAACTCCGCTTCGCACACGTACTTGGTCCGGCGGGACTCCGGGCCGGTTTCCAGGACGAGCTTGGGGAAGTCGGGGTGCCGGATGGCCCAGTTGCTGACCGCCGACCGCGTCACCCCGGCGAGGTCGGCGCCGGCCGCGAGGTGGATCAGCTCCTCCTCCCTGCCCTGGAACTCGGGCCGGTGCCAGGTGGCCGGAGTGATGGTCTTCGTGGTGCTCGGGTGCTCGTGCACGGTCTGCCTTCGATGCGCCCGGCGGCGGCCTCTGTGAGGCCGCCGCCGGGGAGGGGGGATTACTTGCGGGACTTCTTCTTGGCGGGCTGGTGCTTCTTGATTCCCTCGGCGAGGATCTCGGCTTCGACCTCGCTCAGCTTGTAGCCCTGCTCCTTCAGGTAGCCGAGCCAGGTGACCGTGTCCTTGTCGACGTGGCGCCACGCCCCGTCGTGCATGACCTCGCTCTCGAACATCGCGGCCACCTGGGCCAGGAGCAGGCGCCAGCGGCGTGCCTTGGCCGTGGTCGCGATCAACGGCCCGTACGGGTCAGAAGCGCGGTCCCAGTGGCTGCGGTCCTCGTTGGGGTCCTTGACGCCGAGGAAGGCGCTGATGAGGTCCGTCTTGGGTCGGGACGCGGCCCGCCCGTACGCGGTCGAGGTCCCGGTGATCGTGGAGAGGATCAGGATCCAAGTCGCGTCGTTGGCCTCGCCGCCGGCCGCGCACAGCTGGCGGACGTACTCGTGGCGGACGTCGCGGGCAGTCCTCCAGGCCTTGTTGTAGCGCCGCACCTGCCGTACGGCCTCCAGCTGCTCGGGAGTCGACTTGGGGGCCTTGGCCGCGGCGGCCTTCTGGTCGGTCAGCTCGTGCTCGTATCGCTTCCAGTCGGTGCACAGCCACTCGACCTCGGTGTCACCGGGGACCATGGCGACGGCATGCCCCGGGCACTTCTGGTGCAGGTCTGCGGTCATCGGGTTGCCGATGTCGGTGACAAGGTCAGCGAGGGCCCGAGAGGTGCCGTGCTCGCGATGTGCGTTCCAGGCGACCACCGGGATGCCCTTGCTCTTGAACTCCTCGATGAGCCGGGTGCGTTCCTGCTCGTCCTTCTGCTTCTGTCGCAGTTCGGCGAGGGCGTGCGCCCAGTGGCCGCGTGAGGAGTCGCCTGCTTCCGTGTCCTTCTTCTTGGCCTGCTTGAGTGCGGTCAGGGCCCCGCCGAGGTTCTCGACCGAGTGGTAGTCGGCCATGTCCACGAGGTCGAAGGCGGCGGTGTTCGCCTCCCGCAGGGCGCGGGGACTGAGTTTGGCGGCCTGGGGGGCGGCGGCGACTTCCTCGGGCTTGATGCCGAGCGCGCGGGCGGCGCGCTGCTTGCGCATCTTGCCGACAGGCATGAGGGCCAGCTGCTCGGCTGCGTCGAGAACGTCGAGGGCTGTGGCCTGCTTGCGGTGGATGTTCTCGACCACCGACAGGGAGAGGGCTTCGTCATCGACGTCTCGCAGGTCGTCTCGGACGATGGCGGGGACGAGGCGGATGGGCTGGCCGGCGGCGAGGGCGTGTTCGGCGGCGATCACAGCGGCCTTCATGCGGCGCTGGCCGAAGACGACGCCGAGCAGCCCGTCCTGGGCGCCGGTCTGGGGGCGGAGCAGCAGGGGGGTGGTGACGCCGAACTCGATGACGGACTCGATGAGGGAGGCGTCGGGCTCGGTGCCGTTGTCGTCGTCTCCTCGGGCCTTGCGGTGGTTGAAGGCATCGACGACGAGCTCGCGGGGATCGACCCAGATGAAACGGCCTTCGAAGGCGTTCACCGTCGCGGTCGGGGCGAGGATGGTGGGTTCAATGGTGGTGGCAGTCATGGCTGTTGTCCTTCGGTCGGGGGTGCGGGCGGTGGGGCCGCCCGCACCGTGGGGGTGGTGATCAGACGGTGGCGGCGGTTGCCTTGGGCTTGCGGGCGGCCCGCTTGGGCGCGGTGGTGGCCGGTCGCCGCGGGGGTGCCTTCTTCGTCCGCGGGGCTGCCTTCTCCGGCTCGGGCGTAGCGGGTGGGGCGGTCTGGGGGGCCGGAGGCGCGGGCGGCTGCGGGACGCTCTCGGGGGCCGGTTCGGCTGCGGGCGCCTCTTGGGGCGGCGGGATGGGGGCGCCGTTGCTGCCGAGCTTGGGGCGGTGGCCGGCGAGGGAGGGGAGCAGGCGCTGTTCGATGGCGTTGATGAGGGTGTCGCTGGCGCCTTCGGTGTCGCTGAAGACGACTCCGGCGTTGTAGCGGGGGTGGTTGGGGCTGGTCAGGAAGGTCTGCGCGCCGATGCCGTCCCACAGGCGGCGGATGCCGATGGTGTGGCCTTCGGTGTGGTGGAACTCCACGGCCTGGTGGTCGGTGTTGTCGTCGGACTTGGTCCAGGCGTCGCCGAGGCGTTCGGATATGAGGTCGCCGAGGCGGAAGAGGTCGATGAGGGAGAGGCGGGCGGCGGTGTCGGTGGTCATGGGGCTGGTCTCCAAGAGGTGTGCTGGTGTGGGGTGTTCAGGGGGTGCGGCAGGCGGCGCGGATGATCGCGACGGCGTCGGCGGGCAGGCCGGTGAGGTGGCCGGCGGTGGTGTATCCGGCGAGGACGACTTCGCCCTGAATGGGGTGGGGCAGGGGGGTGGCGAGTTCGTGGACGGCGCGGGCGGCCGGGTGGTTGGGGGCCTGGTGGGAGCGGTGGGCGCGGGCGAGGATGACGATGTCGGGGCCGGTGGGGCGGCGGATGAAGTCGACGGCCTGGATGTTGTCGAGGAGGGCGCGGCCGATGGTCCGGATCTGCTGGTTGCGGTCGGGGCCGATGTCGAGTTCGCGGAGGTTTCCGGCGAGGTCGATTCGGATGGCGATTTCCGGGTCGGTCACGGGGTCGTTCCTTTCGTGTCGGCTGGTGGTTTTCCCCTCAGCTCTTACCTAAATTCTACTATGCATGGAGGGGGTGTCAATCGCATCACCGCAGGTCAGGGTGGGGGTGGCTACGTCATGCACCAGCCGGAATCGCAGCCCACGTCAAGCGGTAGCTCCTCCTGCGCTGCCCCCACGGCCTCCGTCAACGGGCGCCCGGCCCGCGTCAGGTAGACCGGATCCCGCCCGAGAGCCGCCCGCCGGGCGTTCAGGGTCTCCTCCAGTTCACAGGCCCGCTCAAAGAGCACCGGCCTGTCGCGCAGCAGTTCCGACCAGCCGGCCCGCGACTTCAGAGGGCAGAACCAGCACGCCGACTTCGCGGGTGCCTCCAGGCCCTCGTCTGCGATGACCGACAAGCAGTCGGCGCGCCGCATCCGCAGGTCCAGCAGCGGATAGGTGATGCGCTCGTACGACTCCACGCGCCGGTTCGACGCCCTGGAGATCTCGTCCAGGGATATCCCGATGCCCACCTCCGCCGGTGCCTGCGGGCTCGCGCCGTGCTCGCGCAGCCAGCGGCCCGTGACCGCGATCTTGAAATCCTTCGTGCACGAGCGAGTCCCCGGCGCCCCGTTCGACATCCTCACCGGGATCGGCAGGGACCGCGAGCCCGGCCGCATCAGGCGCCCCCACAGCGTCTCGCGGCGGCCGGTGCGCGTGACCCGGTCCAGGATGTGCAGGTCCAGACCGTTGGCTCGGGCGTACGGGGCGGCCACCCGGTCCACGTAGTCGAGGGTGCGCGGGTCCTCGGAGTCGTGACCCACGTTCGCGAAGAGGAAGCGCCGGTGAGGGATTTCGCGGCGGGCGGCCAGCACCATCAGTCCCATGCTCTGGGCGCCCCCGCCGAAACTGATCGTCTTCATGCGGCGATCTGTTCCACGAGGGCCTGCGTCCGGTTGAGGGCCGCGATGATCCTTGCCTTGCCGAGTACCTCGTCGCGGTGGGCGATGACCGCCTGGGCGTGTGTCATGGCGTCCTCGACGGCCCGCGCGTTGGACAGGGGGTTGTCGCAGGCGACCGTCACGCGCCTGCCCATGCCCCAGACGATCATGTTGACGGCTCCGCAGGCGGCGGCGATCTGGTCGATGTCGACCATCGACCACTGGAAGTCGGCCGGGTCGAAGCCGCGGTGGCGAAGCATCTGCGCGGCCGCGCGAAGCAGTCCGCCGCTCCCGCCGGCCGGGTCGTGGATGTGCTGGCCCGCCCTCGGGTCTTCCAGCGCCCACTGCGTCGTCAGGGATATCTCGGCCAGCACGTCCGCGACGGGCGGGGGCGTGTGGAACTCACCCAAACCCTGCCGGGCGCTGTTGCTGCGCAGCAACATCATCACGTGTGACAGGACATCGGTCTGCGCGCGCTCGTACGGGTCGGGGTGCCCGGTCAGGTCGAGGATGCCGCCCTTCAGTGCGGCCCGGGTGACGCACTTGACGGCATAGACCCGGTCCTTGGTGGGGGCCTTCGTGTCGTTGAGCCACTCGTGCAGCACGCGGGCACGGTCGATCAGGTCGGGCCGGTGGGCCCAGTGCTGGGCCCAGATCTGTCGGTACATCTCGATCAGCTCGACTCCGTCGAGGCCGAGGATCTGCGCCTGGAGGCTGGGGCCGGCGGCGTCCCTCTGCCGGATGAGGGCGAGGGCGGCGACGAGTCCGATCGGCACGGCGATGTCCGACCCGCCGTGAGCGCGGTGCCAGGCGTCGGTGACGGCCTCGCCGAGGGCGAAGGCCTTCGAGTGCAGGTCGTGGGAGCGGGCAGGCCTGGGCCTGTGGTCGCTCTCGCGCGGCGGCGTGATGATCCTGGCCGCTTCGGGGCGGGTGGCCCGAGGCGCGGCGGCGGTGAACGTCGCGGGTGCGGGTGCGGGTGCGGGTGCGGGTGCAGGCTCGGGGTCGGCGCTGGCGAAGAGGTCGAGTTGCAGGGACACGGTTTCTCCATGGGTGAGGGGGTGCTGAAACGGGGCGACCCGCCCCGCCGGGGAGGCGGAGCGGGTCGGGAGCCGGAGGGTTCCCCCTCCAACTCATATCTGAATTCTACTATGAATGAGGGGTGGGTCAACTCCGCCGAAGACGGGATTCGGGCCGCTCAGCCTTCGTCGACCCACAACATTCCGTACGGCGTCTGCCGGGCCGTCGACATCGCCGCGCTGTGGATGTCCGCCCGCACCGACTCCCAGTTGACCGCCCCGAAGCGGTCGCGGTACGCCTCGACGTCCCACTGCTGCGGTGAGCCCGCCAGGGCGCCCATGATGTCCGGCAGCCCGTCGCCGTAGCCGATCAGGCGCTCTCGATACGAACTGCGGGTCTCGATCAGGAGTTTCCTCCACTCCTCATCCCTCGGCCGCTTCACCGGGAAGCCCGGTATGGAGCCCCGGAAGGGCGGGAGCGCCTCGACGTCGCACAGGGCCGCCCAGGCGATCGCCCTTTCCCGGGAGCGCAGCCGCGGCAGGTAGGTCAGCTCGTACAGCTCGGCCTGCGGCCAGTGATCGCCGCCCGCCGACAGCGTGCTCGTCGCATCGTGAAAGGCGGAAGCGGCCGCCCTTGCCCAGCCCCTCGTGCCCATCCGAGGGGCGGGTACCACGGTGTGCCACTCCAGCGCGGCGTGGGGGGTGCGGAATCGTGCTCGCCACGCGCCCTCGGACGGCGGGATCCAGGCGGGGCCGGTCATCGGGCCGCCTCCGTCGCGGCGGCCCGGTCGGCGGCGACCCGTCGGGCGCAGGCCGCCGGATCGCTTTCGTGCAGGGCTGCGATGTACGCCACCACGTGGGCGGCGTGGACGGCGCGCTCTCGGGCGGTCAATGCGATCTGGAGTGTCTCGCCGTGCCTGCCGTCCGGCCAGGTCGGGGTGGTGGACCCCGGCAGCGCCATGGAGTCGTGCCAGTTCAGGTTGGCCTCCAGGCGTCCGGGGGTTTGGGCAGTGAGCGGGTCGGCTTCCATCAGGTCGATGAAGTCCGGGTGGGAGTGGACCCGCAGAAGGGGGCCGGCCGCGCAGTCGGCGGGCATCTCCACCCATACGCGCTGGCCGTACGCCGGATCCGACTCGACGTCCACGACGTACCGGTTGTAGGCGAGGCAAGTGGCCTGCGCGACGGAAAGGTACAGGACGCTCACGCGGTCGCCCGATCTGAACAAGGTCATGTGCTGCTCTCGGTGGGTTCGGGGTGAGGGGGTGGGTTGGAGGCCGACCCCCTCACCTGATATCTAAATTCTACTATGAATGAGGGTGGGGTCAAGTTGCCTCGACCCACAGACACCCCCCTAGCGGCGGACTGCTCCAAGTGCTGCGCCATCTCCGATTCGGACTTCCGTCCGCTGACCTCGTCGTACGGCACCTTCCACGTCCAGTCGAGCCGGTTGTCCTCGGCCCGTACGACCTTCTGGCCGATCCCGTTGTGGATGTGCGGGATCGTCACCGACTTCGCGTTGACCCGCAGCACCTCGAACCAGCGACCCCGGCTGAGGACGAAGTCACCCTTCGAGAAGTCGGCCTTCGACCACACCTTGTAGCCCTTCTGCTCCGCCTCCTCGATGACCTTCTGCCAGAACTTGATCTGCTCCGTGAGGTCCTGCTGCATGCGCGGGAGTTCGGGGTCATCGGGGTTTCGGGCGCACCCCTTCGCGGACTCGCCGCGCTGCCACTTTTCGACCGCTCGAAGGTCGGCCTCCAGAGTGGCGATGCGCCGCAAAGTGCGGCCGGGGTTCTTGCGGAAGGTCTCGTACGCCTCGGCGGCCCTGGTCCGGTCGGACCAGTACGAAGCCTTGTCGCCCTCCCGTATGGACCTGTCCATGCCGGAGTGGATGCGCTCGCGGTCGCGTTCGGTGCGCCGCGTGGAGTGGTGTTCTCGCTGGGTCGGCTGCCCGAAGGGGATGCGATCCGCGATTCGGTGGGCGCCTTCGTAGGCCGCCTGCGACCGCGAGGCCGCGTTGTCCGCGTAGCCGTCGAACCGTTCGGCGCGGTCGGCGGCACGCTCGATGCGGTCCTCCTCCTGCTCGGTGAAGGTCCGCCGGTCGTCCTCATCTATCGTCAGCGTCACCTCAAGGCCCTTGCCGCGCAACAGGGCGGCGAGCTGTTCGAGGTTGGGCTTGTACGTCGCCTTGTCCCGGGAGAACGGCAGATACCAGCAGCCCAGGGTTCGCGACCACTTCGCGCCCTGCCGCAGGGTTGCGCCCCACTGGCGGAGTTTGAGGACGTCCGCAGATCCGTCCCCGCGTACCGCGCCCCTGATGAGGGTTCCCTCGCGGCGGCTGTGGGTGATCTTGATGGTCATGGTGGTGGTCTTCCTTTCAGATCCGGGTGAGTCGGCCGGCGGGGTGCCAGCCTGCGTAGAGGATGTGGACGAACAGGTCGTCGGCGGCGAGCTCGCAGAGGACCCCTGTGGGGTGGGACTCGACCTTGAGCACGGTGAAGGCCACTGCCTGACCCGCTCGGTCGAGGACGCTGCTCCCGTTCTCCTGGCGGAGCCAGACACGGGCTCCGGCGTTCACGCCTGCCAGCCGGCGGGGATGCGGACGGCGAGGGTCAGCACAGCAATCAGCGAGATGTCCAGGTCCAGGACGTCGAAGGCCAGCGACTGGGCAAGCAGGAAGTGAGGATCCATGCGGTCGGTGAACTCCTCCCGCCGAGTGGCTCCGCGCTGGTGGGCGGCGTTCGCCGCCTCAGCCAGATAGGCGGCGTAGCGGTGGGCGTCGTCGTCGGCGTCAGCGAGGAAGGCGGTACGGGCCTCCCACGCGGCCTGGAGGAGCAGCATGCGGCGGGTCTCCGGCGCGGCGTGGCGCCACAGCTCCGTCAGGCCCGCGTCCGTGGCGAGCTGGAGCGGAGAGCGGCGCTCGCTCGGCACGCGCAGCAGGTTGGCAGCCATGAGCACGGCGGTGCGTGTTACGTACAGGTCGAGCATGTGGGGTTCCAATCAGGGGTGCGGGTCGTGCCTCTGCGCCAGGACGGCGCCGAGAGCAGCGGAGATGTCACAGGTCGACGGGAACCAGGGCGGTCATCGCGAGGGACAGCTGGTGGGAGGTCTCCAGGTCCGGGCCGCTGGCCAGAAGGTGGGCGAGGAACGCGGCCTCGTGCTTGGTCTCGCAGAACTCGGCGGGTCCCAAGGTGGGGTGGGTGGCCGCCCAGGTCCGGGCTGTGAACGTCAGCGCGTCGGCGAACAGGGATTCCGCCGTGCCGTCGTAGGCGACCCGTACGGACTGCGCGGCCCAGGAGATGAGCAGCAGGACCGTGCGACGCTCCACGGACGTCATGCCCCACCACAGGCTCCGCGTTTGGGGGAGCGCGGCAAGGACGCGGTGGGCGTTCGGCAGGGGGCTTGCCGCCAGGTTCCGGGCGGCCTGACGTATCTGAGAGAGGAAGAGATCGGGCGTGAGAGTGTCGGTGGGGTTCATGTGCCGGTTCCGTTCCTGGGAGTGGGGAGATGTGCTGTTCGTGTAGCCGCGGTGCCCTGCTGCCGCCGGTGAAGGGCCTGCCGCGCAGGGGCTGTGAGCCTCCAGCCCGGGGTGGGGGTGGAAGTCGTGGCGACTGGGGCCGGCGGCGTTGAGCGGAGGCGCGGTCACCGGCTGGTGCCGTGGACGATGCGGGACGCCTTCATCAGCCGGGATGCCTCACGGGTGCGGCCGAGTTCGAGGAGGGCCGCCACTTCGAACATGGTCAGCCAGCTGCAGGCCGGTACGGCTGCGGCGAACTCCGGGTAGCCCTGGGCGCGTTTGTGGGCGGGGCGTCTGGTCCATGCCTGGCGGACGACCTTGGCGGCGAGGTCGGCGGCGCGTGCGCTCTGTTCGCCGGTCAGGTTGAGCGTGGCGATGATCTCGCCTGCGCCGAGGATCGGCAGGTACTTGAAGGACATGTGTGTCTTCCGGGTCCAAGAGGTGCGGGGGCGCGCCCCGGGCGGGCGCGCCGAGGAGTGGGTCAGTCATTGGCCCAGCCGAAGAACAGCCATCCGTTCTGGGCTGTGGGTGTGGTGAGGGGGAGTGCTCCCGCCGGGCCCCACTTGTTGTCGATGCGGGGGTCGTTGGCGGCGATCAGTTCCATCGCGCAGCCGATGGCGGAGTCCTGGGAGCGGCGCACGTCATCGATGACGACGTAGTCGTCCTTCTCGGCGATGGAACCGGAGCAGCCGCCGCGTCCGTGCTCGTGCAGGGCCTCGTCGCGGATCTGGTTGAAAGCCTTGGCGACGTCGTCACCGATGACGATGTCGAAGAAGGTGATGGCGCCCATCGGGTCTCCAGGTGGTGTGGCGGGTGGCGGCATGGCGAGGCCGCCCCGGTGGCGGGGCGGCCGGGGGCGGGGCGGTTCAGCGGATGTGGACGCGGCGCCGGTTGGTGCGCATGGGGCTCGCGGGTCGGCACAGGGCGGGGGCCCGGCGGACCTCGGCCAGCAGGCGGCCGACGGGGTCGGGGACCGGCTGGAGAACGGGCGCCGGTGCGGCGGTGACGTTGGCGATCGCGTCGTCCAGCACGTCTCGGCGGATGTGAGGGAACTGCTGGCTCCAGCGGTCCATGGCCTCGCCGTCGGCTTCGTCGAGTCCGGCGGCCATGGCGAACTCGCCCCACTGCACGCTCATGTTCACCGAGGCCCAGGTGAGGGCGACTTCGGCCTGCTGCTCGGTGACGGCGTAGTTACGGGCGACGTGCAGGACGGCGATCGGGTCGGGGATCGGGATGGCGTTCACGGTGTTCCTTCCGGCTGGTTCAGGTGGGGCTTCCCCCCTCCCTTATATCTGAATTCTACTATCTCTGGAGGGGGTGTCAATGTAAACCCGCAGGTCAGAGGCCCGGCAGTGGGCTAGGCGGCAGCCTGCACGGCCCGGCGGGCGCTCAGTGCGCCCCGCTTGCGGATCGTCGCCGCGCCGGCGGCCCGCGACTGTGCACGCTGGGCCGTCACCCGGCACTGGCCGCACAGCGGCTCCCTGTTGCGGCGATGTCCCTTCACCCCGCTGCTCTCCCCGCACACGCCCGCCCGCGACGGCAGGCCCTTGGGCAGGGCGGGGGCGACCGTCGCCGAGGCGACCGACCGGCCGTTGATCCACACCCGCGCCGAGCACACCCCGTCGAACCCCGACCCCTGCGGGCGGACCCGCTCGAAGCACTCCGCGAGCACGGGGCACTCCAGGCAGGTGCGCACGAGTGGCTCGCTGATCGCGCGGAGCTCTGCCGCCGGCCTGCGGGTCAGGGAGACGTCGAAGACGAACCCCTCGACGCCGGCGCACGGCGCGAGTTCCATCCAGGACGTCGGGGCGGTCGAATTGATCACGGCGGGTGCCTCCTCGGCGGGTTGAATCAGAACAGGAACGGCTGGGGGAGAACCGCGGGCAGGATCGCGTCCTTCGCTGCGCCGCTGCGAAGCGACAGCCGCGCGGCCTCGGCTGTCCAGGGCCGGTAGGCGTGCGTGTGCCACATGTCCGCATCGCGGAACGGGGCAGGTCCGGGGTGGTAGGCGAGGTGGTGCGCGGCCTCGGCGTCGACGGCCTGTCGCAGTGCCCCGTACCTCACCGGCGTCAGGCACCGGCCGATCACCTCGGCCACGGCGCCCCACGAAACCGCTGTCGACCGGCAGCCCGTGGCGGTCTGCACGGTGTAGGTGAAGCCGCGTGGGGCGCGGGTCCAGGTGCACAGGCATCCCGCGTCGGGCTCACCCGGCAGGCGGCGTGTCGGGCGGCGCCCCGGGTTCTGTAGCTGCCGCTCGCCCCACTCGGCGCGCTCGTAGCTGTACTCCAGGTCCGCGAACGCGGCGAGTTGGGCAGGGGTGAAGAAGTCCCGCACCGCCATGCGGGCGTCGTCGGTGAGCGGCGGATCGAGGGCCTTCAAGGCATGTCTCCAAATGTGCGGTGGCCTATTTCTAGGCCACCGCAGGCGGTTGAAGGGTCAGCTGTACTGAAGCGTGCGGTCGTCGATGAGCTCCCCGTCGCGCACGCCTTCCAGGAAGGCGTCCAGGGTCGCGCCGACCTGTCGGGGCATCGTCGCGAGCGACAGGCCCAGCCGGATCCGGTGATCTGTGAACTCGTGCACCGAGACGAGCAGCCAGTCCGGACCGAACTCGGTCCTCTGTGCCGTGATCTGGAATTCGTCCACGTAGACGTGGAAGGTGGGCTTGGGGGCGAGGGCCTTGACGTGGATCTCCCACGCTCGCGCCAAGGGGTCGATCAGGTATGCGGGTTCCACGCTGGCGCGGCCCTGGCTGATCTGCGGGCGGTTCATGTGTGCTCTCCAAGAGGTATCGCGGGCCTCTCCCGCTCGTATCTAAATTCTACTTTGCGGGGAGGGGGTGTCAACGTGCGACGTCGTCAGGATACAGAAAACATCGCGGCCTATTTCCCGCTACTGGGCTTCGCGCCCGTCGTACGCTCCTTCGCCTCCCGCGACCGCACCCGGATCTCGGCAATCGCGTCCTTGGCCACCGACGACAACGTGGCTTCCGGCTTCGCGCCGGCATTCAACACCTCCGCGTCCCGCGCCCGCTGCCTGACCTGCGCCTCCCTCTTGCGCAAACTCTCCTCCTCCGCCCTCTGCTGACGGGGACTCGTCCCACAGCCCCGGCAGGAACGCCCCCCGCCCTCGGGGTGCGCGGAGCACCGGCCCGGCCCGGACGGCGCAGCCGCTGCCTGTCCTGCTGCGGCAGCAAGCTCCCCGGCAGCGCCAGCTGCGGGGGTTGGGGGGTTTATCTCTGAGTACTTGCTCTGGTTACTACCTATAAGCCCCGGCGAACCATCGCCCGAAGATCCTTCGCCCGGGGAACCGGACTCCGGAGAGCCGAGCCCCGAAAACCCGGTTTCGGTGACCCCGCCCATGCGGGCTCCTTCCTCTCGCTGTCCCGCGCCCGAACTCCCCGCCGGCTTCCGGCGCCGCGCCGCCCGCCGCTCCTCCGCCTCCCTGAACTCCTGGGCCGCCCAGTCCTGCGCCTGGTCGTACACCTCGGTGATCTTGAAGAACGTCCCGTCCTCCCGCCGCTCCGTCACCACCCGGTAGTACCCGGCGTCCCGCAGCTCCCGCAGCGCCGTACGGACCGCCTCCACGCCCTCCTTGCCCGCCTTGGAGATCCGATCGGCCGCAACCTTCCACGTGTCCGGCTTCGCCAGCAGATACGCGAGGATCCCCCGAGCCCGAAACGACAGACGGGCATCTTCCAGGGTGGCCGTCGGCAGCACGGTGTACCCGGTGCTGAGGTGGCGGCGAAGGATGGTCACGAGCAAGCCTCCAAGGGCGTATGAGCGGCAAAACGACAAACGTTGACGTTGCAGGCCGCCCCGCAGGTGCGGGGCGGCCAGAGGGGGCGTCAGGCGGCGGGGCGGGCCGTTGAGACCTTGATCGAACGGGCGGACTTCTTCCCGGCCTTGCGCATCGGCACGGTCATCCCCGCGCGGCGCATGATCCGGACCATCGCCTCCTGGTCGGGCACCATCGGCACCGGAAGGTCGGCGTCCTCGAATGCCCCGACCATGGCCTCCACATCGGCTTCGTCCTTCTCGTTGCCGCCCTCCCACCCCAGGTGATTCGCGCCGTAGTTTCCCTCCGGTGACGCGTCGACCATCGCCCGGACCAGCTTCTTGACCTGCTCCGCCTCCCGTCCGCGCTCACGCGCGCGCACGTAGCGGTCCAAGGCCCTCGCCCGGTCCTCGTCATCGCTGATCAGAAGGGTCTGGGCGGGCACCCCCGGCGGGGCATCCGGCCAGCACGCGGAGAGGAACGCGCAGTTGTCACAGATCGCGGACAAGCCGGGGCCGTCGTGATCGCGACGCAGCTCCTCGGGGGTCTGCGCCTCGATGGCGCGCTCCACCCACCAGCGGGCCTCGGCCGCAAGCCACGGGTCGAACGGGAACTCCTCCACGAACTCCTCGCCGGTGTCCCGGTTCACGAACCGGAAGCGGATCCGCGCGACCGCTACCGGCCCGAGCCGGTGCAGATACCGCTGCCCGGGGATGTCCGCGAACCCCACCGTGGACAGCACGCTCGCGTACAGCAGGACCTGGCGCATCTCGGCCGCCGTAGGACCGAACCGGACCACCCGGTCCCAGATCCGGCCCGACTTCGTCTTGATGTCCTCCACCGTCAACACCTCGGCGGCGACCCGGGGCCGATGCCGCTTCGGAAGACGCCCGGCGGTCGCCGCGTCCAACTGCACCACGTCGATGTGCCCGCGAATCGTCTCGTCCTGCACCGTCCGCTCCACCAGCCACCCGTACTCGCGGCGCGCGTCCTCCAGCAGCCCGGTGTGGATGTACGTGCCGAGGATCGCCGCCTTCTTGTCCGGCTGATTGGTCGCTACGGTGCCCGCCAGGATGTACCCGGCCCGGCGCATGCAGATCGTGTCCGAAGCCCCGAGCTGCGTTTGCAGCGACCGGGGCCGGCGGGCGTCGGCGGCGTGCGCCGCCTCCCAGATGGACACCGACCCGCCGGGCAGCGGCCTTGTTGCCGTGGTGGTCATGAACAACTCCAAGAGGTGTAAGCCCGGTCGGGCCCGCCGCAGCGGGCCCGACCGGAAAGAGAGGGGAGGATCAGGCGGTCGCGTACTCGTCGAACGCGGCGTCGGGCGGGGTCTCCCCGACCTCCTCGGCCGCGGCGGCGCGCAGCCGGGCGGCGTCACTCGTCGGATCCACGAGCGGCTTCGGGTTCTGCAACTCGACGGCCTTCTGCTCGATGGAGGCCCGGATCACCAAGACCTCATCGCGGCTGAGGCTCTCGTTCTTCTCGATCTGCTTCCACAGCTTCTTCAGCTCGGCCACGCCGGCCGCGGCGGCCTCGTTGACCTTCGGGAGCCATGCCTGCGCCAGGTCACCGGTCAACTCGGGTGTCGCCCTCGGCTGGGTGTGGATCGCGCATCCCATCCACCCGAACACCAGCTGCTCGATGGTCAGGCCCGGGGCGGTCTTCGGCTCCCCACTGCGCGGCACCTCGAACCGCAAGGAGCGGGCGCCGATGATCTGCGGGTCCTCCTTGCGCCGCAGCCGGACCCACACCGTCGCGTCGAAGGCCAGGGACTTGTGGCCCTCGACCCGCCAGTCCTTCGTGCGGGGGATCGGGTCGCCGTTGCCGTCGACGGCCGCGACCTCCTTGCCGCGCGCGAGCAGGATCACGATGCCCGGCATGGTCCGCACCAGGTACATGACCTTGTTCCACCTCTCGGCGGCGTCGTTCCACAGGTTCATCGACGGCTTGACCTCGGCGTCCGGGTCCTTGCGCAGCTTGTTCTGCCCCGAGTTCGAGCGCCGGGCCCGGTCGTTGGTCCAGTTCACCAGCATCCGCCACAGCATCGACACCGAGTCGATGACGAGGACCACCGGCTTCTCCTTCGCGGCCGCCGCCCTCTTCGCCTCCGCGTGTACCGCCTCGATCTGGCCGAGGATGTCGCGGTAGCTGCCGTTGTGGTCGATGAGCAGGTAGTCCGCGCCGGGCACGGCCGCGTACTCGTCGGCGGTGTCCTCGCCGAGTTCCAGCCAGTAGGCCTGACCGGTCTTCTCGGAGCCGGTGAACTCGGCAGCCTTGTGGCTCTTGCCTGCCTTCTCCTCTCCTTCGAGGAGGATCACCGGCCACGGGGTGACACCGGTCGGCTTTCGGGTGCGGAGCTTGGGGGTGGGGTTGGGCATGGCTACTCCAAGAGGTGGTGGAATGCGTAGTGGCCTAATTCACGCGCTGCGCAGGCCTCGGGTCTCGAAGACCGAAGACCACTCGGGGTGCAGTTCAACCAGGCGCCTGGCGTACCGCGATCGGAAGTCGTTGTTCAGCTTCCAGACGTCGCCGTGCGTGGCCCGGCCGTATTCGTAGCGCAGGACCTCGAACAGCATGCCGATTCCGACGCGCTTGAGGCCCCGTTCGACGCAGTCCGCCGTCATGGCCTCCAGCTTCCCGAGGATCCACGGATTGAGCTGGTGGAATGCCTCGAAGCGATCCTGGATACTCAACGGTTCGCCAGCCCGGTCCGGGTGGCGCAGGGGTGCCAGCGGCAGTTCGAGCTGCATGGGAGCCATGAGTTCCTCCGTTTTTGGGTAGCGGCCTATTTCTACGTCACGCAAGCGCGGTGGTTCAACTGCATCTCCCTGCGTATACCCAAATTCTACTATGAAAGGTAGGGGAGTCAACCGCCGACAACAGCCGCCGGCCCGGGACGAATGCACCCCGGGCCAACGGCCACGCGCCCCCGATCCGTCAACCAGCTAGACCAGTTGAGCCCAGCAAGGGGGCCCCGATCTACAGCTCAGGCCCGTCCGCGACCGCCTTCTTGCCCCGCGGCATAAACGCCGAGCCCGGACCCCGATACACGCCCTTCCGCAGCTCCTCCGCGATCACCTCGTTGAGCTGCCACGCCCCCGGATTGCGCCTCGCCTCACGCGACACGATCACCGTGTGCTCCGCTCCGGCCAGCACGGTCTCGAGAAGCCACAACGGAGACCCCGACAACGAGTAGTCCGGCGCCGGCAGCTGCTGCCGCGCACTCTTCATCGCCTGCGATGCCTTGATCGGGTCCACGCCGAACAGCGCCGCGTACTCCTGCAACCCAACCAACGGAGGAAGCTCCCCCGCCTTCATCGGTCGCGCGGTCGCACCCTGCTCCCGCTCCAACTCCTCCAGCAAGCCCACATCCAGCTGCCGGCCCCGACTGCCCGGCGGCAACGCCAACTCGACCACCAGGCCGCCGGGCCAGTACGCCTTACCAGACACGATCGCCGCGTCCTCGTAGGAGATCACCCCACCAGGGACCCAACGGTCGCTGACGGCCGTCTCCGCAATCCGGTAGACCCGCGCAATCTCCTTGCGGCCCATCACCAGCGGCTTCGCCACGACAGTCCCCTTTCTCTCCTATATCTGCCATAGCAGAATACGGGTACGAAGGAGACGGCTCCACGGCAGCACGGCAACCGTCACGCCCACCCCGATAGACTGGCGCCACACTTTCCAAGAGGTGTACGCGAAACCCCCGCCATCCGGCCGATGCTCGGGGGTTTCGCTGTATCCGCAGCACGGTCGGCAGGTTCCGACGCTGGCGAGTATTGAACGTTTCCTCCTCTGCCCATTTCGGCCCGCAGGCTCAGAGCACCTCCGCCGCCTCCTCTACCTTGTCGAAGGAAGGCTGGGCGGGGACGAGGAATCGACTCGACTTGTCGGCCAGCACACCGGCAAGGAAGTCCGCAGCGTCGTCGGGCCGCATTCGGGCCAGCGTGACCAGAGCGGTGATCGCGGTGTCCGCGACTTCGGCCTGCACGTCGTCCCAGGAGTGAGAGGTGCCCTTGCGCGGGTTGGTGCCGTGCACGCCGATCACCGCCTGGGCGGCCTCTCCGAACTCCTCCCCGATCTTGAGGACCTGAAGAGTCCACTGCTGCTCGATCGGTACCTTCCGCTCGTCATCCCGCTGCCTGAAGGCGCGCGCCAGCTCGTCGATGGTCTTCCACACTTCGTCCATGGATTCCTGCCTCGTCTCGGGTGGGTGCTTCAGGTGCGGCGATGACGGCCGCGCCCCTCGCGCAGTGGGGCCGGACTGTAGCCGGGCACCGGGACTGTCTCGGCCGGGGCGGTCGGATCGATGATGCGCCGGGCGGCGGCGTAGTCGGGGGCGATGGTGACCGGTTCCCACGCGAAGCCGTCCCAGCGGACGATGGCCCGGGGGAGTTCCGGCTGAACGTGCCCGCCTCGCGCCGGGCCCGGGCCGAGCGGGACCGCCCGTAGTTCACCCACCGCGCGCCTGCGACCTTCCCGGCGGGCCGCCCATGCCTCCAGCGGTTCGTCGGCCGGATCGTCGGGTGTGAAGGCCATGGGGGTACTCCTTGCTCAGTTCTGGGTTCGAGGGGTGGGGATCACGCCGGGGCGGTCGCTTTGCAGCCCCATGAGCTCGCGGAACAGGCCCGGATCGGAGCAGAGTTCGCCGTAGGTGCCGTGCTGGACGACGCGGCCCTGGTCGAGGACCACGATGCGGTCCGCGATGGCCACGTTGGCGAGCCGGTGGGTGATCAGCACGATCGGGCGTTCGTAGGCGATGGCACGCAGCCCGGTGAAGATGCGGTGCTCGGCGCGCGGGTCCAGCGCGCTGGTGGGCTCGTCCAGGATCAGCAGGCCTCCGCGGTGGAAGGCGCGGGCGATGGCGATGCGCTGCCACTGGCCGCCGGAGAGTTCCTCACCGCCGAAATACTGGCGGGCCAGCAGGGTGTCCAGGCCGGACCGCAGGCGGTCGATGACCTCCACGGCGCCGGACTGCTCGGCCGCCCGGAGTACGTTCTCGTCCGAGCCGCTGGTGGGCTGGCCGAGGGTGATGTTGTCGCGGGCCGTCAGGG
The DNA here is from genome assembly GCF_026627505.1 of Streptomyces sp. H27-H5. Classification (GTDB taxonomy): domain Bacteria; phylum Actinomycetota; class Actinomycetes; order Streptomycetales; family Streptomycetaceae; genus Streptomyces. Next base: position 9,537 of record NZ_JAPNLK010000017.1, on the reverse strand, counting down.
GCCCGTGGGCGAAGTTCTGTGGGACGACAGCCGTGTGCTCCCACAGGCTGTGGGCGTCGTGGTCCTTGATGTCGGTGCCGTCCCAGGTGACCGTCCCTTCGTCGGCGAGGTAGAGGCCGGAGAAGAGTTTCGACAGGGTCGTCTTGCCGGAGCCGTTCTCTCCCACGAGCGCGAGAATCTCACCCCGCCGGACCTCCAGAGTGACCTTCTCCAGGGCGGCCCGCTCGGCGTCCGGGTAGGTGAAGGACACGTTCTCGACCCGGACGACGGTGGGGGAGACGGCCTTGGTCGTGCCCCGATCGATGCGGTGGCCGCCCGCCTGCTCGGTGAACTCCACCCAGTCGTCGAAGTACAGGCCGGTACGGAACAACTGGGCGCCGTAGCCGACCATGCCCCGCAGCGAACTGCCCACCGAACGCAGCGCGAACACCGCCGTCCCGCCGGCGGCCACGCTCATGTGTCCGGTCGCCAGCAGTCCCAGGAGCGCACCCCACATCAGGGCGGCGGCCAGCCCCGCCGCCCCGGCACCGAGGAGGGCGTATCGGGCGCCGCGGTGGATCGCCTCGTCGGTCGTGGCGTCCACGCGGGCCCCGATGGCCCGGTAGCGGGAGAGCAGGAACCCGGCCATGGTGCCCGAGCGGACCTGGTCGGCGGTCTCCTTGTCCGCGATGTACCAGCGCAGATGGCCCAGGGTGCGGCGCTCGGCGGCCAGGGACCGGCCCGCCTCGTAATGGACGCGGGCGGCCCGCAAGCTCGCGATGCCCTGCGGCAGGACGGCCAAGACGAGCAGGGGGAGAAGGACGGGGTGGAGGACGAGGACCACGCCGGCGGAGGCAATCAGAGAGCCGAGGCAGGACATCAGCTGCTGGGACTCGGTGATCAGGTCACGTGCCACGTCCGCGCCGCGGTCGGCGTTCTCCCAGGCGTCGTTGAACCCAGGATGGTCATAGGCCACGAGCTCGGCGTTCACAGCGGCGTTCAGCATCTTGAGTTCGGCTTCGCGGGAGATGCGCGGGGAAGGCCGGTTGGAGATGTTAACGATCGCGATGCCGAGAAGAGCCCGCAGCCCCGCAGCAGCTGCCAGCAACGCAATGGAGGGCAGCGCACCGTGGAGACGGGCGCCCATGTCGCCGGACGAGATGAGCGCGGTGATCGTCCTCGTCGTCGCCAGGAGACCGGCGGCTTCCAGGGCCGCCGAGACGGCCTGGCAGGCCAAGAGCAGGACGACGGCCTTCCTGTCCACGCTCCACCCGAGCTGGAGGCCGCGCCGCACCAGCTGGGGTAACCGGCGCGTCATCGCCCACGTGGTCATGGGCCTTCCCTCCAGCACGGCCATCGTCCCCGACTTGAACCGGTACTCCTCCGCGCTGCACCCGGGCTTCTCCGTCGCCTGGTCCGTCACGTCGTCTCCCGTCGCCTGCTGCTGCATGTCAAAGTGCCGAAGCCGCCCCCACGCGGGAGCGGCTTCGAGAGCGATCCACTCGATCGGGGACAGCCCCCCGGGGTCAGCCGGTCTGTGGGACGAACCGGTCAGGAGTGTCGAGCCACACCGTGTGCTTGCCGTCCGGGCTGATGGTCATCCCGAACCGCTCCGGACCGGGCCAGCCAGCCGCGTCCCACCAGCGGTAGGCGGCCGTCACCTCGCTCCACAGGCGCCGAGGCCCGTACTCCCACACGGTGTACCGCTCGTCACTCGTGCCGTCCCAGTCGACGGCCGCCCACGAGGTCGCATCCGTGGTGGCCAGCCACAACCGGGTGACGACACCTTCCACGTCCGGGTTGTGGTGCCAGGTGTGCCACACATCGCCGAGCTGCAGGCCGACCGCGAACTGCGCGGCCACGTCGTCCCCGGCCACCGCCTGCGGCGGCAGACGGGTGGACGACTCGTCCGGGACGTGGTCCTCGCGCACCACGTCCCGGTAGATCCGCAGATCCGTGCGCTGTCCGCGCATCAGCATGAACGCCGAGTACGGGAAGAAGGATCCGCAGGCCGTCCCGTGGCCGTCGACGGTCAGTCGCACGAGGCCGTAGCAGAGCCACGGCGATTCCCACGCGGTCAGGATCAGACCGCCCGGCTTCGTCTGGGCGAGCCAGGCCGGCGGGACCGTGCGAACCGAGCACGTCGACTGCACCCGGTCGTACGGGCCCCCGTCCTCGTGGCCGAGGGCGCCGTCGCCGCAGACCACCCGCGGCGTCACCCCGGCCTCCTTCAGCCGGTTCGCAGCCAGTGCGGCCAAGACCGGGTCGACCTCGATGCTGGTCACCGACCCCGAGCGGACGCGGTGAGCCAGCAGGCCGGCGTTCCAGCCGGTGCCGGTACCGATCTCCAGCACGTTGTGCTCGGCGGACACGTCCAGCATGTCGAGCATGCGGAACACGATGGACGGCGCGGACGCCGAGCAGGATGCCCAACGCTCCCCGGCGGCCGGGTCCTGGCCGTCGTTGACCTGGGTGACGACCGCATCGTCCTCGTAGGCGTGCCGCAGCCACTCCTTCGGGGAGTTCTGCCGCGAGCACTCCTCCAGGTCATCACCCACCCACACCGTGTCGGGCAGGAACGCGTGCCGGGGCAGCGCCCAGAATGCTTCCTCCCACACTGGCGCGATCGGTGCCCCGAGGTCCTCGTTCACCGCGGCGAGCAGGCCGCGCATCGCGGACCGCCCGTCGACTTGGTTCGTCGGCATGCCGGCGCCTACTTCCCCTTGTGCTTCGGCTCGGGCTTCGGCTGCTTGGTGTCCGAAGACGGCTTCGCGGTCCCCGGGTCCTTGTTTCCCGAGTGCTTCCCGTCGCCGCCGCTGCCGCCCTTACCGGTACCCCAAGCCATGGAAACCTCCAGTGGTCGATGCCGCATTGATGAGCGATGTGCCGTACCCCCTGGGCCGCGTCAGGCGTGGTCGCGGATCCAGTGCGCCAGCGCGTAGGCCGCATCTGCCGGGCAGCCGCCCAGGTTCACGAATCCGACGCCGTTCACGTTCGCTTCCGCGCGCAACGACGGCAGCGCGATGCCGATGGCCTCCAGCGCATCACCGAGTTCTCGCGCCGCGTTCAGCGCGATGATGTCGGCGGCCGAGGCGGTTTCGGTGTTCGTGACGGACATGAGCATCACCGCGTTCTCGTTGCTGTGCGTGCGGGGGTGGTGACAGCATCAGGAAGGGCGGGGGTGTGGGGCAAGAAACTTGCACCTGCTTGCACCCGGTCATTCAAGTGCGTTGATCGCGTCGGCGATCAGGGCGCGGGCGGCTTTGCCATGGACGGCGATCCGGGCGAGTTCCGCGTGGATCCGTTCATAGGTGGCGACTTCGCTCGGCTGGGTGAGGGTCACCTCGGCGGAGGCCAGTTCGATGAGGACTCGCTCTCTGTCGTAGATCCAGAAGCCTTCGTTGGGCCACATGATCCGCTCGGCACCCATCGGGATCACTCCGAGGCTGACCTGCTGCCACAGCGAGACGGTCATCAGGTGCCCGAGCTGCCCGGCCATGGTCTCGGTGTCCCCGAAGCGGGCCCGCAGCGCGGTCTCCTCCACGACGACGCCGAACTGGCGGCCGGCGTCCCGCAGGACGGCCGCCTTGCGCACCGCGCGCACCTCGGCGGCCTGCTCGGCGTCATCGGGGATGCCCCAGAAGTCGATGATCCGACCCATCAACGCCGCGGCGTAGGCGGGCGTCTGGAGCAGCCCGGGGATGACGCCCGGCTCGTAGATTCGAAAGTGCCGAGTGCGCTCGTACCGGGGCAACGCGGCCTCCTGCACCGGCGTGAGGCCGTTGGCGAAGACACGCTTCCACTCCACGTACATCTCTTGGATGCTGCTCGCGGCCGCCAACAGGTCCTCATAGTCGTGCTGGGCGCCACTGTGCTCTACATAGGCGCGCAGGTCATCCTCACTCGGCGAGGTGATCCCGTGCTCGATCCGGGAGACCTTCGACTCGCTCCAGCCGGCACGGGCCGCGAAGGCCCGTGCCGTCTTGAAACCTCCCGCTCGCCGCAGGTCACGCAGGCGCACCCCAAGGCTGCGACGGGCCTCTTCGACAGCGGGGAACGGCGACGCGGCCACGGCTGATCGCGCTAGGTCGGCTTGTAGTCGCCGTGCGGGACGGCCCGCTCCCACACCGCCTCGAACGCGCTACGGCACAACTCCAGGACGACAGGGTCCGTGGTCAGCTCCCGCCACTGCGCACGGATTGTTCCGTCGCCGGCGAAGTGCTGGACGAGGACCTGTGTGTCGTCGAAGATCCAGAAGTCGTTGCCGGGGAAGGCGATGCCTGTCGTATCGCGGCGTGAGAGCCACCGGATGTCCTCGCCCGCCGCTACGTTGGCGTCGGAGATGAAGTGCTCCCAGCGGATGTAGTCGCTCTCCGGGACGGAGAACACCCGAGCCCGGCGCACCGCCACCCCGCGAGCTGTGGTCTCGCGGACCCACTCCAGCCAGGTCTGGAAGTCCTCGTCCTCGGTGAGATGGTCCTCCCGCGAGCCGCCCAGCCAGGCGTCGAATGCGGGGTCGGGCATGTACGCGTCCCGCATCTCCAGATGCACGGCAGAACTTCGGGCGGACGCCAGCAGCTCCTTAAACGTCGGCGGTGCCACGGTCCTCCTTCTCGAAGAACGCCACCATCCTGCGGGGCAGCTCGATCACGTCCTCGTGGCCGGGCAGGTCGAGCTGCGCCCGCCTTTCGGCGTCCAAGATCTTCCATCCCTGCACCACGTATGTGTCGCGTTCCTCGTCCAGATAGATCGTGGGGCTGTCGCCCGTCTTGCTCTCGGGGTCCTTGCCAAGCATGCGTAGAGCCATGCTGCCCTCCTCGCTCGGATGCTGCCGGATCGCTGACGAAATCCTTGCATCGAACTGGCTTCGACTGCACGGAACTTGCACGAGTTTGCAGACCTCGGCATCAGGTGGATCCAGACACGTCCGGGCCCCGTTGCCCGGAGAGAGCGAACGGGGCCCGCCGATCCGCTTCGCCTGCGCCCTACGAGGTCGGCACGGCGGCCAGCTCGCGGGCGACCGCCTCCAGCCCAAGGGAGTTCGCCCCCTTGATCAGGACCACGTCACCCGGCCGCAGCACACGCCGGATCTCCTCGATCAGCGGCACCTCCGGGTCGACATTCGACCTCGACGCCTTCAGCCCGGCGTCCGTCATGACCGTCAGCATCCGCTCCATGTGGATGCTGCCGATACCGAGCACCTCGGCCGGACGCAGACGAACCACATGCTCGGCCACCTGATCGTGCCAGTCGGCCGCTTCATCACCGAGCTCGGCCATCTCCCCGAGTACCGCGATCTTCCGGCGGGTCGGGCCCGCGATGTCGCCGAGAGCGGTCAGCGCGGCGAGCACGGATTCGGGGCTCGCGTTGAAGGCGTCGTTGATAACGGTGACCCCGTCCGGGCGCGTGGTGACTTCCATCCGGCCGCCACTGGAGATCTCCGCCTGCCGCAACCCCTGTGCGATGCGGTCCGCGGGGATGCCCGCGGCGGTGGCCGTGGCCGCCGCCGCGAGGGCGTTCAGGACGTTGTGCCGGCCGTGGACCCGTAGCTCGATGCGCCTACGGTCCTTGCCGTTCACGAGAACGAAGTGGGGGCGCCCGTCGTGCTGCACGCCCACCTGCTCGGCGCGGATGTCGCAGTGCTCGCCGAAGCCGAAGGTGACCACAGCCGCGTCCGTGGCCCCGGCCATCGCGGCTACCAGCGGGTCATCGCCGTTGAGGACGGCGGTGCCGTGGGCGGGCAGGGCCCGGACGACCTCGGCCTTCGCCTGGGCGGTGACCTCCCGGGAACCGAACTCCCCGATGTGCGCGGACCCCACCCCCAGGACTGTGGAGATCGTGGGACGGGCGATGTCGCACAGGCTGTCGATGTGGCCCAGGCCCCGCGCCCCCATCTCCAGCAGCAGGTAGCGGCTACCTGTCTCGACCCGGGAGACGGTGACGGGGAAACCGATCTCGTTGTTGAACGACCGGGGCGTGGCCACGGTCGGCCCGTCCAGTTCCAGGATGGACGTCAGCAGGTCCTTGGTGCTGGTCTTGCCCGCCGACCCGGTCAGCCCGATCACCGTGCCGGTGAACTCGGAGGCGACACGGGCCGCGATTAGCCCCATCGCTCCCAGGACGTCGGGGACCATGATCGCGGGCGCGTCCACAGGGCGGCGCGCGATTACCGCGATGGCTCCGGTTGCCACCGCCTGGACGGCGAAGTCGTGTCCGTCGACGGACTTGCCGGGAAGGCAGCAGAACAGACTGCCGGGGGTGATGTCGCGCGAGTCGAAGACCAGCGGCCCGGTGATCAAGCTGTCGGGATCGGCGCCACCGGCGAGCCGGCCTTCGGTGGCGAGTGCGGCGGCGGCGAGGGAGAAGGGGATCACGTTGCTCCTACTGTGCGTGGCCCAGCACGACCCCCCGGCCGGCGAAGAACCGGGCGAGGTCCGCCCTGGAAACCTGATGGAACTGCTGCGACTGCTCCGGGAACCCGGAGGGGTTGTGAATGGTGACGTGATCCGGGCCGGAGCCCACGGCGAGGACCAGGTGCCCGCCGCGCCGCTCAGGGCGGGGATCGAGGGTGCGGATCGTCTTATGGACCGACAGCAGCACCAGCCGCCCCCGCAAGATCTCGGCATCGACCTCCTCAACGGAGAGCTGCGGACGGGCCTCGGCGAACAGGCCCCACCGGGATGCCACCCACGTGGCGAACGGCGCGTAGATCAGCCCTTGCACCTGGTCGCCGTCGCGCACGTACGCCCCGGCAGCCAGAGCCTGCCGGACCAGCGGCACCGACGGGGGCACAGGCTGCCCGAAGAACCCCAGCGCCATCCGCAGGCACGCCATGCCGCACATGCGCGGCGCCCAGAAGGCGTACTCCTCCGCGCTGTCGGCACCGGAGGACTCCCACAGCGGATCAGCGGACGCGGCCGTGATGCCCGCAACGAACTCGGGCACCAGGCCGGCGGACTCCCACTGCGAGAAGTAGGGAACATGATGGGTCGTGGCAACGGTCATGCCCCTACTCTGCCGCCGCCCAGGCGTCAGGGCACGTACGAGTCCTTCGTGAACGCCGTGTCCAGAACCCGCTTGATCAGCTCGACGTACGACACCCCTGCCGCGGCCGCCATCGTCGCCAGGTTGCCGTGCTCCGACAGACCCGGCACCGTGTTCACCTCCAGCACGGGACTCCGACCGTCCGCACAGATCAGGAAGTCCACCCGGCTCACGCCGTGCGCCCCGATTCGCCGATGCACCTTCAAAGCGGTCTCCACCACCCGCTGCTCCACCTCCTCCGGCAGGGTGGCGGGGCAGCTCTCACGACGAAGGCCCCTGTCGTGCTTGGCCTCGTAGTCGTAGAACGCGCGGTCCGTCTCGCAGGTCAACAGAGGCAACACGACGGGCCGGCCCTGGTCCAGGATGCCCACGGTGCACGGGACGCCGTCGATGTACTCCTCGACCATGTACTCGGCGTACTGCTCCTTGCGACGGGCCCGCAGCAGTGCCGCCAGTTCCCCGGCGTCGCGGGCGATGCCGGCGCCGAGGCTGCCGCCGCCGCCCGCGGGCTTGACGAACACCGGGTAGCCGAGGTTCAGCTCGACCGTCGTCAGCGTGCTCTCCACGGTGTGCTCCGCCAGCACGGTGATCGACCGGGGGGTGTCGACGTTCAGGGCGGCGAGCAGGGTCTTGAACGTCGGCTTGTGCATGCCGAGCGCGGACGCGAGAACCCCCGAGCCGGTGTAGGGGATCTTGAGCTGCTCCAGCAGTCCCTGAACCTTCCCGTCCTCGCCGCCCGGCCCGTGGCAGGCCAGGAGAGCGACGTCGATACGCTTTCGCAAACCCGCCCCCAGCCCGGCCAGGTCGGCCAGGTCGATCATCTCCGCCTGCATTCCGGCGCCCGACAGAGCCTTGAAGGCGGCCTCGGCGCTCGCGACAGACCCCGGCCGCTCGGGGGAGTCGCCGCCGTACAGGACGCCGATACGACCCGTGTAGTACGGAGAACTGGACATGTACGCTCCTCGTGGTTGGAGTGCTGCTCCGATCGAAGGCGTCCCGGCCCGGTGCCGTGCCCGCGTACGCGGTCGAAGGCAGAGCGGGCCGCATACCCGCGCCGGGACGCCGTACTGAGCCCGTGAGGGCGCAGGTGTCAGGTGGTCTGCTGGTCGTGGCCCAGGTGCCCCATGGCCCAGGCGCGCTTGATCGCGAATGCCGGTCTGTCGGTGGCGTCCAAGGCGGCCAAGAGGTCGCCGTAGACGTTCCGTAGCCGCCACTCGGACCAGGTGACGAGCGGTCGTATCTCGATGACCGTCAGCCCGTCGGCAAGGTGGCGGAGCACCCGCAGCTGCTCCTCGGAGAGTTCCACCGGCGGCTCGGCGTCCGGCGGGGGCAGCTGTTTCGACGCGTACGCGCTGTGGACCAGGGCCGTGGTTCGCGCGGAACCGCATTTCTGCCGGGCGAACTTCAGCCGTGACTGCACCGCACCGTCCGAAAGCTTCAGACGGCGAGCGATCGCGTTGACCTTCAGACCTTCGGCGGCCAAGGCCACGGTCTCAAGCTCGCGGTCGGTAAGATGGAAGTGCTCGCGGGGCTTCGCTCGGCCGCTCACGCTGCGGCCTTCGTTCCATCGGTCGGCCGGTGAGGGGGGACCGTGCTGCCGTCGGGCAGCAGTTGCCCCGTGTCCTCAAACTCCAGGACACCGTTACAGAGCAAATTCCACCCCTGCTCAGGGTGCGAGGCCACGACCGCGGCCGAGCCCCGAGTGAGGTCTTCGGCGGACGGGCATGGCGGCGAATGTGGGCAGGTCGGGGGCTGGGACTGTTCCACAGGAATCCGTTTCTCGCTGAGGCCGCCCCGACCGGAGCGGACGTGTACTTGGAATCCGCCCACGCAGGACCGGGCACGGTCACGGCCTGCGCGGGCGGAAGCTTCAACGGGTTGTCGAGCCTCGGATCGCCTTGGCGGGTACTGGCCCGCCTTCTAGGTGTAGAGCGGCGGCAGCGGCGGCCACCCTGCCCGGCCGCCGCCGGCGGTCACCAGCGCCGACCGGAGCAGACCCGCGCCCACGAGCCGGTGACGGTTCCACGGCCTCACCCAGAAGGGCCCCGGGGGACTGGACCGGTCGAGCGGCGGCATGAGCACACGGCCCCGAGCCACGCAGCGGCCGAATCCGTTCTCCCACTGGGCCGCCGTACCGGGAGGAACGAGCCAGTACCGGAACGGGCGGCCCGGATCGTCAACGACAGGTCCGCACCCTCCCGGCTGCCAGGTGTCCATCAGCGCCAGGGCTTCGTCCGAACGGCGGCCCCTGGCGGTAATGACGACCTCGAAGGTTCGCTCCCCGAGCCGGAGTTCCATCTCACCGCGTGTCTCCTGATGCAGGAGGTGCCGAACTGCGATGGTCAAGTCGAGCATGTCGGGCGCAGGTTCGCATGGCGGTACGGCTAAGTGGTCTGCGTCGTAAATCCTTCGGGGGTTGACGTCGGGCTTGGCGTGCGCTTGCCCGTGTCAGGTGTCGAGACCGGTGAGGTGGAGGTGGCAGGCGGTGTCGAGTGCGTCCTCGGGGGTGCCGCT
>NZ_JAPNLK010000179.1 GCF_026627505.1 Streptomyces sp. H27-H5 | reverse complement strand
GCACCCCCGAGGACGCACTCGACACCGCCTGCCACCTCCACCTCACCGGTCTCGACACCTGACACGGGCAAGCGCACGCCAAGCCCGACGTCAACCCCCGAAGGATTTACGACGCAGACCACTAAGCATCATCAGGATCGCCCGGGTGGAGTGTTGAGTCCGGGTACCGCAGGACATCGTTTGTGAGGTGGTCTCCGGTCAAGCAACCGCGATCCCCGTATCCCCGACGCTCCTCAGGTCGGGTGGGCGGATACAGAAGGCCGACGCAGTATCAGGGTCGGTAGATGGTGTAGCAGTTCCTTCGGGGCCCGGGTGCCATACGCACCCGGGCCCCTCCACGTGTTCCACAGAGAGGTGCGATGACAGCAGGCGACTCGTTCGGCCGGCTCGACGATGACGACTATCCCGCGTCCACGATGGGCCGGGCCGCGGACATGCTCGGCACCACCCAAAACTTCCTCCGCGCCATCGGCGAGCACCGTCTGATCACCCCGCTGCGCTCGGAGGGTGGGCGCCGCCGCTACTCCCGCTACCAGCTGCGGATCGTGGCCCGTGCCCGCGAACTCGTCGATCAGGGCACGCCGATCGAGTCGGCCTGCCGGATCGTCATCCTCGAAGTACAGCTTGAGGAAGCGCAGCGCATCAACGCCGAGTATCGCCATACCGTCGCGTCAGGGTCTGCTCCGTCTGCGGCTTGACCCGGTGCATGCCGGGCCCCGGGCGGGCTGGTGCGCGTCTGGTCCGTATGGGCCCGGTTGCGTGCCGTGCTTCCTGCCCTCGCCCGCCCGGGTCATCAGTGGGGAGCGGGTGGTCTTGTCGTTGTGGGTGGTGAGGCGTCGGTAACGTCGGCGCCGTGGGTGGCGTCTCGCTCGGAGTCGTGGACGCCGTGCCAGTCGAGGCACATGACGGTGGCGTCGTCGTGGAGGTGGCCGTTGCCGGCGTCGACGATCGCTTTGATGAGGGTGCGGGCGGCTTCGCGGGGATGTAGTTCGCGGGTGCGGATGATGAGGGCCGCGAGGTCGAGGCTTTCGGCGTGGCGTTCCAGCATGCCGTCGGTGAGCATGATCAGCCGGTCGCCGGGCCGCAGGTCGAGTGTCTGCACGCGGTAGGTGTTGGGTTCGGAGGGACGAATGTTGATGCCGAACGCCCGGTCGACTTTCGGAATGATCTCCTCGACCCCGCCGTCTCGCATACGCAGCGGCCAGGGGTGTCCGGCGTTGACGAACTCGGTATTGCCGTTGAGGAGGTTGATGCGCAGCAGCTGGCCGGTGACGAAGCCGCTGCGGCCGTGGTCGCGCATGGCCTGGTCGGCTTGGCGGGCCTGTTCAGCCAGGTCGGCACCTTCCCGCCGGGCCCGTCGCAGGGCGCTCACCACCAGGGTGGCGAGCAGTGCGGCGTTGACGTCGTGGCCCATGGCGTCGGTGACGGAGAGCTGGACGGTGTCCCGATCGATGACGTAGTCGAAGGTGTCGCCCCCGACGTGTTCGGCGGGCTCCAAGGCCCCGGCTACCGCGAACTGCGCCGCCTCACACGCCAGCGACGCCGGGAGCAGCCGGTGCTGGATCTCCGCGGCCAGGTTCAGGGGCTTGGTGCGCCGAGCCCACTGGTACACGTCGCTGTGGGACCGGTTCGCGATGACGATGTACGCGAGCGCGTGCGCGCTCTCGCCGATCTCCCGCATCACCTCCGCGTGCGGTACCGCGGGCAGGAACAGTTCCAGGAGTCCGATGACGTCCCCGCGGTTGGTCACCGGGGCGACCACGCGCACGTGCCGGCTCTCGCCCTCGTGCTCGACCTGCGGCTGCTGGGTGCGGATCACGTCCTCGTACAGGGTGCCGCGCAGCAAGATCCGCTGGGGCGGCTCATCGATCTCGACGCTGTCCGCGGCGCCCAGCCGTACGACCGAACTGCCGGTGAAGTCGGTGATCAGGAACGACACCGACGCCGCCTCAAGGTGCTTCTTGAGCATGCGCGCGACCACGTCGAGCGACTCCACGGGCGCCGCCGCCTCCGCCGCCTCCAGTATCCCCGCCAGAGTCATCGCCTTACCCTGGCGGCCTCCGCCCGCGTCAGGACCATAGGCCCGCCCGCCGTCCGGCTCTCCTGCGGTCACAGCGGACCCCTTGCTGCTCGATGCCGCCCGGGACTTTTGTCCCGCGACAGGCGAAGATCCGCGCCGAAGCGGCACCGGACAGGCTCCATTGCACCATGAGGCTCCCGGGTTCCGGCCGCCCGGCCGGCCCGCCCCTCCCGGGCCAGGTGCGGCCAGGGGCGGGGCCCCGGGGTAGGCGCCGGGTGCCCCGACCGGGTGCCAGGAGAACAAACACTTCACCCGCTGGATTCGTGGTCTCGCCATGGGTCACCACTTCGCCCGCCATGGTGGGCCGCGTCTGGCCGGTGTCCAGGTGGAACCGGACGAAATGGAAGCAGCGCTGCCACGTGACCGCCCACACGGGGCACCATGAGGGGCGATCGCATCCAGTTGCCTGCGCCGCTCATGTGTCATCGCCCCGGCTGACGACTCCACAGGCAGCCCTTCAATGCACCGCTGCTCGATCTCCCGCCCCACCCGCTCGGCTGTCCGGGACATTCTTGAGCCAGATGCCCACTGGCGCGCCCTGGTAGGCGGCGTCCAGCGGCGCCGGGTGGTGTCCATGTTTGGCCGCCCGTCCGCGCGCGGCGGTAAGGCCGTCCTGCCATGCGACGTCGGATGTGCTGGGGCGGGGTCTACCGGGGGAGGAGCGCGCTGACGGTCTTCCCGCCGGTCTGCATGTGGGTGACGGTGGTGGTTTGCGCGAGGTGGTTGACCATCGACCAGCCGAATCCTCCGCTCCCGCCGTGCAGGTCAGGGACGCGGGTGCGCGGCGGAAGCGGGCTGGGGTCCTGGACGGACACCTCGATGCCGTCGGGGTAGGCGGTCAGGGTCAGGATGCAGGTGCCACCGCCGTGACGCAGGGCGTTGGTGACGAGCTCCGAGACGACCAGGACGACGTCTTCGCCAGCCTGGTCCGCGACAGAGGGCACAAGACGGTCGAGGAAGCCGCGGGTGCTCGCGCGCGCGTCGCCAATAGAGGCCGTGGACCGGTCGGTCGATACATCAATGCGCACCGTGCCCATCAGGGCGATCGGGACCTCAACGCTCATTGTGCCCATCATGTCACCCCAGCTTCTATAGGCCGTACATGCTGGCCTTGCCCGTGCAGCGCTTGTGCCCGCCGCTGAGACGTTCAACCGCAGTGCCTGTCCCTTGCCGTTCGGTGTTCGAGGCGATTACCTCCCCGTCGAACATGCGGAAACCTATACCGGCCGGAGTAGACATCTCCCCGCGTCGTGGTTATGGTTCCTCTCGTAGCCCGGAGAGACAGCAGGGCCTGGCAGAGACGAACTGCCGGGCAGTAGTACTTGAGTTGCAGTGTGTATGGCGGTGCGGTGGTGGAGTTTCGAAGCCAGGCTGGTTGCAGGACGGCGACGGGACTGATCACCGGACCGGTGGCCCGCAGTGATCAGGGGCCACCACGAGCAGGACCGCAGTTAACGCAGTGGTAGTTGCAGTACCAGCAGTGAAGTGAGCAGTTCCTCGGTGAAGGCGTCGATGGTGGGCGCTTGTGCAGGTCACCAGCAGTACGCAATACCCGTAGTGCAGGCAGTTCGCAGTAAGCAGTTCAGTAGTTCCCGCTTGGTATGTGAGTGATCCAGAGGGAAGAACGGAGGAGCTAAGCGCCATCAGGATCGCCCGGATGGAGTGTTGAGTCCGGGTACCGAAGGACATCGTGAGTGAGGTGATCTCCGGTCAAGCAACCGCGATCCCCGCGCCTTCGACAGCACGCAGGTCGTATGTGCGGAAACAGAAGGCCAGCGCAGGACTAGGGCCGGCAGATGGTGTAGCAGTTCCTTCGGGGCCCGGGAGCCACATGCTCCCGGGCCCCTCCACGCGTTCCACGAAAGAGGTGCGATGACAGCAGACGACTCGTTCGGCCGGCTCGACGATGACGACTATCCCGCCTACACGATGGGCCGGGCCGCCGAAATGCTCGGCACCACCCAGAACTTCCTCCGCGCCATTGGCGAGGCCCGCCTGATCACCCCGCTGCGCTCCGCGGGCGGGCACCGCCGCTACTCCGGCTACCAGCTGCGCGTCGCCGCCCGTGCCCGCGAGCTCGTCGACCAGGGCACCCCGATCGAGTCTGCCTGCCGCATCGTCATCCTCGAGGACCAGCTCGAGGAAGCGCAGCGCACCAACACGGAATACCGTCGCGCGGCCGGGTCAGCGAACCCGCCGTCCGCGGCTTGATTGAGTGCGGGCGTGCCCGCCGACCCTCGGCGCGCACCTGGTGCGAGGCGCGACGTAGCCGTTTCCTCTGGTGACAGGGTGTTGTGAGCGTGTAGCGTCTGCGTCAGCTGTCGTGGTTCGGAAGTCCCCTTTGCCCACGCCGTAGGTGTGGGCTTTTTGCTGTGCTGTGCCGCAGGAACCAGGGCGATCACCTCCGCCTTCCACATGCTGTGGAAGGCGTACTCGACTGGAAGGCATGGATATGGCTAAGGGAACTGTGAAGTGGTTCAACGCGGAGAAGGGCTTCGGCTTCATCGAGCAGGAGGGCGGCGGCCCGGACGTTTTCGCCCACTACTCGGCGATCAACTCCTCGGGGTTCCGTGAGCTCCAGGAGGGCCAGGTCGTGGCGTTCGACGTCACCCAGGGCCAGAAGGGCCCCCAGGCGGAGAACATCACCCCGGCCTGACCCCCACCCCCGGCCCCGCCCGCGTGCCGGCCGGTACCGGGATTGCCGGGTACGGTGTTCGTGCACACTCCGTTCCGTCCGCGGACGTCGTACGGGCGTCGGCGGGAGCTGAGACGCACATGATCAGGGCCGTGCGACCGCGCGGCCCTGATCCGTCTCACGCCGGACCTCGCCCCCGCGGGGCGCAGGGCGACAGGCCGGGCCGGCCGAGGTGGGGGAGATGCCGCGGGTCCTCCTGGTGCGGCTCACTGTGTGGTGCGGGTGTGGAGTCGGGCGCGGAGCAGGTACAGGTCTGCTGGGCTGGCCGCGGCGGTAGCGAATGCGGTGATCAGTTCTTGGATGCGCTGGTCGTGGCCGTCGCGGACCGCGCTGACGATCCGTTCGATTAGCGCCTGTGCACGGGGGTCGACCACCGCCAGACTGTTTGTGGGGGTGGCGGATGGCGCTGTCATGCCGTGGCCCTGGCCCGGAGGCCGCGTTCCAGCCCGGTCCCCATCTGCTGTGCCGAGGGTCCGCTGTGGGGCGGCAACGCCATCGATGCCAGCGGAAGAGGCGGAACGGTCTCCGCTTGGATCACCAGCCAGCCTGTGCTTCGCTCGGGCCCGGGGATTTCGACGAGGTGGTGGCTGCCGACCTGTCCGGTGATCATCACGGCCAGGAGGCTGAGACACTCCCGCTGAAGCTCGGGAGTCCAGCCATCTTCCCCCGGCACCTCGAGGAGGGCCTGCCCGTCGCCGCTCACGCGCTGGCAGGCGTCCTGCACCACCCGCACCAGCACCGCCAAGCACTCGGGGCCGACGCGTTGATGTAAGTCCTCCAGGTACCAGTCCAGGACAGCGTCTCCTGCGTCCTGGAGTCGACTGGGGGCGGGGTTTCGCGGGTGGTGCTCGGTCATGACTGCCCTCTTCCCTCCTTGGTGGGCGTCGATGCCCGGCGCGAGCAGCATCCGCCCCTTCGCGCAGTGCGCCTGCCGCACGCCGTGACACCGCCACGCCTCGGTCCTCCAGCGTGCGCCTGCCCGTGGCGTGATGGCGGAAGAATCGTTAAAGCAATCGGCGCCGAACACATGCACCCCTCGCCTGAGGGTCGGCGCCGCCCCCCCCGGGGCCCGGAAGCACCCCCTCCCCGTTTCCCGGCCCCCGGGCCCGACCGCACCTGTCAGTGGCCAGTTGTGATGGTTCTGATCCACTTCTTGTGGTCCGATCGCGAAGCGTCACGGCCGTCAGTTCAGGGCTGCGCAGCCCTTATCTGTATCGAGACTGGAGTCGGGCGACGCACTCCGCGGTGGGTTGAGCAGCAGCAACCCCGGCGCACAACGCGTGTGCGTGCCGGTGTGCGCCGGCGCGCCTGCGACATGGCTCTGTCGGGCACGCCTGGATGGCCGCATCGTGGAGTTCCAGCACAACGCGGCCGCGGTGGGGTCGTCGGCGTGCCGGCCGGGATGGCGCGGCGGAGGGGTCAGGCTGGTAAGGGCGGGTTTTTCGGGGCAGGCTGAGGAAGTGCACCGGCTCGGGTACACGGCTGTGCGAAGGGATTCCGGGGATGATTGAGATCGCTGATATCCGTGAGTGGCGAACACACGACGTCATGGACGTGGGCGGCCGCAAGATCGGTACATTGGAAGCGATCTATGTGGACACCAGTACTGACGAGCCGGCTGTGGCCACTGTCCTGGTCGGGCTTCCGACTCGCCGACGTCTCGTGTTCGTCCCGCTGGCCGGCGCGATCGTGGGGCCGGGGTACGTCAAGGTCGACTATGACAGGTCGCTGGTGAAGAAGTGCCCGGCGATCGGCACGGACGATGTCCTGCCCGCCGAGGACGAGGCGGCGGTGTTCGAGCACTACGGTCTGTCCTACAAGCCTGGCGCGAACGGTGAGCGGCAGCTCGCCCGCCGCTGACCGGCCCCACAAGGAGGTGCCTGCGTTATGACGCTTTTCCTGCTCCTCGTCATCGTGGCGATCGTCCTGGGTGTCATCGGCGCCGTTGCCGAAGGGCTGTTCTACTTGCTGGTCACCGGCATCGTGGTGTTCGTCGCCGCCCTGGTGTATCTGGGCATGTACTTGCAGCGCTCCGGCCGTCACCGCCGTCGGCTGCGCTGAGAGACGTTGTCTGACGGGTGCCAGCCTGTTTCCGGGGGTGCGGCGGGGTGGTGGCCGGTGCCCGGGGTCGGCGGCGGTCGGTGCTCACCGGCCCGATCCTCGCCGGTTCCTCACCGGCATCATCGCCGTCCCGGCCTCGGCGGCGGGGGCCTCCAGGGTGCGCGTGTGTCGTACGCGGTGAGGGAGCCTCGGTCGGTGGACCCGGCGGGGCCGGCTCGGGCCGCGTTGTGGTGAGGCGTCTTCCGTGCGGGCACATGAGGGCGGCTACGCGGTGGGCCCGGGTTCGCAGGGCCGCGGATGCGTGGATGGTGAGGTTCGCACGGGCGGCCGGCTGTGGAACTGGTGTTGGAAGCGGGCCGGTTCGATGGCCGGGTCGCGAAAGACTCCCTGTACGTAGGTAGTCGGCGCCGGAGCCGGGCTCCTGCCGATCCCTTGTCCTCCAGGTCAGAGCCCATTCTCAAGGCTCCGCCCGGGGCCCTCCGACGCGACTGGGAGCGCGACCCAAGGCGCGGACCGGGCCGGAGGGGTGCGGGTGACCCGGAACCGGCGGGGGTGTCCTGTCGTTGGGTGCGCTGGGAATGCACACCGCCCCGGGGCCCATTCCCCCCAGCTCCCGGGGCGCTCCCGGGTCCTGACATCTGACAGCTCCGTCCCCTGCTGGGCTTGCCCCCCGGGGGCTGGTTTCACCGCGAGCGTCGGCGTCGGATGTCAGGACCAGTCCCGCGAACCCGGTGCCCGGACCGGTGGACACCGTGGATCAGTGTCGCCGCGTACATGATGAACCGGCTGGGTGTCATGCCGGTACAAAACCGGTGGGGCGGGCGGGGTGCTCCCTGTCGTCCGGTCTGCTTGTCGGCGCGACGCCGGCCCGGTGAACTGCGCTGGGGAGGCCCGGTTCTCGCGGCGCCGGTGGACGCGGCCGGCTCGCCAGGACCGGGAGTCTGTGGTGGCTGCGGGTTCCCACCAGCACCTGGGACCGGTTCGCCCCGCGAGCGACCCCCGTCATGCTCGCCGACCTTGTCGACACCGCGCGATATCTCACCGGCTGGAGGGGCGGCTGGAAAGGGCTGAGTTATGCCGGGTCCGTGGCAGTCTCCGGGCGTTTGGTGAATCGGTGCCACCAGTGGCGGCGGCGGGGATGTACTGCACGGCCCAGCCGGAGGCCGATCAGGAGGTAACCCAGGAGAGCCCCTGTGGTGTTGAGCAGAACGTCATCGATGTCGAACGTACGCCCCATGATCAGGGCGCCTTGGACGAGTTCCACGAGGAGCATCACGAGAGCGGTGACCACTCCTACCCGGGCCAGCCCTCGGGCTTGGGGCACCAGCACCGGCAGCAGCACACCGAACGGCACACCCATCACGATATTGCCGCCGAGCTGCTTGACCGTGTCAAAGGTGTGCGACATCCCGTGAGTTCCTCTGAGGCCCTGGGGGTGTCGAGCCTGCTGGCCAGGGGGTTTGCCCCTCACTCCGCAGTTCGGCGCCCAGTGAAGGAACTTCAGGATTTGTGAAGTAGTCTCAG
>NZ_JAPNLK010000178.1 GCF_026627505.1 Streptomyces sp. H27-H5 | reverse complement strand
CACCCCCGAGGACGCACTCGACACCGCCTGCCACCTCCACCTCACCGGTCTCGACACCTGACACGGGCAAGCGCACGCCAAGCCCGACGTCAACCCCCGAAGGATTTACGACGCAGACCACTAAGGGCTGCGCAGGCTGCGGACGTCGAGGTGGCGGAGCACCCGGTCCACGATCTCCGGGTCCGACCCCGGTTCGCTGCGCGCCGACAGCACCTCGTGCCGGGCGGCGGACATCATCTCGCGCTGGATCCGCTGGACGTCCCGGATCCGCTCGACCCGCTTCGCGTACGCCTCCCGCCGCTCCTCGTCGACCATGTCGGGGCTGATCCTGGCCCCCACGTCGTAGGCCCGCCGGTACAGGGTCTCCACCAGGTCCTCGGGGAGGTCCTCCGCCTCCTCGATCTCCTTCAGGCGCTGCTTCGCGGCCTTGGCGGCGCGGATCGCGAGCCGGCGCTCGGTCTCCTTCTCCTCGTCCTCGTCGGCCTCCACTCCCAGCCGGCGCACCAGCCAGGGCAGGGTCAGGCCCTGGCAGACCAGCGTCGCCATGATCACGGCGAAGGCGATGAAGATGATCTGGTCCCGCGCCGGGAAGGGGTCCCCGCCGTCCACCTTCAGCGGGATGGCCAGGGCCAGCGCCACCGAGGCCACGCCGCGCATCCCGGCCCACCACATGACGACGCTCTCCCGCCAGCTCACCGGGATCTCCTCGTCGTAGTCGCGCCGGTTGTGCAGCTTCTTCGCGAGCCAGCCGGCCGGCAGCAGCCACGCCAGTCGTACGCCGACCACCACGGCGACCACGATCCCCGCCCAGCCGGCCATCTCCCCGACGCGGTCGCCCGCGACGCCGAACACGTGGTGCAGTTCGAGTCCGATCAGGCCGAACGCGACGCCGGTGACCAGCATGTCGACGATCTCCCAGAACGTGTGCCCGGCGAGGCGTCCGAGCACGTCGTCGGCGTCGGTCGCGTACTCGGCGAGGAACAGCGCGGTGGTCAGCACGGCCAGCACCCCGGAGCCCTGGAGTTCCTCGGCGACCACGTACGCCACGAACGGCACCAGCAGTGTCAGGCCGATCTGGAGGGTGACCTCGCCGAGCCGGCCCATGAGCCGGTTCGTGGCCCAGCCGAGCGCGAGCCCCACGACCACCGCGACCACGGCGGAGAGCACGAACTCCCCGAGCGCGTCGGGCCAGGAGAAGCTGCCGCTGACGGCGGCGGCGATGGCCACGTGGTAGAGCACGATGGCGGTGACGTCGTTGAAGAGCCCCTCGCCCTCCAGGATGGACACCATGCGGCGCGGCAGCCCGAGCGCGCCGGCGACGGCGGTGGCCGCGACCGGGTCGGGGGGCGCGACGAGCGCGCCGAGCGCGACGGCCGCGGCGATGGGCAGCCCGGGGACGGCGGCGTGCGCGACGGCGGCCACGGCGGCGGTGGTCACGAAGACCAGGGCCACGGCCAGCAGCAGGATGGGGCGCACGTTGGCGGCGAACTGGCGCCAGGAGGTGCGCTGCACGGAGGCGTACAGCAGCGGCGGAAGCACCAAGGGCAGGATGTACTCGGGCGGGATGTCGACGTTCGGCACGGCCGGCACGAGGGCCAGCACCACCCCGCCGATGGTCATCAGCACGGGCGAGGGCAACTTGAGCCGGTCCCCGAGCGGTACGGTCACCACGGCGCCGAGCAACAACACGAACAACAGAGCAAGCTGATCCACAACCCCAGCCTGCCCCATCCGCCCGCCGAGCCCCGCCAGCCCCGCCGGCTTTCCGGGCGCGGGCTCCGGGGCGGGGCCCCGCGGCGACACCCGACGCCCGGCCGGGGCCGGACGAGCTACGGCAGGCGGCGCCGCATCGACCGGTGCGGGATGCCCGCGTCCTGGAACTCCGGCCCGTAGGCCTCGTATCCGAGCCGCTCGTAGAAGGCGAGGGCGTGCGTCTGCGCGCCCAGGTCGACGGCGGCCAGTCCCAGCCTCGCGGCCTCTGCCTCGATCGCCCGGACCAGCGCCGCGCCGACGCCCAGTCCGCGCGCCGACTTCGCGACGGCGAGCCGCCCGAGGGAGCCGATCTCCGGGGCGCCCGTCTTGCCGAGCGCCTCGGGCCCGTGCAGCAGCCGGCCGGTGCCCAGCGGTTCCCCGTCCGGTCCCTCGGCCAGCACGTGCACCGCGATCGCGTCGTACGCGTCGTACTCGATGGACTCCGGCACGGACTGCTCGACCACGAACACCTCGGTCCGCACGGCGAAGCAGGCCGCCAGGTCGGCGTCGCAGGAGGCCACGCGCACCTGGTACGAGGTCACTCGCTCTCCGCCCGGATCACGTCCAGGGCGTGCTGGAGGTCCGCCGGGTAGCCGCTCTCGAACTCCACCCACCGGCCGTCCGACGGGTGCTCGAAACCGAGCCGCACCGCGTGCAGCCACTGCCGGGTCAGCCCCAGTCGCTTCGCGACCGTCGGGTCGGCGCCGTAGGTGAGGTCGCCGACGCAGGGGTGCCGGTGCGCGGACATGTGCACGCGGATCTGGTGCGTGCGGCCGGTCTCCAGCTTGATGTCCAGCAGGGAGGCCGCGCGGAAGGCCTCGATCAGGTCGTAGTGGGTGACCGAGGGCTTGCCCTCCTGGGTCACGGCCCACTTGTAGTCGGCGCTGGGGTGGCGGCCGACGGGCGCGTCGATGGTGCCGCTCATCGGGTCCGGGTGGCCCTGCACCAGCGCGTGGTAGCGCTTGTCGACCACGCGCTCGCGGAACTGGTTCTTCAGGGAGGTGTACGCCCGCTCCGACTTCGCGACGGCCATCAGGCCGGACGTGCCGACGTCGAGGCGGTGCACGATGCCCTGGCGCTCGGAGGCGCCGGAGGTCGAGATCCGGTAGCCGGCCGCGGCGAGGCCACCGATGACGGTGGTGCCGGTCCAGCCGGGGCTCGGGTGGGCGGCGACGCCCACCGGCTTCATGATGACGACGATGTCGTCGTCGTCATGGACGATCTCCATGCCGGGGACCGGTTCGGCCACCAGCTCGACGGGTCGCGGCGGCGCGGGCATCTCGACTTCGAGCCAGGCGCCACCGTGCACACGCTCGGACTTCCCGACGACACTGCCGTCGACCGACACCTTCCCCGCGGCCGCGAGATCGGCCGCCTTCGTCCGGGAAAACCCGAACATACGGGCGATGGCGGCGTCGACGCGCTCGCCCTCCAGGCCATCGGGAACGGGCAGGGTTCGGATCTCGGGAATCGTACTCACCTGTCGAGTATGCAGGACGGGGGGCGGCAGCCTTCCCGCGAGCCGCCCCGCGATCAGTCCTTGTGGACCGTGCCGTCCGGGTCGAGACCCCTGAACGAGAGCAGGACGATCAGGATCCCGCCGCACACGATCGCCGAGTCCGCGAGGTTGAAGACGGCGAAGTGGGCGGGCGCGATGAAGTCGACGACCGCTCCCCGGAAGACGCCCGGCGAACGGAAGATCCGGTCGGTCAGGTTGCCCAGCGCGCCGCCCAGCAGCAGGCCCAGCGCGATCGCCCACGGCAGGCTGTAGAGCTTGCGCGCCAGCCGGACGATCACCACGATCACCGTGGCCGCGATGCAGGTGAAGATGATCGTGAAGGCCTCGCCGAAGCCGAAGGCGGCCCCGGGGTTGCGGATCGCCGAGAACTTCAGCAGGTCACCGATGATCTCGATGGGCTGCTCGTGCTCCAGTTTCGCGACGACCAGCATCTTGCTGCCGAGGTCGATCAGGTACGCCAGCGTCGCCACCACGAGCAGTGCCACGATCCGCCGGCGCCCCTTGGGCGCGCTCGATTCGGGCTCGGTGTCGTCCCCGACCTCCGGCGTACCGATGATGCGCTCCGCCTCTGCCACGTGAGTCCCTCGAACTAGCTCGAACCAGGTTCCGGCGAAACCGCCCTGCCAGGTTCCTGGACCCTGACGAGACACGAGAGTACGTCAGGGCGCCCGCCCGCCGCCCGGCCAGGGCGTGATCCGAAAGACACGCCCTAGTGCCGCCGCTCCTGCTTCTGCTTGCAGTCCACGCAGAGGGTGGCGCGGGGGAACGCCTGCATCCGGGCCTTTCCGATGGGCTTTCCGCAGGTCTCGCAGAGGCCGTAGGTGCCCGCCTCCAGCCGTTCCAGCGCGCGTTCCGTCTGCTCCAGCATCAGGCTGGCGTTCGCCGCGAGGGCCAGTTCGGATTCCCGGGTGATGTTCTTGGTGCCGGTGTCCGCCTGGTCGTCTCCCGCGCCGTCGCCCGAGTCCCGCATCAGGCCCGAGATGGCCGCGTCGGAGGCCTGGAGCTCGGCCCTCAGGCGCAGCACCTCGCTCTCCAGCTCGGCCCGGGCCTCGGCGACCTCCGCCGGCGTCCAGGGGTCCTCTCCCGGGCGTACGGGGAGCTCTCCGGGGGTGGCGGCCATCGCGCCGCCCCGCGCCTTGGGCAATCCACTGGTGGCGGCGACCGTCTTCCTGGCCGTGCCGGTGCTCTTCTTGGCGACCACTTTCCGGGCTCCCGTCTCTGACGCGGCATGCGCCGCCCCCTCGGCCGCGGCCGGTTTGGCCGTGACCTTCTTCGCCGTCGACTTCTCGGCGGCGGCCACCTTGGCGATGGACGCCGACTTCCTCGCGGGTGCCTTTTTCGCGGGCGCCTTCCGTACGGCGGCCGTCTTCTCGGGCGCCGTCTCGGCGGGAGCCGGCGCCGGTGCCCCGACCTCGGTTCCGACCTCGGCCCCGACAGCCTTCCCGACAGCCTTCTTGGTAGTCCCGGCGGTCTTCTTCGCCACCATGGCCGCGGCCCCTTCACATACTGTGATCATTGCTCGCGAATCGTGCCGGAACGATAAATCGACGCCGGCCCCGCGGCAACGGGGCGCGCATCCCGCGAGGTCAACCTGCATCCGTTGTGCCCATCCGGCGGCCCGGTAATCCGCCCCTCCCGCCCCACCGGAACCGGGAGCGGCGCGTCCGCCCATCCGGGTCACCGCGGCCCCCGCCCCGCGGCCCCCGCGCCACGCCCGGAATATCGGTCGGCCCCGTGTCCCCCGGCCCGTACACTGGGCCCAGCGAGAGGCATGGATGGGGACGAGTAGCGTCGGACGCAGCCAGGAGCGACCCGGGGACGGTGAGAGCCCGGGGGCGAGCGCGATGCGAAGGATCACCCCGGAGCCGCCGGAAGAAAGCCGTCACGATCACGGATCCCGCACGGATCCCCGTACGGGAAGTAGAACCGGCTTCGCACCCCAATGAGGGGGCCATCGGACTCGTCCGACGGCCAAGGAGGGTGGTACCGCGGGAGCGCGACAAGGCTCTCGTCCCTCCGGACGGAAGTGACATCCCGCCGGAGGAAGAGTTCAGCCTCATGACCACACCGCCGCAGTACCGCCCGGTCCCCGCCCAGGTGGACCTGGCCGCCCTCGAACACGCCGTCCTGGACTTCTGGCGCGAGAGCAAGACCTTCGCCAAGACACTGGAGCAGTCCGAGGGCCGCCCCGAGTGGGTCTTCTACGAGGGCCCGCCCACCGCGAACGGCATGCCCGGCGCGCACCACATCGAGGCCCGCGTCTTCAAGGACGTCTTCCCCCGCTTCCGCACCATGCGCGGCTACCACGTGGCCCGCAAGGCCGGCTGGGACTGCCACGGCCTGCCCGTCGAGCTGGCCGTCGAGAAGGAACTCGGCTTCAACGGCAAGCAGGACATCGAGGCGTACGGCATCGCCGAGTTCAACTCCAAGTGCCGCGAGTCGGTGACCCGTCACACCGACGCGTTCGCCGAGCTCACGACCCGCATGGGCTACTGGGTCGACCTGGACGACGCCTACCGGACCATGGACCCCGAGTACGTGGAGTCCGTGTGGTGGTCGCTGAAGGAGATCTTCAACAAGGGTCTGCTCACCCAGGACCACCGCGTCGCCCCCTGGTGCCCGCGCTGCGGCACCGGCCTCTCCGACCACGAGCTGGCCCAGGGCTACGAGACGGTCGTCGACCCCTCGGTCTACGTCCGCTTCCCGCTGACCTCCGGGCCCCTCGCGGGCGACGCCGCCCTGCTGGTGTGGACGACGACCCCGTGGACCCTGGTGTCCAACACGGCCGTCGCCGCGCACCCCGAGGTCACGTACGTAGTCGCCACCAACGGCGAGGAGCGGCTGGTCGTCGCCGAGCCGCTGCTGGAGAAGTCCCTCGGCGAGGGCTGGGAGGCCACCGGCGAGACCTTCACCGGCAAGGAGATGGAGCGCTGGACGTACCGGCGTCCCTTCGACCTGGTCGAGTTCCCGGAGCCCGCCCACTACGTCGTGAACGCCGAGTACGTCACGACCGAGGACGGCACCGGTCTGGTCCACCAGTCCCCCGCCTTCGGCGCCGACGACCTCGCGGTCTGCCGCGCCTACGGGCTGCCGGTCGTGAACCCGGTCCGCCCCGACGGCACCTTCGAGGAGGACGTCCCGCTCGTCGGCGGTGTCTTCTTCAAGAAGGCCGACGAGAAGCTGACCGCCGACCTCGACGCGCGCGGCCTGCTCTTCAAGCACATCGCCTACGAGCACAGCTACCCGCACTGCTGGCGCTGCCACACCGCGCTGCTCTACTACGCGCAGCCGTCCTGGTACATCCGCACCACCGCCGTCAAGGACGCGATGCTGCGGGAGAACGAGAAGACGAACTGGTTCCCGGACTCGGTCAAGCAGGGCCGCTTCGGCGACTGGCTGAACAACAACATCGACTGGGCGCTCTCCCGGAACCGCTACTGGGGCACACCGCTGCCGATCTGGCGCTGCGAGGAGAACCACCTCACCTGCGTCGGTTCCCGCGCCGAGCTGGGCGAGCTGTCCGGCACCGACCAGTCGGCCCTGGACCCGCACCGCCCGTACATCGACGACATCACCTTCACCTGCACGCACGAGGGCTGCTCCCTCGAAGCGGTGCGCGTGCCGGAGGTCATCGACGCCTGGTACGACTCGGGTTCGATGCCGTTCGCGCAGTGGGGCTACCCGCACAAGAACAAGGAGATCTTCGAGAAGCGCTACCCGGCGCAGTTCATCTCGGAGGCCATCGACCAGACGCGCGGGTGGTTCTACACGCTGATGGCGGTCGGCACCCTCGTCTTCGACAAGTCCTCCTACGAGAACGTGGTCTGCCTGGGCCACATCCTCGCCGAGGACGGCCGCAAGATGTCCAAGCACCTGGGCAACACCCTCGAACCGATCCAGCTGATGGACCAGCACGGCGCGGACGCCGTGCGCTGGTTCATGGCGGCCGGCGGCTCCCCGTGGGCGGCGCGCCGCGTGGGCCACGGCACGATCCAGGAGGTCGTCCGCAAGACGCTCCTCACGTACTGGAACACGGTGGCCTTCCAGGCCCTGTACGCCCGCACGTCGAACTGGGCGCCGTCGGCGGCCGACCCGGCACCCGCGGACCGCACGGTCCTGGACCGCTGGCTGCTCTCCGAGCTGCACACCCTCACCTCCGAGGTCACGGAGGCGATGGAGTCCTACGACACCCAGCGCGCCGGCAAGCTGCTGTCGTCCTTCGTGGACGACCTGTCGAACTGGTACGTCCGCCGCTCGCGCCGCCGCTTCTGGCAGGGCGACAAGGCGGCCCTGCGCACCCTCCACGACGTGGTGGAGACGGTGACGCGGCTGATGGCCCCGCTGACCCCCTTCATCACGGAGCGGGTCTGGCAGGACGTGGTCGTCCCGGTCACCCCGGACGCCCCGGAGTCCGTCCACCTCTCGACGTGGCCGGTGGCGGACACCGCCGCGATCGACCCGGAGCTGTCCCGGCAGATGCAGTTGGTGCGCCGCCTGGTGGAGCTGGGTCGGGCGACCCGCGCGGAGTCGGGCGTCAAGACCCGTCAGCCGCTGTCCCGGGCCCTGGTGGGCGCGGCCGGTTTCGACGCCCTGACCCCCGAGCTCCGGGCCCAGATCACGGAGGAGCTGAACGTCTCCTCGCTGGCCTCCCTGTCCGAGGTCGGCGGGTCCCTCGTGGACACGACGGCGAAGGCCAACTTCCGTGCGCTGGGCAAGCGGTTCGGCAAGGGCGTGCAGGACGTCGCCAAGGCCGTGGCCGCGGCGGACGCGGCGGGACTCTCGCTGGCCCTGCGCTCCGGTCAGGCCTCGGTCGAGGTGAACGGCGAGACCGTGACCCTCACCCCGGAGGACGTCATCATCACCGAGACCCCCCGCGAGGGCTGGTCGGTGGCGTCCGATTCCGGCGCGACCGTCGCCCTGGACCTGGAGATCACCCCGGAACTGCGGCTGGCGGGCCTGGCCCGCGACGCGATCCGCCTGATCCAGGAGGCCCGGAAGAACTCCGGCCTGGACGTGGCGGACCGGATCGCCCTGCGGTGGTCCTCGGCGGACCCCGAGCTCGTGACGGCCCTGACGGACCACGCGGAACTCATCGCGGACGAGGTCCTGGCCCCGGACTTCGCCACCGGCGAGGCCGACGCGTCCTACGGCGACCCGTTCACGGACGAGCCCCTCGGCCTGACGTTCCGCCTCCGCAAGGCGTAACTCCCACCCACCCCGACGGCCCGCGCCTCCCACCCGGGAGCCGCGGGCCGCCGACGTTCCCGACCGTGGTGGGTCCGCGCGCAC
>NZ_JAPNLK010000177.1 GCF_026627505.1 Streptomyces sp. H27-H5 | reverse complement strand
CCAACGCCTCCGGCGTCCGATACTGGAACACCTCACGCGCCGACAACACCAAACCCGCACCACGCGCCCGACTCACCAACTGAATCGACACGATGCTGTCCCCACCCAGCTCGAAGAAACTGTCCTCCACCGACACCCGCTCCACACCGAGGAGCTCGCCGTACAGCCGACACAGCAGTTCCTCGCGCTCGGTGCGCGGTGCCCGGCCCGTGGCGCCGCCGGTGAGGCGAGGCTCCGGCAGGGCGCGCCGGTCGAGCTTGCCGTTGACGGTGAGCGGGAGGGCGTCCAGCTCGACGAAGGCGGACGGGATCATGTATTCCGGGAGTGTGGCGGCGAGGTGGGCGCGCACCGCGGCCGTGTCGAGGGCGCCGCTGCGCGGCACGACGTACGCCACCAGGCGCTTGATGCCCGGCTGGTCCTCGCGGACGATCACCGCGGACCGGTTCGTGCCCTCGTAGTGGGCCAGTGCGTTCTCGATCTCGCCGAGTTCGATGCGGAAGCCGCGGACCTTGACCTGGTCGTCGGCGCGTCCCAGGTAGTCCAGCAGGCCTTCCCGGGTCCAGCGGACCACGTCGCCGGTGCGGTACATGCGGCTGCCCGCGGGGCCGTACGGATCCGCCACGAAGCGTTCGGCGGTCAGGGCCGGCCGCCCCAGATAGCCACGCGCCAGACCCGCGCCCGCGATGTACAGCTCACCCGCCACGCCCGGCGCGACCGGACGCAACCGCTCGTCGAGCACATACGTACGGGCGTTGCCGACGGGCCGGCCGATGAGCGGCCCGGCCGTGTCGGTGGTGCGTGCGGTCAGGGTGTCGACGGTGGCCTCGGTGGGGCCGTACAGGTTGTAGCCGGTGATGCCGGGGGTTCGGGCGAGTTCCTGCCAGAGGGCGGGGCTCACGGCCTCGCCGCCGAGGGCGAGGATCCGCGGGCGGGCCCGCTCGTCGCGCACCAGGCCCTCCTCGACGAGCTGCTCCGCGTAGGACGGGGTGAGCTCCAAGAAGTCGACGCCGTGCGCACGCACGTAGTCGATCAGTGCGGCCGGTTCCCGGCGGGTCTCGTCGTCGATCAGGTGGAGTTCGTGCCCCGCGACCATCCACAGCAGCGGGTCGAGCGAGGCATCGAAGGAGACGGCGGCGGTGAGGGCGGCCCGCAGCGGGCGTCCCGCGTCGGTGATCTCGGCCGCGTACAGCTCGTCGAAGTGGTGGTGGAACAGGTTGGTCAGGCCCGCGTGGGTGACGACGACGCCCTTGGGGCGGCCGGTGGAGCCGGAGGTGTGGATGACGTACACCGGGTGGCTCGGGCGCAGCCGGGCCGTGCGCACGGTGTCGTCGGGTGCCGTGTCGGGCAGGTCGCTCAGTGTCCGGGCGACCGTCGGGGATCCGAGGTCGACGCGGATGCCGCCCCGGTCCGCGGGTATCGCGTCGCGGGCTCCGGCGCCGGTGATGACGGCGGCGACGGCGACGTCCTGGAGCAGCCGGGCGATGCGGCCGGCGGGGTGCGTCGGGTCGATGGGGACGTAGGCGGCCCCGGCCTTGGTGACGGCGAGTACGGCGACGACGAGGTCGGCGGTGCGGGGCAGGGCCACGGCGACGTGGTTCTCGGGGCCGATGCCCCGGCCGATCAGCAGCCGGGCCAGTTTGTTGGCCTTGGCGTCCAGTTCGGCGTAGGTGAGACGGGTGTCGCCGGCGACCAGGGCGGTGGCCTGCGGGGTGCGGGCGGCCTGCTGCTCGAAGAGGGCGGGCAGGGTGGTGGCGGGCACGGGGCGGGCGGTGTCGTTCCACTCGTCGAGCACGCGGCGGCGTTCCTCGTCGGTGAGGACGGCGAGCGTGGACAGGGGGTGGTCGGGGCCGGTGACCAGCGCGGTGACGGCACGGGCGAAGCGGTCCGCGAGGTCTTGGGCGCTCTCGCGGTCGAAGAGGTCCGTCGCGTATTCGAGGCGGCCGCCGAGGCCGGCGGGGACCCCGTCGGTCGTGAACTCCTCGACGAGTTGGAAGGACAGGTCGAACTTGGCTCCGTCGACGGTGACCGGGTGCGGTTCGACGGTGAGGCCGTCGAGCCCGAAGGTGGCCTCGGCGTTGTTCTGGAGGGAGAGCATGACCTGGAAGAGCGGGTGCCGGGAGAGGGAGCGCTCGGGGTTGAGCAGCTCGACGAGCCGCTCGAAGGGGACGTCCTGGTGGGCGTAGGCCGCGAGGTCCGTTTCCCGGACGCGTTCGACGAGTTCGCGGAAGGTCGGGTCGCCGGAGACGTCGGTGCGCAGGACGAGGGTGTTGACGAAGAACCCGACCAGTTGGTCGAGGGCCTCGTCGGTGCGGCCCGCGATGGGCGAGCCGATGGGGATGTCGGTGCCGGCGCCGAGCCGGCCGAGTACGGCGGCGAGGGCCGCCTGTATCACCATGAAGACGCTCGCCCGGGTCTCGCGCGCCAGTTCGGCGAGCGGTGCGTGGGCCCGTGCCGGGATCTCCAGCGGCACGGTGTCGCCGCGGAAGCTCATCTCCGCGGGGCGCGGGCGGTCGGCGGGCAGGGGCAGCTCTTCGGGGAGGCGGGCCAGGGTCTGCTGCCAGTAGGCGACCTGGCGGGCGAGTTCGCTGCCCTGGTCGTGCTCGTCGCCCAGTACCTCGCGCTGCCACAGGGTGTAGTCGGCGTACTGGACGGGCAGCGGCTCCCAGGCGGGGGCCGCGCCGCCGAGCCGGGCGGTGTAGGCGTCGCCGAGGTCGCGGGCGAGGGGGGCCATGGACCAGCCGTCGGCCGCGATGTGGTGGACGACGACGAGCAGGAGGTGGGTGTCGGGCGCGAGGGTGAACAGGTGGGCGCGCAGCGGGGCTTCGGTCGCGAGGTCGAAGTCCCGGGCCGCGGCCTCGGCGAGTGCGTCCGGGGTGAAGGACAGGGTCTCCAGGACGGGCCGTGCGCTGTCGGCCGCGAGGACCTGCTGGCGCGGGCGGCCGTCGGTGTCGGGGAAGACGGTGCGCAGGCTCTCATGCCGGGCCACGACGTCGCCGATGGCCGTGTGGAGGGCCCGCGGGTCGAGGTGGCCGGTGAGCCGGACGGCCAGCGGCAGGTTGTAGGTGCCGGTGCGCTCCTCGAAGCGGTTGAGGAACCACAGGCGGCGCTGGGCGGGTGACAGCGGCACGGTCTCGGGGCGGACCCGGGCCACCAGGGCCTGGCGGGCGGGGACGGCGTCGCCGAGCCGCTCGCTGAGCGCGGCGACGGTCGGGGCCTCGAAGAGCGCGCGGACGGCGAGCTCGGCGCCGAACAGCGAGCGGACGCGGCTGACCACGCGGGTGGCGAGCAGCGAGTGACCGCCGAGGTCGAAGAAGCTGTCGTCGACGCCGACCCGCGGTACGCCGAGGACCTCGGCGAAGAGCGCGACCAGGGCCTCTTCGCGCGGGTTGGCGGGGGCCCGGCCGGCCGGCCGGTCGGCGAAGTCGGGGGCGGGCAGGGCCTTGCGGTCGAGTTTGCCGTTCGTGTTGAGGGGCAGCGCGGCCAGGGTGACGAAGGCGGCCGGGACCATGTACTCGGGCAGGGCGGCGGCGACGTGCGCACGCAGTGCGGCGGCGTCGCAGGCGTCGCCGGCGGGCACGGTGTAGGCGACGATCCGCTGGTCGCCGGGCCGGTCCTCGCGGACCAGCACGGCGAC
This sequence comes from Streptomyces sp. H27-H5, assembly GCF_026627505.1. GTDB lineage: Bacteria > Actinomycetota > Actinomycetes > Streptomycetales > Streptomycetaceae > Streptomyces. The sequence continues at coordinate 4,957 of NZ_JAPNLK010000177.1, read as the reverse complement.
CTGCGCGACGTCGGGATGCCGGGCGAGGACAGCCTCGATCTCGCCGAGTTCGATGCGGAAGCCGCGCACCTTGACCTGGAAGTCGGTGCGCCCGAGGTACTCGATCTGCCCGTCGGCGCTCCAGCGCACGAGGTCTCCGGTGCGGTACATGCGCGTGCCCGGCTCCCCGTACGGATCGGCGACGAAACGCTCCGCCGTCAACCCGGGACGACCGAGGTAGCCGCGGGCCAGACCCGCACCCGCGAGGTACAACTCCCCCGGCACCCCCGGCGCCACCGGCCGCAGGCCGGAGTCGAGCACCAGGGCACGGGTGTTGTGGCGGGGCCGGCCGATGGGCGGGGTGCGCTCGGAGGAGGACTCGCCGGGTGCGCCGTACCAGGCGGTGGCGTACACGGTGGCCTCGGTGGGGCCGTAGATGTTGGCGAGGGTGCAGCCGGGCACGGCGGACCGGATGGTGTTCGCGGTGTGGGCGGGGAGGCCCTCGCCGGCGAGGACCACGAGGTCCGCGCCGAGGCGGGGGGCGCCCGCCTGGCCGATGGTGTGGGCGAGGGCCGAGGGCACCGCGCTGATCAGGCTGTAGTCGCGTCCCTCGGTTTCGAGGAGGGCGAGCACGTCGCGGACGACTTCGATGCGGCCGCCGCTGAGCAGCGGTCCGAACATCTCGAAGACGGAGACGTCGAAGTTGAGCGAGGTCGCGGCCAGTACGTTCGAGAGCCGCTCGGGGCCGATGTCGGCGACCGCCCAGGCGGCGAGATCGGCCACGTTGCGGTGGCTGACGACCACTCCCTTGGGGCGTCCGGTCGAGCCCGAGGTGTAGATGACGTACGCGGGGTGGCGCGTGTCGAGGGGGCGGGCCCGTTCGGCGTCGCCGAGGTCGTGGTCGGCGAGGGCGTCGAGGCGCTCCCGGGTGGCGGTGTCGTCGAGGATCAGGACGCGCACGCCGTCGGGCAGGACGGCCGCGGCCTCGCGGGTGGTGAGGACCAGCGCGGGCCGGGCGTCGTCCAGCATGGAGGTGATGCGGTCGGACGGGTAGCCGGGGTCCACCGGCACGTAGGCCGCGCCGGACTTCAGTACGGCCAGCAGCGCCACGATCGTGTCGGCGGTGCGGGGCAGGGTCAGTGCGACGAACCGCTCGGGGCCCGCGCCCTCGGTGACCAGCAGTCGGGCGAGCCGGTTGGCCCGCGCGTTCAGCTCACGGTACGTCAGCTCGCTGCCGGCGTGCAGGACGGCCGGGGCGTCGGGCGTGCGGGCGGCCTGGGCCTGGAACAGCTCGGGCACGGTGTGGTCGGCGACGTCCCGGCGCGTGTCGTTCCACTCCCCGAGGACCTGGCGGCGTTCCTCGGCGGTGAGGACGTCGACGGCGGCGACCGGGAGGGCGGGGTCGGCGGTGACGGCGGCGAGCAGCCGGGTCAGGCGGGCGCCGATCGTTTCGGCGGTCGCGCGGTCGAACAGGTCGGCCGCGTACTCGACGACCCCGTTCAGGCCGGCCGGGCCGCCGGCCGCGGTGAAGGTCTCCTCCAGCGAGAACAGCAGGTCGAACTTGGCGGCTTCCAGCCGTACGGGCAGCGCGGTGGCGGTGAGTCCGTCGAGGGCCAAGGTGGCCTCGGCGTTGTTCTGGAAGGCCAGCATCACCTGGAAGAGGGGGTGCCGGGCCTGCGAGCGCACCGGGTTCAGCACCTCGACGAGGCGCTCGAACGGCACGTCCTGGTGGGCGTGGGCCGCGAGGTCCGATTCCCTCACCCGTGCGATGAGTTCGGCGAAGGTGGGGTCGCCGGACAGGTCGGTGCGCAGGACCAGCGTGTTGACGAAGAACCCGACCAGTTCGTCGAGTGCCTCGTCGGTCCGGCCCGCGATGACGCTGCCGATGGGGATGTCCTCGCCGGCGCCGAGGCGGCCGAGCAGGGCGGCGAGGGCCGCCTGCACGATCATGAAGACGCTGGCGTCGTGTGCGCGGGCGACGGTGACGATGCGCTCGTGGAGTTCGGCGGGCATCCGCAGCGGGACGCTGTCGCCGCGGTGGGTGGCGGCGGCGGGGCGGGTCCGGTCGGCCGGCAGGGACAGTTCCTCCGGCAGGCCGGCGAGCGCGGTGCGCCAGTGGTCGATCTGGCGGGCCAGGGGGCTCCGCGGGTCGCTCTCGTCGCCGAGCACGTCGCGCTGCCACAGGGTGTAGTCGGCGTACTGGACGGGCAGCGGCTCCCAGGCGGGGGCCACGCCGCCGCGCCGGGCGTCGTAGGCGATGCCCAGGTCACGGGCGAAGGGGGCCAGGGACCAGCCGTCGCCGGCGATGTGGTGGAGGACCACGAGCAGCACGTGCTCGGTGGCGCGGACACGGAACAGGTGGGCTCGCAGCGGCGGCTGCGAGGTGAGGTCGAAGCCTTCGGCGACGGCTTCGGCGAGCGCCCCGTCCAGCTCCTCCTCGGCGAGGTCGACGACGGGCAGCGCGGGCGCCGCCCCCGCGACCGGCAGCACCCACTGGCTTGGTCGGCCGTCGAGTTCGGGGAAGACGGTCCGCAGGCTCTCGTGTCGGGCGCTCACGTCGTGGAGTGCGGCGCGCAGCGCCCCCTGGTCGAGGTCGCCGTCGAGCCGCAGCGCGAGCGGGAGGTTGTACGAGGCGCTCGCGCCCTCGAACCGGTTGAGGAACCACAGCCGCCGCTGGGCGGGCGACAGCGGGATCACCTCGGGCCGCTCCCGGACGGTCAGGGCCGTGCGCGCCTCCCCGGCGAGCGAGATCCGCTCGGCGAGGGCGGCGACGGTCGGGGCCTCAAAGAGGGCGCGGACGGCGAGCTCCACGCCGAAGACGGAACGGACGCGGGAGACCATGCGGGTGGCGAGCAGCGAGTGGCCACCGAGGTCGAAGAAGCTCTCGTCGGCCCCGACCGCGGGCCGTGCGAGGATCTCGGCGAACAGTCCGGCGAGGATCTCCTCCTGCGGGGTCCGCAGCGCCCGGCCGGCGCCCGCCGTGGTGGCCTCGGGGGCGGGCAGGGCCCGCCGGTCGACCTTTCCGTTGGCGGTCAGCGGCAGGGTCTCCAGGGTGACGTACGCGGAGGGCGCCATGAAGGCGGGGAGCCGGCCCGCCACGTGCTCGCGAAGCGCGTCGAGGGCCGGGGCGCCGGGAAGGGCGGGGACGACGTAGGCGACGATCCGCTGGTCGCCGGGCCGGTCCTCGCGGACCAGCACGGCGACCTGCGCGACGTCGGGATGCCGGGCGAGCACGGACTCGATCTCGCCGAGTTCGATGCGGAAGCCGCGCACCTTGACCTGGTCGTCGGTGCGGCCGAGGTACTCGATCCGGCCGTCGGCGTCCCAGCGCGCCAGGTCTCCGGTGCGGTACATCCGGCTCGCGGCCGGTCCGTACGGGTCGGCGACGAACCGCTCGGAGGTGGGTCCGGGGCGGCCCAGGTACCCGCGGGCCAGGCCGGCGCCCGCGATGTACAGCTCGCCGGGGACACCCTGCGGAACGGGGCGCAGCGCCGCGTCGAGGACGTAGACCCGCATGCCGTCGAGGGGGCGGCCGATCGGCACGCTGTGCGCCACCTCGGCCGCGGAGTCCAGGCGGTGGGTGGTGGCGAACGTGGTGGTCTCGGTGGGCCCGTAGCCGTCGACGACCGTCAGACCCGGGCAGGCCTCCAGGACGCGGCGGACCGCGGCGGCGGGAACGACGTCGCCGCCGGTCCACACCTGGCTCACCCGTGCCAGGCATCCCGGCCCGTCCTCGGCGATCAGGCGGAAGAGGCCGGCCGTCAACCACAGGGCCGTGACGCCGTACCGGGCGACGGTCTCGCGCAGCCGGACCGCGTCCAGGTCTCCGGCCGGCGCCACGACGACCTGGCCGCCGCCGAGCAGCGGCACCCACAGCTCGTACGTGGAGGCGTCGAAGGCGGTCGGCGAGTGCAGCAGCACCCGCTCGTGCCCGGCCTCGAATCGGCGGTCCTCGGCGAGCGCCACGATGTCGCGGTGGGTGACGCCGACCCCCTTGGGCACACCGGTGGAGCCGGAGGTGAACATGACGTAGGCCAGTTGGTCCGGTTCGATGGCGACGTCCGGATCGTGGGCCGGACCGTCGGCGAGGGCGGGACCGGCCTCGATCACGCTCACGCCGGCGGCGAACGCCTCGGCGGCGGCGGCCGAGTCGGCGACGAGGACGCCGGCTCCGGTCTCGGCGAGGATGTGCCGCATCCGCTGTTCGGGGAAGCGCGGGTCGAGCGGGACGTAGGCACCGCCGGCCTTGAGGACGGCGAGGAGGGTCGCGACCAGGTCCGGCGAGCGGTCCATGAGCACCGCCACCCGGTCCTCGGGGCGCACGCCGGCGGCGAGCAGCCGGTGGGCGAGGCGGTTGGCGCGGGCGTCCAGCTCACCGTAGGAGAGGGTGCCGTCGGCCGAGACGACGGCCTCGGTGGCCGAGGTCCAGGAGACGAGGTCGGCGAAGAGCCGGGGCACGCTCCGGTCGGACGGCGCGTCCTGGCGCTCGGTGTCGTTGAAGGAGACCAGCAGCCGCTGCCGCTCGTCCGCGGCGAGCAGCGGGATCCGGCCGACGGGGTCGGCGTGGTGGTCCGGCGCGCTCTCCAGGACTCGGACGACGCAGTCCATCAGCGCGTTCGCGGCGGCCGCGTCGAACAGGTCGGTGCGGAAGTCGAGGCGCAGTTGGAGGCGTTCGCCGGGGACGGCGGTGAGGATCAGCGGGTAGTGGGTGGCGTCGTGGCCCTCGATGCCGGTGATGCGGAGCCCGCCGCCGATGTCCAGGACGTCGGCGTCGAGCGGGTAGTTCTCGAAGACGACCAGGGTGTCGAAGAGTTCGCCGAGGCCCGTGACCTGTTGGAGGTCGGTCAGTCCCAGGTACTGGTGGTCCATGAGGGAGGCCTGTTGGGCCTGGAGTCGTTCCAGGAGGGCGCCCAGGGTTTCGGCGGGGTCGAGGGTGACGCGGACGGGGAGGGTGTTGATGAACAGGCCGACCATCGAC
>NZ_JAPNLK010000176.1 GCF_026627505.1 Streptomyces sp. H27-H5 | reverse complement strand
CGAGGCACCCGCCGGCGTCCGCACCACCATCGCCTGATGGAAACCCCCCACCGGACCACCCAGCTCACGCAGCCAACCCACGATCGGAGTCTCCGCAACCACACCAAGACCCGCGCCCGGATCCTCCACCACCACCCCGTCAACGGCCCGCGCCACCACCGCCAACGCCTCCGGCGTCCGATACTGGAACACCTCACGCGCCGACAACACCAAACCCGCACCACGCGCCCGACTCACCAACTGAATCGACACGATGCTGTCCCCACCCAGCTCGAAGAAACTGTCCTCGACGGATACGGAATCGAGGCCGAGCAGCTCGGCGTAGATGCCGCAGAGGATCTCCTCCGGGCCCGTACGGGGCCCGCGCCCCTGGCCGGCCCCGCCGTACTCCGGGGCGGGGAGCTGCTTGCGGTCGAGCTTGCCGTTGACGGTGAGCGGGAGCGCGTCCAGCTCGACGAAGGCGGACGGGACCATGTACTCCGGCAACGCGGCGGCGATGTGGGCCCGCAGCGCGTCCGCGTCCAGGGCCGCGCCGTGGGCCGGGACGGCGTAGGCGACGAGGCGCTTGATGCCGGGCTGGTCCTCGCGGACGATCACGGCGTTCTGGGCGACGTGGGCGTGTCCGCCGAGCACGGTTTCGATCTCGCCGAGTTCGATGCGGAAGCCGCGCACCTTGACCTGGTCGTCGGAGCGGCCCAGGTAGTCCAGTTCGCCGGTCCGCGAGCGGCGGGCGAGGTCGCCGGTGCGGTACATGCGGCTGCCCGCGGGGCCGTACGGATCCGCCACGAAGCGTTCGGCGGTCAGGGCCGGACGACCCAGATAGCCACGCGCCAGACCCGCACCCGCGATGTACAGCTCACCCGCCACGCCCGGCGCGACGGGACGCAACCGCTCGTCGAGCACATACGTACGGGTGTTGGGGATCGGCGTACCGATCGACGGGACCCCGGAGCCGGCGGTGAGGGGCGTCGAGGCGGTCGCGACGACGGTGGACTCCGTGGGGCCGTAGGCGTTGACCATGCGGCGGCCGGGGGCCCAGCGGTCGACCAGTTCGGCGGAGGTGGCGTCACCGCCGACGATCAGTGAGCGGAAGTGCGCGAACGCGGCGGCCGGGACGCTCGCCAGGGCAGCGGGCGGGATCAGGGCGTGGGTGATGCGCTCGGCATCGAGGACCTCGGCGAGGACCTCGCCCGCGAGCGGACCGGCCGGGGGCACGACCAGCGTCGCGCCGGCGGCGAAGGTCATGACCAGCTCAAGGACCGAGGCGTCGAAGCTCGGCGAGGCGAATTGCAGGACCCGGCTGTCGGCGTCGACGTCGAAGCGCTCGATCTCGGCGGCGGCGAAGCTCGCCAGGCCCTCGTGGCTGACGACGACGCCCTTCGGGCGGCCCGTCGAGCCCGACGTGTAGATGACGTAGGCGGGGTGGGTGAACGAGAGGTCCACCGTCGGGCGGGTCACCGGCTCTTCGGCGGTTTGCGGAAGTTCGCGCAGCACCAGCACCGGGCGGGCGTCGTCGAGCATGTAGGCGATGCGATCCGCCGGGTATTGCGGGTCGACCGGGAGGTAGGCCGCGCCGGCCTTCAGCACGGCCAACTGGGCGATGACGATGTCCGCGGAGCGCGGCAGCACCAGTGCCACCACGCCCTCGGGACCGACACCCCGGCCCGTGAGCCAGTGCGCCAGCCGGTTCGCCCGCGCCTCCACCTCAGCGTACGAGAGCACGAGCGCGCCGCTGACCAGGGCCGGCGCGTCCGGGGTGCGGTCCGTCGAGGCCTCGAACAGACCGTGGAAGGTGACCGGCTCCAGCTCGCGCCCGGTACCGGCCCACTCCCCCAGCGCTTGCGCGCGCTCGCGGTCGGAGAGGACCTCGACCGCGCCCACCCGCAGGTCCGGGTCGTCCGCGACGGCTTCCAGCACGGCCACCAGCCGGGCGCAGAGGGCGTGCGCGGTCGCCCGGTCGAAGAGGTCGACGGCGTATTCGAGGCTGCCTTCGAGGCCGGTCTCGGCCTCGGTGAGGGTGAAGGAGAGATCAAATTTGGCGGTGTCGAGACGGACCGGCCGGTCGCTCACCTCGACGCCGGGCAGGGTGAGGCGGTCGGAGGGCAGGTTCTGGAGTTGGAAGGAGACCTGGAAGAGGGGGTGGCGGGCCATGGACCGTTCGGGGTTCAGCACCTCCACCAGCCGCTCGAAGGGCACGTCCTGGTTGGCGTACGCCGCCAGGTCCGCTTCCCGCACCCGTTCCACCAGCTCCCGGAACGTCGGATCCCCCGACAGGTCGGTCCGCAACACCAGCGTGTTCACGAAGAACCCCACCAGGTCGTCCAGGGCCTCGTCCGTACGCCCCGCGATGGGGGAGCCGAGGGGAATGTCCGTGCCCGCGCCGAGCCGGTGCAACAGCGTGGCCAGGGCGGCCTGGACGATCATGAAGAGGCTGGTGCCGGCGGCGCGGGCGAGGTCGTCGAGGCGGGCGCGGGTCGCGGCCGGGGCGGTGAAGCCGATGGTGTCGCCGCGGTAGCTCAGTCGGGCCGGGCGTGGTCGGTCCGTGGGAAGCGCCAGCTCCTCGGGGAGGCCCGCGAGGGCGCTCCGCCAGTGCTCGACCTGTCGGGACAGTTCGCTCGCCGGGTCGTCCTCGTCGCCGAGGACCTCGCGCTGCCACAGGGTGTGGTCCGCGTACTGCACCGGAAGTGGCGTGAACCGCGGTGCGGCGCCGTCCAGTCGGGCCGCGTAGGCGGTGGACAGGTCCCGTGCGAGCGGGGCCAGGGACCAGCCGTCGCCCGCGATGTGGTGGAGGACGACGAGGAGGGCGTGGTCGTCCTCGCCGAGGCTGAACAGGTGGGCGCGGACCGGTGTCTCGCGGGTCACGTCGAAGCCCTCGCCCGCGGCCTGCGCGAGGGTGTCGTCCAGGGCGTCGGCGGCGATCGTGGCGCGGTGGAGCAGCGGCCGGGAGGCCGGGTCGGCCGGGTCGAGGATCAGCTGGCGGGGGCGGCCGTCGGTGTCGGGGAAGACGGTGCGCAGGGCCTCGTGGCGGGTGGTGACGTCGGCCAGCGCGGCTTCCAGCGCGTTGTCGTCGACCGGGCCGCGCAGGCGCAGGGAGAGGCCGAGGTTGTAGGTGCCGCTGGGGCCGTCGAAGTGGTTGAGGAACCAGAGCCGGCGTTGGGTGTGGGAGAGGGGGATCTCCGCCGGTCGGACCTGTGGCCGGACCGCTGCGCGAGCGTCGGCGGCGCCGTCGAGGGCGGCGGCCAGGGTGGCGACGGTGGGGTTCTCGAAGAGGGAGCGGACGGTGAATTCGGCGCCGGCCTCGGTGCGGATGCGGCTGATGAGGCGGGTGGCGAGGAGGGAGTGGCCGCCGAGGTCGAAGAAGCTGTCGTCGATGGAGACCCGCTCCAGGTCGAGGACTTCGGCGAACAGGGTGGCGAGGAGGTCTTCCCGGTCGGTGCGGGGGGCGCGGCCTTCGCCCGGGCCGGTGAAGTCGGGGGCGGGCAGGGCCCGCTTGTCGAGCTTGCCGTTGGTGGTGACGGGCAGGGCGTCCAGGACGAGGACGGCGGCGGGCACCATGTACGCGGGCAGGGCGGCGGCGACGTGGGTGCGCAGTGCTGCCGGGTCGGCGCCGGTCCGGGTGTCGGCGGGGACGACGTAGGCGATGAGCCGCTTGTCGCCGGGGTGGTCCTCGCGGACGAGTACGGCGGCCTGGGCGACGGTGGGGTGGCCGGTGAGGGCGGTCTCGATCTCGCCGGGTTCGATGCGGAAGCCGCGGATCTTGACCTGGTCGTCGGCACGGCCGAGGTAGTCGAGTTCGCCGTCGGCGGTCCAGCGGGCGAGGTCGCCGGTGCGGTACATGCGGGCGCCGGGCCCCCCGTGGGGGTCGGCGGTGAAGCGTTCGGCGGTCAGGCCGGGGCGGCCCAGGTAGCCGCGGGCGAGGCCGGAGCCGGTGAGGTAGAGCTCGCCGACAACGCCGGGCGGTACGGGGTTGAGGTCGCGGTCCAGGACGTAGACGCGCGTGTTGGTGATGGGGCGGCCGATGGTGGGGGCGCCGGTGTGCGGGGCGAGGGGGCCGCTCATGGTGGCGCAGACGGTCGACTCGGTGGGGCCGTAGGCGTTGACCATGGTGCGGCCGGGTGACCAGCGGGCGACGAGTTCGGCGGAGCAGGCCTCGCCGGCGGTGACCAGGGTCATGCCCTCGGGGATCCGGGCCTCCCCCATCGCGGCGAGCACGACGGGCGGCAGGGTGGCGTGCGTGACCCGCTGTTCGGCGAGGAGCGTCGCCAACGGCTCGCCTGCGGCCAGCCGCTCGGTGGGCGCGAGGACCAGGGCCGAGCCGGTCGTCAGGGTGGTGAGCATCTCCCATATGGAGGCGTCGAAGCTGGGCGAGGAGAACTGCAGCACCCGGTGGCCGGGGCCGCCGCCGAACCTCTCCCGGTGGGCGGCGGCCATGGCGGCGACGCCGTTGTGGCTGACGACGACGCCCTTGGGGCGGCCGGTGGATCCCGAGGTGTAGATGATGTACGCCGCGTCCTGCGGGCTGAGCAGGACGTCCGGGAGGGTTTCGGCGGGCAGCGGGGTCCGCTCCAGCAGCAGCAGCGGGATGTCGGCCGCGGGCAGGGCGTCCTGGAGGGCGGTGGTGGTGACGACGAGGGCGGGCCGGGCGTCGTCGAGGATGTACGCGATGCGCTCGGCCGGGTACGCCGGGTCGACCGGGACGTAGGTCGCGCCGGCCTTCATCGTGGCGAGCAGGCTGACGACCGTGTCGACGCCGCGGCCCAGGGCCACGGCGACGGAGCGGCCGCGCGCGGCGCCCTGTTCGGTGAGCAGTCGGGCCAGTCGTCCGGCGCGCTCGTCGAGTTCGCGGTAGGTGAGGGTGGTGTCCTCGTGGACGAGGGCGACCGTGTCGGGGGTGCGGGCGACCTGGGCGGCGAAGAGTTCGGGCGTGGTCGCGTACGGCAGCGGCACGCCGGTGTCGTTCCAGTCCTCCAGGACGCGGATCCGCTCGGCGGCGCCGAGGAGGTCGACGGCTGCGACGGGGAGGGCGGGGTCGGCGGTGACGGCCTCGATCAGCCGCCGGAAGCGCTCGCCGAGCCCGGCGGCGGTCTCGTCGTCGAAGAGGTCGCGGGCGAACTCGATGGTGCCGTCGACACCCGCGGGCCGGCCGTCGTCGGTGTGGCGCTCGCCGAGCCGGAACGACAGGTCGAATTTGGCGGTGTCGGTCTCCAGGTGGCGCACCGTCGCGGTCAGGCCGGGGAGGTCGAGGACCGGTTCGGCGTTGTCCTCCAGGGCGAGGGTGACCTGGACCAGTGGATGGCGGGCGAGCGAGCGCACCGGGTTCAGGATCTCCACGAGCCGCTCGAAGGGCACGTCCTGGTTGGCGTAGGCGGTGAGGTCGTACTCGCGTACCCGGTCCAGGAGTTGGCGGAACGTCGGGTTGCCGGAGAGGTCGGTGCGCAGCACCAGGGTGTTGACGAAGAAGCCGACCAGGTCCCCGAGGGCCTCGTCGGTGCGGCCGGCGATGACGGTGCCGACGGGGATGTCGTCGCCGGCGCCGAGGCGGTGCAGCAGGGCGGCGAGAGCGGCCTGCGCCACCATGAAGACGCTGGCCCCGCTGTCCTGGGCGAGGGTGAGCAGCCGTTCGTGGACCTCGGGGGCGAGCGTGAAGCCGGTCCGTCCTCCCTGGTGACCGGCGACGGCGGGGCGGGGCCGGTCGGTGGGCAGGGCGAGCTCTTCGGGCAGCCCGCTGAGGGTGTCCCTCCAGTGCGCGATCTGCCGGGAGAGGACGCCGTTCGGATCGTTCTCGTCGCCGAGCAGGTCCCGCTGCCAGAGGGTGTAGTCGGCGTACTGGACGGGCAGCGGCGTGTACGGGGGCGCGCTGCCGCGCAGTCGTGCGGCGTACGCCTGGCTGAGGTCGCGGGTGAAGGGGGCCACGGACCAGCCGTCGCCGGCGATGTGGTGGACCACCAGCAGCAGGGTGTGACGCTCGGGGGTGAGGGTGAAGAGGTGGGCGCGGACCGGGATCTCGGTGCCCAGGTCGAAGCCGCGGGCGGCGGCGAGCGCCGGCTCCGCCTTCAGTGCGGCCTCGTCCGCGACCTCGGTGACGAGGAGTTCGGGGCGGGCGTCGACGGCGTCCAGGACGCGTTGGCAGGGGGCGCCGTCACGGACCGGGAAGACGGTTCGCAGGCTCTCGTGGCGGGTCACGACGTCGGCCAGCGCGGCGCGCAGGGCCTCGGTGTCGAGCCGTCCGGTGAGCTCGACGGCCAGCCCGTCGTTGTAGGCGGCCTGACCGCTGCCGTCCTCCATCTGGTTGAGGAACCACAGTCGGTTCTGGGCCGCCGAGAGGGGCAGCGGTTCGGGCCGCGGGAGCGCGGTGAGCGCGGGCCGGGCGACCTCGGTGGCGAGGCCCAGGGCGTGGGCGAGGGTGGCGACCGTCGCGTTCTCGAAGACCGTGCGCAGGGTCAGCTCGGCCCGGAGCTCCGTGCGGATCCGGCCGACGAGCCGGGTCACCTGGAGGGAACTGCCGCCGAGGAGGAAGAAGTTGTCGTCGACGGAGACGACCTGTTGGCCGAGGACCTCGGTGAAGAGTCGGCACAGGGCCTCCTCCGCGTCGGTGCGCGGCGCCCGGGAGGTGGGTGCGGGGGGCGCGGTCTTCGGCGTGGTCGCGGGCGTGGCGGCGGCGAGCGCGCGCGACGGCAGGGTCGAGGTGTCGAGGGCGAGAGAGCCGACGCTCTCGTCGAGGGCGGTGTTGCCGAGCCGGTGCAGGAAGTCGAGGAAGGTCAGCTGGTAGGCGCGCAGGTCCTCGTCGCCGTACAGGTCGGGGTTGGCGTCGAAGTCGATCTGGAGGCCGGAGGCGGTGCCGCGGTCGTAGACGATGAAGGAGATGTCGTCGGCGGGGCCGATGGACAGGTTGTGGGGGTGCGCGGTGTGACCGCCGAAGCGCAGGTCGTAGTCGAACATCATGATGTTGACGTGCGGGCCGACCAGGCGGCGCTCGTCGGCGAGCATCCCGAGGTCGCGGCGCAGGTCCTCGAACTGGTAGCGCTGGTGCTTCATGGCGGCCCGCATCTCGCCGGAGACCTGGTTCAGCAGCTCTTCGAGGGTGCTGTCCGGGCTGATGGCGACGCGCAGCGGCAGCACGTTGGAGACCATGCCGGGGACGCTGCGGGCGTTCTTCCCGAGCCGGGTGGAGACGGGCAGGCCGAGCACGATCTCGGGGGCGCCGGTGAGCCGCTGGAGCCACAGGGCGACGGCGGCGATCAGCACGGGCGGCCAGGTGACGGCGGCGTCGGAGGCCAGGGCGCGCAGTCGGTCGGTCTCGCTCTGGCCGAGGTAGGCGGTGCGCCGGGCCAGTGAGCCTGCCAGGCCCGGCTGTTCGCCGGAGAGACTGACGGGCTCGGGGGCTTCCTTGAGCCGGTTGATCCAGTAGCCGCGGTCGGCGCCGAAGCGCTCCGAGTCCAGGTACGCGGCCTTCTCTTCGAGCAGCAGGTTCAGCGGGGCGAACGGGCTGTCCGGGACGGGCTCGCCGGCGACCAGCGCGGAGTACACGGCGGCGGTGCGCCGGGCGATCAGGTTGACGGTGAAGCCGTCGACCAGCAGGTGGTGGTAGCGGTGCAGCCACAGGTGGCGGTCTTCGGCGACTTTGAAGAGGGCGAAGAGGAAGAGCTGGTCGTGCTCGGTGTCCAGGGGGGTGGCGAAGTCCTCGGCCATCCAGGCCCGGGCGGCGGCCCGCGGGTTCGGGGCGGCGCTGACGTCGACGACGTGCAGGGACCAGTCGAGGTCCTCGGCGGGCACGAGCCGGGCGACGGGGCCGCCCTCGGCGTCGAGGAAGCGCAGGCGCAGGGTCTCGGCTTCCGTGACGACGCGCCGCAGTGCCGCCTCGAAGAGTTCCGCGTCCACCGGTCCGTTGATTTCCAGGAATTCGCCGGTGTTGAAGATGGTGTTCTGTGGATTCAGCTGTTGCGCGTACCAGACACCCGACTGGGCGGCGGTCAGCGGCAGCAGGGTAAGTGTTCAGGGGTGCGGGTGATCGAGGCCGGTGTTGGGTCGGTCCTGGCCGGGTTGTAGATTGTGGATCATGTTGTCCGATCCGGGTTCTGCCGGGGTTCTGGCTGCCCGGGTGGCGGCGTTGGAGTTGCTGTTGGCGGCTTCGCAGGCCGAGGCGGCTGCCGCGAACGCGCGGGCTGATCAGCTGGCCGGGATGGTCGAGGACCTGCTCAAGGTCGTCACCGAGCTCGAGGCCCGGAACAACAAGGACTCGCGCAACTCCTCCAGGCCGCCTTCGAAGGATGGTCTGGGTAAACGCCCGCGTGTGGACGGGAAACGCCCTGGTGGAGGGCGGAAGCCGGGTGGTCAGCCCGGCCACGAGGGCCACCGTCTCGAATGCCGCGAGCCGGACGAGATAGTGCTGGTCGGACCGTTGGCGTGCGACGGCTGCGGTGGGGACCTGCAGCATCTCGATCTGGAGGCGCTCGCCGCGGCCGGGGCGAGGGTCGCCTCGAGGGGATGTCAATTGGGTTGTGTGTGATCGGTGTTTTGCTCCGTGGTCCTGGTTCCTGCCGTGGTTACTGTCAGTTGATGATGATCAGAGAGGGAGCCGGTCGCCGAACCGGATCTTGAACTGGTTC
>NZ_JAPNLK010000175.1 GCF_026627505.1 Streptomyces sp. H27-H5 | reverse complement strand
ACCACCTCCGACCTGGACGATCTCCTGGCCAGGCTCGACCAGCACACCGCCGATCACCCAGAAGAATCCTCCGCCGCCAAGGCCGCGTGATCAACCCCCGAAGGACTTACGACGCAGACCACTTAGGGGTCGAGACCCATACGCGGGGCCCGTGCGTACCGAAGACAGCAGTGGACGTGTCGCGGCTGTCGCGGCGCGCCGCCAGGTGTCTCGCCTCAAGGAGTTTTCATGCGTGCTCGGTTCCTGCCCGTCCTCCTCTGCACCGCTGCTGCTGCCGCCCTAGCGGCGCCCGCCTTCGCCAGTGCCGACAGCGATCAGCCCGCCGAGCAGGCCATGGCCCACTCGGCGTTGCATGCGATCGGGCTGACCGCGGACCAGAGGCTCGTGGAGTTCGATGTCGACAAGCCGGGCAGGACCTGGGACCTGGGCAAGGTCTCGGGCCTGTCAGGGGACATGAAGATCGTCGGGATCGACTTCCGAGTCCAGAACGAGAAGCTCTACGGCGTCGGTGACAAGGGCGGCATCTACACGCTCAGCACCGAGTCCGCGAACGCGGTGAAGGTCTCCCAGCTGACCGTGGCCCTGGCCGGCACCTACTTCGGCGTCGACTTCAACCCGGCCGCCAACCGGCTGCGGGTCATCAGCGACACGGGACAGAACCTGCGCCACAACATCGACGACAACGCCGCCCCGCTCACCACCACCGTCGACGGCATGCTCACCAACCCCACCACGCCGCCCTCCACGGCCCTCGGTGTCACCGGTGCCGCCTACACGAACAACGACCTGAACGCGGCGACCGCGACGACCCTGTTCGACATCGACACCACGGCCGACCGGACCTCGATCCAGTCCCCGGCCAACGCCGGCACCCTCGCCCCCACCGGGAACCTCGGCGTCAACGCGGGCCCCGACGCCGGCTTCGACATCTACTACAGCCCCAAGTCATCCACCAACAGCGGTTACGCGGCCCTCAGCACCACGGGCACCCAGCGCCTCTACGGGATCAACCTGCTGACCGGCGCCGCCCGCGACCTCGGCTCCTTCCCGAAGAACCGCCAGGTCACCGACATCGCCCTCCCGCTCGACCAGCACTGACACGCACGGCAGGGGCCGCACCACCGGTGCGGCCCCTGCCGTGGAGCGGGACTGGCCGGGTCGAGCCACGACAGCTGGAGACCTCCCGGCCGCCCGCCGCCTCGGTCAGCAGTACCGCACCCACTCGTGGGCGTGAACGTAGCGGGACTCGACCCAGCCGGACTTGTCGGCCAGGTGGTACCAGCCGTCCTGCTGGCAGGCCAGCTTGACGTGGCTGCCCGGGGACAGGCTCCACACCACGTGGGAATGCGTCCACGGGTGCTGGCGGACATTGAGCTCGATCCGGGAGGTCACCGTTCCCGACACCCCGTAATCATGGTGGTGGGACTGGGGAGCAGCCCCCGCCACGCCCACGCCCGCCACACCGAAACCGGCAGCCAGGACAACGGCGGCAAAGCCGCGTCCGATCGTTCGTGCGGTCATAGCAGCACTTCCTTTCGCGCCCCCTCGCCTCTGCGCCCAGGGCCATGTGAGACCCGGCGCCGCGAGCAGCTTGCGCTCACGCCTCCACCTGGTGATTCGAAGGCTCGAACCCGCGGGATTGGTGTGGATTCACCTATATCGTCACAGACTGGTTCTCAGGGCGCCCCACCGGCCCTCGAACCGGGGAGACCAAGCAGGGGGACTCCCGGCATCGCGCTGCGCCGTCGGAGCTGCCGTGGCAGACCGACACAGACTCTGCACGGACGGCCAGGCCCTCTGAGCTGCTGGTATCCGCATTGCTCACAAGCCGGTGATGGCGCGGGCGGTGAGGCCAAGTCCGACGAGGAGAACGAGGGCCGAGGTGACGGCGGGCCCGATACGCCCAAGCGCCCTCAGACGCGTGGAGGACCTCTCCGCGGTGCGGGCGGTGATCCGGTCGCGCAGTCGTACGAGGAGGAGGCCGGCGAGGGTGAGGGTGGTGGCCATGCCGAGGCCGTAGCCGATGACGAGGAGCACGCCGAAGGCGGTCCGGCCGAGGGCGACGGCACCGAGGAGGACGACCAGTGCCGAGGGACTGGGGACGAGGCCGCCGGCGATGCCGACGCCGATGAGCGACCAGCGCCTTCGGCGTGCCGGAGCGTGAGTGTGGTGGTGGTCGGTTTCGTGGGTGTGTTGATGGTCGGCTTCGCCGTGGTGGTGATGGTCGTGCGGGAGCGCGGTGGCGGTTTTGGTCAGGACGACGGTGGCGCCGTCGGCCGCCGCGCTGTCCGGCGCGCGGCGTGAGGACGGCAGGCCGGTCGGCGGCTCGTGGCTGTGTCCGTGCCCGTGGTCGCCGCCGTGGTGAGGCCCATGGCCGTGGTCACCGTGGTGCGCGTGGCTGTGATCGCCGTGGTGGTGATGTCCATGGCTGTGGCCGTGCTGGAGAGGGCGGCCGCGCAGGGCGGAGTGCAGCAGCCGCAGGCCGATGGCGGTGACGAGGAGGCCGCTGGCCAGGCCGAGCCAGCCGAGGACGGTTTCCCCGGCAAGGTGGGTGGCCAGCGGGAGCGCCAGACCGAGAGCGAGGACGCCCGCGGTGTGGGTGAGGGTCACGGTTGCTCCGACAGTGACGGCATCACGCGGGGTGCCGCGCCGTCCGGCCAGGTAGGCCGCCATGATCGTCTTGCCGTGGCCGGGCATCGCCGCGTGGGAGGCACCGAGGACGACGGCGAGGAGCAGGGCGAGGAGGCCGACGGGGACGGTCAGTTCGCGGCTGCCGACGAGGGTGTCGAAGAGAGCGGAGACCTTGTTCAGCGCGGCGGTGACCGGGCCTGAGCCGGGCAGGCCGGGCGGCGCAATCCGGGCCGCGATCCCCTGCCCGGGAGCGGTCCGCAGTTCGGCGGTGCGCTGGTCGAACGGGTCGGCGAGAGGGTCCTGCGGGTACTGGCGCAGCTGGTTGGTCGTGGAGACCGCGGGAACGGTGGAGCTGGCAAGGGTGAGACCTTCGCCGCGGGCGGTGATCTCGTGCCAGCCGACGCGCCGGCTGTCGTAGTGCGTGGCGACGTGGACATTGGACGGCGAGGTGAGGTCCGCGTCGGCCGTGATGTGGCAGGTGAGGCGGCTGGTCTTGAGCCCGGCCTCGCCGGTGTGGAAAGTAAGCTTGGTGGAGCCCCGCTCCCATTGGAGGCTCACGTTTCCTACGCCTGCCTCCAGTTGTCCGGCGAGGGTGGCGCACGCCTCGTCCGCGTAGATGCCCTGTTCGTCGACGCTGATGTTGCCGTTGTGGTCCTGGTCGATGAGCGGGCGCTCTTGTGCTGCGGCGATCTCGGCACGGTCGACCACGATCTCGGCCTCGACCGCGCGGGGGCGCAGGGTCAGGCTGGTCGCGTAGTTGACGGTGAAGTTGCCCAGCGGATGCGCGGCAGCGGGCGCGGCCGAGGCGAGGAGGCCCAGGGGGGTGAGCAGGGCTGCTGCGAGCGGTACGGCGGCCAGGCGCCGGCGGGTGCGGGGGTTCATGGGGTGTCGTCGATTCGCCGGAGTGCTTCGCGCGCCGCGGGGGCGTGCAGCGGGTGGAAGGAGGGATCGAGGGCCAGCGCCTGCTGAAGATCGCGCCGGGCGGCTGATCTGTCACCGAGCGCCTGGTGGATGGCGCCGCGGTGGTAGAGGAAGAGCGCGCTGCGCGTACCCAGGACGAGGGCTTCGTCGGCCTGGTCGAGGGCCTCTTCGTCGCGTCCGGCGCGGTGCAGGGCCCAGGCGTAGGCGTCGTGGACGGCAATGAACGGCCGATCCCGTACCGCTGCTTCAGCCATGGTCACCGCCTGGCGGGGGTCGCCGTGGTCCGCCTCGAAGTAGATCGCGTCGACGTCGGCGGGCGTACTGGTAGCCCGGCGGAGCGTTTCCTGGGCACGCAGGACGGCGTACTGGGCCTCGGCCCGTTCCGGGCGGCCGAGCGCCTGCTGGAGTTCACCGAGTCCGAGGAGGTACTGCGGGAGCGGGGCCGTCGCGATGGCCGCGGTGTAGTCGGCGACTGCCCGCTCGCGGTCTCCCGTGGCTGCGCGTGCCTTGGCCCGGGCCTCCAGCAGTCCGGCGTCGCGCGGCGCGATGGCCAGCCCGGCCTCGGCCTGGCGCACAGCTGTCACCGGATCGCCGCTGTCCAGGGCGAGGGAGGACAGGTGGGTGTGGGCGAAGGCGCGCTCGCCGGGAGTGCCCGCCGCACGTAGTGCGCGGTCCATCAGGGTTTTGGCCTGGGCGGTGTCGCCGCGGAGTTCGAAGGTGTAGGAGGCGCGCGCCAGGGAGCTGCTGTCCGGGCGGAGGTCGGCCATCTTCTGGACGGCGTCTTCCGCTTCCTTGTACTGGCCGAGCTGGGTGTGGGCGTCGGCGAGGATCCCGTAGGAGGCCGGGGTGGCGGGGCTCGTTGCGACTGCCTTGCGGGCCCAGATGAGGGCGTCGCGGAACTGGTGGCGGGCGGCGGCCAGGGCGCCCATGCCGATTTCGGCGTGCAGGTTCTCGGCCGGTTCCAGGGCGAGGGAGCGGCGCAGGGCCGTCTCTGCCTGCGCGTAGGTGGCCTGGTCGGCGGTGGTGCGGGCCTGCTGCACGAGGGCCATGCCGAGGTCCGCCCAGCTGACCGGATCTTTCGGCAGGCGCTTCACGCGATCACGCAGTGCCTCGATGCCGCGCGCCGGACCCGCGGCGGAGGCTACGGATGAAGGGGCGTCCGGTGTGCTGGAGCCGGAGGGGGAGAGGCCGACGGCGCCGACGGTGAACATGACCACGCCCAGGGCGACGGTGATCGCGGTGGTGCGCAGGTATCTGCGCTGCCGGATCGAGGGGGCGGGTTTGTCTTCGGGCCGGTGCACGGGATCCTCCCCGGGGAAACTTCGGTGAACGGGGCTCCGGGCGGGGAACCGAGGACCGACCTCGGCCCCGCCCGGAGCGGTGGGGTCAGCTGGTCTTGCGGTTGCGGCGCAGGCGGTAGCCGCCGATTCCCATGAGCACGGCGCCCAGTGCGCCGACGGATCCGGTCCTCACGTTCCCGGACCGCTCGGGCGCGTTCGGGCCGCTGTTGACGGACTTGGTGTGCGGCAGCGCCAGGTACGGGAACGAGGTGCCGAAGGGCACTTCGTTGGTGTCGACCTGGTCGCCGTCGGCGAGGGCCGGGACGAGCTGGCCGGTCTGGGCGGCGCCTTCGACGGCCTGGAGGGAGATGTCGATGACGTCATCGGTCAGGCGGCGGCCGTTGGGGAAGCCCGCGAGGTCACCGGCGAGGACGCCGTACCGGTTCGGGTTGGGGTTGGGGCGCACGCCCATGTTCAGGCGCAGCTCCTCCGCCGGGACGATCTGCTTCAGCCGCGCGTCCTTGTTCAGGCGGTGGGCGTTGAGGTCGGCCTGAATCGGCCCGCACGCCTTGCAGATGCCCGTCAGGTAGATCTCGAACAGGTCCCGCCGGGGGGCCGGCGGGGCGGGGATGCCGTACACCTGCTGGATCAGCTTGGGCAGGATCGGGTCGAGGACCTTGTCCACCACCGGCTGGACGGTGCGGTCCTGGTCCGGGTTGAGGGTGTTGAAGGCGTCCTTGTACTTCAGCGGGACGACGACCTCGTTGACCAGGGGGTTGCCCAGGCGGGAGACCTGCTTCCACTTGTCGCCGTGCTGCTTGTCGCGGGAGTCGGAGACCTGGACGCCCTGGCGGTCGGTCGTGGACCAGACGCCGATGACCGGGTTGCGGCCGGGGTTGCCCTTCAGAGCGAGCTGCGTCTTGGGGATCTGCAGGGCGACGGAGTTGACGTTGTAGCCGGCGAGGGTGTCCTGGCCGCGCTCGGACAGGTTCCCGCCGTAGAGCAGGTCGAAGACGCGCAGGTCGGCGAAGAACGGGTCCTCGGCCTGACCGGCGAAGGTCTTGCCGCCCCCAGGGATGTTGCGGATCGCCTGGTTGCGCAGGGCGGCGTAGTTCGGCATCGACGCCGGGCCCACGCGCGAGGGCGCCGCAGGGACGTTCGAGAGCAGGACCTTGCTCTCGTTCCCCTTCGAGACGACCAGGTCGTAGACCTGGCGGAAGTTGAGGTCCGGGTCGGTCAGCGAGGTGACCGGGCCCGTGTTGTAGAGGAACTGGTTGGCGTCATCCCGGTAGCTGCTGTGGAAGCGCCAGGTGTAGGTGATGTCGGAGACGCCGTCACCCGTGTTGTCGATCTTGATGTTGTAGCGGAGGTCATCGCCGAACGCGTAGAAGTTCGGACCGCCGTTGGGCTCCTCGAACGGGATCCAGTTCGCCAGCAGCGTCACCGAATCGGGGCGGTCCAGGCTCGTGTACGCGTACACGTCGGTGTTGTCCGCACGCGGGTCGCCCGCGATCAGCGGCGCCTCACGGTGACTGGAGGCGGAACTGACTCCCGGCGCCAGCGTCAGGACACCCAGGCTGGTCGCAAGCGCGCCGGCGCCCAGGACGAGCAGGGACTGGTCGAGCACACGCCGCGAACGGGGCCGTGCGGAGATGGACTTCAAGGATGTTCCTCTCGACTGCGAACCCCGTCGCTCCGCGCACACCGGCGCAGCCGGACAGGGGCATTCAGGTGGGATGACCACTCGGTCGGACAGCGAGACCCAGGCGGCATCAGCAGCAGCCCGGCCCGCCGACCGGGCGTACCGCCATGCGCTCAGATCGCGCCGAGCGAAGGAAAGCACGCGGCACCCGTACCCCGTGACCACTTTTCCTCCGAAGCCGAGAGGGAACTCCGCCGCGTATTCGCAAATCCGCTGGCCACAGCCTCTTCACAGAAACGCCAGGGGGTTCCACATTCGCTACGACACGCAGTCGATGAGTTAGGCCGATCGAGGTCAATCGTGTTATTGCAACCAGTTCGCAACAAGGAGTTACGGCCTTTGGCGGTGAATGCAGGACGACAAGTATCGATGGAATGATGAGGATGAGAATGCCCTGGCTGTTCTGCGATGAGTGAAATCTTGCCGTGCCGGGGCATGGTCCGGGTACACGCGTTGCACCACCACACGAAGGGCGTCAACCCAGCATGCCGCGCATCAATGTAAGTGCAGACAAGGGCCGCAGCGTCGAGCTCCACTTCGAGGACTACGGCCAAGGCCGCCCAGTCGTTCTCGTCCACGGCTGGCCGCTGAGCGGCCGCTCCTGGGAGCCGCAGGTCGGTCCACTGGTCGAGGCGGGCCACCGAGTGATCACCTACGACCGGCGCGGGTTCGGCTCCTCCACCCAGCCCTGGGAGGGCTACGACTACGACACCCTGGCCGCTGACCTGGACGCCCTCCTAACGCATCTCGACATCCGTGACGCCACGCTGGTCGGGTTCTCCATGGGCGGCGGGGAGGTGGTCCGCTACCTCCACAACTACGGCAGCAGCCGCGTCCGCCAAGCTGTCCTCGCCGCAGCGGTGCCTCCCTACCTCCACAAGAGCGCCGACAACCCGGACGGCGGACTCGACGACGCCACGATCACCCAGTTCGAGGACGGCGTCCGCGGCGACCGGCCCGCCTTCCTGGAGGGCTTCGTCACCGGCTTCTTCCAGGCCGGCGAGAACACCGACCTCGTCAGCGCGCCCCAGCACCGCTATCACGTGCACCTGGCGGAGGCGGCCTCACCCAAGGGGACGCTCGACTGCATCAACGCCTTCGCCCGCACCGACTTCCGTGACGACCTCGCCCGGATCGACGTACCCACCCTGATCATCCACGGCACCCAGGACGCCATCGTGCCCTTCGAGGTCAGCGGCAAGCGGTCCCACGAAGCCCTGCCGGGCAGCACGCTCGCCCTGATCGAGGGAGCCCCGCACGGACTGAACCTCACCCACGCCCAGGAATTCAACCGGCACCTGACCGACTTCCTCGCCAAGTGACCGCGACCCCGGCCCCCGCCGCAAGGGCGCGGGCCGGGGCGGGTGCGGCTGGACGTGAACCAGGTCAGGCGAAGGCAGCCAACTCCCGGGACAGGGCCGCCACGCTCTGGAATGTGCCCCCCAGCACGGAGACGTGCTTCCAGTACAAGGTGCCGTCCGGAGCGATCAAGAAGACGGCCCGCCGCAACCCGATCCCGGGAGCCGTGATGCCGAACGAACGTCTCACGACTCGCTGTTCGTCCGCCAGCAGCGGCATGCGCAGGCCGTGGCGTCGTGCGAACGCCTCATGGCTGTCGACGCCCTGAGGACTGATGCCCCACACCTGCGCACCGACGGCGGCGAACGACTCCAGCCCTCCGGAATACGAGCACAGCTGGCGGGTACAGACCGGCGTGCCATCCCCCGGGTAGAAGGCCAGGACCAGGGGCTTGCCGCGCTGCCTGCACAGTTCGAAGTCGCGCCGCTCGAACGATGAGCCTATGAGCTCGCCACCCGGGAGGGCGAAGTCGCCCACCACCGAACCCAGTTCGGGTACGCCTGCCACGAAGATCCCCTTCGCATCATGAGCATGCCGGACAGGCGCCGGACGGCCGTCTGCCCCCGTCAGAACCACGCATTCGAGGCACCCCCCCCGGCCTGGAGCAACCTCGTCGACAAGGTTCCTTGCCCGCGGACGGCAACGCCTCCGAGAGCGCATCGCAGTGGAAAGAGAACCAGACGGCCCCTGGTGCTGACCCTCGATCCACCGCGTGATCTTTGATCACGCGGTGTGATTGCTTTTGTGGTGGGTTTCCGGATTCGGGCAGGCCGGTATCCCGGGTGGCCGTCCCGGTGGCGGGTTCTCCGAGGTTCTTTC
>NZ_JAPNLK010000174.1 GCF_026627505.1 Streptomyces sp. H27-H5 | reverse complement strand
GCCAAGATGGACGACTACATGATCAAACGGAACGAGACCGCCCGCCCCTTCAAGTGGACCTACGCCGCCAGCCCCCTCCAGGAAGCCTGAACCCCCCTCCACGAACTTTCGCGGAGCAGCACTAGAACTGGTATCAGTTCTGGAACGTCACGCCGCAGGTAGCCGCAGGAGGCCTCAGCCATGACCGAGCTCGTGGAACACGGACAACTGTTCATCGGCGGGGAGTGGACGGACCCGCTGGGCACCGACATCATCCGGGTCGTCTCCCCGCACACCGGCCAGGTCATCGGCAGCGTCCCGCACGCCACCACGGCGGACGTCGACCGCGCCGTCGCCGTCGCGCGCAAGGCGTTCGACGAGGGACCCTGGCCCCGGATGTCCCTCGACGAGCGGATCGCGGTCGTCGCGCGCGTCAAGGACGCCATCGCGGTGCGGCACGAGGAGATCGCCCGGTCCATCAGCTCCCAGAACGGATCCCCCTACTCCTGGTCCGTCCTCGCCCAGGCGCTGGGCCCGATGATGGTCTACGACGCCGCGATCACGGTGGCCCGCGACTACGCCTACGAGGAGCACCGCCAGGGCGTGCTCGGACCCATCCTGGTCCGCCGGGAGCCGGTCGGCGTGGTCGCCGCCGTCATCCCCTGGAACGTCCCGCAGTTCGTCGCCGCCGCCAAACTGGCACCCGCGCTGCTGACCGGCTCCGCGGTGATCCTCAAGCCCTCGCCGGAGTCCCCGCTGGACTCCTACATCCTCGCCGACATCGTGCGCGAGGCCGGGCTGCCCGAGGGCGTGCTGTCGATCCTGCCCGCCGACCGGGAGGTCAGCGAGTACCTCGTCGGGCACCCCGGCATCGACAAGGTCGCCTTCACCGGGTCGGTGGCCGCCGGCCGGCGCGTCATGGAGGTCGCCTCCCGCAACCTCACCCGGGTCACCCTCGAACTCGGCGGCAAGTCCGCCGCCGTGATCCTCCCGGACGCCGACCTGGAGACCACCATCGCCGGCATCGTCCCGGCGGCCTGGATGAACAACGGTCAGGCCTGCGTCGCCCAGACCCGCGTCCTCGCCCCGCGCGCCCGGTACGCGGAGGTCGCCGAGGCCCTCGCCGCCGCCGCCGGCGCGCTGGTGGTCGGCGACCCCCTGGACCCGGCGACCCAGCTCGGACCGCTCGTGGCCCGCCGTCAGCAACAGCGCTCGCTGGACTACATCCGGATCGGACAGGAGGAGGGCGCCAAGATCCTCGTCGGCGGCGGTCGCCCCGCCGGCCTGGACCAGGGCTGGTACGTCGAACCCACCCTGTTCGGCGACGTCGACAACTCCATGCGCATCGCGCGCGAGGAGATCTTCGGGCCCGTGGTCTGCCTGATCCCCTACGGCGACGAGGCCGAGGCCGCGCGGATCGCCGACGACTCCGAGTTCGGACTCAGCGGAAGCGTCTGGACGGGCGACGTGGAGCACGGCATCGACTTCGCGCGCGGGGTGCGCACCGGCACCTTCAACGTCAACACCTTCAGCCTGGACATGCTGGGACCGTTCGGCGGCTACAAGAACAGCGGCGTCGGGCGGGAGTTCGGCCCCGAGGGACTGAGCGAGTACCTGGAACACAAGATGATCCACCTGCCCGCCGGTTACCAGCCGCCGGCCGCGCCGGGAACGGACGCGTGATGGGGGACCGCTGGCAGGTGGAGGTGGACCGGAGCGTCTGCATCGGCTCCGGCATGTGCGTGAACCACGCCCCGGCCGGCTTCTCCCTCGACTCGGCGCGCCAGTCCCACCCGGCGGCCCCCGAGACGGACGCGAACGAACCGGTCCTGACGGCGGCCGAGGGCTGCCCCGTCGAGGCGATCACGATCACCCTGCTGGGCAGCGGGGAGGCGGTGTTCCCGCCGGAGGAGTAGGCGGCCGGCCCCGCCCCGCCGCCCCTACGTCAGGATCAGGACTTTCCCGGGGCCTTGGAGCGCGCCTTGGACGGAGCCGGCGTGGGGGTCGGAGCCGGCGTCGGGGCCGGCGTCGTCAGGTCGATCAGACGGCAGACCGTCTCGATGTCGATCTTGACCTGGGCGATCGAGGCGCGGCCCGACAGCCAGGTGATCAGCGCCGAGTGCCAGGTGTGCTCGATCACGCGCACCGCCGACAGCTGTTCCGCCGTCGGCGGGGCGTCCAGGCCCATCGCGTCCAGGATGATCGCCGTGGTCAGCCGCGACACCGTGTCCACCTCGGGGCTCACGCTCCGGTCGGCGAACGTGAGGGCGCGCACCATCGCGTCGGCGAGGTGCGGCTCGCGCTGGAGGGCCCGGAAGGCGCCCATCAGGGTCTCCGCGACCCGGGCCGCCGGGTCGTCGCCCGCCGGGGGGCGCTTGCGGAGCGTGGTGTGCATGTGCTGGAGCTGGTCCTGCATGGTGGCGACCAACAGGTGCACCTTGGACGGGAAGTACCGGTACAGGGTCCCGAGCGCCACGCCGGCCGCCTCGGCGACCTCCCGCATCTGGACCGCGTCGAAACCGCCCCGGCCGGCCAGCTGGGCGCTGGCGTGCAGGATGCGGCGTCGGCGCGCCTCCTGGCGCTCCGTCAGGGGCGGGGACGCCGGTGTGGTCACGGCCTTCGCTTCCGCTGTCATCTGTCCCGTTCCAAGGCGTTCAGTGTTGTCGCGCCGGCGGTTCCGGGGCTGATCCGGGGCCGGCGTGTCAGGCGTCGGAGTCGTGGCGTGAATCACCTGCTCCGCCTCTTACGGTGAGGTTTCCGGCCGGTAGATTCAATGCTCTCAGACGGATCAAGTCTGAAACTTGTTCTACATTATCCGAGCGGTTACGCTCCGGCGAAAGTGCAGGGAGAAGGGGGCCGAGAGTGACCGCAGAGGCCGTGGTGACGAGCCCTTTCGCGAGTTCCGCCACCGAAGGTGACCGCCCGTTGCGCATCGCACTCCTCACCTACAAGGGGAACCCGTTCTGCGGCGGCCAGGGCGTCTACGTCCGCCACCTTTCGCGGGAACTCGTCCGGCTCGGCCACTCCGTCGAGGTCATCGGCGCCCAGCCCTACCCGGTGCTCGACACCGGTGCCACGCTGACCGAGCTGCCGAGCCTGGACCTCTACCGCAGCCCCGACCCGTTCCGTACGCCCGAACGGGCGGAGTACCGGGACTGGATCGACGCCCTCGAAGTCGCCACCATGTGGACCGGCGGCTTCCCCGAGCCGCTGACCTTCTCGCTGCGAGCGCGCCGGCACCTGGCCGCGCGCGCCGGTGAGTTCGACGTCATCCACGACAACCAGACGCTCGGGTACGGATTGCTCGGGGACCTCGGCGCGCCGCTGGTGACGACGATCCACCACCCGATCACCGTGGACCGCACGTTGGAGCTGGCCGCTGCCAAGGACCGCAAGAAGCGGCTCTCGGTGCGCCGTTGGTACGGGTTCACGCGCATGCAGGGCCGGGTGGCCCGCCGGCTGCCGTCCGTGCTGACCGTGTCGGGTTCCTCGCAGGTCGAGATCGCCGAGCACCTGGGCGTCCGGGGCGAGCGCATCCACGTGGTGCACATCGGCGCCGACACCGACCTGTGGTCGCCCGACGCGTCCGTGGCCGAGGTGCCCGGGCGGATCGTGACGACGTCCAGCGCCGACGTGCCGCTGAAGGGCCTCGTCCACCTGGTGGAGGCGCTCGCGAAGCTCCGCACGGAACAGCCCGACGCGCACCTCGTGGTCGTGGGCCGGCGCGCCGAGGAGGGGCCGGTCGCCCGCGCGATCGCCACGTACGGACTCCAGGACGCGGTCCGCTTCGTCAAGGGCATCACGGACGCCGAGCTCGTCGACCTGGTGCGCAGCGCGCAGGTCGCCTGCGTGCCCTCGCTGTACGAGGGCTTCTCGCTCCCGGCGGCCGAGGCCATGGCCACCGGCACCCCGCTGGTCGCGACCACCGGCGGGGCGATCCCCGAGGTGACGGGGCCCGACGGGGAGACCTGTCTGGCGGTGCCGCCCGGTGACGCGGGCGCGCTCGCCGCCGCGCTGGGCCGGCTGTTGGGTGACGCGCCGCTGCGCGAGCGGCTCGGCGCCGCCGGGCGCGACAGAGTCCTGACCCGGTTCACCTGGGCCAAGGCCGCCGAGGGAACCGTGGTGCACTACCGGGCCGCCATCGAGCAGGCCGCCCGTACGCGTCGTGCGCGCTGACGCCTCGCCGATGAGTCATCCCCGTTCCGAGTTCCACCCCGTAGACCCCCGCGACCGCGAAGGCAGGACCCCGTGCTGACCGTCGATTTCTCCCGGTTCCCGCTCGCCGCAGGCGACCGCGTGCTCGATCTGGGCTGCGGCGCAGGCCGGCACGCCTTCGAGTGCTACCGGCGCGGTGCGCAGGTGGTCGCCGTGGACCGCAACGGCGAGGAGATCCGCGAGGTCGCCAAGTGGTTCGCCGCGATGAAGGAGGCCGGTGAGGCACCGGCCGGCGCCACCGCCACCGCCATGGAGGGCGACGCGCTGGCCCTGCCGTTCCCCGACGACTCCTTCGACGTCGTGATCATCTCCGAGGTGATGGAGCACATCCCCGACGACAAGGGCGTGCTCGCCGAGATGGTGCGGGTCCTCAAGCCGGGCGGCCGGATCGCGATCACGGTGCCGCGGTACGGCCCGGAGAAGATCTGTTGGGCGCTCAGCGACGCCTACCACGAGGTCGAGGGCGGCCACATCCGCATCTACAAGGCGGACGAGCTGATCGGCAAGATGGAGGCCGCGGGCCTCAAGCCGTACGGCACGCACCACGCGCACGGGCTGCACTCCCCGTACTGGTGGCTGAAGTGCGCGTTCGGCGTCGACAACGACAAGGCGCTGCCGGTGAAGGCGTACCACAAGCTGCTGGTCTGGGACATCATGAAGAAGCCGCTGGCCACGCGCCTCGCGGAGCAGGCCCTGAACCCGGTGATCGGCAAGAGCTTCGTGGCGTACGCGACGAAGCCGCACCTGCCCGTGGACGCGGCGAAGTGACGTCCCCCGGTCGTACCGAACACCTGGTCCTGGACGGCGTGTTGACCGCCGAGCAGGCGGCCGGGACCGTCGCGGGCATCCTCGCGGCGCAGCGGGCGGACGGGGCGATCCCGTGGTTCCGCGGGCACCACCTCGATCCGTGGGACCACACCGAGGCCGCGATGGCGTTGGACGTGGCGGGCGAGCACGAGGCGGCGAAGCGGGCGTACGCGTGGCTGGCGCGGCACCAGAACGAGGACGGTTCCTGGTTCGCGGCCTACGCCGACCGGCCGGAGGGCGTGGACACCTCCGCTCCGCAGGACGCGAGTCGCGAGTCGAACTTCGTCGCGTACATCGCGGTGGGCGTCTGGCACCACTACCTGGCGACCGGCGACGATCCCTTCCTGGACCGGATGTGGCCGGCCGTGTACGCGGCGGTGGAGTTCGTGCTGGGGCTCCAGCAGCCGGGCGGTGAGATCGGTTGGAAGCGGGAGGCGGACGGCGCGGCCGTCACCGACGCGCTGCTGACCGGGTCCTCGTCGATCCATCAGGCGCTGCGGTGCGCGCTCGCCATCGCGGAGCACCGCGAGGACCCGCAGCCGGACTGGGAGTTGGCGGCGGGCGCGCTGGGGCACGCCATCCGACGGCACCCGGAGCGGTTCCTGGACAAGTCCCGGTACTCGATGGACTGGTACTACCCGGTGCTGGGCGGTGCGTTGACCGGCCCGGAGGCGACGGCGCGCATCGAGGAGCGGTGGGCGGAGTTCGTCGTCCCGGACCTCGGGGTGCGGTGCGTGCTGCCGAACCCGTGGGTCACGGGCGGGGAGTCCTGTGAACTGGCCCTCGCGCTCTGGGCGTTGGGGGAGTCCGACCGGGCGTTGGAGATCCTGCGGTCGATCGGGCACCTGCGGGCCGACAACGGCATGTACTGGACGGGGTACGAGTTCGTGGACCGGGCGGTGTGGCCGGTCGAGCAGACCACGTGGACGGCGGGCTCGTTGTTGTTGGCCGTCGCCGCGCTGGGCGGGGACGAGGCGACGGGCGAGGTCTTCGGCGGGCTGAACCTGCCGCGGGGACTTGAGCCGGACTGCTGCGGTTGAGCGTGTGGGGCCTGCGGGCCCCACACGCCCCGTGCGTCAGCGGCGGGAGAGTCGGCTCGCCAGGGCGTGGCCGATGAAGAGGTAGACGACGGCCGCGATGCCGTAGCCGACGACGACCTGGACCCAGGCGCGGTCGAAGGTGAACAGGTCGTAGGACCAGCCGGCCAGCCAGGTCGCCGCGTCGTGGACGAGGTCGACGAAAGCGTTGCCCTGGTTGGCGTCGAGCAGGAACAGCAGGATCCACAGGCCGATCACGAAGGCTGCGATGTCCGCCACCAGGGCGACGGCCCGGCCCGCCGAACTGCTTCCTCGGGTGTGTACTCGGGTGTGTGTGGGCATGCACCCCGTGTTGCCGCGCAGGCGCGCCGCAAACCCCCGAACGGGTCCCCCAAGTGGCGGAGCCCCACAGGCCGGGTGAGGGTGCGGAGGACACCTCAGTCCCCGGAGGCAACTGTGTCCGTACCCAGAAACGTTCGATTCCGTCGTGCCGTCACGTCGGTGCTCCTTTCCTGTGCGCTGCTGGCCGGCGCCACCGCCTGTGGCTCCGAGGGGGGCGGGAAGGCCAAGACCAAGAGCGAGGACGTCTCGCTGTCCGCGGCCACGGCCGCCGACCAGGCGGCCGCGGAGGCGTCGGCCGTCGAGGTGCTGGCCGCCGAGGAGGCCGCCGCCGCGACTCCCGCGCCGAGCACGTCCGCGGAGAAGCAGAAGTTCGCGAAGACCCGCTTCGTCGCGAACGCCGGTCTCGCGGCCGGCGCGACCTACCACTGGATCGTCAAGCCGTACCAGGCGGGCAAGTTCAAGAAGGGCGCGAAGGGCCGTACGTTCGCGCTGATCAAGGCGGGTCTGGCGGGTGCCTTCGCCTACAACCGGCTGAAGGCGGCGACCGCCAACGCCAAGGGCGACCCGCTGCTGTCCAAGGCGGTGGTCCCGCTGACGGCGGGCATCGAGTCCCTCAAGGGCCTGGCGACCAAGCTCCGCAAGGGGCAGGCGGGCGACGCCGACATCGGCTCCTTCGAGAGCGTCATCAACGGGGTCAAGGAGGCCGGCAAGAGCGCGGGGGCGGTGGTGACCGACAAGGTTCCCAGCACCTCCCAGCTCGGCGGCTGATCGGCCGTTTCCCCGGGCGGGCCCGGGGTCGGGAGGCGGCACGGCCCCTCGACCCCGGGCCCGCCGGCACGCGACCGCCGGCCGCGGCTGTTTGAATGGGGCGCGTGATCGAGTTCGTGGTGGCTGCCGCAGCGGTGGCCGGGGTCGGGTGGCTGGTGCGGCGCAAGCACCGCGAGCGGCAGGCCGCCGAGGTGGTGCCCGGGCTGCCGGGCATGGCACGGCTGCCCGCCGGCGCGGGGCGCTGGCGGATGGGCCGGCTGTACGTGGACGGGGGCGCGGCCCGGTGGGAGCCGCAGCGGGGTCCTGCGGTGGAACTGGCCGGCGCGCGGGCCACGGGGGTGCGGGCGCCGTCGGTGAAGGAGGGCATGAGCATCAACCCGGGCTCGCGGATCGTCACGTGCGCCCGCCCGGGCGACGCCGACATCGAGATCGCGGTGATGGCGCTGGACCTGCGGGAGTTCCTCGACGCGGTGCCGCGGGCCGAGCAGGTCTGACCGCTACGCGTTCAGTTCCGCGAGGACCCGCAGGGTGTGCGGGTCGGGGGTGGTGAGGAGCAGGTCGGTGACCGGGCCCTTGCGCCACAGGTCGAGGCGTTCGGCGATCCGCTCGCGGGGTCCGATCAGGGAGATCTCGTCGGCGAACGCGTCGGGGACGGCCAGGACGGCCTCCTCCTTGCGGCCGGCGAGGAACAGCTCCTGGATGCGGCGGGCCTCGTCCTCGTAGCCCATCCTGGCCATCAGGTCGGCGTGGAAGTTGCGGGCCGCGTGCCCCATGCCGCCGATGTAGAAGCCGAGCATCGCCTTGACGGGCAGGAGGCCCTCGGCGACGTCCTCGCAGACGTGGGCCCGCGCCATCGGGGCGATCATGAAGCCTTCGGGGAGGTCGGCGAGGGAGGCCCGGTACACGTCGGTGCGCGACGGCGACCAGTACAGGGGCAGCCAGCCGTCGGCGATCCGGGTGGTCTGGGCGATGTTCCGGGGGCCCTCCGCGCCGAGCAGGATCGGCAGGTCCGCGCGCAGCGGGTGGGTGATCGGCTTGAGCGGTTTGCCGAGACCGGTGCCGTCCTCGCCGAGGTACGGGTGGTGGTGGAAGCGGCCGTCCAGGGCGACGGGGGCCTCGCGGCGCAGGACCTGGCGGACGACGTCCACGTACTCGCGGGTCGCGGTGAGCGGGGAGGCGGGGAAGGGGCGCCCGTACCAGCCCTCGACGACCTGCGGGCCGGACAGGCCCAGGCCCAGTGTCATCCGGCCGCCGGAGAGGTGGTCCAGGGTGAGGGCGTGCATGGCGGTGGCGGTGGGGGTGCGGGCGGACATCTGGGCGATGGCGGTGCCGAGGCGGATCCGCGAGGTGTGCGCGGCGATCCAGGTCAGCGGGGTGAAGGCGTCGGAGCCCCAGGCCTCGGCGGTCCACACCGAGGCGTAGCCGAGGTCCTCGGCCTCGGTGGCGAGGTCGAGGTGGTTCGGGTTGGGGCCGCGCCCCCAGTAGCCGAGTGCCAGTCCGAGGCGCATGGGGGTTCCCTAAGAATGTGAGGCGGTCCGGGAGGACCGGGTGTGGCTGATGGGGGTCTGTCGTTGATGACTCGGAAGGAATGGCCGCCCGGTCCTCCGGGACGCTCCGACCACTGATTGAGAACTGCGGTC
>NZ_JAPNLK010000173.1 GCF_026627505.1 Streptomyces sp. H27-H5 | reverse complement strand
AGAAAGAACCTCGGAGAACCCGCCACCGGGACGGCCACCCGGGATACCGGCCTGCCCGAATCCGGAAACCCACCACAAAAGCAATCACACCGCGTGATCAAAGATCACGCGGTGGATCGAGGCTGAAACGTGTGTTGCCGCGCGTTCGGCGCCGAAGTTGTATGACGCCAGGAAAGGAATTCACGCTCCTCGATGAGCGGGTGAAGTCCTTCCCGGTGGTATGGAGAACCCCCGACTCCATGCCTCCGGCGCGTGGGGACCCGTGGCCCGCGGGTTGATCCCGACCACGGGTCCCCACGCTCCCGGTGAATACGGCGCGGAAGGCGGATCCATGGATCGGATACCGATTGGTCTGGTGTTCCCGGGTCAGGGAACACAGAAGTCGAAAATGGGTGAGCCCTGGCGGGAAACGCCGTCCTGGGAACTCACCGGAGAAATCTCCGAGGTCACCGGAGAAGACCTCGCCGAGTTGCTGCTGCGCACCCCGGACGAGCAACTGCGGCGTACGGACCTGGCGCAACTCGCCGTGTTCACGGTGGCCCTCGTCGCCCACGCCGAAGCGGTTCGCCGCGACGCGTTCGGCGGACGGGTGGTCGCCTGCGCCGGCCACAGCCTCGGCGAGTACGCGGCGCTGACCGCCGCCGGAGCCCTTCCCCTGCGCGCGGCGGCCGCCCTTGTCGCGGCCCGCGGCCGGGCCATGCGCGGGGCCGCCGAGGAGCGGCCGGGCACCATGGGCGTCCTCGTCGCCGCCCCCGTCGACGAGGTCACCGCCCTCACCGACCGGGTCCGCGCGGGCGGCGCCGACGTATGGGTCGCCAATGTCAACGCACCCGGCCAGACCGTCGTCTCCGGCTCCGCCGAGGGCATCGACCGCATCGAGGCCGAGGCCCCCTCGATCGGCGCCAAGATGATCCGGCTCCAAGTCGGCGGGGCCTTCCACAGCCCGTACATGGACCCCGCCGCCGACCGCCTGCGGATCGCCCTGAAGAACACCGCCTTCGCCGCCGCGCACCTGCCGGTGGTGGCCAACGCCGACGCCGACGTCCACACGGGCGCCGACGACTGGCCCGAGCTCGCGACCCGTCAGCTCACCTCACCGGTGCTGTGGGAGCCGAGCGTACGCACCCTCGTCGGCCCGCTCGGCTGCCGCCGGCTGGTCGAGCTCGGCCCCGGGCGCACCCTGGCGGGACTGATCCGCCGGATCGCCCCGGACACCGAAGTGGTGTCCCTGGACGGTCCGGCGGCCATGGACTGACCGATCACCCCACGCACAAGGAGACCACCCACCATGCGACTTGGCACCCAGAGCATCTGGCTGCGCAGATACGCCACCGGGGCGACGCCCCGGCTGCGACTGCTCTGCCTGCCGCACGCCGGCGGTTCGGCCGGCTTCTTCCACGGCTGGGGGCACGCCTTCGGTGACGACGTCGAAGTGCTCGCCGTGCGCTACCCGGGCCGCCAGGAACGCATCGCCGAGGCACCCTGGACCGTTCTGGAAGAACTCGCCGACGCGATCGCCGCCGAACTGCCGCCCTACCTGGACGTCCCGCTGGCCCTCTTCGGTCACAGCATGGGCGCCACCCTCGGCTACGAGATCGCGCTGCGCCTGGAACAGCGTCACGCGGTGGTCCCTGAGCTGCTGATGGTCTCCTGCCGCAAGGCCCCGCACCTGCTCACCCCGCGCACCGCCGCCTTCGCCGGCGACGACGAGCTCCTCGACGAGGTCCGCCGGCTGGGCGGCACCGACTCCGCGCTGTTCGACGACGAGGGCCTGCGCGACCTGGTGCTCCCCGCCATCCGCGCCGACTTCGAAGCGGTCGCCCGCTACACCGCGCGCCCCGGCGTCCCGCTCGGGTGCCCGGTGGTCGGGTACGTCGGCGACAGCGATCCGGAGATCACCGCCGCCGAGGTCCGAGCCTGGTCGGGCGTCGCGCCGAAGGGCTTCGACCTGAGGGAACTGCCCGGCGGCCACTTCTACCTCGTCGAGCAGCGCGACGCGCTCATCGCCGACATCCGCGCACGGTTGGCCCCGAAACGGTGAGCACCGAGGTGCGACCACGGCCGATGAGCGGCGTCGGAGTGCTCGACAAGGCGTCCGTCCTGCTCGACATCGTGGAGAGCCGCCCGGCCACGCTCGTCCAACTGGTCGCCCACAGTGGGCTCTCCCGGCCGACCACGTACCGGATCGCGGTCGCCCTGGAGCGGCTCGGCCTGCTCACCCGCGACCCACAGGGCCGCTTCGTGCTCGGGCCCCGGCTCGGGCTGCTCGCCGTCGAGGCGCGCGGCGACCGGCTGGCCCAGGTCTGCGGCCCGGTCCTCGCCGAGCTGTACGAGCGGACCGGTCTGGACGCCCGGCTCTACCGCCGGCGCGGGCGGCTGCAGATGTGCGTCGCGAGCTCCGTCGACCGCGGCGACGCCCCCGAGGCGGGCGCGGTCGGAACGGCCCGCCCGGCCACCGCCGGCCCCGCCGCCCAGGTGCTGCTGGCCTGGGAGGAGCCCGAGGAACTGTACGAGGGCCTCGTCCGTGCCCGGTTCACCGCGGCGCACCTGGCCCAGGTGCGCCACCGGGGCTGGGCCTACGGCCCCGACCCCGTGGCGCCCGGCACCGTCTCGTACGCGGTCCCCGTGCGCGGCGCCGGCGGCGGTACGACCGCCGCCCTCGTGCTCTCCGGCCCCGCCGCCCGGATGCCGCAGGTGCCGGGCCGCGCCCTGACCGGTTCCGGCACCGACGCGGCCGTGGCCCTGGGTGACGCCTTGCTGCGAACCCGGGGCGATCTGACTCCGGCCGGAGCCACCGGATCCTGAATTCCTCGGCGGCCGTGGCAGCTTGTTGCAGCCGTCGTTGTGGGAAAAGAACGAGCCATCGCACCATTCATTTGCGAGTAACCGGGCCGCGTACGTTGTGGCGGCGAATCCGAGAAGGGTATGAACGTGACGACTGCTACGCGCGACGAGCGTCTGGAAACCATCAAGGTAATTGTCTGCGACATTCTCGAAATCGAGGAGGACGAGGTCAGTGAGGTCAGCCTTTTCAAGGAGGACCACAATGCCGACTCGCTCCGCGCCATCGAGATCCTCGCGGCCCTCGAGAAGGAGTTCCGCGTCGTCATCAACCAGAGCGAGCTGCCTCGCATGGTGAACCTCAAGGGCGTCTACGAGGTCGTGTCCGAGCCGGCCAACTGGTAGTCGATTCCGCTCCGGCGGATTGGGAGGTTGCCATGACGGCGGCAGAACGTGGCATCGGCCGGATCCGGCCGGAGCGGCACCGGGTGGTCCTCACCGGGTTGGGAGTGGTCTCGAGCATCGGACTCGGCGCGAAGGAGTTCCTCCAGGGACTTCGTGAAGGCCGCAGCGGTGCCCGACCCATCTCCGTGTTCGACACGGAGGGCTTCGCCCACGCGAACGGGTGCGAGATCACGGATTTCGACCCGCGGGAATGGATCAGCACGCTGGACGTGGAACAGCTCGGCAGGGCCGCGCAGTTCTCGGCAGCGGCCGCCCGGATGGCCCTGGAGGACTCGGGACTCGATCTGACGCTGTTGCGCACCCGGCGTGGGCTGATCTCGATCGGCACCACCGACGGCGAGAGCTACGACCTCGACCAACTGGTCGCGGGGGAACTCGCCGAGGGTGTGGGCTCCTTCGACCCCACGGCCGCCCGGCGCGTGCCGGCCGGGCGGCTGTCGGTCGCCATCGCCCAGGAACTGGGCCTGACCGACGTGGAGGCGCTCACCATCCCGACGGCCTGCTCGGCGGGCAACTACGCCATCGGGTACGGCTTCGACGCCGTCAGCTCGGGCGAGGCGGAGTTCGCCTTCTGCGGCGGTGCGGACGCGATGTGTCGCAAGACCTTCACGGGCTTCTACCGGCTGGGCACCATCGCCCCGGACCGCTGCCAGCCCTTCGACATCGACCGCAAGGGCATCCTCACCGGCGAGGGCGCGGGCGTCCTGGTCCTGGAGCGGCTGGACTCCGCCCTGGAGCGCGGTGCCACCATCTACGCCGAGGTCCTCGGCTACGGGCTCAACTGCGACGCCCACCACCAGGTCGCACCCGACCGGGACAGCGTCGCCGAACTGATGCGGCTCGCCCTGGACAACGCCGGTGTCGAACCGCACGAGGTGGACCTCATCTCGGCGCACGGCACGGGCACCAAGGCCAACGACATCACCGAGGCGGGCGCCATCCGCCAGGTCTTCGGAGACGCGCCTCCCCGCACCGTCTCCATGAAGTCGATGCTCGGCCACAGCATGGGCGCCGCCAGCGCCCTCGGAGCGATCGGCTGCGCCCTCGCCATCCAGAACCGCTTCATTCCCCCCACCATCAACCATGTCACCACCGACCCCGAGTGCGATGTCGACTGCGTGCCGAACCAGGCCGTCGAGGCCGACCTGAGGATCGTTCAGAACAACGGTCTCGCCTTCGGAGGCAACAACGCGGCGGTCCTGCTCGGCCGGTACGACGCGATCAAGGAGGCGTCATGATGAGCCGTCCCATCATCGGGATGGGCGTCGTCGCCGCCACCGGCTCCGGTGTCGGTGAACTCTTCGAGAACCTGTGCCGGGGCGTCAGCGGACGCGCCGAACTGCGCGGCTTCGACCGCACACGGTTCCGGGCGCGGCACGCCTACGAGGTCGACGACCGACCAGCCGTCGGCGAGGACGTCCCCGCCCGCGCCGGCCGCCTCCTGCACGAGGCGATCGCCCAGGCCGCGGCCGACGCCGGCCTCGGCCAGGACCTCGCCGGGATCCCCATCCTCGTCGGCACCGGACTTCGCGAACTGCGCTCGTTCGAACTGTGGTGGCGTGACGGCTCCCCGTTCGCCGACTCCGGGCTGCACTTCGGGACCGGCCTGCGCGAGCGCTTCAACGCCGATGTCACGCACACCTTCTCCAACGCCTGCTCGGCCTCGCTGTACGCGCTCGCCCTGGGCTGCGACCTCCTGAGCCAGGAGGGCGAGGACGCGCCCGACACCGTCATCGTCGCCGGCGTCGACGTGCTGACGGAGTCGATGTACGGGCTGCTGGAGCGCGTCCACCCGACGCCGCCCGACCGGGTACGCCCCTTCGACCGCAACCGCACGGGCGTCCTGATGGGCGACGGCGCGGCCGCGATCGTGCTGCGCCGCGACGACGCCGGTGCGCCGCAGGTCCACGGCCGGCTGCGCGGCGTCGCCGTCAACTGCGACGCCTACCACGTCACCGCCCCCTCTCCCGAGGGCATAGCCGAGGCCATGCGCGCCGCCCACCGGCTGGCCGGCGTCAAGCCGTCCGACGTCGATCTGGTCATGCTGCACGGCACCGGCACCCTGCTCAACGACGAGGCGGAGGCCACCGCGCTGGCCGACGTGCTCGGCGAGGACGCCGCGGGGCCGCTGATGACGGCCGTGAAGTCCATGACCGGGCACACCTCCGGTGCGTCCGGCCTGATCAACCTGATCGTGGGCCTCCAGGCGCTCAACGAGGGGCGGGTGCCCCCGACCGTGGGCCTCGACGAACCGGTCGAGGAGGCCGCGCCGTTCCGCTTCGTCACCCGGCAGGCGGTCACCGATCAGCCGCTGAAGGTGGCACAGCTCAACGCCTTCGGATTCGGCGGCATCA
Source organism: Streptomyces sp. H27-H5 (assembly GCF_026627505.1). Lineage (GTDB taxonomy): Bacteria > Actinomycetota > Actinomycetes > Streptomycetales > Streptomycetaceae > Streptomyces. The sequence goes on along the minus strand of NZ_JAPNLK010000173.1, from coordinate 3,208 downwards.
ACGCCGTGGCCATAGTGGAGGGCCCCCGATGACCACCCAGAGCACCGACACCGTCGTCGTGGTCACCGGAGCGGCCGTACTGCTGCCCGGCACCGACAGCGCACGGGCCTTGGCCGACGGACCGCCGCCGGGCGGCGCGCCCGTCGACCCCGCCGCGCACGTGGGGAGGAAGGGCCTGCGCTACAAGGACCGGGCCACCCAGCTCGGCTACGCGCTGAGCGCCGCCGCACTGCGTGACGCCGGCCTGCTCGGCGAGGAGAAGGACGGGCTCACGGTGCCCGCCGCGAGCGTCGGCGTGGTCGCCAGCTCCAACTTCGGCAACCTGGACACCGTCGCCCGGGCGTTGGACACCATCCGGGAGGAGACCGTCACGGCCACCAGCCCGATGGACCTGCCCAACGCCTCCAGCAACGTCATCGCCTCCTCGGCGGCCATCCGCTACGGGCTCCGCGGCCCCAACCTGATGGTCTGCAACGGTGAGACCTCGGGCCTGGACGCCGTCCACTGGGCGGCCACCATGATCACGGCCGGCCGGACCGAGCGGGTCCTGGTGCTCGGCGTCGAACCCGACAACGAGGTGGTGCGCCGGCTGCTCGGCGGCGGCCGGGCGGTCGACGGCGGCGCGGCCCTGGTGGTCGAGTCGCGGGCCGCGGCCGCCGAGCGCTCCGCGACGGTACGGGCCGTGCTCGGCCCCTACCGCCGGGGCGCGGGCGAGCAGAGCGCCCGCGGGCGCCGCTGGGCGCTGCCCGAGCACTTCGGGACGGCTTCCGGCGCGTCCGGGCTGCTCCAGGTGGCCGCCGCCGTCGGCTGGTTCGACGCCGGCGAGCGCGGACCCGTACAGGCCGTGACGGGCACCGCCACCGACGACGGCCGCGCCGATCTGCTGCTGTTCGCGCCCGAAGCGGCGTGAGCGGCCGTGAGGAGACCCTCGTGAACACCCACATCGACCTGCGTCCCGTCGCCGTCGAACAGCGCACCGAAGGCACCGGTCCGCGCGTCCTGCTGCTGCACGGTCTCGCCGCCACCGACACCGTCTGGGAGCGCGCGCTCCCCGAGCTGCCGCAGAACTACCAACTGTGGACCGCGCGGCTGCCGTGGCGCACCGAGACCATCGCCGAGTGGAGCGAGCAGCCCAACCTGCGGGGCGGGCTCGCCAAGGCGCTGGAGGCGGTGCCCGGCGGGGCCGAGGTGGTGGTCGCCCACTCCATGGCGGCCAACGTCCTCCTGGACCTGCTCGACCAGAAGATGCGGGGCGGTGTCGACGCCCTGCGCCAGTTCGGCATCCGGGCCCTGGTCCTGGTCTCGCCCTTCTACCGGGGCCGTGCCGACCAGTTCGACTGGGACACCATCAGCTACTACCTCAACGACTTCCACCTGATCATGGAGGAAGGGATCCGCGCCCACTCCGGCGGACGCGTCCCGGACGACGTCCGGCAGGCGATGGGGGAGCGGGTCCGCGACCGGGTCGGCCCCTACGGCTGGCTCCGGTTCTTCGACCTGTACCTGCGCACGCCCACCCTGGAGACCGGCCGGATCACGGTCCCCACCCTGGTGCTCGGCGGCGAGCACGACTTCGCCGCCCGCCCGAAGGAGGGCGTGGCGCTCGCCGAGGCCCTCCCCGACGGGCTGTCGCACGTCCTGCCCGGCAGCGGGCACTTCCCGATGCTCGACGCGGCCGGCGCCTTCGCCACCGCGGTGAGCGGCTTCGTCAACTCGACCCTGGGCCCGGCACCGCAGCGCGGGACGGCCCTTCCCAACGCCCTGGAGCTCCAGCGATGACCCTCGTTACGGACACGGCCGTCAAGGCGCTGTTGAACACCCCCACCACCACCCGGGTACGCCCCCGCTACGAGGGGTCCAACATCTGCACGTGGATCGGCTTCAAGCACGTCAACTACCTCGTCGAGGAAGCCGTCCTGGACCACTTCCGCCAGTCCGGGCTGCCCGCCCGCGGACTGTACGAGGAGTACGGCCTCGGCCTCGACCTGGTCTCCATCGACAGCCGCATCCTGCACGCCTTCCACATGGACGACATCGCCGACGCCGAGGTCGTGCCGTGGACCGCGGACGACGACGAGACGCTCGGATTCAAGATCACCATCCGGTTCGAGCGCGACGGCGAGATCCACAAGGCGGTCACCTCCAAGGTCCGCGTCTCGCTGCGCGTCGACACCTACCTGGAGGCGGCCGGCGAGGTCCCCGCGCAGCTCGACCGGTTCGCCGTCGCCACGCTCGGCGACGACCTGGAGCGCGAGCCGGGAACCGCCGCCCCCGCAGAGGAGGACATCCTCGCCTCGCTGACCGACGGGCGGAACGCGTACGCCTGGAAGTGGAACATCCCGTACCCGTACTGCCACTTCACCGAGCGCATCCAGATGTCCGGCTACCTGCGCCTGATGGAGGAGGGCAAGGACCGCTTCGTCGCCGACCGCGGCATCTCCATCAAGACCCTGCTCGACGACCGCCGCTGGATCCCGGTGGTGCCCCGTTCGGACATCCGCATCCTCGACGAGGCGCTGATGGAGGAGGACCTCTACACGGTCTACACCGTCGAGGAGGTCTTCAAGGACTTCACCTACACCTCGCGCATGGACTTCTACGTGCTGCGCGACGGCAAGCTGGTCAAGACCGCCACCGGCCGCATCGTGCACGGCTACGCCGTCATCCTCAACCGCCGCGACTGGAGCCTGGTCAACTTCGACCAGCACGTCGTCGACGCCATCAGCGGAGCGCCGCAGGCGTGAGCGACACGTGGGAGAGCGGTACCCCGCGGCTGCTGCTCATCGAGAGCCAGGGGCGCGTCGCGCAGGACGCCGGCTTCCGGCGCGACGCAGTCACCCAGGTCCTCACCGGGCAGTCGGCGCTTCTCTTCCTGGTCCAGGAGGGCGTCGTCCTCGCCGTCCCCGGCAGCGACAACGACCTGGACCGGTTCCAGAAGGAGGGCGGGGTGCTGGCCGCGGACAGCTTCTCGCTGGCCCAGCACGGCCTGGACGCGGGGGCCCTGCGCCCCGAACTGCGCGTGGTCGGCATGGACGTGGTGGCGGGCTGGATCCTCGATCCGGCCGTCCGGGTGGTGTGGCACTAGGTCCTGTATGGAGTCCAGATCACGGTTTGGGTAATCGGCGCCGCGGAACCGGTCGCTCTTGATAAACCATCGGGCATGGCACGTGGCGACCTCACCGACGAGCAATGGGCCCTGATCGAGCCC
>NZ_JAPNLK010000172.1 GCF_026627505.1 Streptomyces sp. H27-H5 | reverse complement strand
CACCGTGTGCCGGACCGAAGCCGGGTCGTCCGAGGACCGCTTCCCGCAGGATGCCTGCGCGCTCACACAGCGTCACCAATCCAGCCACGCCCAACCGGCAAAGGACCTGCGACGCGCTGCACTAGGTATTCCGGCAGGTTCTACGTATGTTCGTCGTCGCCCGCCGGTCACCAGGCCCGGCGGAGGACTCGGAGGGGGGCTGGATGCGCAGCGGATGGACCTTACGGACTGGCTGAGCCAGGAAACAGCGACGGCGCCCGAGAGCGGGAACTCTCAGACGCCGGACGCTTCTGGCAGCACAACCGCCCACGAATGAGCGGACAGCCACCCAACATCGCCGAACCGGACCTTCTCACGGGCACACCGGTACGGCGGGTCACACCAGAGGAGAGTGTCGCATGGCGACCGCCCCGCGCAAAGGACCGGAGCATACGGCCGACCCCGCAACCCGCGATCAGGGGGGTGTCGCCTGATGGCCCGCATCCGCACGATCAAGCCGGAGATGTTCTGGTCGGAGGACCTCGCTGCGTGCGACGTCACCGCGATGGTGACCTTCCAGGGACTGCTCACGCAGGCCGATGACAGCGGGCGGTTCCTTGCACACCCGGCGATCATCGCCGGACAGGTGTGGCCGCTGCGTATCGAGCACACCCCCGCCCATGTGGCCAGGGACCTCGACCAGCTGGCCGCCGTCGGCATCATCTGCCGATACACCGGGTGCGACGACAAGGACTACTTGCACGTCGTGAAGTGGGACAAGCACCAGAAGATCGACCGACCCTCCGCGTCGCGCATGCCTCGGTGCCCCGCGCACCAGGCCGAGCGCCCGTGCAGCGAGTGCGGTAGCGCGGCCTGCCCCGCCTCCCCCGCCAAGGCGTCGGCGCCGACCACGGCAGCCGGGCTTGCCGGCAGCGCCTCGCAGGATTCGACGAATACTCGTCGAGTACTCGATCAGCCGGTTTCGCCCGATTCTGCGCCTGCGGCGCAGCCGGACCCCGCACCCGTCGGCTTCGGTACCGCCCCGCGATCCGCTCCGAAGGCCCCCCAGGAACCACTTTCCGACCTGCCGGGAGAAACCGCAGGTCAGAAGGCACTCGATGAGGGCTCGACACGAATACGCGAGGGCTCGTCGTCTGGATCTAGGATCTTGGATCCTGGATCAGTACCTACGGGGCGCCAGGCGCCAGCGTCTGGCGGCGTCTCGGAGAAGGTGTCCGCGAAGGACCTGGTGGCCGAGTACGTGAAGGGCTGCAGGCAGAAGCCGCCGAGCGACACGCGCGGGCTGCTGGGCCGGAAGATCAAGATGCTCCTCGACGAGGACTTCGCGCCCAGCGACATCCGCGCCGCCATGGACCTGCTGCGGAACAAGGGCCTGCATCCGAGCGTCCTGCCCAGCCTGGTGAACCAGGTCGTCAACGCCTCACCTCAGCACGCGGGCTCGACGCCGTCCTCCGCCTCCGGCGCGGGGCCATGGGCCAGCACTGGATCTGCCTACACGCCCTACTTCAACCCGGCGCCCGCGCCCACCACGTTCGGAGGAAGCCTGTGACCCGCGCCCGTCTCGCCGACCCGCAGCCCGCCGTCTCCGACCGCCTGCAAGCCCGCCTTGCCGCCCGCCTCGCCGCCCGCGGCATCAACCCGGCCGCCCCGGTCCTCGCGGACACTCCGGAGCCAATCCCGGCCCTGGAGGCAGCCCAGCGGCGCATCCCGTACGACTACCGGGACGCGTTCGCCGACCACCCGGCGGTCATGACCTGGGTGCGGACCATCGCCGACGCGGCTACCGCGCCGCACACCGATGACCACAACCCCCACTGGGGCAGTGGCGGGCGCCGGGTGATCGCCCGCGGACCCTCGCTCCTGCTGTGGGGCAACACCGGAGCAGGCAAGACCCGCCAGGCGTACGGGGCGATCCGCTCGCTCACCGCCGCCGGGTGCGCGGTCCGCTGGCACGCCATCAAGGCCGTCGACCTCTTCGGACAGATGCGCCAGCGCACCGGGGTAGACGTCGAGTGGCTGCTGCGCGATATCGCCCGGGTGCCGCTGCTGCTCCTGGACGACCTCGGCGCCGGCAAGTCCAGCGAGTGGAACGAGGAGATCACCTTCCGGCTGCTCGCCTGGCGCGGTGAGCACCACCTCCCGACGCTGGTCACCACCAACCTGGCACCGATCCGCACCGAGCACATGGACTCACGCCAGCCGGTGCTGCGCGACAAGGTGGGCGACCGGATCCTCTCCCGACTGTCCGGGATGTGCACCCCGGTCGAGTTCGACGGCCCGGACCGCCGCTTCCAGCGCGCCTGACCGGCCCCTTCTCCTCCCTCTCCCCTTCGGTGCGGCCCCGTAGCCGCTCCCCCTGCCCTGCCTCGCCGCCGAGCCGCACCCACACCGCTTCGCCGCTGGTGTGCCGCGCTGCCCGCCCGCCGGCCCATGAGGCGTACCCGGAGAACATCCCCATGCGCTACATCACCACCAACACCCCTCCCACCGGCCTCCACGGGGTCGCCGATATCAGCTGGCATGCCCGAGCCGCCTGCAACGGCGTCGACCCCGCCACCGCGGACGAGTTGTTCTTCCACACACCCAACGATGACTACGCCATCGCGGAGGCGAAGGAGATGTGCAGCTGGTGCCCGGTACGCCGCGAATGCTTCAACTACGCCCTGGACAACGAGATCAAGGAGGGTGTCTGGGGCGGCCTGACCGAGGCTGAGCGGGGGACCTGGCATGACCAGGTGGAGAACCGACTGGACTACAGCCGGGTGAAGGCGGTGATCGAAGGCCGGGACGTCCAGCTGAGCCGACTCGAGCGCAAGACCCTCACCCGCTACGCGAGCGCCCAGGGCTGGAGCCCGAACCGCCTGGCTCACACCCTCCAGATCGGGGTCGAGTGGGCCCGTGACCTGCTCCGGGTGGAGGCCCGCGCCATCGAGAACCGCGACAACCACAACCTCGCCTCGGACCCGAATCCGGTCGAGACCGCCCGGCAGGCCGCCCTGGCCGGACAGCAGCCCCCGCCCTCCGGCCAGGCCCACGACGGTGACGGTCCCGAGCGCGACCGGAGCGTTCCCCGTAAGGACAGGCGGGGCAAGGTCGTAGCGCGAAAGTCGAGGCCGGTGGCTCGTCACGTGCAGACACAGGCTCTGATCAACAACCTCCGGGAAGCCGTATGACCACCCCCGGCACGGGCCCCAGGCCCACGAGGAGCACCGAGTCCGCGGAGCGGTTCACCCTCGCCGCCGCCGGCGCCGTCATCGCGGCCCTGACCGCCGCCGCGTTCTGGCTGTCCTACGCACACCTGGCCGAGGTCGCCGGGCAGCACGGCCTGGCCAAGTCGCCCGAGCGGCAGTGGGCCTGGCCAGGCACCTTGGACGCCTTCATCGTCATCGGAGAACTGCTGATGCTGCGAGCGGGACTGCGGAAGGTCACCGACTGGTGGGCCGTGTCCCTCACCGCCATCGGATCGATCGGCTCCATCGCACTCAACGTCGCCGGCGTCAGCGGGACCGGCCCCGACCCGGTCCCCGTGCTGGACTACGTCGTCGCCGCCGTCCCGCCCACCGCAGCCTTGTTGGCCTTCGGGGTGCTGATGCGCCAGATTCACCAGCACGTCGCCACAGCCGACGACCGGGCTCCACTCCCCACGGAGACCGTCCCCGAAGGCGCCATGACCTTCCGGACGACCATTGGGGACCAGCCTTCCGCGCAGTCAGGGGATGGCAACGGGACGGCGGTCCCCGCCGGGGGGCACCATCGTGCGGAGGAACGTTCTGGTGGGGACCGGACGGGCACGGTCCCCGAGCAGAGGAACGGTCCCCACACGGTCCCCGACCCGCCGGTCCCCACCGGCCTCGATACGGCGGAGGCATCGGGGACCGTCTCCAGCCTGGGGACCGGGGACCGCCACAACGGGGACCGGCCACACACGGTCCCCTCGCAGAACCCCGGTCCCCACGCGGTCCCCGTCCCACAAGGGGACCGTCCCAAGGGGACCGACGGTCCCGGACATGGGGACCGTGGCGGGACCGGCGCCCCGGCGGGGACCGGCAACGAGCCCCGCGCGGTCCCCAACATCAAGGCCACCAGCGGGGACCGGATGGGCCACACGCCCGCAACGGTGCGGAACAACGGCGTCAGCAGGGACCGTCCCCGACACGACCGCACGTCCTCGGTCCCGGGGACCGGGGACCGCCAGGGGACGGTCCCCGGGACCGAGACGGACGGTCCCCGTCCCCACCCCACGCCGGATGGGGACCAGGAAGACGCCGGGGACCGTGATGGGGACCGGGGTAACGCCGACCCTGAGGACCCGCCGGCGAAGCCGCGCCGGGGACCGGTCCCCAAAGCGAAGCGGGGGACGGGGAACCGCGTACCGGAGCGGTCCCGGTCCCGCCTCACCGAGGACGAGATCGTCGACCGGCTGCGTCCCCACGTGCGGAGCGCACTCGAACGGGACGGCAACGAGTCGGTCACCCGCGTGCAGTTGCGGGCGATCATGCGGGCCCAGCAGATCCCCATCCGCAACGACCGCCTCACCCCAGTCCTCGCCCGACTGCGCGACGACAACACCAAGACGAGGAGCCCCCGATGAAGACGTGCCCCCGCTTCACCCGCATCCGTGCCGACTTCGAGCGGGACATCCACTACCTCGGCAACCACGCTGCCCGCCACCCGGGCACCGCTCCGGCGAAGACCAGCGCCCGAACCGCCCTCGGCACCAAGCAGCGCATGGCCGAAGCCCTCACACGGCACTACGCGCACTGCCCCGAATGCGGATAACCAACCCATAACGGTAGACGGATCGCCGCCTGAGGCGCTCCACAGGGTGGCCTGGACTTCTGCCGGGCCACCCTGCCGTCCGGGCAGCAAACTCCCGAACGCCCCTGCCGCACCCCCGACCGAACCAGCTCCACGAGGACCCGGACCCGATGACAAACCCGTCGAACAGCGCAACCACTGACACAGATCAGCCGGACCACAACTCGCTCTCGTGGCGAGCAAGTTATCCCATGAGTAGCACTCCCGTCGGGAGTGCTACTCATGGTGTCCCCGCCCCAGGGGAGGCGGGCCCAGGCAGGCACCAGGGGGCGCCGGCCAGGGAGGATGCGGCCGAGGGCGGACCGCATACCCAGGAGGAGACGCACTCGTGCCACAACCCACTCTGCGTGCATCGCGCACCCGAGAAACCGTCCGTCCGCAACCGTCTACGTAAGCCCGCCGCCGACAAACGCGTCCACATGATCGCTAGCCGATTCAACGACTCCGAGAAGCAGAGCCTCCTCGATGCCGCCAGCGCCAGCGCGATGACGGTGTCCGGCTTCCTCGCGCATGCCTCTCTCGCCGCCGCGCGCGATCTCTCCCGTACGGCTGCTGCGGTCGCCGGAGAACGCGAAATGCTGAACGAGCTGTTCGCCCTGCGCCGGCACCTCGGCCAGATCGGCAACAACGTCAACCAGGTGGCCAAGGCCTTGAACTCCGGCGCGGACGCACCCCATGCGGAGGCCGTGCTCGCGGCCGTACGCAGGGCGGCAGAGCGCGTCGACGACTTCACCCGCCGCCACGTCGAGTCGGCGGGCTCCGTACGGTGATACCCCGCGTTCACAAGCGGGGGACCCGGACCATCGGGCTGCTGTACTACCTGTACGGTCCGGGCACCCACGAAGAGCACATCGACCCGCACTTGGTCGCCGCCTGGGACAGCCTCGCGCCGGATCCCGGACGCGATCCCGAAGCCACCCACCAGGCCCTGCAGCAGCTTCTGGATCTTCCCGTCGACTCCGTCGCCCCGAGCCGGCGACCGGCTAGGCACGTGTGGCACCTGTCCGTACGAGCGGCCCCCGAGGATCCTGTCCTCTCCGACGAGCAGTGGGCGGACATCGCCCGGCGCATGGTTTCCGCTACGGGCATCGCTCCCGAGGATGGTCGGCCCGGGTGTCGGTGGGCCGCTGTCCGTCACGCGGACGACCACATCCACATCGTCGCCACCTTGGTTCGCGAGGACGGCCGCAAGCCCCGCCTTCACAACGATGCGGCCCGATCCCAGGCCGAAGCACGCCAGATCGAGATCGACTACGGCTTGCGGCGCCTCCATACCGGTGACGGCACGGCAGCCCAGTGCCCCACCAGCGCCGAGCGCCACAAGGCCGAGCGCCAAGGTCGCGAGCGGACCGCCCGGGAAGAACTGCGCGAGACCGTCCGCCGTGCGGTCGCCGGCACCCAGAGCGAAGGGGAGTTCTTCGAACGCCTTGCCTCGGCAGGTCTGCTCGTCCACAAGAGGGTCGCCCCGTCCGGCGATCTTCTCGGGTACAAGGTCGCGCTCCCCGACGACCGCAACAGGAAGGGCGAGCCGGTGTTCTACCCCGGCGCACGGCTCGCCCCGGACCTGTCCCTGCCCCGAATCCGCGAGCGCTGGAGCACCACGGTGGCCCCCGACCGGGACACCGAGGGAGTCACAGCAGATGCTCCGTTGCGCTCGGTGCCCGGGCCCGCTTCCGCGCGGCGGGCCGCGACGACCGCCGCCTGGCAGGCGGTGCTGGTCTTCGACGACGGTGACGACGGCGCGATCTCCGCGCACATCGCGGCGGCCGGCGAAGTCCTGGACGCGCTCGCCAAGACCTCCGCCGCCCACACCCGCATGCAACTGGGCGAGGCCGCCATCGCGTTCGAGCGGGCCTCACGCTCCCACGTCCGGGCCGCCCGCGGTCACGACCGCACCCTGCGCCAGGCCGCCCGCGACCTCGTGCACGGCGGGCCGGCGCTCGGCCGAGGGGAGGACGGGGCGACCACCGCGATGCTTATCGACATGGCGTTCTTCCTCGTCACCGCCGCCGCAGCCTGGCACGGAAAGAAGGAGCACGCCCAGCAGGCCGCTGCTGCCCTCCAGGCCGCCGAACACCTGCGCGCCGCCTACCAGGCCGCGGCCAGCCACCCCATGGCCGCACTGCACCAGCGGGGCCGCCTGTTGCCCCCCGTACTCCAGCGGCGGCATGCCGCCGTCCTGCGCGCAGCGGTGCCGCATCTCGCCGAGCAGGTCCTGGCCGAGGCGGGCTGGCTGGCGCTCGCCTCCACCCTTGCCGACGCCGAAGCGGCTGGGCACGATCCCGCTGAACTCCTCGTGCAGGCCACTGGACGACGGGAGTTGGACACCGCGTCCTCGGTCAGTGACGTCCTGGTGTGGCGGCTGCGCCGTTTGGCCGGTCTCCCCGCCGACGCGTCCGCCATGCCGCTCCACAGCAATCCCACCAGCCAGCCGTCGCTTTCGCACACGGATGGCCCCGCCGACGCCCGCCGGGACAGCCGTGACCGGGGCCGTGGACTTTGAGAGTTTCTAGAGTGGAACGACGACGGGAGCGTGGTGCACGATCTATGGTGCCCGGCAGGACAAGGACGAGGGGGGAACCTTATGTTCGGACGCAATCGCGAACGACGAGAACGGCTCGAAGCCCAGCAGCAGTGGGAAGCATGGACCGCGGGGCACATCGAGCCGCCGTTGGACCCGGACCACCAGGAGCCAGCGGCCGTGCCGGTCGTGGACGACTTCCTACCGCCCGACCTGCGCCTGCCGACGCGCGAGGAGCTGGCCGGGATGCTGATGGCCCACGATTTTCCGCTCGTCCTCGACGGCGAGGTCCGCGCCTGCTCCGAGTGCGGCGCGTACCGGAAATGGATCGTCGTCAGCACCCCCGACGGGGTGTGGCTGCGGTGCCCGGCCGGCCACGAGCAGGTCGAGCCCCGGCTCGACGCCGCCTGGTACAACCGCACCAGCGGGCCCACCACCGGACAGCACGCCACGTACGAGGAATGCCTGCGCTTCCTCGGCCACTGACCCGAACCCCTGCCACCCATAACGCCGGAGGAGAACCCCACGGGGGTCCGGCCGTCAGACCCGCACGACCACACCAGGGGTTCACATGCGCATCCGTACCATCGCCACCGGCCTGGCTGTCGCCGCCTCCCTCGCCATATCCGGGTGCTCCAGCGGCACGCCCGCAGACGCCGCCTCCCCCCTCGGGAAGCCGTCGGGCCAGACCAAGCCCGGCACCCCGGCCTCCAGCACTCCCCTGTCCGCTTCCGCGCTCGCCGGGCGCCTCCTCACCGAGGCCGATCTCGGCCAGGACTACACCCGCAAGCCCGAGAAGGCCGCCCGTCACGACGACACGACGGTGATCGGCTGCCCCGAACTGGAACAGCTCGGCGGTGACGCCGCCGCCGGCGGAAGCCTGGACTTCCCGAACAAGGCGACGGCCACGTTCCTCTACAGCGGCAGCACCGGCTCCGAGATCTCCGAGGAGCTCTACAGCGATACCGCCCCGAAGCTGACCGCCGGCACGAAGCGGATCTTCGACGCGATGACCGGCTGCCCCGTCTACCAGCTGGTGATCGGCAGCAAGCCCGTGAAGATCGCCACTCAGAAGCTGGCCGCCCCCGCTCTGGGCGACGGGGCCTGGAGCCAGCTCCTCACCTTCACCGCCGACGGGCAGGACAGCATCGTGAAGCAGACCGCCGTCCGCACCGGGACCATCCTGCTGGTCGTCTCCGGATCACCGGCCCTGGTCGACTCCCACGTGGAGAAGGCCCTCGCCAAGGCCAGCACCGGACGCTGACCGCACCGCCTGCACGGCCCCGCCGCTCCCCCAGGACCGGCGGGGCCGACTCGTACGCCCTTAGACGCCGGCGCAGCACGGGCACTGGCTGGGGGGTACGCGTCAGGCCCGGTTCCCTTCTCCTAGTGCTGCACCGCGAAAGTTCGTGGAGGGGGGTTGGGCCGGTCAGGCCGGGCTGCCGAGGTAGAGGGTGCCGGCGCAGGTAAGGCAGTCCTCGGGACTGCCGATGGGGAGGCCGGTGGGGAGGA
>NZ_JAPNLK010000171.1 GCF_026627505.1 Streptomyces sp. H27-H5 | reverse complement strand
CTTCCTCCCCACCGGCCTCCCCATCGGCAGTCCCGAGGACTGCCTTACCTGCGCCGGCACCCTCTACCTCGGCAGCCCGGCCTGACCGGCCCAACCCCCCTCCACGAACTTTCGCGGTGCAGCACTATGTTCGTGGCCGCATGGTCACCAATCTCGGCGCACGTCTGACAGAGCAGCTGCCGGCCTGGCCGGCGCGGATCGTCATCGCCGTGGGCTTCCTGGCCATGGCCGCCATCGCGCTCGGTCTGCTCGACCGCATCCAGTGGAGCTGGCTGTCCACCGTCGGCGCCATCACCTACCCGCTCTACATCATCCACATGACGGCGGGCATCACCCTGATCCACCACTTCCGCGGCAAGATGCCGGCCTACGCGCTGGTCGGTACGGTCACCGCCGCGATGCTGGTCGTCGCGTGGCTGATCCACCGGTTCGTGGAACGACCTCTTTCCCGCAGGCTCCGTTCCGCGATGCGGTCCGGTATAGAGGACATCCGACGGAGCACCCCGGTGCAGGCTTCGCTGCCGCCGTCGGCGCTGCCGGCGCAGCGTCGGGAACGTGTCGTCGAACCCAACCTGACGCGCCGCTGAGTCCGCGTTTCCCGTCCGGGAGACGGTTGTGACCGCGGAGGGCGTCTCGCGCGACCCGTGACCATGTGGGCCGTGGAGATGTGCACCGGGCGTGGGGTGATCTCGGTGGAAGCGGGAGGGGGGCGAGCCATGTGCTCGCCCCCCTTCGCGTGTCCGGGTCCCGCGGTCGGCGCCCGATGCGGGCCGCGGTGGCGGCCTCCACTTGATATGCAAGTGAATGGTTGCCTATCCTGGGGTCGTGGCCGACGACCTTTTCAAAGCCTTGGCCGACTCCACCCGTCGCATCATCCTCGACGAGCTCACGGACAAATCAGGACAGACGCTGTTCGAGATCTGCTCGCGGCTGAGCATGAAACATCGGCTCGGCATGTCGCGGCAGGCGGTCTCCCAGCACCTCGCCGTGCTGGAGGCCGCCGGGCTCGTCGAGACGCGGCGGGAGGGCCGCTACAAGTTCCACGATCTGAACGCGGCCCCACTGCGACAGATCGCCGAGCGATGGCCGGTGCCCGAGGCATCCGAACCGGAGGAGAACACCCCATGAAGATCCGTCTGACCAGCGTCTTCGTCGACGACCAGGCCAAGGCCCTGGCCTTCTACACCGAGATCCTCGGCTTCGTGAAGAAGCACGACGTCCCGGTGGGGGAGACGGCCCGGTGGCTGACCGTCGTCTCGCCCGACGAGCTCGGCGGCACCGAACTCCTCCTGGAGCCCGCCGGCCACCCCGCCGTCAAGCCGTACCGCGACACGCTCGTGGGCGACGGCATCCCGCTCGCCCAGTTCGCCGTCGACGACGTGCGGGCGGAGTACGAGCGCCTGCGCGGCCTCGGCGTCCGCTTCACCCAGGAGCCCGTGGAGATGGGCCCCGTCACCACCGCCGTCTTCGACGACACCTGCGGAAACCTGATCCAGATCGCCACGCAGCCGCAGTAGGAGCCCGCCGATCCGCCGGCCGACCGATGTCACAAGCGTCACCGGGTGAGAAAACGCTGGTCGGGGGTAGGTGGCCCGCCTACCTGGCGGACGAGGGACGAAGAGGCGGACATGACGGCGCAGCGGGACGGCAAGGACGGTGGTGAGGGTCTGCCGTCGGCGGTGGTGGACTGCGCCCTCTACGAGGACGGACAGCGCATTCCCGGACAGGTGAACCTGGGCAAGGTCCTGGACCGCATAGATCCGGAGGCGGGACGGTTCGCGTGGATCGGCCTGTACGAGCCCACGGAGGAGCAGCTACAGGAGGTCGCCGAGGCCTTCGGCCTGCACCCCCTCGCGGTCGAGGACGCCGTCCACGCCCACCAGCGACCCAAGCTGGAATGCTACGAGGACATGCTGTTCCTGGTGCTCAAGACGATCGTCTACGTCGACCACGACAAGGTCACCGCGACCAGCGAGATCGTCGACACCGGCGAGATCATGGTGTTCGCCGGTCCCGGGTACGCGATCACCGTCCGGCACGGCAGCGCCCCGCCGCTGGAAGGCGTACGGCAACAGTTGCAGGACGACCCGCGGCAATTGGGCTGCGGCCCCGCCGCCGTCCTGCACGCGGTCGCGGACATGGTCGTCGACCGCTACGTCGAAGTGGCCGACTCCTTCGCCGGTGACGTCGACACACTGGAGAGCGAGGTCTTCTCCCCGGACCGGCCGGTCGACGCCGGGCGCATCTACCAGCTCAAGCGGGAACTCCTCGAATTCAAGCGCGCCGTCATGCCACTGGCCCCCGCCCTGCGACGCCTCAGTGAAGAGACCCCCCAGATCCCGCGGGAGGTGGCCACCTACTTCCGTGACGTCGCCGACCACCACCAACGGGTGAGCGAACAGATCCTCTCCTTCGACGAGCTCATCACCGGCATGCTCAGCGCCGGCATCGCCCAGCTCGGCGTTCAGCAGAACGCGGACATGCGCCGCATCAGCGCCTGGGCCGCCCTCATCGCCGTCCCCACCATGATCGTCGGGGTGTACGGCATGAACTTCGAGCACATGCCCGAACTCACGTCGCCCTACGGCTACCCTGCGGTCTGGGCGGTCATCATCGTCGCCTGCTCCGTCGTGTACCGGGCCCTGCGGCGCAACAAGTGGCTGTAGGGCGTCAGGCGCCCACACCGGGCCCTCCCCACCCACCCATGCGGGTGGCCGGAACCGGTCCACCGGTGTGGTGGCGGGTCCGGAGACAGGCGGCTGGTGTGTCCTGACGGGGGTCCCGGCCACTCCGAAACGGGCGGTCGAGACTCACCGCCCCCCTGCCCCGGGCTGCACCACGCAGCGGCCCCGGGGCAGGGAGAGCGACCACGCCCACGCGCAGTGATCACCCTGATCGACCGGGCCGCCACCGGCCTCGTGACCCTGTCCGGCCCGTCGGCCCCGGCCGGGCGTTCGCCGCGTACCCGCCGTCAGGTGTCGGAGGCCCAGACTTCGGGGCCGCCGCCTTCCCAACGGATCGGACCGTCCTCGGACAGGTCCACGCCCTCCAGCCCGGCACGCCGGAGGAACTCGGAGACATCGCTCGTGGAGTGCGCGCGGCCCAGGTCCGCGTCCACGCCCAGCGCGTGCACCGTGACTTTCCGCCCGCCCTTCGGCGACACGGGATGAATGACGATCTCCGTCTGGTCGGCCATCCACCCAGCCTGCGTCAGGTCGAACGCAAGAGCACCCCGAGCGATCCGGTCGGGCGGACGGCCGCCCCTGCCGGCGCCCGCCGCCGACCCGCGTGTCCACGCCTGCCGCACGCGGTCGAGCCGACCTGCGGTGTGTCTGCCGGCCATACGGAAGCGGAGCGTCCTGTCCGGCCGCGCGGAACGTCCGCATGAGGTGGGGCCGGCGGGGTATGCGCGTAGGGAGCAGCGTGGTGCTGGGTGTTGTCCGGGGGTGGGTGTGGAGAGGGAACGGTTGACGATGCGGGAGTCGGCGGCCTGGGACCAGTTGGTCGCGGGGCTGCGGGACGAGTCGCACGGAGGGAGTCGTGCTCGGCCGGATCGGCGGGCGGAGCGTCGGCTGCCGGTCGGCCTGATGGTGGTGATGGCCACTCTGCTGTGTGCCGCGCTGGCCCTGGTGGTGGCGGCCGGCATGAACGGAGAAGGGCGCCTGGTCTGGGCAGGAGTGGCCGTCTGGATCGCCGCGATCGTGTCGGTGTCCTACGTACTCGGCCATGGCCCGCACGTGCCCCACCGGCGCTGAGGCCTGAACTCCCTTCGCTCACAGCCGAGTCGGCCGAACTCGCGCCGACCCCGGCCGGGGCGCATCGCCGGGTGCGTACGCCGAGCCCTCGGGGTCGGGTCCGGCGTACGCACCTGGCGCGACGGCTCGGCGCAGGGCGGGGATCACCTCGCGCGTCTCGTCCACCTCGATCCTTTCGGTGCGGAGGGTCGGCGATTGCGGGGGTGTCTCGTCCGCGCAGACGGTGCCCCGCGCGGGCAGCGCCAGGGTGGCGAGGTACTCGTTGACCAGGGCGCTCACACAGGCACTGCGGTTGTACGCGGTGTGTCCCTCGGCGTCGAAGGTCAGCAGCCGCCCGTTGTCCAGCGTCCCGGCGAGGGCCAGCGCGTCCTGGTACGGGGTGTCCGGGTCCCCGGTCGTGCCGAGGATCAGGATCGGGGCGGAACCGGCCGCCCGGTAGGAGCCCTCGAACCGGCTCGGGCGCTCCGCCGGCCACTGGGCGCAGGTGGGTGCGTGGTTGTGGTCGTAGGTGGGCGGCCCGAGGCCGATGGCGGGTCCCAGCAGCGGCGCGGAGGCGACATGGGCGCTGACCAGCGCGCCCAGCAGGAGGGGGCTCGTCGGATAGGCGCGGTCCGCGCACTCGACGGCCATGTTGACGTTGAGGAAGTCGAAGGACGCGGGGGAGGGCGGGGACAACAGGAACGAACTCCGGTGTGCCTGGGCCGCCCTCAGGGCCTCTCCCAGATAGGGCCACACCTCCTTGCCCGAGTTGATGTTGAACATCAGTCGGTAGGCGAGGGTGTATCCGGTGGCCGGGCGTCCGCTCGCCGTGATGACGGGGTCGGCGTCCAGGTCCCGCTTGAGCTGTTCGAACGCCTGCCTCGGGCGCCCTTCGCCGAATCCGCAGGTGGTGGCGTTCTGGGCGCACCAGTCCAGGAACCGGCCGACCGCCGTGTCCAGGGCGATGAATTGCTTGGCGTCGTAGGCGTACGGCACGTCGGCGTAGTGCCGCGGATCGTAGGCCCCGTCCAGGACCATGGCGCGGACCCGTCGCGGGAACTGCGCGGCATAGACCGTGCCGACGTAACTCCCGAAGGAACGACCGTAGAAGGAGAGGGTCTCCTCGCCGAGGGCCTGGCGGAGCAGGTCCATGTCCTTGGCATTCGAGGCGGTGCCGATGAACGGCACGAGGTCTCCCGACCGTCGCCGGCAGGCGGTGGCGAAATCGAGCCCCTGCCGAACGGCGCCGCGCAGGGCCCCCGGGCCGGGCACACCGCGGGCGGCGTCGACGGCGGCGGAGTACTCCGTGTCGTTCCAGCACTCCACCTGTCCGCTGCGCGCCACACCGCGCATGTCGTACCCGACCGCGTCGAAGGTGTCGCGGAGGGCGGCGGGGAGCGCCTCGTAACTGTCACGGGCGAAGTTCACACCGGAGTTGCCGGGGCCGCCGGGGTGCAGGACCAGGACGCCGGTGCGACGGGCCGGGTCGGCCGCGAGGTGTCGGGTGACCGCGAGCGGGAGCGTGGGCCCGGTGGGTCTGCGGTAGTCGAGCGGTACCTGGGCGGTCGCGCATTCGAAGCCGTCGCCCGGGTCGGCGCAGGGGCCCCAGGACAGGACGGGAACGGCCGGCGCGGCGGGAGTCGTCGCCGAGGCGGCCCCGGGCGTTGCCCCGAGGAGCGCGGTGACCGCGACCAGAACGAGGGACATGCCCCACCCCACTCGCTTGCGCGGGATGTGGGCTGAGCGGGTCTGCATGCGGTGATCCTCCGTCACGAGTGGCTGGGGAACAGGCGACAACGTAGCCGCCGACCCCGTCGGCCACCAGGAGTTGACGCCGCGATCCCGATTCCCGTCGACGTCACTTCGGCTCGCGGTCGACTCGCGGTCGACTCGCCGTGGGTGTGCCGTCGACGTGTCGCCGAAGCGGGGACGCCGAGACGCGGGGCGCGGGACCTGCGTACGCCGCCGTCTCGGCCGGCGCGAAGGCGGTCGGGTTCTCGAAGCCGTGCCGGATTCATTGACAGAAGGTGAACGCAACCTGATTCTGAGAGCGCTCTCAGTATTCAAGGCATCTCTCCCCGCCCTGCCCGCCCCGCCCATGTCGCCCCTCAGGGCGCAGGGGCGGGGCACCCCACCGGCAGGCGCCCCCCACCAGGAGGAAGAGCATGTTCCGCTTATCGAAAGTGCTGGGCTCCGGCGTCTCGGCGCTGGTTGTCGCCGCCGGCCTGATGGTCTTCGGTCCGTCGACCTCCGCGGAGGCCGTACCCGCCACCATCCCGCTCACGATCAAGAACAACTCAGGACGCGGCGAGCCGGTCTACGTCTACAACCTGGGCACCCTGCTCAGCACCGGACAGCAGGGCTGGGCCGACGCCAACGGCACGTTCCATCCCTGGCCGGCGGGCGGCAATCCCCCCACCCCCGCGCCCGACGCGTCGATCGCGGGCCCGGCCAACGGGCAGACGCGGACGATCCGGATGCCGAAGTTCTCCGGACGCGTCTACTTCTCCATCGGACAGAAGATCGTCTTCAAGCTCACCACCGGCGGCCTGGTGCAGCCTGCCGTGCAGAACCCCTCCGACCCCAACCGCAACACCCTGTTCAACTGGTCCGAGTACACGCTCAACGACGCCGGTCTGTGGATCAACAGCACTCAGGTCGACATGTTCTCGGCTCCGTACGCGGTCGGCGTCAAAGCGGCCAACGGCACGGTCAGCACGGTCGGTCGACTCAAGCCGGGTGGTTACAACGCCGTGTTCGACCAACTGCGTGCGGCCGGCTGGGGCGGACTGATCCAGAGCCGCTCCGACGGCACACCCCTGCGAGCGCTCTCGCCCGGGCACGGCATCGAGGCGGGCGGGATCCCGGCCGGCGCGATGAACGACTACGTCAACCGGGTCTGGAACAAGTACAGCTCATCCACGCTCACCGTGACACCGTTCGCGAACGAACCGAACACCAAGTACTTCGGCCGGGTATCGGGCAACGTCATGAACTTCACCAACGGCTCGGGAGCGGTGGTCGCCGGCTTCCAGAAGCCTGACTCCGACAGCATCTTCGGCTGCTACAAACTCCTGGACGCACCCAACGACCTCGTCCGCGGCCCGATCTCCCGCACCCTCTGCGCGGGCTTCAACCGGTCGACGCTCCTGACGAACCCGAACCAACCCGACGCGAACGGCGGCAACTTCTACCGTGACGCCGTCACCAATCACTACTCCCGCGTCATCCACGGCCAGATGGCCGACGGCAAGGCGTACGGCTTCGCCTTCGACGACGTGGGCGCCCACGAGTCGTTGGTGCACGACGGCAATCCGCAGGAGGCCTTCATGACCCTGGAGCCGTACAACTAGACCGCCGAACCACCGGCCCACCGGTCCACCCGACAGGGGAACGCGCCGGACCCGCTTCGCCGTCAGGGCCCGGGGGTGTCCCGCCCCCGGGCCCTGACGGCGGTCCTGACGCGGACCCTGACGCGGACCCGGACGTGGGCTCGGAGGCCAACGCCTGACGGTCGAAGACCAGCATGCCGAGGAAGAGCAGGGCTCCGAGGACGAGCAGGCCCGCGACGATGACGACGGAGGTCAGCGCCTCGTCCGGTGCCACGAGCACGAAGAGGGCGAAGAGGGTCCAGGCCAGGGCGCAGACCGCCACTGGCAGTTCGCCGCGCCCCAGGTCGAACGCGCCCTTCCGGCGGTCGAGTCGGCGGCGTACGACGAGGTAGAGGACGATCGTGGACCCGTAGATGAGGGCGGGGAGGATGGTCGAGGCGGTGATCAGCTCCACGACGATGCCCGCCCCGAAGAAGGCGACGGTGAGGGTGATCAGGAACAGCATGCCGAGCACGCCGGCCGCCACGACCGATGCGACGGCGGTGTCCTCGTCCGGGGCCATGCCGGCCAGCGGCATGAAGGCCTGGCTCGCCAGGGCGTTGTCGATGGCGACCACGGCGATCGCCAGGTAACAGAACGTCAGCCAGCCGAACCACCAGCCGACCCTGGGGTTGCCGAGCCGGGACGCCCATTGGTAGGAAGAGCCGCTCAACGGGATGCGGGCGGCGAACTGCGCGACCACCAACGCCACGAGGGTCTGCCCGACCGCGGCGATGAGCCAGAGCCAGATCCCCACCGGGCCCGCCGTCAGCAACACCTGGTCGAAGGTGGCGAAGATCCCGACCGCCACCGAGATGAACGCGAACGAGATCGCGAAGACCTGGAAGAGCCGAGCGACCGTTTCAGCTCCTGCCGATAGCCGGCGCCCTCGGTGGCACCCCCGCCGTCGGGCCCGTCCTGCCCAGCCTCCGCCACTTCAGCCACCTCGCCTCTCCTGGTCCGGCACAGTGTCCCCGCCCGGTCCGCCTCCACGGCGCCGCTCACGATCGACGCACGGGACCGGCCCCCCGGACGGACGACTTCCCTCCCGGCCGATAGCCTCCCCTCGGGCCCGGGCGGCCCGTTCAACAAGGTGAATCGACGGGGGAGTACAAGTGCATCGACGTGGCGTGATCCTGGCGGCGGGCGGATTCGTGGGCGCGCTGGGAGCCGGCCAGGTGGTGGCCGCCGGCCCCGCCGCCGCGGCGGCCGGCGACCGGCGCAGCGTCCACGACGTCCTGGCCTACGGGGCGAAGGGCGACGGCACCACCGACGACACCGCCGCGTTCCAGGCCGCCCTGACGGCCGCACGCGCCGTGCCCGAGGGCGCGACCCTGCTGATCCCGCCCGGCCGGTACCCGCTCACGAAGGGGCTCGTCCTCGGCCCCCGGATGACCGTGTCCGCGTACGGGGCACACGTCCTGCGCACCAAGGACTGCGGGGCCCTGGTCAAGAACTTCGACTCGGTCACCCCGGTCTCCGCCTACGACGGCGCCGGCGACATCGCCCTGCTCGGCGGTACCTGGGACATGCGCGGCAGCACGTACCAGCAGCAGAGCGACGCCATCGGCTTCGCCCACGCCGACGGCATCCTCGTCCAGGACTGCACCGTGCTCGACACGCCGTCCGCCCACGCCGTGGAACTCAACGCGGTACGCCGCGCCCGCATCGTCAACTGCCTCTTCGACGGGCTGCACGTCACCGGCCAGGGCACGGACACCGCCACCAACCGGGAGGCCGTACAGATCACCGGCGCCCTCTCGGCAGTCAGCCTGGATCCACCGCGTAGTGGTCGGGCTGTGGATGGAGAAATCAGAAGAGGTGCCCGCTGACCTGGGATGATGGGAGTTTCTACGCTTCCATCAGACCCGAGCAAGAGGGCACCTCGTAAGT
>NZ_JAPNLK010000170.1 GCF_026627505.1 Streptomyces sp. H27-H5 | reverse complement strand
CATTCCAGCACCTCCAGCACGACGACAACCCGACCCAACGAGCCTGCCGCACCAGCACCCACCCCATGCCTGACCAGGAAGAATCAACCGATCAAGCGACGGCCCTTCCGGTTCAGCAACGGCTTCTGAGGCAGTCCGCCTTGTGCCCGCTGGGCGGGACGATCCCCTGCGTGCAGTACTGCACGTCCTGCCACAGCGGGTCGGTGTCCGCGGGACTGCCGCAGAGGGCTTGCATTTGGGCCGGGGGGCACGGGCTCGGGCCGCCGGGAGGCGGCGGATCCGTCGGACAGGGACAACACGACGAACCGCCGGAACCGGGCGGCGGACACGCCGCCGCGGACGCGCTGCCGCCCGCCCCGGCCAGCAGGGCACCCGCACCCAGGGCACCGGAAAGCGCCACGAACTGACGCCGGGGCATGCCGTTCGGCGTACCGGTCGCATTCATGCAAGGACTCCGATGGTCGACGACCTCTGCTTCGACCGACCAACCTAGGCGCCGGACCGCCGGCCTCACGGGAAGGTGCGGGAGAAGCGCCCAGGATTGCGCCGGAAGGCCCAACAACACCGGCCCGCAGCGCTCAGCCGGCGGCCGGGGCGAGGGCGCGCAGCCGGTCCAGGCGGGCGCGACTGCACGTCCATCGCCACGTACATGACCAGCCGGCGTCCAGCGAACCATCGGGACGGGGCGCACCATCAGCCGCCTGTACGCAAACGGCGAGATCACCGGAGCAACCGTTCCCGCCCTCGGAACGCTTTCGATCGAGCCGGACGAGCAGGGACCACACGAGACCGGGGACCGGGACGGGGACGTGATCACCTGTGCGCGCAGTGCGGGCGAGCGCCCGCCCGGGAACGACGCCCCAACCAGGACCGTGACCGGTTCGTGCTCGTCAGGCAGGCGGGCCTGACCGGACAGTGGACCCGGACCGGGTGCCACGGAAGTTGGATCAGCGGCTGCTGTTCAAGGCCCGGGAGCCTCATGCCGGCCACCTCCCGATTGACGGTTCAGCGCATGCGGACGGTTACCTCAGGGAGCGGCACGTCGGACAGGTTGAGCTGGAGCCCGGTCATGGTCAGATCGGTCTGCGAGTCGCCCAGCGCGTTGGACGGTGCCTGGGTCGTCCCGCGCGCGTGCACCAGCAGGTACCAGCCCCCGCGCTTGTAGCTGCGGGAGGTATCGGCGCTGTCGCGGTGCGGGTTCAGCACCCAGCCCTGGCGCTCCAAGTCCGCAGAGATCGCCTTCACTTTGGGCTGGGCGGCGGCCTTCTCCAGGACGGCCGTCCAGCCCGTCCTGTTCAGTTCGGATCCGGCCGGGACCGTCGACTTTCCCTGCTCCGGGTCCAGGCCCGCCGCGCGGACCGCCGTCCGGATCACCTCGTCCACCTCGTCGCGGGTGAGGGCAGGCGACGTGGGTTCAGGCTCCGGCACGGGCACCGACGCGGATACGGACGGCTCGGCCACGGGCGCCCCCAGATGCACACGCCCGTCGTCGTCGATCTGTACCTGGTTCGGCAGGATCACCGCGGCCAGACTCACGACCAAAGTCGCGGCCAGCGCGATCCACACCCTCTTCAAAAACGCGTTCAACGTGAGACTCCCCCCGAAAGATCATTCGGGGGAGTCTCACACATCCCGTTCGGCACCCGGCAGCCAAGGTGCCGGGAGCAGAACCCGCTACTTCGCCTTCTCGGCTGTCAGCTTGTCGAACTCGTCCGGGGTGTCGAGCCAGCGCCCTTGCCGGAGTTGACGGTGCGCGACGTACCGTTGATCGACACGTCGAGGCCCTGGATGCTCTGGTCGTGGATGGCCTGGCGTCCTCTTCGACCCACGGCATGTACCCGATCTCCTTGCCGCCTGGTCGAAGGCGGGCGTACGCAGACCCAGCAGCTGCTCTGAGAGCTTCACCAGAGTGGCCGGGAAGCCGAACTCACCGTCCGATCCCTGCTGTCGCTCGGCGAGTCCGTCGGCAATCGATCCGATCCCGGCCGCCTTGAGCCGCCAAGCCCCGCACCGGCCCACCCGTCGACCCCGACGATCAGGGGGCGTCGATGAGTACCCGGCCGTCGGTCGGCACGGTTGCCGCGAGTCCGTTCGCGTACGCGTTCTGCACACGGGACCGCTCCGTCGCGTTGGGCACGGCATTGGTGCAGGCAGTCCCGGCGGTGGACCCGGACATCAGCTGGGAGCACGGCCCCGGCTTGGTGTCCGGCAGGCCCAGGCTGTGGCCCAGCTCGTGCGCGGCGATGCGCGTCTTGTCGTACCCCTGACTCACCGCCTCCGCACCGAGTTCGACTCGTACCTGTCGCCCCGGACGGACCGGGCCGAGGGTGGCCTGCGGCCAGCCGGTGGTGGCCACGATGACGATCTCGGCCCGGACCCCGGGCGCGGCCTCCACCAGCCGAACGTTGCCGACGTTCGCGTTCCAGGAAGCGACCCCGGCCGCGATGGCCGCTTCCCATCCGCCGGCCCGACTGTCGTCGTACCGGAGCGTCACTACCGCTGCGGTGGCGTCCGGTATGGGCGTGGGTGCCGCGGTCGCGGCGGTTGCCGCCGCGAGAACCATCGCGGCGGCGGAGGTGCCGACTTTCAGCCAGGTGCCCAGAGACATGGTCGTCTTCCTTCACGCGTGGGGGACCCGGCCCCTCGGCGGAGCCGGGGCACTGGAGAGGCCGCCACCGCCCGCCTGTGGCCCGCACGTTCGGACAGCCGCCTCTCCGGAGCCCTAAGAACGTAGCCCCGCACCCCACCAACCCGTGACGC
The DNA here is from genome assembly GCF_026627505.1 of Streptomyces sp. H27-H5. Lineage (GTDB taxonomy): Bacteria > Actinomycetota > Actinomycetes > Streptomycetales > Streptomycetaceae > Streptomyces. The sequence goes on along the minus strand of NZ_JAPNLK010000170.1, from coordinate 6,305 downwards.
ACCTGCCGGCCAATTCCCGCAGGCACTCCAGCCGATGCCCGGTCAGCGGGCAGCACCACTCAGGGGGTCGCGCGGACGTGCTCGACGAGCCGGCCACGGACGGCCGCGTCGGCGCAGCGGGCGGCTTGCGGACGGCCAGGCCGCAAAGACAAGGCCAGGGACCCTCGACGAGGCTCTCCCGAAGGAAACGTGACCACGCAGACGGGAATTGGGGCGCCTGGCTGGAGAAGCACACCGTCCCGGTGGATGCGATCGCACTGAACTTCCACGACGCCGCCGTGATGGCATGACAGCTCTGCGACGAGGGTTGACTCGCCCCCGAGGCGCTGTCCGAACTCGCGCGGATGGACGAGCGCGTCTTCCCGGTGGACTCGGGCACCCGGCTGTCGGTCGCGCTGCCCGTCGACTCCGTCGCCCCCAGCGGTGACCCTGGAGACGGCGCACACGCCATGGACCCCGGATACCCGAACACCTCGGTGTCCTTCGGGGTGACGACCCTGGTGCCGGGCCCCCGGGCTCCCGCTCGGTCCTCGCCTACAACTCCGCGCTGCGGGCCCGAGGGAAGCGGGTCAGGAGGCGCGGCGTCGCAATGAGGGATCTGTGATCGCGGGTGCGGGAGTCGGGTTCTTCTCCTGTGGTGCGAGGTCCACTCCGGGGGACACGATGGCATCGATGGCGTCGAGGATCTCTGCGGGCAGGATGGTGTCAGCGGCGGCCAGTTGGGAGTGCAGATGTTCCATGGTCCGGGGGCCGATCAGGGCGCTGGTGACCAGTGGGTGGGCGGTGACGAAGCCGAGTGCCATCTGGATCATGGTGATGCCGGACTCGTCGGCGAGAACGGCCAGCTTCTCAATGGCATCCATCTTGGCGCGGTTCTCCGGAACGGAGACGTCGAAGCGCTGAGGCATGAACGCGGACCTGCTCGTGGTGACTTCGCGGCCCTCGCGTACGGCTCCGGTCAGCCAGCCGGACGCCAGCGGGCTCCACACGAGTACTCCGAGGCCGTACTCCCCTGCGAGCGGCAGAACCTCGCTTTCGACAGCGCGTTGCAGGATCGAGTAATTCGGCTGCTCGGTGACGTAGCGGCCCAGCCGGTGCTCCCGGGAGGTCCACTGGGCCTGCACGAGCCGGTACGCGGGGAACGTGGAGGTCCCGAAGTACCGGATCTTGCCGGCGCGCTGGAAGTCGGTGAGCGCCGAGAGTGTCTCCTCGTCCCTGGTCCGCGGGTCCCAGCGGTGGATCTGGTACAGATCGATGTGGTCGACGTCGAGCCGACGCAGGCTGTCATCAAGGGCCTTGGCGAGCCAGCGACGCGAGGCTCCCTGGTGGTTGCGTTCCTCGCTCATGGGCAGGGCGGCCTTCGTGGCGAGCATGACGTCATCCCGGCGCGCGGCGAGCGCCTTGCCGACCATCTCTTCCGACTGCCCACCGCTGTACATGTCGGCGGTGTCGATGAGGTTGATCCCGGCATCCAGGGCGGCGCCGACGATCCGGTCGACATCGTCCTGGGTGGTGCCGCCGATCGCGCCGAAGTTCATCGCCCCCAGCGCCAGCGAACTCGCCTGGACACCGGTGCGTCCCAGCGTGCGGTACTGCATTGTCGTCCTCCGGGAAATCGGGCTCGTCCCTTGGCCAATGGGGGTGCCAGGGACGGAAACATGACGAAAGCGAAGCGGAACAACGCTCCGCTTCAAGATACGGAACATTGATCCGTTTCTGCAAGCGACAGGGCAAGGCTTGGCATGCCGGGAGACAAGCAGGACCGGGCCACGACGGCTACGGCCGAATGGCAGCAGGCGGCGACCGCCCTCTCCGCACCCACCGCCGGCCGCCGCGAACTCGACGCCCACCAGCGCTGCGAACGCGCCCGCGTGCGCCGCCCCGCCGACCCGCTCTACGCCGTCCCCACCCGGCTGGGCAACCTGGTACACGCCTCGGAGCGCCGCATCGCCGACCGCTACGGTCGCGCCCGGCCGTCGTGTGGTCCGCCCTGTCGCGGGTGCTGCCCGAACTCGTGTTGCTCACAGCCGAACTGGCTCGGGCGACCTTGGACCGGGCGACGGCGAGCCTGATGTGGGCGATGACCTTCGCGGCGGTCATGGCGCCCGTCTCCTGCTGGGTGGTACCGGCTGGACTGCTGGTCGTGACCGTCGTGGCGTACGGCTCTCTGCCCGCGCTCGCAGCGGTTCGGCGGGGTGATGGGGAGTACTTTCGCCGTGCACCGCACGGACCTGTACCGGGCGCTGCGGCTGCCGGTGCCCGTCTCACCCGCGGAGGAGCAGGCGGCCGGTAGGGCGCTGACCGTGCACCTGCTGCGGGGCTCGGACGACCCGACAGTGCGCTTCGTACCCTGACCCGGTTGGCGACGGACGGGCCGGCTGCCCACCCCCGCTCGTACGGCGGTGGGCGCTGCTCGTGGCGACGTCGGGCGCCCGCTGAGCGCACCGCCGCGCGCGAGGCGTGCGTTGAAGGCCACGCTCACGCTCTCAACGTGCTGGGCGGAGTGCCGGCTGGGAAAGTCCACTGAGGTGCCGGGCGGATCCGCGTCGGCCGCCCGACCAAGGGCACCCGCTCAGATCGGTCAACGGCGCACCCGATAGCGCAGGTGCAGCACCCGGTTGCCCTGAATCACCACGTCAGCATCCTCCAAGAGGTTCTGCGCGTGGACCGACCCGAAGTAGCGCTTGCCGGACCCGAACACCACGGGTACGACGTCCATGCGCACCTCGTCGATCAGGCCAGCGGCAAGCACCTGGCCACCGACGTCGCCGGCGGCGTGCGGCGAGCAGCAGCAGCAGCCCCATGACGTTGAACCAGCCCAGCAACGCCACCAGCACGGCGTACGTGATCGGCCATCGTCGGCGGTCGTCCCCGTTCAGGACCTTGGTCAATGCCCCGGTGGCCAGGACGGCCGCCGCCATGGCGAAGGCGAATGAGCGCCCCTCTTGCGCGTAACGGGATGCCGTCGGCGCCACCGCGAGGTGCCAGTCCCGCACATGTGCCGAGTTTGGGCCCGCCGAGCGTGCGGCCCAGCCATACCGTGCCAGCCACGGCGATGGCGACCGCCGCCGCCGAGGGAACGCGCATCGTGAACTCGGTCACCGATGTCATCTGCCCCACCACGTGCATCAGCACGTAGTGCAGTCCGTGCACCGCGTCGACCCGGCCGAGCAGTGCGAACAACTCCGACCAGGACCGCCGCGCCACGTCCATGGTGACGATCTCGTCCGTCCACGCGGACGGTCCCGTGTTGCCCTACACCCCAAGTGCGAACGCAAGAACCGGCATCGCCCACCCGGCCACGCGTGTCGACATGACGAATCGTCGGGAGCTCCGCCGGCCGGGTACTGGGGATGCGGTCGGAGACAAAAGGACTGTCACAGCGTCCCCTCCGTCACGGGCACACGGCACACCAGGGTCACAGGATGTCCTCCACACGATCGACACGAGCCGGAACAACGACGGACCCGAGCGGCATGTGCATGTAATTCGGACGTCTCGACCCGGCGAGACCCTCCAGGATGCCGCAACCTCCGCGATGCGCGCCTCGGCCATATGGCCGGCCCCGCCTCGCCAGGCGGCTCAGCCGACACCACCTATCGGTGCCTGTCGGTTGCCGCAGGCCGTGAGCCCTTCACTGTGCCGGCGCCAATGGGCGCCGCGGGCACTGTCCTCGCAGACCCGGCCACGGCGTGGGGAGCTACGGAACCTGGGGGTCGGATGGTCCGGCCGTACTCATGGACTCCGCCGAAGCGGGCTCCGAACTGGACGTCGAGTACCCCGGCGGCGGGATGCCCCCCAGGCCTCGGCGCCGCTTCCTGCCGGCCACTGAATGGTACGCGCCACCCACACCGAGGTGGATGAGGAGAACTCTGTCCGCCTGGTCCAGCCTCTGCCCACCGAATCCTGAACGGACAACGCTTCCGTCACGTGTGGTCAGGCGCGGCACGCAAGGTGGTGCAGATGAACGATGCCGAGCATCGCGTGGTGAACGCCCTCGCCTAGCAGGCGGCAGGCGCGCAAGAAGGAGCCCCGGATCCCGAGGCCGGCCTGGGAGTGCCCGGCGGACGCCTGTCCTTGCGCTTCTTCTGTCGTAACTTCCCCTCCATTGGTGGTGACGAGTCGCGCCCTGGGCGCCTTGGCGTTCTCCGCATCCAAGACCGACAGGATCCCGACCCTGTGCCGGCGTCCTGGAACTCATCGGCACCGACGTCGCAGCGTTCTGCGACGACCTGGTCAAGGACTCGCCCACCTACGCGGGCCTCTATCAGGAATCCGGCAGCGGGAAACCCGGCACGGCCGAGAAGTAGGACCGACGGCAGCCAAGCACTTGAGGCGGCACGGCCGGATGCGTCCACAGTATGCCCACCACCAGGAGGTCATCGGAGCGGCGGGCGGTGTCCACGAGGGCGGCGCCGGGTGTGGCCCGTACGGTGAGGCCCGCGAGGGTGACGCCGGGCTTCGCGGCTCCGAAGGCGCCGTCGAGTACCTCGCGCAGCCGTTCCACTGCGGCGGCACGGCAGGCCGTCAAGGCCGTGACGTTGCAGGAGCTGGGGCTCCCGAGCTCGCTTCCGGGAGCCCCACCATTCCCACGACTCCATGAAGGGCCAGGGCGACACGTGTGGCGGATTGCCGATGTCTTTCTGACGCGGCCCCCGGAGTTCATGACGTGCTCCTGACGGCGCCGGGCCTCGCCATCAGTGAGCCGTATGGAGTCGGGTCGCCGCCGTCAGGGTCCCGTCAACGGGCGACCACAGGCGTGCGGTCGCGGGCATAGCGTCGATGTCGCGCCCCGGACCGCCTCCCCGCATCCGGGGCCTCATCGGCCGCTCGTGGTTCCCTGGAGGCCCCATGTGTTTGTTCCAGTACGAAGACGACCCGGAGCCTGAGGAACGGACCCCGGCCGGACCCCTGTACGTGCCGGCTCGGCCGGGTCCCGCCCAGGCGGTGGTACGCCTTTTCCGCACCCCGCTGGGTGCCCGTACCGCCGTCGGCTTCACCACTCCCGAGCGGTTGACGGCCACTTTCGGCGCGCAGCAGCCCTGGGTCCGGCTCTCCGCGTCCGCGCTCCGAGCGATGGCCGAGCCCCTCGGGGCATCGCTGCTCACCGTCGATCCGACCCTCACCGCCCCCTCGGCCACCACGGCGACGGCCCCCGGACCGGTCGACGTCGCGGTGCTCCAGGCACCCGAGACCGCTGCCCGGACCGTCTGAAGGGAATCGCACCATGACGATCGCCGCCCTCCCCGAGGTCGCGCCCCGTACCGATGACCTGTCGATATGGCCCGCGTCCACGACCCGGCTCCCGCACGGCGGCGTTGCCGTCGGCGGGGTGTCGCTGGCCGAGCTCGCCGAGCGGTTCGACACTCCCGCCTACGTCCTGGACGAGGGTGAGGTCCGCGAGCGTTGCCGCACCTACCGCGACGCCTTTCCCGAAGCCGAAGTCCTTTACGCAGCCAAGGCGTTCCTCTCCCGGGCGATGGTGCGCTGGGTCCAAGAGGAAGGACTGGGCCTGGACGTGTGCTCGGCCGGGGAGCTGGAGCTCGCGGTGACCGTCGGGTTTCCGCCCGAGCGGATCGTGCTGCACGGCAACGCCAAGTCGCCCCGGGACATCGCGACCGCGCTGCGGCTCGGGGTGGGGCGGATCGTGATCGACAGCCCGTCCGAGATCGCCCGCATCGCCGCCGCCGTCGGCACCCACGGCCACCAGAAGGTGATGGTGCGCGTCGTACCGGGCGTCTCGGCCGGAGGCCACGACAAGATCCGCACGGGAACGGACGGCCAGAAGTTCGGCCTCTCCCCCTCCGACGGCTCCGCACAGCACGCCATCGCCCGGATCCTGGGCCAGCCGCAGCTCGAACTCACGGGCCTGCACTGCCACATCGGCTCTCAGATCACCACCGTGGAGCCGTATGCCGTGGCGCTGCGGCGCATGGTGGAGCTGATGGCCCGCATGCGCGACGAGCACGGCGTGGTCCTGCCCGAACTGGACATGGGTGGCGGCCACGGCGTCGCCTACCGGCCGGGCGAGGCGACCCTCGACCTCACCGCGCTCGCCCGGCAGCTGCGCGTCGAACTGATCGAGAGCTGCGCCGCCACCGGGCTGGCGGTGCCGCGGCTCGCCATAGAGCCGGGGCGCGCGGTGGCGGGGCCGGCAGGGGGCGCGCTGTACCGGGTCCTGGCGGTCAAGCGCACGCACTAGGTCGTCTCTTTCGGATCTTGTCGGTGAGGGCCGCGGTGTCCGGTGCCGTGCCTGGCAAGGCGGAGGGGCGCCCGTGTACTGGCCGGTCTCGGGCGCCCCGCCG
>NZ_JAPNLK010000016.1 GCF_026627505.1 Streptomyces sp. H27-H5 | reverse complement strand
GGCACCCCCGAGGACGCACTCGACACCGCCTGCCACCTCCACCTCACCGGTCTCGACACCTGACACGGGCAAGCGCACGCCAAGCCCGACGTCAACCCCCGAAGGATTTACGACGCAGACCACTAAGAGCGCCCGCGGACCCCGGTCATTGACCGCGGTGGCCGGCTCGTTGACTTCCCGGACCGACGCCGGACCGACGCCGGACCTTCAGCGGCCGACACCGGGCGTGGGCCCGGCGGTGTCCGGACCGTCACGGCCGGTTGACGGGAGCCGCGCCCCCGCATTGACTGACGGCCATGTCCGGCATCGAGCCCTCCACCGTCGCCGCGTGCTACGCCCGCGCGGTCCTGAGCGCCACCACGAACGGCGCCGACGAGCCCGGTGCCTGGAACTCGCCCAAGGACCGGCTGGGGTTCACCGAGATGCGCGACCTGTGGGCGACGGTGATGGGCACCGAGGGCGCCAACCCCCACACCGGGCTGCTGGTCGGGGACCGGATCCGGCCCGGCCGGGGAGCCTGCACGTCCTCGGCCACGTGGTCCTGACCTGCGCGAGCCTCGCCGACGCCGCCGACGCCGCGGCGCGCTACCACCCGCTGGTCAGCCAGGCCGGCACGGTCACCCTGCACCGGGGCGATGACCGGACCCGCATCCGCTACCGGCCGACCGTGGATCCCGCGACCATGCATCCCCAGCAGGTGGAGGCGATCCTCACCGGCATGGTCAGGGCCGCCCGCTGGGTCGCCGGAGACGACTGGGCACCCTGTCCGTGTCGTTCACCCACCCGCGCGCCGGCTCCCCGGAGCCGTACACCCGTGTCCTCGGCTGCCCGGTCACCTTCGACGCCCCCGAGAACGCGATCACGGTGGGCAACGAGGACCTCGACCGGCGCCGCGCCCCCTCCGACCCGGAACTGGGCGCCCTGCACCGGGCCTACGCCGACCGGCTGCTGCACGAACTGTCCAAGGCCGTGACGATCGGGGAGCGGGTGCGCCAGTGGCTCGAACACGCCCCGCTCGACGGCACCGGCCCCGCCGACCCGGGCCGGGAACTCAACCTCAGCGCCCGGACCCTGCGCCGGGCCCTCCAGGAGGAGGGCACCTCCTGGAGGGCACTCCTCGACGCGGCCCGCCACGCACGGGCCCGGCGGCTGCTCTCGCGTTCGTGCCGTGCCGACGGGCGTACGGGGTACGGGCGGGCGACGGGTGACGGGCTAGCGGAGCGCGCCGAACGCCTTCGTGAAGGCCAGCGGCTGCTGGAGGATCGAACTGCACGTCGGATCGGCGTGGTCCACGGCGCCCTGCCCGCACTGGCGGTCCCGCGTCGCGGACCACATCGCCAACCGGCCGATGCCCTTCGACTTCGCGAAGTCCACGAGCTGCGTCGCGTCCGAGACGGTGAAGACCTCGCCGGCCACGTCGTTGACACCGATCATGGGTGTGACGGCGACCGCCTTCCAGGCGGCCGCGTCGGTGAGCCCGAGCACTCCCTTGATCTGGGCCTGCGTGGCCGTCGCGGCCTGGACGGCGTACTGACCCATGTCGCCGCCGTACGCGGGCCCGTAGTCCATCGCCATGATGTTGACGCCGTCGACGCGTACGCCGGCCCGCTTCGCGTCGGCCAACAGGGCGACGCCGGGCTGGGTGAGCCCCTCCGGCATCACCGGCAGGGTGAACGCGACGTCCAGCCCCGGGTGCGATTTCTGGAGCGCGGCGATGGCCTGGCCGCGGCGCGCGTTGGCCGCGGTGTCGGGCAGCGCGGCGCCCTCGATGTCGAAGTCCACCTTGGTCAGGCGGTACTGGTCGATGACCTTGCCGTACGCGGCGGCCAGCGCGTCCGCCGTCGCACAGTTCAGGGCCAGTTCGTGCCCGGCGGCGCCGCCGAAGGAGACCCGGACGTCACCGCCCTTGGCCCGCAGCGCGCCGATCTGCGCGGCGACCTTGTCGCTCGCGAGGTCCGTGACACCGCCCCACAGCGGCGCGCAGCTGCCACCGGAGGTGATGAAGGCGAGGTGGAACTCGTTCACCCCGGTCTTGGTGGCGGTGTCGACCAGGTCGTAGGCCGGGTAGAGCGAGGTGTCCACGTACGGCGCGAAGCGCGCCCCTCCGGCCGGGGCGCCGGTGACCGGCGGGGGAGTGGGGGTCGAGGTGGCTGTCGCGGTCGGCGTGGGCCGGGTGGAGGGCGCCGAGGTGACGGGGGCGGTCGCACTCGCGCTCGCCGTCGGGGTGGGACGTCCCCCGGGCGGGGGCGTCGCCCCCTGGTCCACGGAGCACTTCACGCCGTTGATCAGGCAGGCCGTCGGGTTCCCGGGGGCGCCGGTCCCGCTCGCCACGAAGCCCACCGTGACGGAGGCACCGGCCGCGAGCTGCTTGTTCCAGCTCGCGGGCTTGACGGTGACGTGCTGACCGTCCACCGTGTGCGTGCCGTTCCACAGGGAGTCGATCCTCGTGCCGGCGGGCAGGTCGAACCGGAGGGTCCAATCGGCCTGCGCCTGCGCGGTGTTGTTGGTGATCACGTACTGGCCGGTGTAACCGCTTGTCCAGGAACTGGACTTGGTGTAGACGGCTCCGACGGCGGCGGCCTGCGCGGTCCCGGTGAACGCGAACGCGGCGCCGGCGATCACCGCCGCGGCCGCGATCGCGCCTGTCGCCTTCGCCGTCTTGCTCGTCCTGCGCCGGTGGCCGATCGTGCTGCCCATCGCGTGCCTGCCTCTGAGTTGCCGGGAATCCGGGTCACCGGGGATCCGAGGTGCGTGGAAACCGGGGTGCCAGACGTCCGAGGTGCTGGTGTTCCGAGTTGCCGGACATCGGGGGTGCCGGAAATCGGGGGTGCGGCAGCACGCTAGCCGCCCCGAAACGGACAGCGGTTCGATTCGGGGCGGTGGCCGTGACTCTTAGGTTCCGCTTAAGGCGGGGGTAAGAGGGGGCTGAGGAACGGGACCGTGGGGGGTGCGTCCCGGGCGGGACGGGGTCGAGTCAGACGTAGTCCGGTCAGACGGAGGGATCGGGATCGGGACCGGGGTCAGGCGTCGCCGTCGAGGCCGAGGTCGAGGAGGGCGTTCTCGACGACCTCGGTGAGGGCCGGGTGGATCCAGTACGGCTCCTTGGCGAGCGAGAGCGCGTCGATCCCGCGCGTCATGGCCAGTACGAGGGGCTGGATCAGGATGGCGGCCTGCGGCCCCATGATGTGCGCGCCGAGCACGCGCCCGGTGCCGGGCTCGGCGAGCACCTTGCAGAAACCGGTGGTGTCCTCCATGGCCCAGCCGTACGCCACGTCCGCGTAGGAGGCCGTGCCGACGAGGAAGTCGCCCCCGCAGTCGCGGCATTCCTCCTCCGTCGCGCCGATCGAGGCGATCTCGGGGCGGGTGAAGACGGCGGACGGCACGAGGTCGTGGTCGGCGCCGATGAGGTCGTCCGGATGACGGAGGTTGTGCGAGATGACCTCGGCCTCCCGGTTGGCCACGTGCTTGAGCGGTACCGGCGTGCAAACATCGCCGAGCGCGAACACCCCTTCGGCGGTGGTGTGTTGATGCTCGTCCACCACGATGCGGCCGTCATCGTGGGTGCGGATGCCGGCCGCGCCGAGTTCCAGGCGGTCGCCGTTGGGGATCCGCCCGGCGGCCACCAGCAGCATGTCCGCCTCGAAGGTCGACCCGTCGTCGAGGGTCAGGGTCAACGCGCCCGCCTCCCCGCCGGCGGCCGTGAGTTCGCGCCCGAGCCGCAGGTCGTACCGGGCGCGGGCGAGGTCGGTGAAACGCTCGGCGACCGTTTCGTCCTGCGGGCCCAGCAGGTACGGCTCGGTCTCCACGACCGTGATCTCGGTCCCCGTCGCGTGGAAGACCTCGGCGAGCTCGGCGGCGATGTACCCGCCGCCCAGCACGGCCAGTCGACCGGGCGGCGCGTCGATCCGCATGATGGTGTCCGACGTCTCGTACGGCACCCCCGACTCGACCACCACGGGCGGTACCGCCGGGCGACTGCCGGCCGCGACGACGATCTGCCCGGCGGAAACATCCACGGGGCCGCCGTCCAGGTCGATGCGCAGTCGACGGGGGCCGTTGAAGCGGGCCGTGCCCTCGTACACCGTCACGTTCGCCGCGTCGAGGCGCCCCTGCCGCCCCTGCGCGCGTTCCGCGTCCAGTCGCCCGAACACCCGGTCGCGCACCTCCCGCCAGCGCACGGCGCGCAGTCGCGCGTCCACGTCGTAGGTGTCCGCGCCGAGCACGGTGCGGGCCACATGGGCGGTGTAGGCGAGCATCTTGCTCGGAATGCATCCGGCGTTCAGACAGGTCCCGCCGAACCACTTCTCCTCGACGATGGCCACGTCGAGGTCGGCGAACGACTCGTCGACGACCGCGTTGCCGGATCCCGCACCGATGACAATCAGATCGTGATGACGCATCGCTCCAGCGTACGAGGGGCACGCGCCGTCTGGAGGACACCCCGCTCCGCGGGGTGTGACCGGACGACGATCGGGCGAGCCGCCCTCCCGTGCTCGTCGGGGATGGGCCCATTCGGTCCCCCGAAGTGGACCGTTTTGATGCGTGTGGGTGGGGTAGGCGGCATTTCATCTGGTAATCGAACTCATCGGTGGAAGAATCCCCGGATGTCACCCGAGGCGTCAGCCGAGGCGATTCGGGACGACCACCGACCGCGTTGCGAATGGAGAACCCCGTGTCCGTCGTGAAGAGTGCCCTCCCGGCTGCCGACCTGAAGACCGTCGGCGAAGCCCTGCAAGGCGCGCTGGTGGATCTGGTCGACCTGGCCCTGGTCGCCAAGCAGGTGCACTGGAACGTGGTGGGCCCCCGCTTCCGCTCCGTTCACCTCCAGCTCGACGATGTGGTCGTCTCGGCCCGCACTCACTCCGACGTGGTGGCCGAGCGTGCCTCCGCCCTCGGCGTGACCCCGGACGGACGGGCGGCGACCGTGTCGTCGTCCAGCGGCATCGCCGGCGTACAGGGCGGGTGGATCAAGGACGCCGAGGCGGTGAAGATCCTCGTGGACGCGCTGGCCGCGGTGGTCACCCGGATGCGCGAGCGCATCCAGGCCACGGGCGAGGCCGACCCGATCACCCAGGACATCCTCATCGGCCTGACCGGCGACCTGGAGAAGCACCACTGGATGTTCCAGGCCGAAAGCGCCTGACGGGTCCGGCGCGTTCGGCGCCGTCCCGGTTCTCAGACCGAGCCCCGGCCCGGGGACATCCCGGCCGGGGCTCGTCTCGCATCAGACGCATCAGGGGGACGACGGGCCGGTCACGCCGACACGGCCGAGACGCGGCCCGCGGCGATCGCTTCCGTGAGGTGGGTGTGGTCGCGCTCGTTCAGGTCGGCGTAGCTTTCCGCGAAGCGCAGGACCGCACGGTCGAAGACGTCGCGCCGGCCCAGGTACGCGCCGATGGCGATCCGGTCGCCGGAGCGGGCGTGCGCCCGCGCCAGGGTGACACCACACAACTCGGCGAAGACCTTCATGCCGCGCGGCACCATCTGCGACGGGTCCACGATTCCCTTCCAGTCCAGCAACTGGCGCACGTAGAAGTCCCGGCGCCGGCCGTCCATGCCGTGGACCTGCTGCCAGCCCAGGAAGATGTCCCCGGCCGCCTGCATCAGCCGCTGCCCGGCGACGACGCGTTCGCCCTGCGTGGCGAACTCGCTCCCACCGGCGTGCGCGGCGAGCACCGATTCGCCCGCCTCCTTGGCCTGGAGGATGAGCGGGTCCTCGTCGTCCCGGCCCAACAACAGCACGACCCAACACCTCATGCCGACACTGCCGACACCGACCACCTTGCGCGCCATGTCCACGACGCGGAACTGCTCCAGCAGGTGGCGCCGGTCGGGCGTGAGGCTGTTCCCGTACTCCTTGACCAGGCCGCGGATCTCGTCTTCGAGCGCGGCGCGTTCCTTGTCCTGGATCAGCTCGGAGATCGGTGTGATCAGTCGTGGGGCGGCGGCGAACCGGCGCTCGCCCCCGACGACCTCGGTGAGCTTCTCGAAGGCCCGCATGCTGTCGCGTCCCCGCGCCTTCGTCAGCTCCGCGGAGACGCGCTTGCGACCGCGCGTGTGCAGTGCACCGGCCGCCACGGCCTGGAGCTGCGCCTCGTCGACCCGCGCATACCAGACGTCGAGGGTGCGCATGGCGGCGAAGCGGCGCATCTGCTCGCGGTAGGACCGCACCCCGGCCCGTACGATCGCCGCGCACTCGTCGTCGGTGAAGGAGTTCTCCCGCGCGGCGATGACCAGGCTGACGGCCAACCGCTTGACGTCCCACTCCCACGGGCCGGGCAGCGTCTCGTCGAAGTCATTGATGTCGAAGAGCAGGTTCCGCTCCGGGGAGCCCAGCAGGCGGAAGTTCAACAGGTGTGCGTCGCCGCAGAGTTGGACGCGGATGCCAGATTCCGGAGTGCGGGCCAGGTCGCCCGCCATGATGGCTGCCGCACCGCGGTAGAAGCGGAACGGCGACTGAGCCATCCGTCCGTAGCGGAGCGGCACGAGTTCCTGCACCCGGGTCGCCGACTGCCGCTCGATCACGTCGATCGGGTCCGTCCGGTCCGCGGACGCGTCGAACTCGCCGTGTGCGGAACGGGGTGTCCGCCGTCGTGCGGCCCGTCCGAGGGCGACGCGTTCGTCGGCGGAGAGCGGCGGCCCGGCACCGGGCGTCTTGGAGGTCGTCTTCGAGGTCGCCTTACGCTTCGTCATCCTGTGAACCTCCAGGCCGCCTCCGGGCCGCCGTCTCCCCGTACGGGCGCGGCGCTCCGACAATGGCTCCGTGCCCGGGTGCCTCCGGTGGCGCCGTCGGCTCCGCTCAGTAGAAGAGCTTGTACGTGACGTCCTTGGGGATGGGGGAGGGCACGGTGTCGGTGTAGAGCAGCCGGACCGTCGTGAACCGCTGGACCTCGGGGTGCGCGGGCCACGGCTTCGGATTGCTGAAGGTCACGGTCACCGGGTGGGGGTGGAACCGACCGGCCGCGCAGTAGGGGCGGCAGTCGTTCACCATGTTGGTGCCGGTGGCCGTGGCGGTCTTCGGGCCCCAGGACTCCCAGTCGAGTCGCACGAGGCGGCTGTTCCCGTCGCCGCACGCCAGCAGGTAGTCCTCGGGTCGCACCTGGGCCTCGTTGGAACAGTCGAGCACCACGAGGGGTTCCGGTGCGGCGCGCGTCTGCGCGGAAGCGGGCACGGCGCCGGCCACGAGGGCGGCGGCCGCGCACAGCAGGGTGGCCGTCCTGACCCCGGCCCGGGGCGTTGCGGGAGTGAGCCCGCCGTCTCCTGAAGTGACCACAAGACCCTCCTTGACCGGGCCGTCCCGACATCGGTGTACTGCCGTAGCCCTGATCAGCTTCCCCCATCCGGACGTACCGCGCACCCGCTGCGCGCCCGACCCGCCCGGACGCGGGCCCACCGGGGGCGCGACGGTCCCCCGGAGCCGGCGGGCGTCGCGTCCTACGCCTGCGGCAGCGACTCGCCCTGTACCGCCTGGATGTCCAGCTCCACCTTCAGCGTCGTCCCGATGGCGGCGATGCCCGCCCGCACCACCTGGTTGTAGTTCATCGCGAAGTCCTCGCGGTAAAGATCCGCGGTGGCGCGGAACGCGGCGCGCGTGCCGCCCCACGGGTCGGCGCCGGTGCCCAGGTAGGCGAGGTCCAGGTCCACGGGCCGTACGACGCCGCGCATCGTCAGCTCGCCGTGCACGGTCCAGCGGTCGGACCCGGCGGGCGTCAGACCCGTCGAGCGGTAGGAGAGTTCCGGGTACGTCTCCACGTCCAGGAAGTCCGGCGACTTCAGGTGGCCGTCGCGCAGGTCGTTGCCCGTGTCGATGGACGCCGCGCCGATCCTCGCCTCCACACGGGACGCGGACACCGCGTCCGGGGAGATCTCGATCCGGCCGGTGAACTCGGTGAACCGCCCGTGCACGCTGGAGATGCCCAGGTGCTGTGCGACGGCGCCCACGGAGGAGTGCGCCGGGTCGATCGTCCACGGCCCGGGCGGCGGCAGCTCGGTACCCCCCTGACGGGCGAGGACGACCTTGCCGACCTCGGTGCGTCCGCCGGCCGTGACGATCGCGCTCGACGCGCTGGGCGCGTAGCCGACCGCGGTGACTATGACGGTGTACGCCCCCGGTGCGAGCGCGGTCGTGTCGCGTACGGCTCCGTCGGCGTCGGCCTCGGCGCGGACCACCTGCGTGCCCGTCATGTCGGTCACCGTGACGACCGCGTGCGACACGGCCCATCCGTCGCGCGTGAGGATCCGTGCGGTCAGTCCCATCCCGTTTTCTCCCTGCCAAGCATGTCGAGATCGTTTGAACATGGCCGGCCCGCGGGGCGCGCCTCCTGCTCGGGGCGCGCCCCCCGGGCGGGGGGGCGGCCCTGGGGGCGGGGGGCCCCCCCCCCGGGCCGGGGTCCGGCTACTCGCCGGGGTGGGCCAGCTCGATGTCGTGGTCGTCGACACCGCGGGCGCCCACGCTCAGGGCCGTGGCCACCGGCGGGTAGCTCGTCGCGATGACGGTGTACTCGCCGCTGTCGAGGTCGGTGAAGGCGTACGCGCCGTCCGCGCCGGTCCTCGCCGTGTCGACGACGTTGCCCGCCGTGTCGATCAGCGTGACCCGCGCGTCGCCGAGCGGGCCGTGCGGCGCCCGTACGACGCCCTGGACCCGTGCGCCGGGGCTGAGCTCGACCTCGACCCGGGTGACGCCGGCGCCGCCGACCTCGACGGGCAGGGCCGCGGGGCGGTGCCCCAGGGCGTTGACCGCGATGGTCACCGAGCCCGGCACCATCTCGGCGAAGGAGAACTCTCCCTGCTCGCCGGTGGTCGCGGACGCCAACACGTCACCGCGTACGTCGGTCACGATGACCATCGCGTCCTTGACCGGGTCACCGCTCCCGGCGGCCCGGACGAGGCCACTCAGCCCGCTCGTACCGCTCAGCAGGATGTCGTACGCGACCGGCTCGCCGTTCACCACGATCGTCGACGCCTGCGGCTGGAAACCGTCGGCCGAGGCGATCAGGACGTACGAGCCCGAGCCCGGGGCGTCCACGGCGTACGAGCCGTCGGCCCGTGAGACCGACCGGCCCAGCTGGCGTCCCGCGAGGGAGATCAGCGTCACGGCCGCCTGGGGTACGGGCGCGCTCTCGGAGCCGCGCACGTAACCGCCCACCGGAGTACCACCGTTCACGGGACCGGTCCCTTCGTTCGCCACCGCGGTGACGGTGGTCGTCTGCTGTGTCGTCCCGGGCTCGACGTCGCCCGTTCCGCGTCCGGTGTCGACCGAGGCCGAGGCCGAGGCTGTGAGTACGGGTGCGGGGTGCGCCGTGCGCTCCTCGCCGGCGGTCTCGGCGAACCGCGGAGCCGAGGTCGTCACGGCAGCGGGGGCCGCGAGGTCATCGCCGCGTCCCGGGCCCGCCTCGACGGGCGAGGCGGCCTGCTCCAGACCGCCCGACGTGCGCAGCGGGACCTCCTTGATGAAGATCGTGACGAGGAAGGCGATCAGCGCGAGCGGCGCGGCGATCAGGAAGACGTCCGCGATGCCGTGGCCGTACGCGCTCTCCATGACGGTGCGCAGCGGGCCCGGCAGGCTGTCCATGTCCGGGATGCTGCTGCCGGAGCTGGAACCGGCGGCGGCCGCCGCGTACTTCGGGTCGAGGGTGGCGAGCCCGTCCTGGGCGTAGTGGGTGATCCGGTTGGCCATCACCGCGCCGAGCGCGGAGACGCCGATCGCGCCACCGAGGGAACGGAAGAAGGTCACTGTGGAGCTGGCCGACCCGAGGTCGGACGGCGCCACCTGGTTCTGCGTGCACAGCACCAGGTTCTGCATCATCATGCCGATGCCCAGGCCCAGCAGCGCCATGAAGATCGCGATGTGCCAGTACTCGGTGTCGTAGCGGATCGTGCCGAGCAGGCCCAGACCGGCGGTCACCAGCACGCCGCCGCAGAGCAGCCACGCCTTCCACTTGCCGGTCTTGGTGATCACCTGGCCGGAGACGGTGGAGGAGACGAACAGACCGGCGATCATCGGGATCGTCATCACGCCCGACATGGTCGGGGACTTGTCGCGGGCCAGCTGGAAGTACTGGCTGAAGAACACCGTGCCGGTGAACATCGCGACACCGACGAACAGCGAGGCGATCGACGACAGCGCGATGGTGCGGTTGCGGAACAGGCGCAGCGGGATGATCGGTTCGGCTGCCTTGGATTCGACGAGGACGAACAGCAGCCCGAGGGCGATCGACCCGCCGACCATGGCGAACGTCTGCCAGGAGACCCAGTCGTACTTGTCGCCGGCGAAGGTGACCCAGACCAGCAACAGCGACACGGCGGCCGAGATGAAGAACGCGCCGCCCCAGTCGACCTTGACCTCGCGCTTGACGACGGGCAGGTGCAGGGTCTTCTGGAGCACGATCAGGGCGATGATCGCGAAGGGTACGCCGACGTAGAAGCACCAGCGCCAGCCGAGCCAGTCGGTGTCGGTGATGACGCCGCCGAGCAGCGGTCCGCCGACGGTGGCCACGGCGAAGGTCGCGCCGAGGTAGCCGCTGTAGCGGCCGCGCTCGCGCGGGGAGATCATCGCGGCCATCACGATCTGGGCGAGGGCGGACAGGCCGCCGACGCCGATGCCCTGGACCACACGACAGGCGATGAGCATCCCCGCGTTCTGGGACAGGCCGGCGGCGGCCGATCCCAGCACGTAGATGACCAGGGCTATCTGGACGAGTGCCTTCTTGCTGTACAGGTCGGAGAGCTTGCCCCACAGGGGGGTGGCGGCCGTCATGGAGAGCAGTGCGGCGGTGACGACCCAGGTGTAGGCGGACTGGCCGCCGCCCAGGTCGCCGATGATCTCGGGCAGGGCGTTGGAGACGATCGTCGACGACAGGATCGCGACGAACATGCCGAGCAACAGCCCGGAGAGCGCCTCCATGATCTGCCGGTGCGTCATGGGTGCGCCGTCGTGGCCGCCTCCGTGCTTGGCGTGAGAGCCCCGCACACCGGCTGGTGTGGTCGTTGCCATGGGCTTCCTAACGTTCTTCGTGCGGGTGTACGGGTGATCAGTTCAGTCGTGTGCGGTGGACGCCGCCGGAGCGGCAGTCACCGAAGCTTTCGCGCAGGCGGGACATGAGCCGGACGAGCCGGCCCACCTCCTCGTCGGACCAGTCGCTCAACCGGTCGGCGAGCAGCTGCGAGGAGCGTCGGGAGAGCTCGTCGAGCTGTTCTCCCCCGGCGGCGGTGAGGTGCAGGATGCGCGAGCGTTTGTCGGCCGGGTCGGGTCGGCGTTCGATCCAGCCCCGGTCCGCGACGTGCGCGACGTGACGGCTGGTGACGGACATGTCCACGGAGAGCAGCTCGGCGAGTCGGCACATGCGCATGTCCCCGTGCCGACCGAGGAGGTGCAGCACGGCGGCGGATCCCGCCGGGCAGTCCTGGGGCAGGATCCGACCCAGGTCCCTCTTGACGGCGCCGACGGCACTGAGCTCGCGAGCCAATTCCTCGTACTGCGCCCGCTCGGCCATCGCACCTCCTGCATCGTTGCTTCAGGCAACCGTAAAAGTAGTTGGTTGCTCCAGGCAAACCGGGAGGGCCGTACGGAGCTAAAAAGTTGACAAAGGCAAGCATTGGCGAACGTAAACTCGCAGGTGAGCGACCTCGGGGCTCGGGATGGCAACGGAGAGGCTCATTCATCAGGCAATCTGATGATCACGCTGTGCAGTCGTGGGGTACTCGTGCCGGGCCACCGCGACGTCGACGGTCGCGATGTTGCCCCCGCAAAGGGGCGACGCTCGACCGGGGGCGCGTGGGGTGCCTCGGTCGAGCGTCGTCCCCGGGCCGGGCCGGGCCGGGCCGGGGTGGTCGGGAAGGGTGGGGGCGGTCGGCGATCAGCGGCCCTGGAGCGCCTTGACGTTGTTGCCGAAGGTCCAGTTCTTGGCGCCGTCCCAGTTCACGGACCAGGTCATCAGGCCCTTGAGGCCGTTCCCGTACTTGTTCCAGGCCTGCGCCACCAGGTTCGGGGCCATGTGGCCGCCGCCCGCGCCCGGCTGGGCCGGGAGTCCGGGGACCTGCTTGTCGTAGGGGACCTTGATGGTGGTGCCCTGGACGACCAGGCCCTTGTTCAGGCAGTCGGTCTGCGCGGTGAACCCCTGTACGGTGCCGGCGGAGTAGGAGTCGCCCGAGCAGCCGTACATGCTGCCGTTGTAGTACTGCATGTTCAGCCACCACAGGCGGCCGTTGTCGGCGTACTTCTTCACGATGGGCAGGTAGGCGCCCCAGATCGAGCCGTACGCCACGCTGCCGCCGGTGACGTAGGCCGTCTCGGGTGCCATCGTGAGGCCGAAGTTCGAGGGCATCCGGGCGAGCACGCCGTCGATGATGCGGATGAGGTTGGCCTGCGAGGCCGACAGCGTGGTGATGCTCCCGCTGCCGACGAGGCCGGTCTCGATGTCGATGTCGATGCCGTCGAAGTTGTACTTCTGCAGGATCGGCACCACCGTCGCGACGAACCGGTCGGCGACGGCGCTGGAGCTGAGGTCGATGCCCGCCGCGGCGCCGCCGATGGACATCAGGATGGTCTGGCCGGAGGCCTTGGCCTGGCACATCTCGGCCGGCGTGGCCACCTTCACCGTGGAGTCCATCCCGTCCTCCCACAGGACGGTGCCGTCCGAGCGGATGACCGGGAACGCCGCGTTGGTCACGTTGTAGCCGTGGCCCTGGATGCGGCTGTCGGTGATCGGGATCCAACCGAGCGGCGGGTGCACGCCGTTGGCGGCCCCGTCCCAGTTCTCCCAGTAGCCCTGGAGGACTTTGCCGGCGGGCCTCGACTTGACCGCGCAGGTGTCGGCCCGCGGGGCCGGGGCGGGGCCCGGGGTGGCCGCGATCAGGTTCGGCAGGGCGAGGGCGGTGGCCAGGGCGGCCATCAACAGGCGTGAACCGCGAGAGAGCATGGCGAGGTGCCTCCTGGACTGGGGGGAACCCGGATAGGTGCGTGGGGTGGTGGACCAGACGGTAGGGAGGTCCGCACCGACGGTCAATAGGTCTGGACCAAGTCCCCCGAGAGTCGAGGGGAGTTCGAGAACGGCGGGAACAGGACATTCCGTTTGCCGGGCCCGCAACTTCCCTCAAAACCGGTTAAGTTGACCTCCCGCCCGGAGCGTCGACGACGCGCGACGCACAGCGCACACGCACGCCCGACGGGAGCGACCCCGCCCCGGGGAGGGCGAGTCGCGAGCGGAGACCCGAGAGACAGAAACAGGCATGTACGCGAAGAACGAACACGGACAGGTACGGCCGGCGGCCGGCGGGGGCGGGGAGCCGGCGTGGAGCGGGGAGTCCGGGCGGGCCGGGGACCCGGCGCGGGGCGCGGGCGGTGACCGGGACGTCCCGGAAGCGGCGCGATGGTTCGAGGCCCTCGCCGCGTACGCCCCCGCGCCCGCCTTCATCCGCGACGGACAGGGCCGGTACCTGTGGGTGAACGCGGCCTACGCCCACCTGTACCGCATGGAGCCGCACGCCGTGGTCGGCCGGACCGTGGAGGAGATCGACGCCCCCGACGACGCCGCCGTGTTCCGGGCCCTGGACCGCGAGGTGCTGTCGTCCCGCCGGCCGGTCCGCCACACCCTCGTCTTCCGCCACCCCGACGGGACACCCCGCCAGGTCACCGGGCACCGGTTCGTCCTGGACCACGGCCGGGGCCTGCGCGTGGGCGGCATCTACACGGACGTCACCGACCAGGCCAGGGCCCTGGAGGACAAGGCCGTCGCCGCCGAGGAACTCCACGCCCTGTGGGAGCGCTCGGGGCTGGCCATCGTGACCCTCGACCTGCGCGGCCGGGTACAGCGGGTCAGCGGAGGAGTCGCCGAACTGCTCGGGGGCGACCGCGCCTCCCTGGAGGGCACCCGAGCCATCGGACACCTGCGCGGTGACGCCCGGACCGTGCGGCGCGCCTGGGTGGACCTGGTCGCCGGCAAGGCGTCCCGGCGCACGTGTTCCGTCGTCTGCGGCACGGCCTCGGGCGAGAGCAAGGTCCTGCGGGCCGACCTCGCGGTGGTCCGGCGCCAGGGTGCTCCCGACCGGGTCTCGGCCGTACTGACCTCGCTGAGCGTCGGGTTCGACGCCCCCGCCCAGGTGAGCCCCGTCCAACTGCGGGTCCTCTCCCTGATGGCGGCCGGCCGGTCCAACGGGGCCATCGCCACCGACCTGGGCCTCTCCCGCCAGGCGCTGGACTACCACCTGCGACGACTGCGCGGAGCACTCGACGCGGAATCACGCCCGGCCCTGGTGGCCCGTGCCTACACGCTCGGCATCCTCGACACCGGGGTGTGGCCCCCGCGCGCCGCCGTCCCGCCCTGTCAGGGCTGACCGACGGCCTGCCGCACCCCGTCACGCCGCAGCCGCCACAGCACGACGCCCACGACGAGCAACAGCAGACAGGTGCCCACCGCCGCGTGCACGAGGAGCGCGTCCAGGCGGTCCGCCGCCAGGTAGGCGCCGACGGCCAGCGCCACCAGCGCGCACACGCCGCGGTCGATGATGGACTCCACCGACAGCAGGGTCGCCCGGTACGGGGTCGGCGGGATGGCCGCGTTGATCAGGTTGCGTTGCACCGGGTACGCGAGGCCCGCCGCGGCGGCGAACACGCACAGCCACGCGATGGTGCCCAGGGCCCCCGACAGCGTGGTGGCCGCGAGGGTGAGCGCCATGACCACGCTCAGCACGGTCACCACCGTGGTGTCGGAGAGCCTGCTGCGCAACCAGCCGGTTCGGGCCGATCCGACGGCCTCCGCGACCGTCATCGCCGACAGCACCGCACCGTGATCGGCGACAGGGAGGTCCTTCTCCAGGAGCAGCGGTTGGAAGAGGTTGACCTGGCAGATCCGCGCGAGCGTGAAGATGGCCACGCCCTGCACCATCAGCGGCCCGAGCGACCGCGACGTCCCGAGCACCTTCAGGGCCTGGCGGGCCGAGTCGAGGAGTCCGACGCGTTCCGCGGTCGGCCGCGGCCCGCCGTGTCGTTCCGCGAGGGCCGGAAGGGCCGCGGCGCAGGCCAGCGAGCCGAGCGTGGAGAGCGCGGTCAGCACGTACGGGGCCTCGTGCCGGACGTGCATCAGGACGCCGACCAGCGGCCAGCAGGCGATCTTCGCCCACAGGCCGAGCGCCCGGGCCGTCCCCTCGGCCTGCACGTAGTGTTCTCCCGCACCGTGCTCGTGCAGGTA
Source organism: Streptomyces sp. H27-H5 (assembly GCF_026627505.1). Lineage (GTDB taxonomy): Bacteria > Actinomycetota > Actinomycetes > Streptomycetales > Streptomycetaceae > Streptomyces. The sequence goes on along the minus strand of NZ_JAPNLK010000016.1, from coordinate 109,145 downwards.
CTCGTACAGGTACGCGCTGGACGCCCCGGAGACCAGCGAGCGGGCTGCGGCGATGGCCAGGAAGTGCGCCATGAAACCCGCGAAGGAGGGCGAGGCGACCGGCAGGAGGTTCGCCGCCGTCATCACGGCCGCACCGAGCTGCATGCAACGGCGCTGTCCGATGCGGTCGGCGATGAAGCCGGTGGGTATCTCCAGCAGGCAGAACGCCACGTAGTAGACGCTCTGGATGCCGAAGATCTGGCTGTCCGAAAGACCCGCCTGCTTCTGGTACTGGTAGAAGACCGGCATCCACCACAGCAGGTTGAACAGGAGCTGGAAGCCGTTGTTCAGGCGGATCACGCGGAGCACCGCGGCGGGTGGGCGGACGCGGCGTTTCACGCGCGCACGCAGGGAGATGGGCATGGGAGTGACCTTCGGATGGGGCGGAACGCGGGGGAGTGCGGGCAGGATCAGGCGCTGTACGGCCTGAGCTGGAGGATGTGGAGCGCGCCTCCGGGCCCGAGCAGCCATTCGACGTCGAGCGGTCCGGCGAAGGTGTAGTCCGCGGCGAAATGGGACTGGAGCAGCCGGCCCGCCAGCGCCAGCCGGCCCAGGTGGGCCTGCGTCTCCAGGTCCAGGTCCTGCTCGGCCGCCCCGAGCGAGATCGTGCGACCGCCGCCCTCGACCGTGTTGTACAGGTACTGCAGGGGCATCGTCCGGCCGTCGACCACGTCGGCCGTGGAACCGTGCGCGCAGTTGAGGTACACGTTCCGGAAGTCGGCCCGGTTCGTCGGGTTGCAGGTGACCATGACGCCTCCGAGCGGGGACGGCTCGTAGCGCTGGACGATCACCCCCATGTACGTGTCGTCCAGCGAGATGCCGGCCTGATGGCGCAGCCGCACACTGCGCGGGGACAGCAGGGACGCCCACACCTGACGGATCGCGTCCAACAGGCCCGGCAGATCGGTGACCTTGGTGAGGGACTCGTAGATGCCGGCCGCGGAGAAGCCCGGCAGGTCCTCGGCGTTCGACGAGGAACGCACCGCGAAGCGACTCGTGCCCGCCAGGTGCTCGACCAGCTGGGTGTCCAGAGCGCGCACCAGGTCCTCGGGCACCGGGAGGGTGCGCACCAGGTGCTGCAACTGGACACAGACCGTGTCCACGGCGTCCATGGCGTTCAGCTCCAGGGCCATCTTCAGCTTGCCGATGCACTGTTGCACGGCGGGCGAGGAGTCCAGGAAACGCTGTTGGACGGAGAAGGGCACGGCGATCCCCGCCGGTGCCTGGACGTGCCGGGCCAGGAACTCCCCGGCGTACTGGGCGAGATCGCCGTCGGCGGGCATTTCCAGCCGGGCGCCCAGGTGACCGAGCAGATCGGTCCGGGGCGGGCGCGGCACGGAGTAGTAGCCGGTCAGCCGGCCGGAGCCGTGACGCAGCACGTGGTGCAGTTCACCGAGATTGGCCGCCTTCGTGCCGTAGCGGTTCCGGTCGCGGGCACGCAACGCGGACAGCGGCACGAGCGGTACGTCCGTCACGTGCGGGGCGTCGAGACGGACCCGCTGCGTGTGCCAGGTCGGCTCCGCGAGGTCCGACGGCTCCTCGGCGCGTTCGACGACGAAGCCCTCGGCGGTGACCTCGTAGCGGACCCAGGCGCCGTCCAGCTTCTCGTCCGCGATCGTGTCGAGGATGCCGCGGACGATGGCGTTGGGGATGCCCCAACCGGCCGCCAGCATGTTGGTGTGCGACAGCGGCGTGGTGGGCAGGGCGTTGAGCAGCCCCGCGAGGCGCGGGATGTCGTCGGGGACGACGGGCATGGCAACGATGTCGTACCAGGTCAGATCCGCGCGTGCGGCCCGGTACTCCTCGCCGGAGGCGAAGGCGCGCAGCCGACCGGTCGCCGAGGCGAGCGTCAACGGCACGAAGGGCGCGGTCGCGAACAACGCGTGCCCCCGGGCGCGGGGCACCACGGTCTCGGGCACCGCCGCGAGGGCGTTCTCCTGCCCGTGGTTGGCCGGCTTCACCAGCAGTTCCAGCGCGGGATCCAGGTGTGCCCGCACGAAGGCGTGGAACTCGATCAGCAGGTCCGCGCCCATGGTGTCGGCCTCGGTGGTCTCCAGGACCATGAACGGCTCGTCCTGTTCCGGGCCTCCCCGGGAGTGCAGCGAGAGCACGCCGAGCAGGAACCGTCGCTCGGGATCCTGGTAGACGTCGTGGTTGAACCGATCGAGCCGGGCGTCGAGCTGTTCCAGGGTCAGTCCCACGACCTCGGTGGCTATGTAGTTGACGTGGAAGGAGTGCACGGCGCTGTCGAGGACGTGCCAGAGGCCCTGTTCCCGGTCGACGACGACCTTCACGTACGGGTGCCCGCCCAACACCCCGGCCAGCTGCTCGAACAGGGGCAGCGTGAGCAGGGTGTCCACGGCCGCGCCCCGGGGGGACGGTACGGGAATGGTGCCGGCGTTCGTCATGCGGTGCTCCCGGGCGTCGGAAGGTCGGCGGACGGGGCGCCGAGGGCGTGCGGCAGGGCCGCGAGGATCCGGCCGCAGTCGGCCAGCAGGTCCGGCCCGGACTCGGCGGTGAGGAAGCACAGCGCCGCCATGGAGTTGGCGCCTCCCGCCTCCTCGTACACCGGCACCCGGCTCCCCGGCGGGAGGCTGTGCTCCCGCACCAACTCGACGCGGGAACCGGGCGCGAGCAGGGCCGGCCAGTCGACCGCCTCGAAGTCCCAGGTCGGGAGCTCGCTCCAGGGCCGGCCCTCGGGATCGACGGCGAGGACGACGAGCGACCCGGCCGCGCCCTCGCCCTCCGTCAGCATCCGCCGCGGGTAGTCGACGTCCCGGCCGAGCAACTCGCACACCAGCATGCCGATCATGTCGAGGCCGAAGACGGTCTCCACCTGCCGTGTGGTCATCACGCCGCCGAACCGGGCCGCCGTCTCGATCAGCCACATGGCCCCGTCCGCACCGAGTTTGATCTCGGTGTGGGTGGCACAGGTGTCGAGCCCGAGCGCGTCGACGGCGGCGCGCGAGACCTCCTCGATCCGGCGCTGAAGGGCGTGCGGGAGGGCGGCCGGAGCCAGGCTCGCGCGCTCGGTGAAGGGCGCGATGGTGGGCATCCGGCCGGTGATGCACAGCGGGTGGTACCGGCCGTCGGCGACGATCCCCTCCACGCTCGCGTAGTCGCCCCAACCGGCCTCGTCGAACCAGTCGGAGGCCTCGCCGGTCACGATCTCCTCCAGCAGGAAATCGCTGACGCCCTCGTCCGCGGCGTGCAGTTCCGCGTATCCCTGCGCGGACGAGGCCTCCATGACGGAACGGCCGGTCTTCCACGCCTCCTCGGCCTGCTGCTCGTTCCACACGGTGAGGTGGGCGGTGGAGCCCGCGCTCCAGGCGGCCTTCAGCAGCAGCGGCGGCGTCAGTTCCTCGAACGCGGCCGCGATGTCCTCCGGCGTGTGGACCTCCTTGAACCCCGGTACCGGCACCCCCGCGTCACGCCAGATCCGGCGCATCAGGCGCTTGTCCCGGGCCCCCGCGACCCGCTCGCCGGCGCCGCGCAGCCCGAGCCGCAGACTGGCGTGGGCCACGGCCACGACCGCGTACTCCGACAGCGTCAGCACCGCGGCGGCGCCGACGCGGCGGGCGTGGGAACAGATCAGATCGACCAGTTCCACCCCCTCGCGGGGCCGCACCGAGGTGACCGACGCGCACGCGGGCAGCCACACCGACTCGGTGGTGCGGGGGAGAGGTGCGAGCGCCAGGACGTGCACGTCGGCGTGGGCCGCGATTCTCGGTATCGCGTACTCCAGCGGAGGGCCGCCCTTGGCATAGACGAAGAGGATCGGGGTCATGGTGCTCCCGGGGTCGAGGGGGACGCCGCGTGGCGCTGCGGCGGCGTCGGGGGACGATCCGTACGGGGTGACACCGCGTACGGACCAGGGGCAACTAGAGCACGACGGGGAACGGTGGACGCACGTCTGTACCCCTACTCGGTTAGGCGTTCGCCAAACAACCGAGCCCGTCAAGTGGGCGCGGAACGAGGGAGTTTCAGCCACCCGGACGGAGCCGGAGACGATCACGGGTTCTCGACGTCGACCGGGTGGTCCGGGCCGGGAGCCGGATCCGCGGCAGGCGGGTCCGTGTCGGGAGGGCGGCAAAAGGAGGCCGGTAAGTGGGGGCGGGCGCCGAGCTGGAACGCAGGCTCGCCGAAGCGCGAAGCGCGAAGCGCGGGGCGTGTCGCGTGAGGGCGTGTCGCGTGAGGGGAGGGGCGGGTGCGGCGCCGGGTCCGGGGCGGTGGGCGCGCGCACCCGGGGGCGTTCAGTCGCGGTGGCGCAGGACGTGTTCCGCGTAGGGCAGGTCGTGGACGTCGGCGGCGGATCCGGTCAGCGGAAACATCGGGGTGTACGTGCATCGGCCGGGAAAGGCGTGGTCGACTTCCCACTGGGCGGCCGTAGTACCCTCGCCGGACTCCCGCGTGCTGACCGTGTAGAGGGGATGCGAGCAGCCCTGGCAGGCGGGCGGGCCGATCACGCTCGGGTCCGGGGGGCGTCGCCGCGGCCTCGGGCGGGCGGGTGAGGTCGCGAGGGGCGGGACGGCGGGGCGCCGGGGGCGGAGGTCGCCGGGTCGGGCGTGGTGATCATGACGGAAGAACGATTCTGCGAGGGCGGGGGACACGCCCCTCCGCTTCGGAATGTTGCCTTCCGCAACGCTGGGGCGGACTGTTCCACCCGTGCGGACCGCACCGTTCGGGCCCCGTGTTCCCTCCTCGGCTCCGGATCGAGGCCGTGCTGGCTTCCGTCCATGGAGCAGCGTGTCAGTCTCATCACCTTGGGCGTCACGGACCTCGGTCGCGCCCGGGCGTTCTACGAGAGCCTCGGATGGAAGGGGCAAGAGGTCGAGGAGGCCGTCTTCTTCCAGGCCGGCGGCCTCGGATTCGTGCTCTGGGGCCGCGAGGAACTCGGTGAGAACGCGGCCTGTTCGGACTTTATACGCGATTCAACTTCAGGCGCCCGGAGTGGTCACGCGCGCCGGGCAATCCGCCACTGGTCGCCACCTTCCGCCGGGGGCGGGGGCGCGAGGCGTCGCCGCGCGCGCGCCGGGGGTGCGGAGGGTGAACGCGTGTCCTGAGAGGGGTCGAACAGGGGCGTGGGGCGAGGGCGATCCGGTACGGACGCGAACGGCGCCGACGCCTCGGGAGGGGATGTGTCCCGCCGAAGGGAGCTGCCGGGCTTGGCACGAGCCGCAGGCCGGCGGGGGTGAGATGGAGCGGATGGCAGGGATCGCACACTGCGTTTTCCCCCTGGAAGGGGGACGTTCTGCTACTGAACTACATCCGCACGCATGAGGAGGCGGTCCGTGGCCGATCCCCTCAAGGTGATCACCATCCTAGACGACAATCGGGGTGGGTTGGCAACTCGGCGCGCGGGGAGGGGCGGTCGGTGTCCGACGAGGTCACCGAGGCGGAACAGCGGGGTTTCTGGTGGGGCGTCGGAGTACCGGGGTCGCGGGCAGGGCCGGCGGTCTTACGGCCGTAGTCCCCGGAACGGAGGCCCTGCGGTCCGGTCCGCTACTCCTCGGTGGGCAGCCAGGCCCCGTGGAGGCCGAGCGGCACGCGGACCGGGATGCGGATCCGTGCGCAGGGGCCGCCGGATCGTGGGCGGGGATGACGAGCAGCAGGCTGGAGTTGTCGGTGCGGTCGGTGGCGAAGGTCAGCCAGTAGCCGTGTTCGCCGTCGCGGGTGCCGGGCGTCGGCGCGTAGACGGGTTCGCCGACCGAGAGGTCTCCCGCGTCCCAGGTCCGTGCGCCGAGCCCGTCTCGTCGGTGGTGTACCAGCGCAGGGCGTCGTACTCCCCGGGAAGCAGTCCGTCGGTGCGTCCGCTGCCCGCCGCGACGGCGATCGTGCCGTGGGGCCGGGTGAGGAGGCGGTCGTCGACGCGGGGGAACTCGACGGGGGTGTCGTCGAGCTGGGTGCGTCGTACGGTGCCCGCCACGGGGTCGATGACGGCCCGGGTCAGACCCCGGTGCGCGGTGGCGCCCTGGACGAGGTCCTCGCCGAGGGAGAGCGCGGGCCACTGGACGTAGTCGAGGACGACGACGCCGGCGGCCGTGTCCTCGTACGCGTTCACGGTGTGCCAGGCCCAGAACGCCTCGTCGCTCGCCCAGCGCACCGGACCCCCGTCGCGCGGCACGAGTGCGATGCGGGTCCCCTGTTCGGGACGCCAGGTCAGGAACGAGCCGCCCCGCATGGCGCCCGCGATGTCGAAGAACGCCGGCGCCAGGATCAGCACGAGATGGCGGGAGGTGAGGGCCATGTCGTGGATCATCAGCGGCTCGTCCACTCCGTCGATCGGGGTCGGGCCGCGCCCCACCGTCCCGTCCGGGTCGATGACGGACCAGGTCAGATAGGGCGGTTCGAGGGCGTAGCAGAAGACCGCCATCTCCCCCGTGGCCGGGTCGATCTTGGGGTGGGCGGTGATGCCGGCCGGCAGTCGCCCGCCGAAGGTCTCCTTGCCGAGCGTCTCCAGGTCGGGGCCCATGCGGAAGGGGCAGTCGGATTCGGCCAGGGCGAGCAGGCGCCCCGCGTGCCGGACGACATTGATGTCGGGGAGGTTCTTGAAGGTGTGGGCGAGGTCGGGGCCCACGACGTCCCGGCCGGGCGTGATCATGGATTCCAGACCGCCCCACAGGGCATGGCCCGCCTTCTCCTCCGCGAGGACCGCGGGGGTGCGCACGAAGCGGTTGCCGTAGCGGCCGCGGCCTCCCGAGAGCCACACGCCGTGCAGCATCCCGTCACCGTCGATGGGGTACAGGAAGGATCCGATCGGGGTGAAGCGAGGTGCCGCAGGGCGCGGCCCCGCCGGGCAGGTCGCGTGGGACGCCGACGGCGCCACGATCGGTGAAGGGGACCTCGCCACCCAGGTCGAGCAGTGCTGCCTCAACGTCGCCACCGCCCTGGCCGAGGTCGGCGGCACCTTCGACGACGTGGCGAAACTGAACGTCCACGTCGTCGACTGGACGCCCGACAAGATGCCCTCGTTCATGGCAGGCGTGGCCCGGGCGGCGGCGAAACTGGGCGTCACCCCGATGGCGCCGGGCACGCTGGTGGGGGTCGCGGCGCTGGACGTGCCCGACCACCTCGTCGAGGTGGAGGCCATCGCCGTCCTCGACTGAGCAGGTGCCCATCGAGCGGGTGTCGCGGGTGCGCGGGGGCGTGCGCGTCCGGGCGCGGCGCGGGGGCGTGGGTGTCCGTCTCGGCGGGCCGGCTAATCTTGCCCCCATGACGATGCACCGGAGCGCGGGCGTGAGTGTCGACGCGATGATCGAGGACCTCAGGAAGCTCGTCGAGGTCGAGTCCCCGTCGCGCGACGTCGACGCCCTGGCGGCATCGGCCCGTGCCGTCGCCGCTCTCGTCGAGAGCCGTCTCGGCGGGCGGGCCGTCCTCGTGGACAGCGAGGCCGGACCGCACGTCCACTGGTCGGGCGGCGGGGAACCGCAGGTCCTCGTCCTCGGCCACCACGACACGGTGTTCCCCCTCGGCACGCTCGCCCGCCGCCCGTTCACGGTCGAGGACGGGCACGCGACGGGCCCCGGGGTCTTCGACATGCTGGGCGGACTGGTGCAGGCCGTTCACGGCCTCGCGTTGCTCGACGACCGGTCGGGTGTCGAGATCCTGGTGACCGCCGACGAGGAGGTCGGCTCCGGCTCCTCCCGCGCCCTCATCGAGGAACGGGCCCTCGCGTGCGGCGCCGTGCTCGTCTTCGAGGGAGCGGCCGACGGCGGCGGACTGAAGACCGGCCGCAAGGGCTGCGGCACCTTCCGGGTCTCCGTCACGGGCCGGGCCTCACACGCGGGCCTTGAACCCGCGGCCGGGGTGAACGCCCTCATCGAAGCCTCACACCAGGTGTTGCGCATCGCGGAGTTGGGCCGACCCGACATCGGAACCACGGTCACCCCGACGGTCGCGGCGGCGGGCACCCTGGACAACGTCGTCCCCGCCGAGGCGACCGTCGTCGTCGATGTCCGGGTCGAGTCGACCGCCGAGAAGGAGCGCGTCGAGTCCGCGTTCGCGGCGCTCGCCCCGCACCTGGACGGAGCGCAGATCAGCGTCGAGGGAGCCGTCGGCCGACCCCCGATGCCTGTGGAGGCGTCCGCCGAACTCTTCGCGCTGGCAAAGCGGTTGCTCCCCGGTATCGAAGGAAGCTCGGTCGGCGGCGGAAGCGACGGCAACTTCACCGCCGCGCTGGGGGTGCCCACGCTCGACGGCCTCGGAGCGGTCGGCGGCGGCGCCCACGCGGACCACGAATACCTGGTGATCGGCGCCATGGCCGAGCGAGCGAACCTCGTGGCAGGACTGGTGCGCGCGATTCGCAACGCACAGGAGGACGAGCGACGTTCGGCCACCGACGCCGCGTAGCCCCGCGCCGAGCGGCGTGCCCGTCGTACACCTCACGGGCCCCGGGGCGACGAAGGATGCCCGCCCGGTCGTCGCGTTCCGCACCGGCCCTCAGGGTGAGTTGCCCCACCCCTGACGAGAAGGCACCCAGCTCACCGTGACCGGCACACGCGCCCACGCCCTGTTCTCCTTCGGGACGCTGATGGACGAGCGGGTACAGGCCGCTCTCTTCGGCCGAGCCGTGCCCACCAGCCCGGCGTCCCTGGCCGGCCACACGACCCGGCCCCTGCCGATCACCGACCAGGCCGTGATCGCCGCGAGCGGCCTGGACGTACACCTCACCCTGGAGCGCAGCTTCGGCGCCACCGTCGAGGGCGCCGTGCTGCATCTCACCGATCGGGAACTCGCCGCCGCCGACGCCTACGAGGTCGACGACTACACCCGCCGGCGCGTCCGGCTCTCCTCGGGGGAGACCGTCTGGGCCTACCTGGACGCGAAGCCGTTGCGTGCCGCGGCGCGCATCGTGATCGTGGGTGACAGCATCGCCTACGGACGCTGTGACCCGCGGGGAGGCTGGGCGGCCCGCCTGGCGGCCACCCACATCGCACGGAACGAGACCGACCACCGGGTCTTCAACCTGGCCGTCCCCGGCAGCACCTTGGCCGACGTCGCCGAGCAGACTCCCGCACTGTTGGACGCACGCCTGCCTGACACCCTCCTCGTCGCCGCCGGCATCAACGACTCGGCCCGGCCGCTCGCCGCCCCGCGAACCGGACGCGACGCCGCGCCGGACCTCACGGCGCGTCTCGGTGCCCTGGCCGCCGCCGCCCTCGATCGCAACGCGCGCCTCGTCGTCGCGGGACCGTCGTGGATCGACGAGGAACGCACCCGCGACTACGAGGGCCTGCGCTTCACCCGGGAACGGGCCCTGGAACTGCGCGAGTTGCCGCGGACCTGGTCCGAGAACAACCACGTCGACTTCCTCGACCTGTGGGAGCCGCTGCGGGACCGCCCCGAACTCCTCGCCGACGGGCTCCACCCCACACCCGAGGGCCACGCGGCTCTCCAACGACACCTCGAAGCGATCGGTCACTGACCGAGACGGGCGCCGCGCGATACCGCCGGTGGGTCGTGGTGGGCGCGTACGGCCCACCGGACGTTCACTCGGCTGCGGCGGGGGAGCCCGTCGGGCGACGGCCGAGGCGCTCGGCCCGGAACCGATCGGGCATCCATGCCGGAACCGGGCAACGTACGGACCTCGTGGACGCACGTACGGGACGGGCCCCGACGCCGGCGGACAGCCGCCCGGGACCCGCCGTCCCCCCGCGGGGCAAGGTCAGCGGCCGGGGGCGACCGTGTCGCCCGTGCCCTTGTCGCCGGTGACCGTGTTGCCCGTGACCGTGCCGTCCGCGCCGGACAGGGTGACGGCGTGCCGGACACCGTCGGGCCCGACCACGACGGCCAGCCACGCACTGCCGCCGCCCTGCTGGCCGACGACGCGCAGGCTCTCCACCGAGCCGCCGCTCACCGCGCCGGCCGCCTTCTCGACCGCGTCCTTCGCGGCCAGCGAGGGCAGCGGCGCAGGCGCCGCCCTCGGGGCGGTCACCCGCCCGCCGGTGTCCTCGTCCCCGCCCGGCAAGGCCGGGACGGCGTGCTTCCTCCCCGACTGCCGGTCGCCGGCCCGCCGCTCCCCGGGGCCCGGGACGGCGTGCTCCTCGCCGTCCCCGTCGTGGATCCACGGCCCGAGGATGCCCACGGGTCGCCGGTCCTGGTGGTGTTCGGACACGGCGACGGCCGTGACCGCCGCCGCGCCGCCGACCAGCACCACGGCCGCGCCGAGCACGGCCCAGCGGGCTCCCCTGCTCCGCGGTACGACCCGGGCGAACCCCTTGCGGTCCCCGGGAGCGGTCTCCGCGGCGTGCACGGGGACCTGCGACCGATCGGTCGATACGGTGGGCGCCGCCTGGGCACCGCTGTCGGGCCGGACGGTCGGGTCGGGCTGGGGCGAGGGTGGGACGGACTGGGACATGCCTGCGACTCCTCAAGACGAACGGCCACCGCGGCCGGTGCGTGCAGAGCTTGCGCGACCCCACCTGAAGCCCACCTGAAGCCGCCTGAAGACCCCTTCAGCAAGCCGGCGGCCGGGCCTGAGACCCTGTTCGGCATGCGCGTACTGGTGGTGGAGGACGAACGACGGCTGGCCGTGGCCCTGCAACGGGGGCTCCAGTCCGAGGGCTTCTCCGTCGACGTGGCCTTCGACGGGCCGCAGGGACTGTGGATGGCAACCGAGCACAAATACGACCTGATCGTCCTCGACATCATGCTGCCCGGCCTGAACGGCTACCGGGTCTGCTCCCGCCTGCGGGCCGCCGGCAACGAGGCCGGCATCCTGATGCTCACCGCCAAGGACGGCGAGTACGACGAGGCGGAGGCGCTGGACACCGGCGCGGACGACTTCCTCTCCAAACCGTTCTCCTACCTGGTGCTCGTCGCCCGACTCCGCGCGCTGGGTCGCCGCACCGGCCGACGCACCCCCCAGGCCCTCGCATTCGGCGACCTCCTCGTCGATCCGGCCCGACACGCGTGCTCCCGGGCGGGTACGGAGATCCGATTGACAGCGCGGGAGTTCGCGGTCCTGGAGTGCCTCGCCCGGCGTCCGGGCGAGGTGGTGCCCAAAAGGGAGATCCTCGAACAGGTCTGGGACAGCGCCTTCGAGGGCGACCCCAACGTCGTGGAGGTCCACGTGAGCGCGGTCCGGCGCAAGATCGACGCCCCGTTCGGCCGGGCCGCCCTGGAGACCGTACGGGGCGCGGGCTACCGCCTGGCGGTGGACGGTGGCTGAACCGGAGCCCACCCCCGGCCCACTCCCGAAGCCGTCCTGTCCGCCGAGACCGCGCCACCTCCCGAGACCGCGCCACCTCCCGAGTCCGACCGCCCCCCCGAAGCCGCGACGGTTCCCGGCGGCACGCCGCCCGGCGCGGCGGATGGCGCGGTGGGTGGTGTCGCGGCCCTGGTGGCCGACCACGGTTCGGGCCCGGGCCACCGTAGGCGCGAGCGTGGTGGTCGCCGCCGCCCTGACGGCGGCCTCGTTCGCCCTGATCGGCCTGCTGGAGAACAACCTGCTGCGCAACGCGGAGAACGACGCCCGGCAACAGGCCGAGTCGGTGGCCGCGCTCGCCGCCACCGGCAATCTGGGAAGGGTCCGACCGCTCGCCCCCGGCGTCGAGTTCCTCCAAGTGGTCGCCGCGGACGGCACCGTACTGTTCTCCAGCCCCCGACCGCTCGCCGCGCCCGGCCCCTTCCGCGCCGTACCCGACCCCGTCGCCCCCGCACCCGACGTCGTCACCCCCGCGCCACAGCGCCCGGGGCTGCGCCTGCACACCTGGAAGGACCGACCGTTCGGCGGCGAACAGCGCGTGCGCGTGGCCCAGGTCGTCGTCGACACCCCCGACGGGATCGTCACCGTCTACGCCGGGGCCTCGCTGCGCGCCGCCGACGCCGCGGACGACACGACCACCGCCGCGCTCGCGATCGGCATGCCCCTCCTCCTCGCGACCGTCGCCCTCGTCACCTGGCGCGTCACCGGACGGGCACTGCGCCCCGTCGAGCAGATCCGCGCCGAGGTCGCCGGAATCTCCGACCGGGACCTGCACCGCCGGGTCCCCGTGCCGCCCACGCGAGACGAGGTCGCCCGCCTGGCCCAGACGATGAACGCCACCCTGGACCGGCTGGAGGCGTCCGGGATCCGCCAGCGGCGGTTCATCGCCGACGCGTCCCACGAACTGCGCAGCCCCATCACCGTGCTGCGGACCCAGCTGGAGGTGGCCATGGCGATCCGGGACCCGGAGCTGTGGCCCGAGCTGATCGGGGGCGCGCTGGAGGACGTGGAACGACTCCAGCAACTCGCGGCCGACCTGCTGCTCCTCGCCCGGATCGACGCCGCACAGCCCGTACCGACCGTGCCCCTGGACCTCACCGAGCTCGTCCGGGACGTCGTCGCGGCCCGCGCCGGCGACCGGGTTCCGGTCGGCACGGCCCTCACCGCCGGCGTCCGGGTCACCGGCAACGAACTGTGGCTGACCCGGATCGTCACCAACCTCCTCGACAACGCCCAGCGATTCGCGGACGGGCGGGTGGACGTGGTGCTGCGCAGCGCGCCTGACCCGGACGGCGCGCCGGGCGCCGTACTGGAGATCGTGGACGACGGGCCCGGCATCCCGCCCGCGGAACGGGAGCGGGTCTTCGAACGGTTCACCCGCCTCGACGACGCCCGCAGCCGCGACCAGGGCGGGGCCGGGCTGGGGCTGGCCATCGCCCGGGACCTGGCGGCCCATCACGGCGGCTCCGTCACCGCGGAGCCGCATCCTCGCGGCGCCCGCCTCGTCGTCCGCCTCCCGTCAGAGCCGTCGGCGTCGGCGTCGGCCTCGGTGTCGGCCTCGGTGTCGGCCTCGGCAACGTCGACGGGGCGCAGGGGAGATCCGGGCGGCGGGTCCGGTACGGAGGCCGCATCCCGGTAGGGGGCCCGGTGCCGGTCGGTTGTCGGCGCCCGGCGTCGTCGACCGGTTTCCGGCCCCTCAGCCGTCGGATCGGTCGGATCGGTCGGGCTGGTCGGGACGGTCTGCGGGGGCGGTCGTGGGCCCGGTGGTCCGCGCCCAGAGGTTGGCCAGGTGGGCGTGCAGGGCGTCCCGTGCCGCTCGCGGGGTGAGGTGGCCGATGAGCACGTGCGTGGTGAGACCGTCCGTGAGGGCGAGGAGGGCGCGGGCCTCGTGCGACGCGTCGAGGGGTGTGAGGCCGTCGGCGCTCGGGGCGGCTTCCGCGACGAGGTGCGTGAACGCCTCTTGCAGAGCGGCGTAGTTGGCCTTCAGGGTCGCCGCGAGGGTCTCGTTGACGGCCGCCTGGGCGACGAACGCGAGCCAGACCCGGGCCTCGGCCCGGTGTTCCTCCCGGAGCAACGCGATCTCGGTGGCCGCGTGACCCAGGGCGGTACCGGCCGACTGCGCGGGGCTCGCCACCAGCCGGGCACGGATGCGCTCGCCGATCCGGTCGCCCACCCGCCCCAGGGTGAACGCGAGCATCTCCTCCTTGGTGCGGAAGCAGCGCTGGACGGCGCCCATCGACACCTGCGCGCGGGCGGCGACGTCGCGCAGGGTGACGCCTTCCAATCCGCGTTCGTCGGCGAGCCGGCAGACGGCGTCGGCGATGAGATGGCGGCGGTCCGCGTAGTCCACCTGCTTGGGCATGCCCGTCCCCCCTGACTCCGGTGCTCCCGGTCCCCGCACACCTTATGTGATGCGCTCGCATCGATTCCCGGGTTACTGTTTCGATGCAGACGCATCGGAACGTGTTTCGGGAAGAGGTACCAGACATGCAGGACGCCCTGTGGAGGATGACGGCCGCCGAGCAGGCGGCGGCGGTACGGGGCGCGGACGTCTCCGCCCTCGAACTGGTCGACAGCCACCTGGACCGGATCGCCGAGGTCAACCCCCGGGTGAACGCCGTGACGCGCGTCCTGGCCGATGGGGCCCGCGCCGCCGCGGCCCGAACGGACCGCAGGCGGGCCGCGGGTGAGGTGTTGGGTCCGCTCGCCGGCGTGCCGTTCACCGTCAAGGAGAGCACCGCCGTGGAAGGGGTGCCGACCACGTTCGGCGTGGAACGCTTCCGGGACCTGGTGGCGACGTCCGACGCGCCCCCGGTGGCCCGCCTGCGCGCGGCGGGCGCCATCCCCGTCGGGCACGCCAACATCCCGACCCTGATCCTGGCGGGGATGCACACGCGGAGCGAACTGTTCGGGGACACCGTCAACCCGTGGGACCCCGACCGGACCCCCGGCGGCTCCAGCGGGGGCGACGGGGTGGCCGTCGCCACCGGCATGGCGGCGCTCGGCCTCGGCAACGACTCGGGCGGATCGATCCGGATCCCCGCCCAGTTCAACGGGGTGGCCGGGTTGAAGCCGACCAGCGGACGCTTCCCCGCCGACCACCGCGTGCTGGGCCCCGAGGACCCGGGCCCTGCCTCACAGTTCCTGGTCACCGACGGCCCGCTGGCCCGCAGCGTGGGCGACCTGAGGCTCGCCTACGAGGTACTCGCCGGGACCGATCCGCGAGACCCGAGGGCCGTGCCGGTGCCCGCCTACGGCGAGCGGCTCCCCGGCCCCCTGAAGGTCGCGGTCGTGACGGACCCCGGCGGCCACGGGGTCCACCCCGCGGTGCGCCGAGCCGTCGAGGACGCGGCCGAGGCGCTGCGGGACGCCGGGTACGACGTACGGGAGGTGCCGGACGTACCGAGGCTCGACGAGGCGCTCGACGCCTACGGCCGGATCGTCGTGACCGAGTTCGCCCCCACCTGGCCCGCGGTGCGCGGGCTGCTCGGGGAGGGCGGTGACCGTTACATCGGCATGGCCATGGAACAAACCCCGCCCGCGAGCGCCGACGCGTTCATGAAGCTGATGGGCACCTGGCTGAACATCCGCCGCTCCTGGGCCGAGTTCCTCGACGCCTACCCTCTGCTGCTCGGGCCGGTGTTCACCGAACCGCCGGTCGAGCCGGGACTGGAATCGCGCGACAGGGCGGGACGCGACCGGGTCGCCTCGGCCATGCGGCTGTGCACCGTGACCAGCTTCGCGGGCGTCCCCGGCGTGGCCGTCCCGACCGGGGTGGTCGACGGACTGCCGACCGGGGTGCAGGTCGTCGGACGGGCCTTCCGGGAGGACCTGTGCCTCGCGGCGGCCCAGGCGATCGAGGACCGGCTGGGGGTCCTCACCCCGATCGACCCGCGCGGGGGCGGTCGGGCCTGACGGACGCGGCGGGTGTGGCGGTGGTACCAGAGCCGACGGGCGGGCTCGTCGCGGCGCGCGCGTAGCGGTGGGCGAGGTGCGCGAAGGCCTCCCTCAACTCGGGCGGCCCCACGACCTCGATGTCGGCGTCGAACCTGCCGAGGGTGGCGGCCAGTCCGGCCCAGGACCACGAGCCCATCACGAGCCGGCAGCGGTCCGGGCCGAGTTCCTCGACGAACCCGTCGTAGGCGTACCGGGACACCGCGGCGGCCGGCAGATCGAGGATCACCTCGCCGCGACAGGGCCAGTCCCCGGAGGCCCCGGAGCCGTTGAACCTGCCGGCCACATAGGCGGCCACGTCGCCCCCGGGCACCTCGCGCGGAACGAAGCGGGGCCCCGTGGGGACGCGCGGGGTGATCCGGTCCACGCGGAAGGTGCGCCAGTCCTCGCGGTCGAGGTCCCAGGCGACGAGGTACCAGCGACCGCCCCACGTGACGAGGTGATGGGGCTGCGCGCGACGGGGAGGCGGCGACGGACGGTCGGCCTCCCGCTCGTCCTCGCCGACCCCCGGCACGGTCGCGGCCGGGTAGTCGAAGCGGAGCACCTCGCGGGCGTGGACGGCGGCTCCGAGCGCCATCAGCACGTCACTGTCCACCCGGGTCGACGCGCGGCTCGCGGGCCGTTCCACCGCGGTGACCTGGAGGACGTCGATCCGATGGCGCAGCCGTGCGGGCATCACCTGCCGCACGGTGTTCAGCGCCCGGGCCGCCGCCTCCTCGATGCCCGCGCCGCTGGTGGTGGCGATCCGCAGCGCCACGGCGAGGGCGACGGCCTGCTCGTCGTCGAACAGCAGGGGAGGGAGCTCCGCGCCCGCGTCGAGCCGGTACCCGCCGTCGGGGCCCTTGAAGGCCGCGATGGGATAGCCGAGCTCCCGCAGACGGTCGACGTCGCGGCGCACGGTTCGGGCGCTGACGTCCAGCCGTTCGGCCAGCAGCGCTCCCGGCCAGTCCCGGCGGGCCTGGAGGAGCGAGAGCAACGAGAGTAGTCGCGCCGAGGTCTTCTGCATGTCTCCCAGGATGCCCCGATCAGCGGACACCACCTGTCCTCTACCTCGGCGATTGTTGTCCCGTACCGCTAACACGAACGAAGACGTGAACGCGACGGAAGACGCCGATCGGAAGGACGCCCCCATGACCACCACCAAGACGCCCCGCTCGCACGAGCCCGCCTCGGCCACGCCGCCCCCGGCCCTCGACGCCGAACGCGCCGACCTGCTCGCCGCGCTCGGGACCGCCCGATCCGCCCTGCTCAACACGGTGCGCGGACTCGACGACGATCGGATCGGCGAGCGCCCGACGGCCAGCGACCTGTGCCTGGGCGGGCTGATCAAGCACGTCACGTCCATGGAGGCGGGATGGCTGCGCTTCGTCGTCGAGGGCCCGTCGGCGATGCGGTTCGACCTGCCCGACGGCGTCACCTGGGACGAGATCACGGCCGGCACGGCACGCGAGTTCCCGCAGTGGGCCATCGACCACCGCAACGACTTCCAGGTGGCACCCGGGGAGACACTGGCCGGGATCCTCGCCCGCTACGAGCAGGTCGCGGCCCGCACCGAGGAGATCGTCCGGGCGGTACCCGACCTGTCGGCGACGCACCCCGTCCCCGACGCGCCGTGGAACGAGCCCGGCGGGGTGCTCAGCGTCCGCGGCACGCTCATGCACGTCATCGCCGAGACCGCCCAGCACGCCGGCCACGCCGACATCCTGCGCGAGACGCTCGACGGGCAGAAGTCGACCTGAGGGCCGGGGCACCCCCGAAACACCCGAGCCCCCGAAACCCTGCCAATCGAAACCCCGAAACCCCGAAACCCCGAAGTCCCGGGCCGCCGAGCACCCCGTGGTGCCGGCCCCCGGGCGGCCAAGGAGACGCGCATGCCGCACGCCCCGCGCGAGGAGAACCGGACCGGCGCCCCGCCGGTGAGGGGATCCCGATGACCGTCCTCGACACCCGCGCCCTGGGCCGCGCCACACTCGCCCGTCAGATGCTGCTCGACCGGGCCCACGTACCGGTCCTCGATGCAGTGGCGCACCTTTGCGGGCTCCAGGCCCAGGAACGAGCGGGGCTCGCCGTCGGCCACCACCGCGCGACCGGCCGGGGCAGGCGCTTGTCCGCCGTTACCTCGCCGCGTTCGGCCCGGCGGCCTCGGCCGACGTACGCGCCTGGTGCGGCCTCGCCGGCCTGCCGGCGGCGATCGCCGCGATGCGCGAGGAACTGATCACCTTCCGGGACGAGCGGGGGCGAGAACTCCTGGACCTCCCCGACGCGCCCCGGCCCGACCCCGACACACCCGCCCCCGTGCGGTTCCTCCCGGCGTTCGACAACGCGATCCTCGGCTATCACGACCGCGGCCGGATCATCGACGACGCCCACCGGGGGCTGTCGGTCGCCGGTGCGCGTGGTGCTGCTCGATGGCTGGGTCTCCGCCACGTGGGCCGTCGAGGACGGCACGGTGACGGTCACCCCGCTGCGCCGCTTCTCCCGGGCGGACCACAGCGAAGTGACCGAGCAGGGAGAGGCGTTGGCGGCGTTCCTCTCCGACCACGAACACCACCGCGCCCGGATCGTCGCGTCCCCGCACTGAACGACTCGACCAGGGGCAAGGGAGATTCGGGAGACGATCTCGTACTCCGGCTGTGGTGCGTGATGATGCGTGGGGCAGAGTAGGGGCATGCCCCCTTACGAGACGATGTCCTTCCACCTTGAGACCGAGCGGCTGATCCTGCGGCCGTGGGCCGAGTCCGACGCCGCCGAGTTCACCGCCCTCCTCGCCGAACGCGGCAAGGGGACGCCCGCGGTGGAGGACATCCGTACCGCCATCGCGGACCTGCTCGCCGCGACGGCGACCACGGGCATCGCCCTGCTGCCCGTCCAACGCCGCGACGAGGGCGACTTCATCGGCTACTGCGGGTTGATCATCGGCCGTTCCACCATCGAGGAGCCCGAGATCGCCTACGAGTTGTGCCGGCGCGTACACGGGCGGGGCTACGCCACCGAGGCGGCCGCCGCGGTCCTCGATGCCGCCATCGCGACGGGGCGCAAGCGGCTCTGGTCGACGGTCGGCACATGGAACGCACCGTCGCTCCGTGTCCTGGAGAAGCTCGGGTTCGAGCGGGATCGCGTCACCACCGAGGACGCCGGTGAAGTGGCTTGGCTCACCCGCTCGTTGTCCTAGGCCCTGTCGTCAAAGTCTCGCCTGGCCCGCGGTTTCCGGTACCGCACCTCGCCGCGTTGTCGGGGCACCCGAGTACGTCCCGTACACGGGCGCCGCTGCGCCTTGCGATGCACGGCACCGGACACCGCGACCCGGCAAACCTTTCCGGCCACAGCACTAGGCGGAACGGACGAGTCGCGCGTAGGCCGCGGCCAGTTCCGTGGTCACCTTGCCCACCCGGTACGTCCGTTCGTCGACGCCGCTGACCGGCTGGACCTCGTACGCCGTGCCGGTGAGGAAGACTTCCTCGGCGCGGTCGAGTTCACCGGGCTCGATGCGGCGCTCGACCACCTCGATGCCGAGTTCGGCGGCGAGGGCGATGACCGTCTGTCGGGTGATGCCGTCGAGGAAGGAGTCCGGCATCGGCGTGTGCAGGGCGCCGTCGATCACCAGGAAGAGGTTGGCGCCGGTGGCCTCCGCGAGCCCGCCGTGCAGGTCGAGGAGCAGGGCGTCGTCGTAGCCCGCCGCCTCGGCCTCGTCGCGGGCCAGTGTGCAGATGTTGTACAGCGAGGCGGCCTTGGCCCGGACCGGTGCCGTCGCAGGGTCGGGGCGGCGCCACTTCGAGGTGCGCAGCCGGATGCCGGCACGCGCCGCTTCGGCGGAGAAGACGTGCGGCCAGTCCCAGGCGGCGATGGCCACGTGCGGGGTGCTGCCGGCCCCGGAGACGCTGATCTGCTCGCTGCCCCGCCAGGCCACGGGCCGGACGTACCCGTCCACGATGCCCTCGCGACGGACGATCTCCCGCGCTGCGGCGTCGAGTTCGTCCGCCGAGTAGGGAAGGGAGTAGTTCAACTCCCGGGCGGAGGAACGCAGCCGTTCGGCGTGCTCGCGCGACTTGAACATCCGGCCGTCGTAGACGCGCACGCCCTCGAAGACGGCTCCGCCGTAGTGCAGGCCGTGGCTGAGGACGTGCAGCCGGGCCTCGCGCCAGGGCACGAACCGGCCGTCCAACCAGATGGTGCCGTCGCGGTCGTCGAAGGGGAGAGAGGCGGTCACGAAGGGTTCTCCTCGGAGGTCGCGGGAGCGTAGTCGATCCGGATGGCCCGCTCCAGGTGGTCGTGGAACTCCTCGGCCTCCGTGAGGTCGGCGTGCCGGGACAGGATGAACGCCGGGTAGCCGGTGAAGTCCGGGTAGGGGCGGACCACGTCGCCCGGAGCGAGCATCCGCACGACGTGGTCGACCCGCGGATCCGCCTCCGTTTCGTCGAGGCCGTGGAGGGCGGTGATCGTGCCGTGTCCGCCGCACGGCACGATGTAGTTCGCGGACGCGGCGACGGGCTCGGTGAAGCCCTGTTCGACGGCGCGGAGCGGCGGCAGGCCGGCGGCGATGCGCAACGTCTCGGCGGCGAGGTCGACGCCGGTGACGTTCTCCGCGATGTAGTGGGATACCCCGGAACCGCCGATCCGTGCCCCCATCTCCAGGAGGTACGGGGTGGAGCCGCCGCGCAGGCGCAGTTCGGTGTGGGTGGGGCCGAGGGTGATGCCGAGGGCCGCGTGGGCGGCGATCACCTCGCGCACGACGTCGGCCCGGACGGCCTCGGGCAGCGCGGCGGGCGCCCGGTAGACGCTCTCCTCGAAGTACGGGCCCCGCGGGTCGCCCTTGTAGCCGATGGACAGGACCTGCACCCGGCCCTCATGGACCAGGGACTCGACGGCGAACTCGGGCCCGTCGAGGTACTCCTCGACGATCAGCCCGGCGCCTCCGTCGGCGGTGCCGGCGGACACCCGGCGGACGTCCGTCACGACCGCACCGAGCGCGTCACCGGAGTCGACCCGGGTCACGCCGAGGCTGGACATGCCGAGGGCGGGCTTGACCACGACGGGGAAGGCCAGGCCGGCGTCCGCCACGGTCGCGGCGGGGTCGTCGGCGGGGTCGAGCCGCACGAAGCGCGGCACGTTCAGACCGGCCGCCGCCAGCCGCTCGCGCATGATCCGCTTGTCCTGGGCGTTGCGCGCGACCGTCGGGCCGATGCCGGGCAGTCCGAGGAGTTCGGCGGCGTCCGCGGCGAACGGCACGAACGGGTCGTAGAGGGTGACGATGCCGTCGAAGGGCGTGGCCTCGTGCCGTTCGCGCAGGGCCTTCAGCGCGCCCGCCGGGTCACCGGCCACATCGAGCGGCAGCAACTCCACGACCGGCGGCGGCAGTCGGTCCGGGTCCACCCGCTCGTCGGATCGCGGGACGAGGACCAGGTCGATGCCGGCGCGCACCGCGGCGTCGAAGAGCCAGGGCAGGCCGACGCGCTGGTGGAGCAGGACGAGGGTCGGACGGGAGGCGGTCACGATGAGCTCCTTGGGGGGAGGGCCTCGGCCGTGGCGGAGGCGCGGTGATCGGGCCTGCGGGTCTCGATGTCGGCGGCGGGGCCGGCGGGGTCCGCGGGGGTGGCGGCCCCGCCGCGCCGGCGACCGCCCACAGTGAGCCACACACCGGCCGCAGACGCGACGATCAGCAGCACGGGGAGCACGCCCGGCGCGCCGGCCGTGCCCAGGCCCCATTCGCCGACCCGCACCAGGAAGGGCACGACCAGCCCCAGCGCGGAGGTGAACAACGGCCCCTTGCGCAGGATCAGTTCGTGCGAGATGAGGAAGACGGGGGCGGTGAGGACCGCGCCGAGCACGGCGACGCCGCCCCAGTCGGCGGCGGAGACCCCGCCGAGCGGTACGAACAGCACCGCGGTGAGGCCGAGCATGAGCGTGCCGGCCCCGGTGATGGCCGGGAGGGCCGCGAGGGCCGGCACGTCGGACATGCGCTGCCGGTAGACGTACCCGTACAGGGCGTAGGTGAGGGTGCCGCCGAAGGCGAGCGCGCCCCCCGTGAGGAGGGTGGCGGCGCCGCCGTCCGAGCCGGTCCCGGTGCTCGCGGCGCCGTCGGCCAACAGGAAGCCGATCGCGCCCGCGCCGGCGAGGACCGTCCCGAGGACCTTGCGGCGCGAGGACGGCTCACGGAACGCGAGGATGCCGATGACGAAGGTGACGCAGGGCAGGAGCGAGACGATCAACCCGACCCGGGAGGCCCCCACGTACCGGGTGCCGAGCAGGGTCCCCGAGTAGTAGGCGAAGAAGCCGAGGAACGCGAGGACCAGTACGGCGCGGGGCCGGGCGGCGGCGGTCCGGGCCCCGGTGCGGCCCCGCGGGGTCACCAGCGCGATCATCATGATCACGACGAAGGCCGTGGCGGTCCGCCCCGCGGCCACCGCGAGCGGGGGCACGCCGGCCACCAGGTGACCGGAGAGCAGCCAGCCCGCGGCGAGCAGGAGGACCATGCACGCCGCGAGGGCGGGCACGACCAGCCGTCCGCCCCCGCCCTCGCGACCGGTCCGGGCGGACGTCACCACTGCGCCCGCGCGAAGGCGAGCGGTGGCAGGCGGTCGAGGTCGCTCTTGGCCCGGCGCAGTACGAGCTGGTCCGCGGTGAAGGAGAACCGCTGCCGGGGCTCGCCCTCGGGAAGGTAGCGGCGCACGAACTCCTTGGCGGCGGCGCGGTACTCGTCGTCATCGGTCACTTCGGCCTCCAGCTTCTCCACACGCGTCACGAACGCACGCAGGGCCTCCAGGGCCTTGGCGCGGTCGAACCGCAACAGCCCGCCGTCGGCGGGCGATCCGACGAGCGCCTCGTGCTCGCGGAACCAGGAATAGAGGAACACACCGGTGCCGGAGTCGAAGTTGCGGGTGGCGTCGTCCGCCTGCGGATAGCGGAACACCCGCTCCAGCAGCACCATGTCGATCTGCTGCTCGGCGAAGGGGACGAGCCCGCTGTCGGCGCAGGCCAGCACGGTCTTCGCGTCGACCTTGATCTCCTCCAGGAGACCGACGAACCAGTTCATCTTCAGAGCGATGTTCTCGTCGAACGGCCACAGGCCCTGGTAGTGCATCGAATCGTGGAGGTAGCCCCAGATGGCGCGGGCCTCGAAGCACACGTCGGGGGCGAGGCCGCTGGAGGCGCCCGGCAGCGAGTCCGGGGTCAGCACGGCCGCGGCGGCGGGCAGCGCGTACGTCTCGTGGATCTTCCGCATCTTGTTGTAGAAGAACATGGCGTACGGCTGGTCGGTCACCTTGTCGTGCGCGGCGACGTTCTCCGGGAAGAAGACGAGGCAGGAGCCCTGGGCGAAACCGGCGCTGCCGGTGACGAGCACGAGGGACTGGCAGTTGTTCTTCGGGTGCGGGAAGTCCGCCGCCATGCCCGCCAGGGCGTCGGGCTCCTTGCGCAGGGCGAGGAAGCAGTCGAGGCGCTTGCCGACGGGCGGGGCGCTGTTGGTGCTCTGCAAGGGGGCCAGGAAGAAGACCGGCTCGCCGTCGGCAGGGACCCGCAGTGCGTCCCGGGAGCGGGCGAAGTGGGGCCGGGAGTCGAGTCCGGCCCCCAGCCAGCCGTCGACGTCCTCCACCAGTGCGTCGGCCTGTCCGTCGAGTCCGTGACGGCGGTACCAGGACGTCGCCTCGTCGCGTATCCGGCCCAGCAGTTCGGCGTCCTCGGGGGTGGGATCGGCGACGGTGCCGTCGTCCCGCTGGCGATCGCGGAAACGATTCACCATCGGAATGAGCGCATCCGTCAACAGGTCGGCCTCGGCCAGGAGGTCCGCCGGCACGGGCGCGGTCGCGGAGGTGAAGCCTCCGGTGCTCATCGGGCGGCCCCCACGGCGAGAGGCCGCTCGTCCTCGGCGCGGACGGCCAGTACCTGGTGGACGGTGAAGACCATCGGCACCGGGCCGAAGTCCCGCAGGACCCGCAGTCCGTGTCGCTCGGCGGCCACGATGGTGGTGATGCAGCCGTCGACGAGCCCCTCGGCGCAGTCGATGGCGGCCTGCGAGTTGCTCAACACCTCGCGGACCCGCGCGGGCTCGGGGACGAGGCCCTTGGGCGCGGGGTGGGAGGCGACGGTGGCCGGGTCCTGTGCGCCGCTGCTGGCGAGCACCATGTTGTGGGTCGGCATCACGAAGCTGTCGATCATGTGGAGCCGGTGCAGGTTGGAGAAGACCAGGGTGTGCAGGGCCGGATAGACGGCGCAGGCGGTCAACGCGTGCCGTCCGTCGTCGGGTACGGCCTCCAACGCGGACTCGATCGAGGCGTGGAGCTCCACGGTCCCCTCGACACCTCGTCTGCGGAACCATTCGTGGGAGGCGGCTTCCAGATTGGTGCCGTGGGGACCGAGCGTGTGCAGGTGACGGACCTCGTCGGGGCGCGCATACATCGTCTGCCCTGGACCTTTCCTGTGGTGGTGCGGAGTTACTGCTTCCGGACAGCGGTGGGTGAGGACGGCGATCGCGGAAGCGAGAGGCAAGATCCTTTTCTATCACCGCATCACGGATGGGGAGATATCCGGGAGGTGGGGACGGGTGATCGCATGGCATGCCCGGGGCGCGGCGATGGATTCGACCCCATGTAAATCAGCCGGCGTTGCCTGAATTCGCCCTTCATTCGGAATGAGAGCCTCCGAATTCACGTACGCCGCGGTCGCCGCCGATCGCCACGCCTCGACGTCGTGCGCGGCGGGGCAAGTCGGCGTGCACGCCGGGGCGACACGGAAGACGAGGCAACTCGTGCGTTTCTCGTTCCCGGGCGGTCGTCACCCAGGTGCTCGGGAAACCGCCATCGATCGATCCATTCATCCATCCATCCTCGATCCCGCATTTCCGTGCCGGGAGAGAAGGGGGACATGCTCAAGAGATTGTGCTCCGCGTTCCTGTCGCTTGCCATGGGGCTGGTCACCGCACTGAGCGGAACGGCATCCGCGACGAACTATTCGGTCATCGACTGGAACATCTCCAGAATCACCGATGACGGAGGGGAGCGCGCCACCCGCTATTACCGATTGATGGAAGAGATCCACGGCGTTCCTGCGGTGACCCACGGAGGAGGAGAACGTCACGCAGACCTGGGGGTGTCGGCCCGCTTCATGCCGAACACCGGCAACTACAACAGCCTCCCCGGGGGCAACAGCAGGCAGAACCTCGTGCTGACCCCCAACGGCATGTACAACGCGATGCGGCAGCTGAACAACGTCACCACGTACAACGACAACGTCGGCCGCGCCCTGCTCGCCGCCACCCAGATCTTCTCGGAGTCCGCGCGCTTCGCGCCGATCCTCAACCGCGTCTACGGCAACATCATCAGCCACTCGGAGAACGCCCTGGGCGACGGGTACGCGGGACTGGAGAACCAGTGGGGATCCATCTCCCGGTTCTCCTCCAACCTGCGACACGGCCGCCCGGCCTTGATCAACATCCTCGGCCGGGTCATCACGAGCTTCGCCGCCCTGAGGCAGCTGTTGGGTTTCGTGGAACTCAACGGTTCCCAGGCACGCCTCTGACGCTCCGTCCGTGAACCGCCGGCCGCCGTGACGGGACCCGGGGCCCCGCGGCAGCGGAGTTCGCGGAGCAGGTGTGGACCGACCGGCTCACCGTCCCCCAGGTCGCCGACCGCATCGCCTGACGCCGGCGGGTGGGCGCCGCGCGGGAACGGCCGCTGCCGGCGCGATTTTATGGAGACGCGACAAAGAATCGCTTCCCGAATCCATCGATGTCGGCCATGACGGTCCTTGCCCTGTCTTGTGATGATCGATACAAGGTCGAGAGCGGCCTTGTGGGATCTCCACACATCGCAGGAGGCAGGGATGACGGGGGAAGCCCGGGTGCTGGTGACAGGAACCGGTGCGATCACGCCGGTCGGCGCCGACGCGCCGTCGACCTGGTCCGCACTGTTGGCCGGCAAATCGGGGGTGCGCCTCCTCCAGGAGGACTGGGCGCCGGGCCTTCCCGTGCACGTCGCGGCAGGGTTGCAGGGGGACCCGGCGGCCTTGCTGCCGCGCACCGAGGCGCGGAGGCTGGACCGGGGCGAGCAGCTCGCGATCCTCGGCGCGCGGGAGGCCTGGCGGGACGCCGGCGCCCCGGACGTGGAACCGGAGCGCCTCGCCGTGGTCATCGGCACCGGAACGGGCGGCGTCCTCACCACGCTCGGCCAGGACGACCTGTTCGAACGCTCGGGGATGCGCCGGCTGTCGCCCTTCGCCGTTCCGATGCTGATGGCGAACGGGCCGGCTGCCTGGGTCAGCATGGACCTGGGTGCGAAGGGCGGCGCCCGGACCACGGTCAGCGCCTGCGCCTCCGGCGCCGAGGCACTCTCCCTCGGGATGGACCTGATCCGTGCCGGGCGGGTGGACGTGGTCGTCGCCGGCGGGGTCGAAGCCTGCCTGCACCCCTTCACCCTGGCCGCGTTCGCCCAGATGAAGGCGCTGTCGACGGCTTCCGAGGACCCGGAGTCGGTGTCCCGCCCCTTCGACGTGCGCAGGTCCGGCTTCGTCATGGGGGAGGGGGCCGCGATGTTCGTCCTGGAACGCGAGGGCTTCGCCCGGGCGCGGCGGGCCCGCGCTCACGGCGTGCTCGCGGGCGGTGCGGTGGGCTCCAGCGCCGGCCACATCACGGCCTCCGACGCCGACGGACAGGCCGCCGCCATCACCCTTGCCCTGCGTGACGCCGACATCGCCCCGCGGGACATCGGGGTCGTGCACGCCCACGCCACGTCCACCGAGTCCGGTGACCTCGCGGAGGCCGAAGCGATCGGCCGGGCCGTCGGCACCCACGCCGCCGTGACCGCGACCAAGTCCATGACCGGCCACATGATGGGCGCCTCCGGCGCGGTCGGCGCCCTCGCCGCGGTGCTCGCGCTCCGCGACGGCGCCGTGCCGCCCACCCGCAACCTCGATGAACAGGACCCGCGCGTGGAGCTGGACGTGGTCCGGGGAGAGAGCCGTACGGGCCGCTGGGACGCGGCCCTGGCCAACTCCTTCGGCTTCGGCGGCCACAACGTCAGCCTCGTGTTCACCCGCGACCGGGGCGGGGTCCAGTAGGTCGGGCATCGGTCGGGGCCCGGCCGGCAGCAGGCGGTGAGGGGGCGTCACGGACGCCGCGCCGGGTGGTCAGCGCAGGTCGAGGCGCATCAGGACCCGAGGGTGGCCGGCCAACACGGAGGTGGTGTCGGCGGCGTGGGTGAAACCCGCGCGCTCGAAGTTCCTGCGGATCCCGGCGTACGCCATGGTCAGGTCCACCTTGGCGGCGCCGTTGTCGAGGGGATAGGCCTCGACCGCCGGCGCGCCCTGGGAGCGGGCGAACCCGACCGCGCCGGTGATGAGTGCGTGCGAGAGCCCCTTGCCGCGGTGACCGGGGCGTACCCGGATGCACCACAAGGACCAGACGGGCAGGTCGTCCACGTACGGGATCGTGCGGCTGCGCGCGAACGAGGTCTCCGAGCGCGGCGCCACCGCGGCCCAGCCGACGGGCTCGCCGTCGTCGTAGGCGAGCACCCCGGGCGGCGGATCGGCGCGGCACGACTCGGCGACGTACTCGGCCCGGGCCGGTCCGCGCAGCTCGTTGTTGAGCTTGGACGGGATCCGGTGGCTCAGGCACCAGCAGACATTGGCCCCGGGTGACTTGGGGCCGAGCAGGGCGCGGACGTCCTCGCTACGCCACGGTCCACACCCACCTCGACGACTCCACCCAGTCCCTGCGGGTGATCACCCCGGCCGGCGCCGGCACCTCCTGGCGGCTGCCCGCCTCCGGCGCCGGACCCTCCCCCGACCGGCTCTTCCTCGGCTCGGAAGGCGCCCTCGGCGTCATCACCGAGGCCTGGATGCGCCTCCAGGAACGGCCCGTCCACAAGGCCTCCGCCGCACTCGCCTTCGAGTCCTTCGACGCCGCGCTGGAGGCGGTGCGCGCCATCGCCGGGTCCGACCTCGCCCCCGCGAACTGCCGCCTCCTGGACTCCGCACCGAGGTCGGTGCGGCCGCCCTCAAGGCCACGGGTCACCCCGCCCTCGTCAACTGCCGCCTCACGCACGTCTACCCGGACGGAGCGGCCCCCTACTTCACCGTCCTCGCGGCCGGTCGCCCGAACGACCAGGTCGCGATGTGGGACCACCTCAAGGAGGTCGCGGGAGAGGTGCTGCACCGCCACCGCGCCACGATCACCCACCACCACGCCGTCGGCCGCGACCACCGCCCCGGCTACGACCTCCAGCGCCCCGAACCCTTCGCCCTCGCCCTGCGTGCGGCGAAAGCCGCCCTGGACCCCCACGGCATCCTCGACCCGGGCGTCCTCGTGGACCTCGTGGACCTCGTGGACTGACCCGCCGGTGAGCGTCCGCATGCGCGCCCGCGTCGACGGTCGGCGCGCGCCGACCCGGATGCGCCCGGCCCGTGGCACGCCGTGGACTACCCGCCCGTGAGGCGGCGGTTGACCTCCTCGGTCACCCGGCGGTGGAGTTCCGCCAACTGCTGCGGGGTGAGCTTCGAGAGGTCCTCGCCGGCGGGTGGGGTCGAGGTCTCGTGTTTGCGTTTCTCCTCCTCCCGTCGTTTGAGCTCCTTCTCCTCCGGCGAGCCCGGCGCCGCGTACGCGCAGCGGATGAGCGTGCCGTCGGCGCTCTTGAGGCAGGTCGCCTCGCGGCCCGCGATCTGGCCCCTGCCCTCCACCCGGTAGCGGATGTTCTGCTCGCTGCCGACCGTGGCCGTCCAGGTGCTGCCGCCCGTCGGGACGATCTCGAAGACCCTGTCGTCGTTGTAGCAACAGACGTCCCGGTACTCGGCCTTGACGAGGGCGACGATCGTCTGCGGCGAGGACCAGGTCGGGTCGAGCCGGTGCACCGTCAGAGGGGCGAGCCCGTCGCCCCGGTGGCGGGTGGGCACGGTCGAGACGGCCACGACCGAACTCGCCTCGCCCTGCGGGGTGAGGGGGGTGACATAGGCGCTGAGACCGCTCTGGTCGCGGTAGCGGAGGGTGAACTCCGATTCGTTGCCCTCGTTGGCGCCGTCCTCGGACTCGTCCCAACCACTGCGCTCGAAGAGCCAGTCGGAGAAACTGCCGACCGCCGCCGTGGCCTCGCGCTGCCGGCTCGCCAGACTCAGCGGGTACGAGGGGCCGGGGACGGCCGTGGAGTCCTCGGCGAGGGTCAGCTCGCCGGTGCGCCCGTTGTACAGGGCCACCCCGGCGGGCCGCTCCGTGATCACGAAGAAGCCGGTCTGGCGCTTGAGCGGAACCACGACCGTGGGTGTGTCGCCCGAGCAGGTCACGTAGGCGTCCGAGGCCTCGAAGCGGACCCACCGCTTCTTCGCGGAGATCTTCCGCCCGAGGTTGTGCGTGAACCAGCCGCTGATCCGCGCGTCGGCGACATCGGTGTCGAAGGCGCAGCGTTGCTGGTTGCGGCCGGTGCCGCCGAGGGGCACGTCCTGGACCAGCCCGACCTCGTAGCCCGCGAGCCAGCCTCGTCGCTCCACGAGAGTGGAGAACCGGTCCGCGTCGGGCAGGTAGGTGACGTCCGAGATCTCACCCGTCACATCGCCCAGGTTCGGGGCGGCCTGCGCCTTGCCGACCACGTAGGGGGCGCGTGCGGTGAGTTCGGGGACGGGCTCGGCGACGATCCGCGTGCTCTCCATGTAGACGAGGTCCTGCTGGTACGAGCCGTAGACCAGCCACCCGATAGCGACGCCGAGGGCGAGGGCGAGACCGACACAGCCGAGAGCCTGTACGCCCGATCCCGCCTCCTCCCGCCCCGCGGAACGCAGCCGTCGCACCAGCCACGGCAGCCCGCCGAGCCCCGCGACCAACACGGGCGGAGCCAGCCACGAAAGGATCTTCCGCCCCTCCCACACCATGATCGTGGTGTAGTACGAGGCGTACCACAGCACGAATCCCGCGAAGACCACGGCCAGTGCCACCCTCAATGCCCGACCCATCGGCGCGCCTCCCCCTGTTGCCCCGGTCTCCATTCTGCGTCCGCGCGACGGGAGTTGGCAGGTCTGCGACCAAACCGGCGGCAGGGGATTCCGGCGGCGACGCCGACGGGGTGGACCCGGGTCCCGGGTCCCGGGGTGCCCGGGTCCGTCGGGCGCCGTCAGCCCGTGGCCGTCGCCCGGTACGGACGGAAGAAGGCGCGCAGTTCCTCGGCGTACAGCTCGGGTTCCTCGAACGCCGCGAAGTGCCCGCCGCGGGCGGGCTCGGTCACGCGGACGGCGTTCGTCGTGCGTTCCAGCCACGCCCGGGGCGGGCGGACGACGTCACCCCGGAAGAGGGAGAAACCGGAGGGCACCTCGACCCGGCGGGCGTGCTGCGCGAGCGGGATCGCGGCGTTCGCGCGGTACGTGCGCATCGACGAGCCGATGGTCCCGGTGAGCCAGTACACCATGACGTTCGTGAGGATCTCGTCCTTCGTGAAGCTCCGTTCGACGTCGCCGCCGCAGTCGCTCCACGCCCGGAGCTTCTCCACGATCCATGCGGCGAGCCCGGCCGGCGAGTCGGTCAGCCCGAACGCGGCGGTCTGCGGCTTCGTCCGGTGCAGGGCGGCGTAGGCGCCCTCGGCGGCGCCCCAGGTCGCGGCGTCGGCGAGCCAGGCGCGTTCCTCGGGCGCGAGGTCCGCCGGGTCGCCGGTGTACAGCGGCAGCCCCGCGTCGGTGCGGTGGACGGCCACGACCCGGTCGGAGTGGTCCAGCCCGAGGTAGCGGCTCACGTGGCTGCCCATGTCCCCGCCCGCCGCGCCGAACCGGTCGTAGCCGAGTACGCCCATCAGCTCGGCCCACAGACCGGCGACGGCGATGGTGTCGAGGGGTGGTCCGACGGGGCGGTCCGAGTAGCCGAACCCCGGCATGTCGGGCACGACCACGTCGAAGGCGTCCGCGGGGTCGGCGCCGTGCGCGCCGGGGTCGGTGAGGAGCGGGATGACCTTCGTGTAGCGCCAGAACGAGTCCGGCCAGCCGTGACTGAGGACCAGGGGCAGGGCGGGCCGGGACCCCTCCGGCGTCACGGCCCGGACGTGCACGAAGTGGATCCCCAGCCCGCCGAGCGCGACACGGAAGTGGGGGAGCCGGGCGAGCGCCGCCTCCTGCGCGGGCCAGTCGAAGCCGTCCGCCCAGTGGGCCACGAGCCCGCGCAGGTAGTCGAGGTCGGTGCCGAGCGACCACCCGGCGTCCTCGGGTTCGTCCGGCCAACGCGTCGCCCGCAGTCGCGCGCCGAGGTCGTCGAGGGCCGCCGGGGCGGTCCGGAGGGTGAACGGCTCGGGGCGGGGAGAGGCGTCCGGCATGGGACACATCGTACGAGCCGTACCCCGCCCCGGGCCCGGATCCGCGCCCGGAGACTCGCCGAGGATCCGGCGCACCGGGTGTCAGCGGCGGTGGAACACGACCTCCGGGTCGGCCGCCGTCGGTCCGTCCAGGCGCGGCGCCGGGATCCCGCGCAGGTGCCGGTCGAAGAAGTCGCCGACGTACGCCCGCGTGATCTGCTGGGAACGGGTGCCCGAGAGGGGGGTCTCCGGGTGGGAGTAGCCCACCTGATCGCCGAGCACGGGCCAGTCGGTGAAGCCGGGGTGACCCGCGCCCGTGACGGTCAGTCGGCGCTTCCAACCGTCCAGGTGCGGCCAGTTGTCCTCCCAGGAGGTGTCGGGGAAGTCGGGCGGCAGGAGGGCGGGATCACCCGCGAGCATGAGGAACGGGCGCGCGCCGAGGCCGCCTTGCGGTATCGGGGTGAGGAACGTGCCGTCCGTGTTCACTCCGGCGTCCACGCGCGGGTCCGCGGCCATGGTGGCCGACGCCGCCGCGCCACCGATGGAGTGCCCGGCCATGCCGATGTGGCGGGAGTCGATCAGCCGGGAGTACCGCCACGCGGAGCGCGGTCCGGTGAGACGGTCCAGGACGAACGGAACGTCGCGGGCCCGCCCGTCGGAGACCCGATGCAGTGATCCGTCGGGAAAGACCTGCTCACAGGCCTTGCGCGTGAGCAGGCGCCCGCCGGGGATGACGGTGCCGTCCGACTCGTACGCGTGGTCCACCGTCGCCACGACGTACCCGCGACTGGCGAGGTCCTCCGCCAGGGTGGTCAGCGAGGCGCGCGGCATCGTGAAGCCCGGAGAAAGCACGATGAGCGGGTAGCGCTCCGCGGAGGGGCGGGGCGACGCACCGGAGCGGGAGTGCGTGCGGGTGGCGGCGAGTCGTTCGGGTATGACGTGCTCGCCGAGTTGCCCCCGGTCGGTCAGCAGCGCCTTGGCCTTGGGAACAGCCAGGTACGGGGCGGGAGTTCCGGTGTGCGCGAGCGCCGGGCAGTACAGCGACAGCAGCGGTTCCCGGTCGGCCGTGGGCACCCAGGGGTCCTTGCGCTCGCGGTCCACCAGGTGCAGTGTGTCGCGGCCCACGGCGAACGCGCCGTTGGGGCGGGGGAGTTCGGACGTCAGCGCGCGAATGATTTTCTTCCTGCGCGCATCCTAGACGTTAAGGCAAGACTTACCTAAGTTTCAAGTGTCGGGGTATGTGATGGAGTTCGGCGTTCCGCTCAGCTCGCGGACCCGGGAGTACCACCCCCGTCCCGACCGTCACGGACGCGACGGCGCTCGATGAGGGGCGCGCGGTACGGCGAGGGTCCGGGAGTCCCGGGTGTCCCGGGTCCGGGTGGGGCTCCGGGCACCGACCGCCCTGCGGGCGGGGGGAATTGGCCTGTTGCCGGGCCGGGGCGCTCGGGTAGGTTTCTGGAAACATTTCCAATTTGATGGGGCTGACGTGTCAGAGCTGAGGGGGAGCGGGGCCGGGCCGCTGGAGGCGGGGGATCCGCGGCGGATCGGGTCCATTCCGTTGGCGGGACGACTCGGCGCCGGCGGTATGGGGCGGGTGTACCTCGGGGTCCATGACGGCCGCTACGTCGCCGTCAAACAGTTGCTGGCTTCCGTCGTGGGCGAGGACGAGGACTTCCTGCGCCGCTTCGGACACGAGTTGGACAACCTCTCCCGGCTGCCCGCCGAGGCCACCGCACCGTTGCTGGCCAGTGACCGGACCGCCCGGCCGCCGTGGTTCGCGACCGCGTACATCCCCGGGATCACGCTGAGCAAGGCCGTGGAGTCGTACGGCGGCGGACTCCCCGCCGACGCGCTGTGGCTGCTGCTGCGCGAGGCGGCCGCCGGACTGAAGTCGGTACACGGCCTCGGGATGGTGCACCGGGACCTGAAACCGTCCAACGTGATGCTGACCCTGGACGGTCTCACCCTCATCGACTTCGGCATCGCCCGAGCCGCCGAACAGAGCCAACTCACCAGAACGGGCATGGTGGTGGGCACGCCCGCCTACATGGCACCGGAACAGGCCTCGGGAAAGCGCGAGGTCAGCGGCGCCACCGACGTGTTCGCCCTGGGCTCGGTACTCGCCTTCGCGGCATCCGGCAGGCCGCCGTTCGGCGATGAGTCGGGGCACGGCGTGCTGTACCGCGTCGTCCACGAGGAACCGGAACTGGACTCCCTGCGGGAAGTGGAGCCCGACCTCGCCGACCTCGTCGCGGCCTGCCTCGACAAGGACCCCGAGGGCCGCCCCACCGCCGCCGAACTCCACGAGCGCGCCGCGCGTCGGGGCCCGGCGGCCGAGCCCTTGTGGCCCGCGGCCGTCACGGCGAGCCTGCGGGAGCGGGCCGCCTTCGCCGCGGGCGTACCGGAGATCGACGTACCGACGCTGCCGCTCACCGGCCGGGATCCGCAGCCGTCGACGGACCCGGCGCCCGAGGCGGGCGGGGAGCCCGCCCCGAAGGCCGGGTCGGAGCCGGACGCGAAACCCGCGCCCGAGGTGGTGCCCCAGGTCGTACCCGTGCCCGGGCCCGGCGCCGAGGCCGAGGCCGCGAAGGGTCGGCAGCGGTCCGCGCGGCCGCGGCGCCGCACCCGGGTCCTGCTCGCCGTCATCCCCGTCGTCGTGGTCGCGGGGGGCACGACGCTGGTCATCCAGAACCTGCCGTACACGTCCACGCCGCAGGCCGGCGCGCGGGGCGAGCAGTCCGCCCCCGCCGCGGTGCCCCCCGGCGGGAAGCCGCCGACGTCGAGCGGCGCCCCCTCCGGTCAGGCGTCCCCCGACCGGTCCCCGGCCCAGGCGAGTCCCGGCACGGACGCCAAGGACGGCGGTCAGGTGGGAGCGGGCGGACCCGTACCCGTGGCCGCCGGCGGCGCGGGTACCGGCGCGAACGCGGGCGTGGGCACGGACGCGGGCGTGGGCACGGGGCCCGGCCCCGCGACGGGCCCGGGCCCCGGGGGCGGCGCTCAGAACGGCGCCGGAGGCTCCGCGAACGGCGCGGGAGGTTCCGCGAACGGTGGCGGCCCCGGCGGCGCCGGCAGCCCCCGACCTCCCGGCGGCGGCGGATCGTCCACCGCCCCGGTACCCCCCAAGACCCCCGACTCCGGTACCTACCGCTACCGGAACGGCGACAAGGCGATGTGCATCACCCAGGTCTTCGGGGCGTCGGACTTCGGCGACTGCTCCGACTCCTCCGCGCGATGGACCGTGCGGAGCGCGTCGAACGGCAGCTTCAAGCTCGTCAACCGGCAGAGCGGCCAGTGCCTGTACTCCAACGGCCTCGGCCAGGCCGTCTTCGTGGGCGACTGCGCCCAGGACATCGGCCGGCTGTGGCGCACGGGCTCGGGCGGCAGCTTCCGCAGCGAGTTCGGCGGCGGTTGCCTCGACCTCGGCATGAGCAGCGGCCTGATCACGAACACCTGCGCCGGCGAAGCGTCACAGCGCTGGACGAGGCAGGCCTAGGCCGTGGGGGTGCCCTCGACGGCCGGGCGGGGGCGGGCGGGATCAGGCCAGGAACGACAGCCGTACCGTGCGGTGGGGGTTGTCGCGGTTGGTGTCCACCAGGACCACCGACTGCCAGGTTCCCAGGGCCAGCTCGCCCCCGACCACGGGCAGCGTGGCGTGCGGGGGGACGAGGGCCGGCAGGACGTGGTCACGTCCGTGCCCCGGGGAGCCGTGCCGGTGGCGCCAGCGGTCGTCGGCGGGCAGCAGCGAGCGCAGGGCCTCCAACAGGTCGTCGTCACTGCCGGCGCCCGTCTCGATGACGGCCAGCCCGGCCGTCGCGTGCGGGGTGAACACGTTGAGCAGTCCGTCGCGACCACGGGCGGCCTCCCGCAGGAAGGCCGCGCAGGCCGAGGTCAGGTCGTGCACGGTCTCCGCGGAGCCCGTGGTCACGTCGATCGTCCGGGTGGTGAAGGTGTCTGTCACGGACCCATCCTCGCCCCGCGCGGCGAACCCGCGCCGCCGCCCCACCGCGTCCCGCACGCACACCTCGTCTCCCGGTGGCCTCCGCTCCTCCCGGCGGCCCGCCGGGTCGGGGAGACGGCGCCGCCGGACGGGTCGCTGATTGAGGGCGCGTATCGCGGACATCCGCTCGGTATGGCAGCGCTATGGGAACGCAAGCACCACCGGCAGGACCGGAAGGACGGCCGGCCGCCACACCGGCCCGTGGCCGCGGACGCCGGCCGGGAACCGCCCCGCGCGGCCCCGCCCGGCGACCGCGTCGGGACTCCGGGCGGGGCCCGTGCGGACGGGGTGGAGCGTGAACGGCTCCGGCCGGATCCGAGCACGGAGCGTGAACGGCTCGGGTCGCATTCGAGCGCGGAGTCTGAACGGGTCGGGCCGGATCCGAGCGTGGAGCGCGACGAGCCCGACCGGCCCACGGAGATGCCGAAGCGCGCCTGGGGCAAGGTGCTGAAGGGCACCTTCAAGGAGTTCGGTGACGACGAACTCGGCGACCGGGCCGCCGCGCTGACGTACTACGGCATCCTCGCGCTCTTCCCGGCCCTGCTCGTCCTCACCTCCCTGCTCGGGCTGGCCGGCCCGTCCACGGCGCAGCGGGCACTGGAGCAGCTGGAACAGCTCGCGCCCGCCTCCGCCCGCGATGTGATCGCCGACGCCGTGCAGCAGTTGCAGGGCCGCAGCGGTGTCGGGTCCGTGGTTGCCGTCGTCGGCCTGGTGCTGGCCGTCTGGTCCGCCTCCGGGTACGTCGGTGCGTTCATCCGCGCCGCCAACGCTGTCTACGACATGCCCGAGGGACGGCCCGTCTGGGTCGTGCTGCCGCTGCGGCTCGGCGTCACGGTCGTGCTGATGGTGATGGCCGTCGCGAGCGCCCTGATCGTCGTCTTCACCGGCGGGGTCGCCCGCCGGGCGGGTGACGTGCTCGGCCTCGGCGACACCGCGCTCACGGTCTGGTCCATCGCCAAGTGGCCGGTGCTGGTCCTCCTGGTCACGAGCATGATCGCCCTCTTGTACTGGGCGACCCCGAACGCCAAGGGCCGCGGCTTCAAGTGGATCACCCCGGGCAGCCTGCTCGCCCTGCTGATCTGGCTCGTGGCCTCGGTCGGATTCGCCGTCTACGTGGCGAACTTCGCCTCGTACAACAAGACGTACGGCACCCTCGCGGGCGTCGTCGTCTTCCTGGTCTGGCTGTGGATCACCAACCTGGCCATCCTCCTGGGCCTGGAGTTCGACGCCGAGATGTCCCGCCGGCGGGCCATCATGGGCGGCCATCCGGCCGACGAGGAGCCGTACGCGCGCCCGCGCGACACCCGTGCGTGGAGCCGGGAGGAACGGGAACGCGCCGAGCACCATCCGGAGCCGGGCGACGGGCCGGACGGGCACGCGGAAGCCGCTCGGGTCTGACCCGTTCGTCGGCGCGTGCGTGCCCCGAGACGGGGAAGACGCCACTCGTACGGCCCAGCCGCCTGCGCGACCACGAACGAGGCCACACGACGTACCGGGCGAGGCCACCGGCCCCCGCCCGCGCAAGGAAGGCAGATCTCCGACGATGTACCCCTCAGTCGATCCCTCACCCCACGACCAGGCCGACGACACCGCTTCCGCCTCGACGAGCGCCCTCGTGAAACAGGCGTCGGAACAACTGACCCTGCTGGTCCGCCAGGAACTGAACCTGGCCACCGCCGAGATGCGCGCGAAGGGCAAGGGCCTGGGCCTCGGCGCCGGGCTCCTCAGCGGAGCGGGACTGTTCGCCATCCTGGCCCTCCAGGGCCTTGCCGCGACCGGCATCGTCGCCCTGGCCCTCGTCCTGCCGCTGTGGGCCGCGGCCCTCATCGTCACCGGCGTCCTCGCCGTGATCGCGGCCGTCCTGGCGGCGGCCGGCAAGAAGCAGGCGGTCCGGGCGACCCCGCCCGCCCCCCAGCAGGCCATCGACAGCGTGAAGGCCGACGTGGCCGAAATCAAGGAAAGGGCACATCGATGAGCGACGACCACACCCACGCGGACAAGGACCCGGCCACCCCGGACGAGTTGCGCGAGCAGATCGAGGCGACCCGCGACGAACTGGGCCGGACCGTGGAGGCGCTGGCCGCCAAGGCGGACGTCAAGGCCCGCGCCCAGGAGAAGACCGCCGAGGTCAAGGCCGAGGCCCGGGAGAAGGCGGCCGAGGTGAAGTCGAGCGCCCAGGACAAGGCCGCCGAGTTCAAGGCCCGCGCTCACGAGAAGGCCGTCGAGGTGAAGGCGGGCGCCCAGCAGAAGGTATCGGCCGTGGTCCACGCGGCGCAGGACAGGATCCCGGAGCCCGTGGCACAGAAGGCGGCGTCCCTGACCGGCGCCGTGGAAGCCGGGATCCGTGACGTCACCCCCGATCGGGGGCGTGCGGAGGCGAGCCGGGCGGCCGAGGTCGCGCGCCGCCACCCCGCGCTCGTGGCGGCCGGGTGCGCCGTCCTCGCGTACGGCCTGGTGCGCCGCTACCGGGGACGCCGGGGGAGGTGACTCCTCGGCGCGGGCCGGCAGGTCCGGGCGCGGGCCCGCCGCCGGCTCGCCCGCGCCCCGCTCGTCCCGGTACTCACCTCGGTACTCATCTCGGTCGACGTCGACTCAGTCGAGGCGGATCGCCACCAGGCAGGTGTCGTCGTCGTTCTCCTCGGGCGTGTACGCGGCCATGATCCGATCGAGGGCCTGATCGGCTTCGAGCCCCTCGCACGTCGCCAGCGTTCTGCGCAGCACCTCGATGCCCCGCATGAGGTCCTCGCCGCGCCGCTCGACCATGCCGTCGGTGTAGAGGAGGAGCAGGTCGCCGGGCTTCAGGGAGAAGGTCGCGGTCGTGTACTCGTGGCCGGGCAGCAGGCCGAACAGCGGCCCTCGATGCCCCGTGTCCAGTGCGATGGCCTCGGAACCGCGCAGCAGCAGGGGCGGCGGATGACCGGCACAGGCCCAGTCGAGGTTCCGCTCCGCGTCGATGTGCCCGATGACCGCGGTCGCCGTCTGGGCGGCCGGGCGCGCCGTCCTGCCATAGTCCGGCGTCGCGGCGCGCCGCGGCCCGCAAGGCGCTCACCTCGCGGGCGATGAGGCGCTTGAGCGTCTCCGGATCCTGAGGGACGAACGGCGTCACGGCCCTTCACCGGCTCGGCCGGCCACACCTGCCGTACGCGTCCCGCACACGGCGACGACGTGCTCCGCCTGCTCCCGCGGGCCCGCCTGCTCGGCCGTCCTCGTGCATCCGCGTCGCACCATGCGCTCAGCCTCCGATCTCCCCCCATGAAACATGCGGGGAGGGCGCGCCGCCCGACGGACTGGTCGGGGGAGTAATCGGATGATTGCGACACCACGAGCCGGGCAGGCGCCTGGATGCACGGTGAACCCACCGGCCCGGACCCAGCCCCACCGCACGAACGGCGGGGGGACGCCGGAGCCCCCAACCGAAGGAAGTGAACGCGGTGCGCATCGCATTCCTGACCGCGCCCGAGGGCGTCGAGGAAGTCGAACTGACCGAGCCGTGGAAGGCTGCGCTACAAGCCGGCTGGAACCCCCAACTCGTCTCGACGGAACCGGGACAGGTACAGGCCTTCGACCACCTCGACAAGGCCGGCAAGTTCACCGTGGACCACGTGCTCGCGGGTGACACCTCGGACGCCTTCGACGCGCTCGTGCTGCCCGGCGGCGTCGCCAACCCGGACGCGCTGCGGACCAACGAGCGCGCCGTCGGGTTCATCAGGAGCTTCTTCGACGCGGGCAAGCCCGTCGCCGCGATCTGCCACGCCCCCTGGACGTTGGTGGAGGCCGAGGTCGTACGCGGCCGCACCCTGACGTCGTGGCCCAGCCTCGCCACCGACATCCGCAACGCCGGCGGCACCTGGGTGGACGAGGAGGTCCACGTCTGCCACGCCGCCCCCGGCACGCTGGTGACCAGCCGCAAGCCCGACGACCTGGACGCCTTCTGCGCCGCCTTCGTCAAGGAGTTCGCCGCCTGATCCGCCCGCGACCCCTCCCGTGCGCGGGCCGCCACGACCCTCCTCGGCCGTACGAGGGCCGTACGGGAGCCGTACGGGCGCCGCGCACGCACGGGCCGCATACGGGTCCATGCCCCGGGCAGGCGAAGGGGCATGGACTACTCCACCACCACGCATCCCCCTCGGTTCCGCGTCACCGTCGAGGGGGAGCGCTTCACCTGTGAGGAAGCCCAGGGACTGGATCCCCGGGACGGCCGCGGCGTCCCCGACGGCCGCGACCTCACGGTGACCCTGACCGGCTGTGTCCTCACCGACGCCCCCGACGCCCTCTCCTGGGCCCTCGCGGAGGAAGCCGACGGACCGCGCCCCGTCTCCGTCACCATCGACGAGACCGACGCCACCGGGCGCGAGGTGCTCACCACCTGGCAGCTCACCGACGCGGCCCCGGCCCAGCTCCAAGGCGCCGAGACGAGGGAGGCGGACCACGAGGGCCGCATCCGGCGGCTCACCCTGGACGCCGCCCGGATCACCGCCGTGCCGCACGCGGCGGGAACCTCCGCGACCACCGGCGTCCAGGGAGCCTCGGCACCCGCGGACCGGCGATGACGCGGTCCGCCGGGACGGCGAGCGAACGCGACGGCGAAACCCGCATCACGGTGTGGGTGGCCCTCGGCGCGAACCTGGTCATCTGCGTGGCCAAGGGCGTCGGCGGCGTCATCGCCGGCTCCCCGGCCCTGCTGTCCGAGGCGGCGCACTCCGTGGCCGACAGCCTCAACGAGGTCTTCCTGCTCGCGTCGGTCAAACGCAGCAGGCGCCCGGCGGACAAACGCCACCCCTTCGGCTACGGCAAGGAACGCTTCTTCTGGTCCCTGCTCGCGGCCGTGGGCATCTTCGTCACCGGCGGCTGCTTCTCGGTCTTCCAGGGCATCGAGGCCTTCCGTTCCGGCGGCTCCGAATCGCACAAGGGCTACGTCATCGGCCTGATCGTGCTCTTCGCGGCGCTGCTCGCCGAAGGAGCCTCGCTCGTCCGCGCCGTACGCCAGGTGCGCGGCGAGGCGCGCAAGGCCGGGCGCAGCACCACCGAGGAGATCCGCCAGGTACGGGATCCGGCCCTGCGCACCGTCCTGGCCGAGGACAGCACGGCCTGCGCCGGGGTCGTCCTCGCCATGATCGGCATGGCACTCCACATGGTGACCGGTGAGGTGGCGTACGAGGCGTGGGCCTCCATCCTGATCGGTGTGCTGCTCGTCTACGTGGCCTACACCCTGGGCAAGGGAGCCCGGGCCCAACTGATCGGCGAGGCCGCCGATCCCGCCATGCAGAGCGAGGTACGGGCCCTGCTGGGGCGCCAGCCAGAGATCGACTCCGTCACGGCGCTGCTCACCATGCAGCTCGGGCCGGATTCGGTGCTGCTGGCCGCCGGCATCGACCTGACCGCCGGCTACGACAGCGAGACCGTCGAGGACGCGCTGGTCCGCATCCGGGACGATCTGAAAGCACGCTGGCCCGAGCTGGACCAGGTGTTCCTCGACGTCACCGACGCCGCGGCGGCCCGCCGCGCGGCCGAGCGCGAGGAAGCCGAACACCCGGCGGCGTGAGCCCCCCGACCTCGCGGACGCGGGAGCGGGGCGAGCGGGGGATCGGGGGAGCCACGGGTACACGGACCCGGCCGCCGTCGCGCGTCGCGCGTCGACGGCGAAACCCGCCCGCGTGTGGTGCACTGGATCCACCGGCGCGGGAGATGAGTCTGTGGCGATGGATCGGCGGGACGACAGCCTGACCATGCTGACCGGCCTCCTGGCTGCCGGCCACCTCATGCCGATGGACCTCCTGCCGGCCAAGGTCGCCGAACACGCGGCCCGGGTCGGCTTCCGTCACGTACGGATCTACGTCGCCGACATGCAGGAGCGCGTGCTCCGGATGCTGCCCCTCCCACCCGAGGCCGGGGCGGAGTCGCCGGCCGGCGTGGACGACCGCGAGATCAGGATCGAGGGCACGCTCGCCGGGCGGGCCTACCAGCACGGCGAGATCGTGCGCACGGCGGCGGACCCGCTCCACGCCCAGTGGTGGGTGCCGATGCTCAACGGCAGCGAGCGACTCGGCCTGCTGCGCCTCACCCCGGACGGG
Organism: Streptomyces sp. H27-H5; assembly: GCF_026627505.1. Classification (GTDB taxonomy): domain Bacteria; phylum Actinomycetota; class Actinomycetes; order Streptomycetales; family Streptomycetaceae; genus Streptomyces. Next base: position 68,636 of record NZ_JAPNLK010000016.1, on the reverse strand, counting down.
AACGACGCGCCGGCCCGCCGCGACGCCGAGGCCCTGGCCTCCCTCATCGCCCTGCTGATCGTCACCAAGAGCGACCAGAGCGACGCGTACGCGCGACTCGTGCGGACGGCTCCGATGAACGTGGCGGCCGAGATGCAGTGGCACCTGATCCCGCCGCAGACCTACGCGGACGGCCGGGTCGTCGTCGCCGCCACGATGGAACCCGCGTACGAGATCAGCGGGGACGCCTTCGACTACGCGATGGCGGGCCCGGTCGTACACCTGTCGGTGTTCGACGCCATGGGTCACGACACGGCGGCCGGACTGGCCGCGAACCTCGCCGTCGGAGCGTGCCGCAACGCCCGCCGGCAGGGGGCGGACCTCGTGGGCACGAGCGAGCGGGTGGAGGAGATGCTGATCGAGCAGTTCCGGCGCAGCATCTACGTGACGGGCGTCCTCGCCGAGCTGGACACGCGCACCGGAGTCCTGACCTGGGTCAACCGAGGGCATCTCCCGCCGCTCCTCATCAGGGGCGGCCGCTGGGCCGGCCAACTGGCCTGCCCGCCCGCCCACCCCATGGGCACCGACCTGGGGCTGCCCGTCCGCACGTGCAGGGAGCAACTGGAGCCGGGGGACTGCCTCGTCCTCTACACCGACGGCATCACGGAGGCGCGACGGCCCGGCTCCACCGAGTTCGGCCTGGCGAACTTCACCGACTTCCTGATCCGCCACCACGCCGACGGGCTGCCCCTCCCGGAGACGTTGCGGCGCCTCGTCCAAGCGGTCATGGCCCACCACGACGGACGGCTCCAGGACGACGCGACCGTGCTGTTGTGCGAGTGGTTCGGCCCCGACGCCGAACCCACACGGACGGCGGCGGCGCGCACGGGCGTGGTCCGATCCTGAGGGCCCCGTGTGGGTCGTGCCTTTCAGGGCAGGCGACCCTGTGGCGGTTCCGCGTCTCTCCGGATCATCGAGGACGCCGAGGAGAAGAAGGGCCGTCACATCGATTGGGTGAAGGGGTTGTTCACATGACTGAGAACGTATGGGGTTACCGCGAGACGTCCGGCCATCTGCCCGATGTCGATCTGACGGGCTTCAAGGTCGAGGCCACGGACGGCTCCATCGGCAAGGTCGACAAGCACTCCGACGAGGTCGACTCCTCGTACATCGTGGTCGACACCGGTCCGTGGATCTTCGGCAAGGAAGTGCTCCTTCCCGCCGGCACGGTCAGTCGGATCGAGGTGGACGAGCGGCGGATCCACATCGACCGGACGAAGGAGCAGATCAAGCACGCTCCCGAGTTCATCCAGGACAAGCACCTCCAGGACGCGGACTACCACCGTCAGATCGGCGGCTACTACAACGAGCCGCGCGTCTTCTGACGGGGCCGCCTCCCGACGGGGACGGCGCACGGGGCGCCGAGTGGGGTGCGGCGTCGCGTGAGGTCGTCCGGTCAGGTCTTGAGGAGTCGGTTGAAGAAGGAGCGGTAGCGCTGAAGTGCGAGCCGCAGGTCCTCCGTGGCGACCTGCTCGCCGCGGCCCCACTGGCCCTCCAACTCCTGCTTGTGGGCGGAGAAGGTCCGGGCGAGCTCCTGCATCACCTCGGCCACCAGGGTGTCCGCGGACGTCACGGCCTCCTTCGGGTCGTCGACGAAGCGCCCCTGGATCTCGGCCCACCGCTCCCGGAAGCCCTCCGTCTCCGCGCCGGCCAACAAGGGCTCGTCCCGCTCCTCCGGGCGCCCGCGTCCCTCGCCGCGCTCCGGACCCTCCCCGAGATCGTTCGGAGCCTCCTCGCCCCGTGCGTCGTCCTGCGCCTCGGTGCTCTCGCTCGCCAGGGCCGTCGCCTCGCCGGGGTACACGGCTTGGCCACCGGTCGCATCCGGATGGGCGATGTTCTCCGTGGTCAGCCGGTCCTCGTCGCCCCGGCCCGCCGTGTCACCATGTTCCCGCATGTCATCGGCCTCCTTCGCTGCTCAGCAGTTCCTCGAACAGGGCGCGGTAGTGGACCATGGCGCCGCGGAGTTCCTCCGTGGTCGCCTCGGCTCCGCTGCCGCGCAGGTTGATCTCGTGGGCCGCGCGGTAGTGCTCCAGGGTGCGGCCGTGCTCCACCGACAGGTCCCGGACCTGCCCTTGGTAGCCGTCGGCCGGGTAGCCGCGTTCGCGCATCAGGCGCGTCACCAGTTCGTCCGCCTGGGCGACCGATGCCTCGGGGCGGTCCACGAAGCGTTCCTGTACGTCGCGCCACTCGTCGGAGTACTGGGCGCGCCGCTCGGCGGGCAGCTCCTTGATGTCGAGCGTGTCGTGGCGTTGCTCGCGCGCCCGCAACTCGCGGTCGGCCGCCCTCCGGCCGCCTTCGGCCTCGACCGTCCGGTCGTACTCGGGTCCGAACTGTTGTCGCAGGTGACGGCGGCGCGAGAAGGCCCACAACGCGGCGATCAGGGCGATCAGTACCACCGCGGCGATGATGACGATGAGCGTGGTTGTCGACATGACGGCCTCCCGACCGGGGCCTCGTCCTTCCGGCTGTAGGCGACTGCCCACGAGCACTGCGCGCAAACCACTGGCCAAGGGCGCGGGGTGGTCGGGTACCGGCGGCGCCACGAGCGGTCCGCCGGCCCGACCGTCCGACTCCGGCCACCCGCGGCTACGCGATGTCGGTCCCTGTCCCGGTGTCGGCCGCGATGCGGCCCAGCACCTCCGTGTAACGCGTCCGCCGGTCCGGGCGGGCGTGGTCGGCGGCGCGCCTGAGCGCGGGGACCGCCGGGGTGCCCAGCCGCGCGAGCCCGTCGGCCGCGGTCCGGCGGACCTCGGGACGCGCGTGGTCGAGCAGGCCGACCAGGGCGGGGATCGCCGGTTCCCAGGCCGCTCGGGACAGGCTCCGGACCGCCATGCGGACCACGTCCGGCTGGGGGTCGTGCAGCAGGACCTGCGTGTGAAGCAGGTGGCTCCGCCGGTCCAGCACCGCCCGGGAGGTCCGGTGCGCGTGCAGGCGGACCCCCGGCTTGGCGTGGTGCAGCAACTCGCCGATCAACTCCCGCACCACGGGATCCGGATCAGGACCCCGGTGCTCCTCGACCAGACGGGTCAGGACCCGGCGAATCCCGTCGGGAGGCCCGGTACGGGCCAGGTCCGACAGCTCCTGCCGGGTCGGACGGCGCGAGGAGGCCGGGGCCGACGCCCGGGCGCGATCGCGGAGCGAGGCCAGTGCGGCCGCGTCCCGACGTACGGCCTCGGGACCGCGCAACGGGCCGTCGACCAGGAGGATCCGGTCCGCGAGGCCGTCGTGTTCCTCGGCGCGGAGCCGCCGGCAGGCACGCGTCAGGGCGGGAGTCCGCAGCACCGCCCGGCCGGCGATCAGGCCCACGAACCCCGGGGCGCCCGCGTCGAGACGAGCGCCGAGACCGTGGGCGAGCACGTCGACCGGAACCCTGCGCAACTCGACCTCGGCGGCCTGGTGGACGGCGGGCGGCCCATGCTCCCACCAGTGCGACAACAGCGGAAGCAGCGGTACGAGGTCGGGCGGCGCGAGCCGTGAGGCCACGCGCAGCACGTTCTCGGGCGGAACCTCGTCGGCCCGCAGCTCCGCCGGGTCGAGCGTGGTCATGATCCGGGCCAGATCGGCCCCGACATCGACCGTCGTCCGGCCGCGCAGGGCCGCCCGGAGCACGGCGAGCCGGATCCCCGGCTCGGGCCAGCCCAGCAGGGCCCGGGCGGCGGCGTTCCGGCGGTCCGGGGCGGGCGAGTCCAACATCGTCAGCAGGCGGTCGCGCAGCGCCGCCGAGCGCGGCTGGTCGAGGTCGTCGGCGTGCACGCGGCGCGGTACGCCCCCACGCCCCGGCGCCGGCCGTGGGACGGCGGCGCTCTCGCCGATCGTCCAGGGAGGTGCGTCCAGGGGCTGGAGGGACGTCATCCAGTCGAGCAGCGGGCCACGGACCTCGGGAGCGGCGCCGGAGTAGACGTCGATCAACGCGGACAACCGCTCCCGGGAGCCGGGCGCGTCCTCGTCGCGCACGCCGCGAAGGTCGAGAAGGTGGTCGGGGTCGGGGAGGTCGCCGACGTCACGACGGTCACGGAGGTCGCGGCGGCGGAAGTCCGCGAGCGCGGCCGGTGTCCGCGCCGCCGCCTCCAAGGCGGTCCGCCAGCCTCCCGGGGACAGGGACGGTACGGCGAACGCCTCGCGCAGCACCTCGGTCCGGGCCCGCCAGGGGTCGGCGCCGAGGCCGGCCACCGCCAGCGCACGATCGAGGTCCGCGCGCACCAACACCGCGCCGCAGCGCCGCAACAGCGTCAGCGTGGGCCGGTCGGGCGTGTGCGCGGCCGCGGGAGGCAGGGCGCGTACGGAGGCGACGACGGCTGCCGCCGCCGCCGGCGTGAGCAGCGGCGCGACCGCTTCGAGCACCGCGACGAGGCCCGGGCGGTCCTCGCGCGCCCCGCCGGTCAGGGCGTCGAGCAGGACCCGGGCGGATCGCGCGTAGGAGGCGAGCTCCCCGTCCGTCCAAGGTGCCGGGCAGAGCCGCAGGGTGAACCGCAGCACCGCCCCGCGGGCCGCCCGCGGCGCGGAGTCGGCCAGGCGGAGCCAGTCCGACAGCAGGGGCCGCAGCTCACGCAGCCGGTCGGCGTGCGGGGGCTCGGGGCGCTCGGCGACGCGCAGCGCGACGGCGGGATTCCAGCGACCCGCCGCCAGCGACGCCACGTCGAAGTCCGTTGCGTTGTCCGGTGCCGGCGCCGGCGACGGCCCGGCCGGAGGGGCGATGCCGTGCCGGCCCAGCGCCGGCGCCAACTCCTCCCGCGTACCGGACGACAGACGGACCCGCCCGCACGCCACCAGCGCGAGCAGCGCCGGCGCGACCGGTGACGCCTGGTCGGACAGGGCGAGGATCGACCGCGCCGGCAGGGCGCCGTCCAGAGCCTGCGCCAGCAGGGCCCGGGAGCGATCCGTCTCGCAGTGCTCCGCCGCGGCGAGGACGGTGGCCGCGTACGCGTCGCCGAGGATCGCGCGCAGCGCCTCGACGAGCGCGACGCGGAGCCCCGGATTGTCGTGCCGACCCAGCACGCGGAGCAGGTCCGCAACCGCCGGGGGCGCGCCCGCGCGCACCAGGACCTGGGCGGCCGTCTTCTTGACGTTCATGTTCGGATGGGCGAGACACGCGGCGATCGCCGTACAGGCCCAGCGGGCCCGCGCGTGACCGAGGGCGAGCAGCGCCCTCCGGACGGTCTGCACGTCCCCGGCGCGGGTCAGCGCGATCAACGTGGCCGACAGGGCCTGCGCGTCGTCCCCATTGACATCGCGGGCGAGCAGCGCGAGCGCGTGCTTGCGCACGTGCCGGTCGCGGTGACGCAGCAGGCGGTGCACCCCGGCGCGAACGCGGGGACCGGGAGCCCGCGACAACAGTTCGAGGAGGATGGACTGTTCACCGTCCGACAGCCCGGGCCGGTCCAACAGCTCCCCCACCAGATCCGCGAGCAGCGCCCTGCCCGCTTCCGGCGCGTTCGCGGCGTCGAGCAGGCACGAGGGCCGGATCCGGCTCCGCTCGTACAGGCGGGAGCCCAGGGCGGTCAGCGCGTGCTCGGCTTCTCGGGGAACGATCGGTTCGGCGTTCGGCGTCTCGCCCTCGAACCGTGTGACGTCACCCCCCGGCTCCCGGAACGCCGCCAACTCGCCCACGACGCGCAGCAACAGGTCCGCGAGGGTGGGCAGGGTGCCCGCCCCGCCGTGGGCGGCGAGCCGGCACAGCGCCGTCAGCGGTTCGTCCGGGTCCAGATGGGATCCGAGGAGGGCCAGCTCCTCCTCGTCGGGGCCGCCCAGATCGGCCGCGATGCGCGCCGGCAGATCGGTGGGGTCGAGACGGACGAGGAGCCCGCGCCGCCGATCCCGGTCGTCGGTCAGATGCCACAGCAGTTCCAGCGCCCGGTCGCGCACCGCGCGCAGGTGGGGCGCGATGACACCGGTGCCCCCACCCTCCTGTGCGGCGTCCTCGTCGGCGGGCAGCCCGAGCCCCTCCCGCAGCGCCCGCACCGTACGGTGCCCGCCGATGGCCTCCAACGCGTCGAGGGCCGCCGCGGGGGCCGTGGGCAGGAGCGCGATGACCACGTCCTCGGCCGGTGTGTACCGCAGTTCACGGATCGCGGTGAGGAACGGTTCGGGTGCGCCGGCCGTCGCGAACACCCGCGTGATCTCCTCCCCGACGGGAAGCTCCCGCGCCCCCTGCCCGGCCAGCGCGACCAGCAGGGCGAGCCGCCTCGACCGGCTCGGATCGTCGTCGGCGTCGATCAGCACCCGGAGGGTCGCCTGCCGGCAGGTGAAGAGGATCGTGGCGACCTCGTCCGGCGTGATCGCATGGTCGGCCAGCGCCAGACCGACGATGGCCGGTACGTCCTCGTCGGCCGGGAAGTGGCCGCGCCGGTGGAGCCTGCGCAGGCAGGCCACCGCGGGGGCGCCGAGCAGCAGCGGGTCCCGGGCGGCGAGCGCGGTCAGTTCCCGGATGTCACCGCGGTCGGCCAGGTCCCCGAGGAGTTCGAGCGCGCGGCGACGCAGCGCGGGCGACCCACCGGGATCGCCGGCGACGCGCCACACCACGTCCCGGTGGCCGTGGCGGGCGGCAGCCGTGAGCGCGGCCTCGGCGACCTCGACCGGGGCGGCTTCCGGATCGGAGGTGAGGAAGACGGACAGTCGTCCTTCCGGCAGCGGGTCCAACATCGCCCACGGCTCGCCGAGTTCGCGCAGCGCGGCCACCACGACAGCGGTACACGAGCCGCCCGAGGAAGGGGGATCCGGCGAGGTGGGATCCGGTGAGCCGGGGTCCGATGCGCCGGGGTCCGTGGTGCCGGAGCCATGTACCCCGACGCCCCGCGCTACGGTGTCCAGCAGGGCGAGGACGTGTTCGCGGACGCGCGCGGGGGTCAACAGCCCCGCGTGCAGGCCCTCGCGGGCCAGCCGCAGGGCCTCGGCGCGCAGCACCCGATCCCCGCTTCCCACGAGCTCGGCCACCAGCCGCTCCGGCCGGTGCGCGGTGGTGATGCTCGTCGCCCGGACCGCCTGGTAGAGGAGTTCACCCCGGACCTCGTGTCGAAGCACCGTCGGGTCGTCGAGAAGTTCGGCGCGCAGCCAGGCGATCCGTACCCGCACCGGCAGGTCGGCCGTACGCCACGAAGGTCGAGGTCGGCCCCGCAGGTGGGGTCCCAGGTGGGCGTGAAGGTTCGCCTGGAGGAGAGCGGCCTCGGGCGGATCCACCACGAAATGGGGGAGCCAAGAAGCCAGTTCGGCCGTCTCCCGCTCGTCCGCCACCGGCGGGGTCGAGGTGAGCCGTCCGCTCAGCAGGAGCAGGCCCAGATGGCGCAGGCGCGGGTCCGCGTGCCGGACGAGGCGTCCCAGGACGGCCGGCGGGCAGGACCGGGCGTCGAGGTGGTCGGACAGCCACTCCACGTCCGACCGGTGCAGCGCGTCGTCGATGAGGTGGTCCGCCGAAGTCGTCATCGTCGGATGGTAGGTCGCCCGCCGACCACCCCACCAGCGGGTTCGGCCCGGCCGCGCGGAGCGGCGTGCCGGACCCGCGTGCTACAGCCAGCCGTTGCGGCGAAAGGCCCGGTACAGCGCTCCCGATGCCAGTGCCATCAGTCCCACGGCGAGGGGATAGCCGTAGGTCCAGCCGAGTTCCGGCATGTGCTCGAAGTTCATTCCGTACACGCCCGCGACCATGGTGGGGATGGCGAAGATCGCCGCCCACGCCGAGATGCGCCGCATGTCGTCGTTCTGCCAGGTGCCCACCCGGGCTTGCTGGGCGTCGAGCACCGAGTTCAGCAGCTCGTCGAGAGTGCGTACCTCGGTGTCGGTGCGGTGCAGGTGGTCGGCCACGTCGCGGAAGTAGGGTTCCGCCTTCGGCGCGTGCCGCTCCTCGCCCGGCCCGCTCAGGAGACCGTTCAGGACCGGTACCAGCGGCTGTACGGCGTCACGGAACTCGCGCACTTCCCGCTTGAGCGAGTAGATGCCCTCGGTGTGATCGACGCGAGCGGACGAGAACACCTGGTCCTCCAACCGGTTGAGCGCGTTTCGCACCTTGACCGCTGCGTCGCTGTAGGCGTCGACGACGACGTCCAACACGGCGTGCAGCACCGACAGCGGACCGAAGCGCAGCATGGTCGCATCGGCGTCGAGCCGGCGGGCCGCCTCGGCCGTCGGATCGACGGCGCCGTGGCGGACGGTGAGGACGTAGCGGGGGCCCACGAACATCATCATCTCGCCGGTCTCCACCGCGGTCTCGTCCTCGACGTACCACAGCGTCTTGATCGCCACCGCCAGCACGTCGTCGAACCGCTCGCGCTTCGGACGCTGGTGCGCCTGCACCGCGTCCTCGACGGCGAGCGGGTGCAGACCCAGTTCCTCGGCCAACTGCACCAGCTCGGACTCGTCGGGGTCGACGAGCCGGATCCATCCGAACTCGCCGTCGTCCAGGCCGTGCAGCCGCTTCAGGGCGGTGCGGCACGCCTCGTCCTCAAGGCCGCACTCGACCGTCTCCGACCTGCCCGACCGTTCCTCGTACACCACGCATTCCATCCCCCGCGCATGCTTCGAACAGGCGATTTCATGCGCCGCCGCCGAACAGTCGACTCCGTCGCACCTCACGACGAACGCAGAGACAGCGATCAGCGAGACGGCGATCCATGATCGCTCAGCAGCCGGAGCGCGTACGCGTTGTCCGGGGCGATCTCCCGGACCGTAGGAGCGGCCTCGGGGGTCCTGTCCGTCGCGCACAGCAGCCGTACGAGGTGGAAGAGGGCCCGCGGTCGCCCTCCTCGGCGCGGCGGCGCAGCGCCGTGTCCATGCCCCGCTCGCCGAGCGCCCGGTTGAGTCTCCGGCGTGCGTGGATGTCCGTGCTGGCGAGGTCCGCGAGTTCCGCGAACCGTTCGGCGGAGGCCAGCAGGTCCATGTGCCACAGGTGGTTGCCGTGCGCGGAGGAATCGGCGTGGCACTCGGCGCGTGCACTCACCAAGCCGATGGCCGCATCCCAATCACCGAGCCGTTCCGCCGCCTCTGCCCGCTCGCCGAGGACGGCCGCGACCATCGCGGGCGAGCGCTCCACGCACACGCCCACCGGGGTCGCCGGTTCCACGGCCGGCCGCAGCCGCTCCGCGATGTCCCGCGCCCAGGCGTCCAGTTGCCCGTACGACACCTCCCGGCCGTCGCACACCACGGCGACCGCGTCCGGAGTGCGCGCCGCGGCCTCCTCGAACCGGGCGTGCAGCAGCCCGTCGCGGGGCGCGGGGTCCGCGCCCCCGTCACCGAGGGCCGCGAGGAGCGCCTCGTCCTCGACGGTCAGGAACGGCAGCGAGTCGACCCGCGCCGCGCCGTCGGCGCCGGCGAGCGCGACGAGGAAACGGGTGAAACGCACCCGCAACGCTTCGAGTTCATCCGGGCCCGCGTCGGCCGCGTCACCCTCCACCTGCACGGTCAGCGGGCTGTCCCCGCCCCGGTCGTAGACGTTGAGGGAGACGTGCTCCACCGGGCCGACCGCGAGGTTGTGCGCGGACGCGGGCGCCCCGGCGAAGGACAGCTCGTAGTCGAAGGACATGAGGTTGACCGCGGCGTCCCACAACCTGGGCCCGGGCCCGCCGGCCGCACCGTCGGCGCCCGCCGCGCCCCGCACCTCCTCGATCCGGTACCGCTGGTGCCGCAGGGCCTCCTTGATGCCCGAGGACGTGTCGTGCACCAGCTCGCCGACCGTGGTCGCCCCGGTCACGGCCAGCCGCAGCGGCAGGACCTCGGAGAACATGCCGGGCGTCCGCCGGGCGTCCGGGGTGGTGCGGCCGGTGACCGGCAGCCCCAGCATCACGTCCTCCGTACCACCCGCACGGTGCAGGAAGGCGGCGGAGGCGGCCATCACCAGCGCCGACCAACGGGTCCCGTGCCGGCGCGCGGCATCGCGCAGCACCCGGGCATCGGCGGCGTCGAGATCACCGCTCACCCGCACCCTCGTCCCGGACACGGGCCCCGGAGCGCTACCGGTGAAGGAGACCGGCTCCGGGGCACCGTCCAGCTTCGCCCGCCAGAACTCCCGGTCCGCGACCATCTGCGCGGAGCGGGCGTACTCCTCCTCCCCGGCCACGATCCGCGCCCACGGCGCGCCGTCCGGGGCAGGCGCCGGTTCTCCCGCCACCAGCGCCGAGTAGACCTCCGCGGTCCGCCGCGCGAGCATCGACCCGGTGATCCCGTCCGCGACAACGTGGTGGTAGGCCTGCATCCAGCGGTACGACCGCGCCCCGGTCCGCACCAGGAGGTGCCGGCACACGTCACCCGTCGCCAGGTCCGTCGGCCGGGCCAGCTCGGCACGCATCAGCCGCTCCGCCTCGGCGTCGACGTCCGGGTGCCCGCTGAGGTCGACCGTCTCCATCCGCAGCGGCCTAGGCCCGGCGGGTATCTGGCGCACCACCCCGTCCGCCTCGGCGAAGCGGACGCAGAGCGACTCCGTGCCGGCCACCGTCAGGCGCACCGCCTCGGCGAACAGCCCGGGGTCCACCGCCCCGCGAATCTCCAGGTACTCGCCGATGGTGTAGTCGAGGCGTGTGGGGTCGAGCTGCTGCGCGAACCAGACGCCGTTCTGCGGCGGGGTCAGGGGCAGCGGCCCGCGGTCGTGAGTGGCCATGCGGTGGTCAGTCTCCTCAGTCGGATCGGTCGATCAACGACGACGTGACGCCACTGTCCGTGACCGCGAGGAGGCCTCGAAAGTCCCACGAATACGCCTCTTGACGGGCCCCGGACCACCCCCGGAAAACCCGGTACCGCGATCACGTGACCAGCCGCACGAAACGCGCCGGGACCGGCCGCGCCGCCCTCCTGCGGCGTGCCATTCGCGGCCCCGAGGCGCGGGGATCGGTGGCGGCAGGCGCGGGGCGCCCCTGAAGTCGCCTGTTACACTCTGTGTCAGCGAAGGGGAGTAGTCCTGAAAACCGCTGGTCGACATACTGGACGTCTACGGACGCCCCGGCCATCGGACCGCCGCACATCGTGCGGGGTGGACGAGACCTTCGGCCAAGGCATGACGCGGTCCGCATTCCATGTGCGGGTCGCTCCGTCGTGCCGGGCCGAGTGGTTCTTCCCGTCGCCCGCTGGGTGCCGTACGAGCTGACGGCCCGGCCCCAGCAGAAAGCAAGGGAATGACCTTCGACCCCCTGGCGATCATCACCGCCTTCGGGCTGATCTTCCTCGCGGAACTCCCCGACAAGACCATGTTCGCCTCGCTGGCCATGGGTACTCGGATGCGGCCGCTGTACGTGTGGTTCGGCACCTCCACCGCCTTCATCGTGCACGTGGCCATCGCCGTCGGCGCGGGCAGCCTGCTCGGTCTGCTGCCGGACATCGCCGTGAAACTCGTCTCCGCCGCCCTGTTCGCGTTCGGCGCCATCGTCCTGCTCCGCAGCGGCGACGATGACGACGAGGACGGAGCCGCCAAGACCGTCACGGGCTTCTGGCCCGTCTACACGACCGCGTTCATGGCCGTCTTCATCAGCGAATGGGGCGACCTCACCCAGATCACCACGGCCAACCTGGCCGCCACCAACGGCTGGCTGTCCACCGCCATCGGCTCCGCCCTCGCGCTGATGTCGGTCTCCGCCCTCGCCCTGCTGGTGGGTCGTTTCATCGCCCAGCGCGTGCCCCTCAAGACCGTTCAGCGCATCGGCGCCGCCTGCATGGGCGCACTCGCCCTCTGGACGCTCATCGAGGCCTTCACCGGCTGATGTCGTCGGCCGGCGACCTGGCGGGGGACACGGCGGGCGCCGCCGTGTGCCCCGCGCCCCGGGGGCGCGGTTCCGGCCCGAAGGTCGCCCGTGGAGCCGGGAGTTGAGAGCGCTTCGGGTCGACACGCCCCGTCCGGGAACCTTCGGGTCCCGCTCGCTCTCTGACAGGGCGTACCCCGAAGGAGGCTGTGATGACGACCGGTACGACAGGCAGTGGTTCCGGGCGCCCGGGGCAGATCGAGGCCGCGTGGAGGCTCACTCTGGCGGCCGTCGCCGCGGAGGTGCTCGTCTGGTTCCTCGGTGCCTTCGTGGCGCCGCCGACGAGCCTGGACGAGTTGACCGAGTACGCGGGCCGGGACGCCGCGATCGTCCGGATCGCCGTGGGGGCGGGCGCACTTGCCGTTCTCCTCGTCGCCTGGCTGGTCGTGGCGGGACGGATGCGCGCCGGCCGCGGGTGGGCCCGGGCGGTACTGACCGTCGTCGGGGTGGGGTTCCCGGTGTTCCGGGCCGGGGGGCTCGGCACGGTGGAGGGGCCCGCGTGGTGGTCCGTCCTCCACGCCCTGCCCGACCTGCTGGCCGCGGCGGCGGTGGTCCCGATGTACCTTCCCCGGGCCCGCTCCCACTTCCTCGCCGGGCCGGCGCCGACCGCCTGAGCCCCGCGGCCGTGAGTCGCGAAGGTGGTGACGGGCGGCGTCGGACGCGATGCGAGGATCGACGGGTCTCCTGTTCGGTTCTCCCGTTGGGCGGTTCATGCGGATGCCTCGTTCTTCTCGGCTCGGACTCCTGCGCGACCCTGACTTCGGTCGATTGTTCGCAGCCACCGCGCTCGGCCAGTTGGGCGATCGCGTCATCTATCTGGCCTTGCCGATGGTGGCGATCGTGGCGTTGAACGCCGGGGAGTTACAGGTCGGCGTGCTGACCGCGATGACCACGGCAGGCTCGCTCCTGGTCGGGCTGCCGGCGGGCGCGTGGGTGGACCGCGTGCGCAAGCGTTCGGTGATGATCGGCACGGACCTCGCGAGGGCGCTGATCCTGCTGACGATCCCGGTGGCGTGGTGGACGGACCTCCTGACGATCCGGTGGCTCTGCGCGGTCGCCTTGGCGCACGGCGTGCTGACCGTCTTCTTCGACGTCGCCCACGTCAGCTACCTGCCCCATCTGGTGGGGCGCGACCACCTCGTCGAAGGCAACGCGAAGCTCTCCGCGATCCGCTCGGTGACCAGTATCAGCGGGCCGGGAGTGGCGGGACCGATGATCGGTTGGATCGGAGCCCCCGCGACCCTCCTGGTGAGTTCGGTCGGCATGACCTTGTCGGGGCTGCTCGCGAGCGGCATCAGGAAGCCCGAACGGAAGCCGGAGCCGAGCGGACGCCCTCGGCTGGGTCGAGAGATCAAGGAAGGGCTCAAGTTCGTCCTCCGGTACCCCGCGCTGCGCGCGATCGTGCTCGGCGACGCCGTGTTCAACCTCTTCCTGGTGATGTACCAGACCATGCTGATCGTCTTCCTGGAAAGGGAACTGGGCCTCGACTCCTTCGGAATCGGCCTCGTCTTCTCGGGAATGGGTTGCGGCGCCCTGACGGGTGCCCTGTTGGCGACCAGGGTCTCGAAGTGGGTCGGACAGGGCCCGGTCATCTGGCTCGCACCGCTCCTGACCTGCCCGCTGACCGTTCTCATGCCCATGGCTCGACCGGGGTGGAGCGTCTTCGTGGCCGCCTTCGGCCTCGCGGCTCTTTCGCTGGGTGGGGTCGTCCGGTTCGTGGCCCAGGCGAGTTTCCAGCAGGCGCTCACGCCGGATCGGCTGTTGGGCCGGATGAGCGCGACGGCCCGGTTCGTGTCCTCGGGCGGCATCCCTCTGGGCGGACTCCTCGGCGGCGCCTCGGGCTCGGTGTTCGGAGCGACGACCACCCTGTGGATCGGTGCGGCCGGGATGACGGTGAGCGCCGTTCCCACCTTCCTCTCCCCGCTGCGCACCATGCGCGCACTGCCCGCGGGTGAGGGCTCCGGACCGGTGCGCGTCAACGACGGTACGACGCCCGTGGAATGAGGCTTCCGCAACCGCCGCCGCGCGTCCTCCTCAGCGGTCACCCGGATCGGGACCATGGATCCCGCGCCTCCCACACCTGACCTCGGGCGGTCAGGACTTGCCGGGCGCGGCGGGGGGATCGCCCGTCGGCGAGGTGCGAACGAGGCGGTACGCGTACGGCTTCGAGCCGCGTGGGGCGGGTTTGCGGCCGATGCTCTGCGCGGCGGTGACGAGGGCGGCCACACGGGGGTTGGTGCGCAGTTTCTGTAGACGGTGGCGCGGGATCCCGAGCTGTTCGGCGGCGGCGAAGATGCCTGCCCCGCCCTGTACGGCCCTCAGCAGGAGCCGGAGCGCGAACGGGCTGGTCGGAGCGGCCGAACCGGTCAATCCGTGAGCGTGAGCCAGAGCCTGCGCGGTGGCCATGGCCGCGTTGAAATGCGGATCGGTGCCCTGCCACACGCTGAGCATGCGCTCGGAGATCCCGGCGGCGAGGGCGCAGGCGGCGGGCGGGAGACCCATGGCCGCGGCGCGAACCGCCTCCGCGCGACGTTGGGCGTTCTCCGCGCGGAGGTCGCCGGTGGTGCCGAGTGCTTCGCCGAGCGATCTGTCCGCTTCGTCGCCCGCGTTGAGATCGTCGATGGCGCTCCCGGCCCACGCCAGGTGGTGGCTCGTGTCATCTCCGTGATGGGTGTTCACTCGTGTGACTTTCGATTCGAGGCTGAGGGCTGAGGGTCAGAGCTGCGGGGCTGCGCGGCGGCCGGGCGAGGGCCGTGTGCGCTGATGGTGCCCGGAATAGTGGAATCCGGCAACAGCCGGTGTGTCTTCTTCCGAGCCGGCTGGTGGTGGTCGTGGATGTCCGGTCGCCGTCGAGAGTCTTCTTGCCGTCGAGAGCCTCCCCGAACCGCGCTCTGTGATATCCCGATGACAGTCGGTGCGCGCGACCCTACCGTCATGGGGTATGCCATCCATCGATCCGCTCATCGCGTCGTACTACACGGAGTACGACGAAGCCTCCCGCCTCCATGCGACGGCCGTGGGCGCGGAAGCCGGGAGCGGGTTTCCGCCATGCGGCGCACGGCGGTCGCCGGGGGGAAGGGGAATCGGAACGTCACCGTCCCTCCCCCTTGGGGAGGGGAAACGTTTCTGTTCCGTACTGCTTAGGATGTGTTTCCGGCCGCGCCCCCCACCGCGTGGCGGCGCGACGCGACCCCTCCCGGCTGCCCCGCAGTCGACGCGAAAGCCAAGGGCGAACAGCACATGCGCGTACTTCTGGTCGAGGACGAACCGGACCTCAGGGGCCTCGTGGTGGCCGGTCTCAAGGCCGCCGGGTACGCCGTGGACGCCGCCGGCGACTGGCCGGATGCCGACGTCATGCTCGACCTCGCCGACTACGACTGTGTCGTCCTCGACCGGATGCTGCCCTCAGGGGACTCCTTGTACGACCTGGAGCGGCGCCGCCGCGCGGGGTGGTCCGCGCCCGTGCTGTGCCTCACCGCGCTCAATGCCCTTCCCGACCGGGTGGACGGCTTCCGTTCCGGCGCCGACGACTACCTTCCGAAGCCCTTCGTCATGGAGGAACTCGTGGTGCGGGTCGGCAGCCTCGCCCGCCGGGCGGCCCATCGGCTGCCCGTGCACCTTGCCCCCGCGGACATCGAGATGGACGCGGCCCGCCGCGACGGCGTCCTGCTCACCCTCACCCACAAGGAATACGCCGTCCTGCGCCACCTGCTCGTCCACCGCGAAACCGTGGTCACCCGCACCGCACTGGTCGAGCACTGCTGGGACGAGATGGCCGATCCGGTCTCCCAACGTCGTCGACGCCGTCATGGCGGGGCTGCGGCGCAAACTCGGGCCGCCCTCGCCGATCCGGACCGTACGCGGCCACGGCTTCATCCTCGGATCCGCGGACCCGGACCTGCCGTGACGGCCATCGACCCGAACCGTCCCGCCCGCGGTCGGCGCGCCCCCGAACGAGGCCGCAACGGGGGTCGCAAGGGAGCCGACGCGAGCCACGACACGGGCACCGACAAGGCCACCGTCACGACCCGAGGCGCCGCCCGAGGCGCCGCCCGAGGCGCCGCCCGAGGCGCCGCCCGAGGCGCCGCCCGAGGCGCCGCCCGAGGCGCCGCCCGAGGCGCCGCCCGAGGCGCCGCCCGAGGCGCCGCCCGAGGCGCCGCCAAGGGCACGCGTGTCCGTCGTTCGCCCGCCCGGACGCGGTTGCGGCGCCTGCAGTTCCGGCTGACCCTCGCCTACACCCTGGTCACCCTGGCGGGCGTGAGCGTGCTGTCCTGGATGGTGATCCGTACCGACGAGCGCTCCTGGCGCGCCGCGGAGTACGACGCATCGTCCAGCGTGACCTGGACGTCTCCGCCCCCGGATCGGGCGACTACCGCTACCGGTCCTGCTGACCGACGGGCCCCGCCACCCCTCCACGTGCGGGGCCCGTCACCCGCGCCCGGCCCCGCGCCGGTGCCCGCCCCCCGGCCGGGAAGGGCGTTCGCTCAGACGGGCGGGGGCGTCGAGCGGGCGTAGCGCTCCGCGAGCCGCCGCAGGTGGGTGACCAGCTCCGGGGGCTCGGTGACCTCGAAGTCGAAGTCGAGCAGGCTCAGGTGGACGGCCAGGGTCCCCACCGTGTCGGCGCCGGTGACCAGGGTGCAGCTGTCCGCGTCGATCGCCTCCACCGTGCCCACCGCCGGGTTGATCCGCTCGATCACCGCCGCCGCCGGCGCGTGGACGGTCACGCGCGCGTGGTGGCGCCAGGCGGCGCCCGACACGCGTCCGGAGACGTACGCCGCGAAGTCGCCACCGGGTACCTCGCGCGGGGCGAAACGCGGCCCGGTCGGGGTGCGGGGCCGGATCCGGTCGACCCTGAACGTCCGCCAGTCCTCCCGCTCGACGTCCCACGCCACGAGGTACCAGCGACGCCCCCAGTTCACCGCCCGGTGCGGCTCCACGACACGCCGGGTCGGCGACCCGGCGTGGTCCAGGTAGTCGAAGCGCAGCCGTTCCCGGTCGCGACAGGCGGACACCAGGGTGGTCAGCACGTCCGCGGAGACCGTCGGGGCCGGCCGGTCGGCCGGCACGGCCACGGTGTACGCCTGGAGTGTCCGCACCCGTCGACGCAGCCGCGACGGCAGCACCTGTTCGAGCTTGGCCAGCGCCCGGAGCGAGGTCTCCTCGGTGCCGGGGACGGCGCCCTGCGTGGCGGTGCGCACCGCGATCGTCACCGCGACCGCCTCCTCGTCGTCCAGGAGCAGCGGCGGCATCGCAGCCCCGGCGCCCAGCCGGTACCCGCCGGCGGCCCCGCGCGTGGCGTCCACGGGGTAGCCGAGTTCCCGGAGGCGGTCGATGTCGTTGCGGACGGTACGCCCGCTCACCCCCAGGCGCTCGGCCAGTTCGGAGCCCGGCCAGGCGCGCGGGGTTTGCAGCAGGGAGAGCAGACGCAGCAGACGTGCGGAAGTGTCGAGCATGAAACCCAAGCCTGAGGTCTTTATAGGAACGAAGCGTGCCTATATCGAGAATACTGTCCTACCCATGGAGACCAGCAGCAACACCGACGCCCGGATCCGCCCCTTCCGCATCGACGTCGCGCAGGAGGAACTCGACGACCTGCGCACCCGGTTGGCGCGTACGCGCTGGGGCAGCGAGATCCCCGGCACCGGCTGGAGCCGGGGCGTGCCGACCGCGTACCTCAGGGAACTGGCCGCCTACTGGGCCGACGGCTTCGACTGGCGGAAGGCGGAGGCGGAACTCAACCGGTTCCCGCAGTTCACCACCGAGATCGAGGGCCAGAACATCCACTTCCTGCACGTCCGTTCCCAGAACCCGGCGGCCGTTCCGCTGCTCCTGGTACACGACTGGCCCTGCTCGTTCGTGCAGTTCGTCGACGTCATCGAGCCGCTGACACGGGACTTCCACGTCGTCGTCACCTCCACGCCCGGCACCGGTTTCTCCGGCCCGCTCGGCGAGGCCGGCTGGAACACCGGCCGCATCGCGGGTGCATTCGTCGAGCTGATGGCGCGGCTCGGCTACGACGCCTACGGCACCCAGGGGACGGGCGGGGGCGCCTGGATCGCCCTGGAGATGGGGCGTCAGGCGCCCGATCGGGTCATCGGCGTCCACGTCAACGGCCTGGTCACCTTCCCCTCGGGGGCCCCGGGCGAATGCGACGGGCTGACCGGGCCCGAGCAAGAGCGACTGGCACGACTGGAGAACTTCCAGCAGGACGGCATGGGCTTCAACGCCATCCAGTCCACCCGCCCGCAGACCCTCGCCCACGGACTGCACGACTCACCGGTCGGTCAACTGGCCTGGATCGCCGAGAAGTTCAAGGAGTGGACGGACCCGGACGCCGAGCTTCCCGAGGACGCCGTGGGCCGAGACCGACTGCTGACCAACATCAGCGTCTACTGGTTCACCGGTACGGCGGGCTCCTCCGCGAACCTGTACTACGAGTCGGCCCACGACCCGAGCGCCTGGGCCCCGAAGTCGCGCGGCACCGTCCCGACCGGTGTCGCCGTCGTCCTGGACACCGACATCGCCATCAGGCGCTTCGCCGAGCGGGACCACCGCGTCACCCACTGGACCGAGCTGGAGCAGGGAGGCAACTTCCTCGCGCTGGAGCAGCCGGAGGCCTTCGTGAGCGATGTCCGCGCCTTCTTCGACACGCTCGACGCCTGAGGCCTGAGGCCTGAGGCCTGACGCCTGCCGATTTCCGGCGCCGGGTTCGGGCTGCGGGCCGTCGGCCACTCACCGGTCAGTGCTTGTCGCCGTTCCCGGCGGGCAGCGGGCGCTTGTAGTAGCGCCAGGGGAACCAGCCCTCGCCGACCGCGGTCCATCCCTCGGCCTCCAGCCGCCGGTGGCGTCCGCCGGACACCACCGGCACCCGGCAGTGCTCCCAGGGCCGGCCGGAGGCCTCGACCTCGTGGAAGAAGGCGCCGTAGCCGACCAGGTGCCACCCGTCGCGCCCGGCGTCGGCGAGCGCGGCCATCTCGTTGAACGCGGTCAGGGGGGTGAGGATCCGTCGCTCCGGAGCGTCGGGGCCGCCGGACGATCCGGAAGGGGCGGCGTCCTTCCCCTTGCTCGCGAACCGCTGTTGCGCGGCCTGGCGGCTCACTCCCAGGACCCGGCCGACGGTGTCCCAGCTGTGGCCTGCCGCCCTGGCGCCCTGGACGGCCTCGCGCAGCAGCCGGCCCGCCTCCTCGGCGCCGACGCGCGAGGCGTCGACCAGGCGCAGGTAGCCCGCGGCGTCGTGTTCGAGGGAGTCGGCCAGGTCGTCGGAGACGCCCAGTACGGCCGCGGCGATGCCCTCGCGGATCCTGGCGGCCTCCTGCGGGCCGAGCAGGTGCTCGCCGCTCAACGCTGCTGCCCGGGGCGGTGGTCGAGCGCGTCCAGTACGTCCTCGTCGCGGCGCGCGCGGTCGGCCGCGGCTCGTGCCGCCGCCGCCGACCGGGCGAAGCATCCGGCCGTGACGGCGACCAGGGCGAGGTCCAGCGCGATCAGGGCGATGGTCGCGGGGGTGCTGAGCTTGTCGGCGAACATCGCCGTGAGCGCGGGCACGACCGTGACCAGCGGCAGAAGGACGGTCAGCGCCGAAGTGGCGCCGTTGGGTGCGGTGTTCGTCTTGAGGTTCGGCATGTGTCAAGGAAACCTTGACGCGGGAGCCTTGTCAAGGATTCATTGACGTCGTCACTGATCGCCGGGTTCGGCGAAGGGGCCTTCGTCGACGAATCGGCGCAGGTGGGCGGCGAACGAGCGGGCCTCCTCCGGTGGCCAGGAGTCGAGGGACGCCTCGATGCGTGAGGCCAGGCGCTGCCGCGTGATCTCCACCGCGCGGGCGCCCCGGGGGGTGAGTGTGAGCAGGACGGCCCGCCGGTCGGTCGGATCCTGTTCGCGCCGTACGAGGCCCGCGGCCTCCAGTCGTGAGGCTCGTCGGCTCACGCCGGAACGGTCCAGTCCCACGTCGGCGGCCAGGTCGGCCGCGCTGCGGGGGCCCGTTCTGGCCAGCCCGCTGAGTACCGGGTAGGTGACCTCGTCGACGGCCTCGCCCAGGTCCTCGGTGAGGGCGCGGTGCAGGTTGGCCCGGAGCGTGCGCTTGAGCAGGTCGCCCAGGGCGTCGGCGATCTCGTGTCCCGTCTCGTTGTTCACGCCTCAAGAATAGCGTGCGTCGCGCACGCAGTCTGTGTATGCTCTGAAGCGTGCGCAGCGCACGCATTCTCTGGTTCGCATCACCCTGCACGGAGGGCAACCATGAGCCACACCACCATCGCCGCCGCCCTCGACGACCTCCTGTTCACCCCCGGACTCGACCTCCGGGAAGCCGTCGACCGGCACTTCGCCCCCGACTACCGTCAGCGCACGGACGGCACGTGGGACGAGCGTGACGGGTTCATCGCCCACATCGCCCACCTGCGCACGGTGATAGCGGAGGGCAGCATCGAGGTGCACGAGGAACTGACCGACGGACGGCTGTACGCAGATCGTCACACCGTCGACGTCGTCAAGAAGGATGGTTCCGCCGTCCGCACCGAGGTCTACCTCTTCGGCGAGTTCGCCGCGGACGGCCGATTCCGCCGCATCGAGGAGACCACGCTCATGCTGTCCGGCAGTGAGACGGACCGGAACCTCGGAAGCGCACGCTGACGACGACGGGCCCCCCCCCCCCCCCCCCCCCCCCCCCCCCCCCCCCGCCCCGGCGACGTGCGCGTCGCCGGGCCGCGGGTCCCGTCAGGTCAGCCGGAGAACCGGCCGCAGAGCCAGTTGCCCGGCTCCGCCGGATCGTCGCTGATCCAGAACTGGCGCCACAGCAGCGCGAACTCCTCACGGCTGAGGTGGCCGTCGCCGTTCAGGTCGATCAGTTCGAAGACACCCGTCACGTCCACGGGCTGCCCGTTCCACGTCTCCACGAGCCTGCGATGTTCCTCGGGGGAGATGCGGCCGTCGCCGTTGGCGTCCACGGCGTCGAAGACGGTGTCCGCGGTCGCGGTGACGTCCGCGACCATGGCGGGCAGCCTGTCGACGAGGGCGAGCAGCTCACCCATGTCGATCGCGCCGTCCCCGTTGGCGTCCCCGGTTTTCAGCAGCGCCGCCCACCACCCCATCAGCAGGGCCTCCACCCGTGCGCGGACCTCCGTGCCGGGCCCCACCCCCGGCAGGCGGCTCCACCGGGCCACGAGCGCGGTGAAGTCCTCCTCGCGCAGGAAGCCGTCGCCGTCCGCGTCGAACGCCGCGAACATCCCCTTGAGCTTGAGCTCTTGAAACGCGCTGGCCATGAGCGGTCTCCCTCGACGCCGAACCGAACCACGAACGTCTCCGACCCGTCGGGGCCGGCGGACAGCGCGTAACTCTAGGCCGGGGCGCGCCCCCGGCCCCACGAGCACATGTGCGCGAACGGTCACCCGCCGACGGTCCCTCCGCAGGGCCGGCAGGCCTCCGGCCCGCGGTGGCCACGGGCGCACCGACCCGGCGTTAGGTCCGCGTCACGCCGGCCGTCAGCCGCCTGCGGCAACGTTCCGTCCGGGCGTCGGGCCGGACCCGCGCCTCGATCCGAACGGACCGGACGCTGACAGGGAGACGGCCAGGGACACAAGGGCGGGACGGAACGGCGGACGGTGGACGGTGCGGGGGCGGCCGGGACGGCGCCTGGCGACGGTGCCGGCCGTGATGGTCCTCGCCGGAGTGCGGCTGACGAAGCCGGCCGGGGCCCGCCGGGCGGCGAGCGCGGCCGGGCGCCGCAGCGGCCCGGAACGCAGCAGCGTCAGGTACGCCTCGGAGAGCGCGGCGCCCGGGTCGACGCCCAGTTCCCCGGCCAGCCGGCGCTGCGTACGCCGGTACCCCCAACGAGATGGTCCGCACCTCGTCGAGCCTGTCGCACGGCACGTGGAGCGACAACATGGTCCCGCCGGACCGCGTCTACCCGATGTCCAACGGCACCTGGCAGTCGGAGTCGAACGGCTTCATGACCGGGACGCAGGGGTCGGCGGTCTACAACATGTACGAGGTCGGCAACGTCGCCATCCACTGGAACAACCCCTACTCGGGGAGCAACAAGTACGCCTGTGACGTCCCGTCGGGCTTCACCTGCCGTCAGGACGGCGGCGGTGGCGACAACGCCGCCGTCACCTTCACCGTGAGCAAGGGCTGAGGACGACCGTGAACCGACGCACCGCAGCGCTGGCGTGCGCCGCCGCACTGACCCTGATCGCCGCCGGTTCGGCCTCCGCCGCCCCCCCGCCGCCGCGGCCAACCCCACGCCGGGGCAGACGTACGTGATGGCGCCCCAGGAGCGGCCCGACGAGTGGCTCGGCGACGTCGACTACTTCGGCTCCGTCGTGTGCAAGGCCGGCCGGCTCTGTACGGCAACCGGCACGACGACGCCGTATGGCAGGTCGGCGGCAACAACGACGGCACCCTCTCGCTCCTGAACAGGGACGCGGAGCAGTTCGGACAGAGCCTCCAGGGCGTGGGCAACGGGATCCTCGTCTCACAGGGCCAGGGGGACAGCTTCCACTGGTACACGGTCGCCGGCCCCGGCGGTTCCGTCGCACTGCGCAACAAGGTGACGGGCCGCTACCTGAAGGCCACCGCCGCCGGAGCGGTCGTCTCGGCCACCAACGCCTACTGGTGGTACATGGTCAACACGCGCCCCTGAGGCCCCGGTGCGGGTGGGCCGGCCCGTACGGGTCGACCCACCCGCACCGTGATCAGAAACAGGGGAAGGGACTGTCCGTCCTCACCCGGCCCCGGAACCCGACCCTGATCCCGTCCCGGATCCGGTTCGCCCGATCAGTAGGCGACCCACTCGCTGCGATCCGGCCACCAGCCGAACCTCGGCCGGCCCTCCAGCGCGCTCGTGCGGAAGGGCCGACCGCCGTCGTCCACCCGCACCGTGCCGCGCCGGTCACCGCTGCTCCAACCCACCTCCAGGTACCAGCTCGCCTGATGCCCCTCCGTGTGGATGTCGAGGTTGAACACCTGTGGGTCGTGCGACGAGACCTTGAACGGGAAGCCCTTGGCGGGCACGGTGGATCCGCCGTCCTGACCGTCCTTCGCCCTGGTCACGGGCCGGGCGTCGTCCAGGTCGATGTCGAAGGTCTGCGGGGTGATGCCGCTGCCGCAGCCGTCGCCCATGGAGAAGGCCCGCCACGCGAGGGGCGCGCCGCGCTCGACCACCCGCACGTCGATCCCGGTGATGACCACCGCCTCCTCCGCGCGACCCTTCGCGGTCAGCTGGAGCCGCATCGCTCCGGCGTCCACGGCCCCGAGCGCCCGGGCCCAACCCCGGGTGTCCTGCGGGGCGCTGGGCGGCGGGACCTGACCCTCCGGCTGATCGAGCAGGTAGTTCTCCCCGCAGGGCGCGTCCCAGTTGTACGAGCTGACCCCGACGCTCGGTGGCTGCACGGCCGCGCCGTCGCCGGAGGGCGGTGTCCCCCCGGGCGTGCTCGACCCTTCCCGGCCGGGCGCGGGCGCGCTCGCCCCGGCGCCGGGGGAGGCACCGCCGGCCGCGGTGGCCGAACCGCTCGCCGTGGGACCGGCCGAGGCGGAGGCGCTCGTTCCGGGCCCGGCTCCGGGGGCGGACGGCGAGGCCCGACCCGACGAGGGCGTCACCGGCGCGGAGGGGCCCGAGGGGGTCGGCTCGTCCGCGGCATAGCGGGTCACGGCGTACGCGGCCGGTACGGCGAGCACCGCGACGGTCCCGGCCGCCAGGGCGATCCGCACACCACGGCGCCGGACCGCGGAGCCGACGGCCGCGGACCGCGAGACGTCGCGACCGCGCCGGGACCATCGCGTGGCGCCGGCGCCGGAAGCCCCGGGAGTGGCGGCCGGCGTCGCACCGGACTCCGGATCCGGATCCCCCTCGGATTCCGCTTCCGGTGCCGTCAACGGCAACGCGTCGCCCTTCGGGGCGTCCTCGGGCGCGGGCGTGGGCGTGGGGAAGTGCGGACCGGTTGCGCCGGCCCCCTCATCGGGTGCCGTACTCGGGGTGCCCTCCGCCTTGGGGAGGTCCACCGAACGGGTCCCTTCGATCCCTCCGACCGCTCCAACCTCTGCGGTCCCTGCGCTTCCCCCGGCCGATTCGGCCTCGTCCGAGGTGCCGGTCGTGACCGGTGGCCGCTCGGCCGGTTCGTGGGCCGCCGGCCGCGGACGCCGCCGCGCGTCGTCGGCGATGATCCAGCGCCGGTGCGCCTCCACCAACTCGTCGCGGGTCGCCCCGCACTGCTTGGCGAACCGCTCGATCGTCCCGAACTCGGTGGGAACGGCATCTCCGTTGCAGTACCGGTGCACCGTCGACGTACTCACGTGCAGCCGCCCGGCGAGCGCTCCGTAGCTCAGCCCCGAACGCTTCTTGAGCCCGCTCAACAGTCCGGCCAGGCCATCCGATCCCGTGGTCACTCGGGTCCCCCGCTCCCTCTGTCTTTCCAACCAGGCGTTCCAGGGACAGGTCATCCGCCCAGCTCACAGGCCGTTCCACGTCCCAACGTCCCCCATTGTCCCGTGTATCTGGCACATGATCGGCACAGCCCCGCAACCTTGGGACAGCGCCACCGGAACCGGAGCCGCCATGCCAAGACGTTTCGGCGCGACCGACGTGGTCGCCGTCGCCGTACTGATCGCCTGTATCTCGGTCCTGACCGTGGTCCTGGGCCGTCACTGAGTCCGCCTCACATCCCACACCAAAAGGACGACCGCATCATGCGCACCACCCGTACCCGTCGCACCGCCCTGACCGCCTGCACCGCCGCGCTGCTCGCAGCCACGACCCTGACCGCGTGTCAAGGCAATGACGCACTGACCAAGGAGCCGTCTCCCGCCGGCGCGGCCTCCGTCGTGCAGCCCTCGGGCGGCACCACCGACAGTGGCAAGGCGCAGCCCGCCGCCCACACTCCCACCGGGGGCACCGCCCCGAACGCCAAGGGCGGCGCCGGGGACGGCAACAGCAAGGCGAGCGGCGGCAAGGGCGG
Organism: Streptomyces sp. H27-H5; assembly: GCF_026627505.1. GTDB lineage: Bacteria > Actinomycetota > Actinomycetes > Streptomycetales > Streptomycetaceae > Streptomyces. Next base: position 43,942 of record NZ_JAPNLK010000016.1, on the reverse strand, counting down.
CGCCGAGGCCGGTTTCGTGGCCTGCGCGGCCGGTTCCACGAAGATCGTGGCCACCAAGGTGGAACGCCCCGTCAACCACATGCTGCTCACGGTCACCAACACCGGAAAGCGCGCCTGCGACGTCTACATGGCGCCACTGCTGCGTTTCGACGAGGAACAGGCCGCGACGCAGATCGTCGAGGACAGCAAGCCGCAGGCCGTCGCGACCCTCGCCCCGGGCGAGTCCGCGTACGCGGGGGTGACCCTCAGCAGCGCGACCGGTGAGGCGGCCCACGGCTACAAGCCCAAGAAGCTCACCCTCCACTTCGCTGCCCGCAGCGGGTCCGGTTCGGTCGGTGCCCCGGTCAAGGTGACGCTCCCGGCGGGCACGTACAAGGACGACAGCGCTGCCGTCACCTATTGGCTCTCCTCGATGCAGGACGCGCTGACGTACTGAACAACCGGCTCGCCCCGCCGGCCCGAAGCGCCCCGCTCCGAAGCGACGACACCGCCCCGGGGCGGGCCCGGGGCGGTGCGGGGGTGGGCGAGGAGATCAGATGCCGATGTTGGCCAGATTGACACCGAGGGTGCGCAGGGTCGCCGCCAGTGAGGGGTGCTTCACCTCGAACCGTTCGGCGGCCAGGTGCAGGGACTCGGCCATGCCCGGGTCCTCGGCCGCCTCATCCGCCTCCAGGCGGTCCAGCAGCGCCTCCAGGTGCGCGCGCTCGTGCGTCGGGAGCGCGGCTCCCGTCGTCCGGAGCTCCGCACGCAGTGCCTCCAGGTGTTCCCTCGTCGCGTGGTTGGGCACCGTGTCTCCTCCGTCGCTCGCCGCCTCACCCGGGGTCCGTCCCCCGAAGGCGGATACCGACCGCCTGCCCGCCCCCGCGTTCCGCACGCCTCCCCGCGCCGTCGGATGATCCGTTCGGTCGTACCCGACGTGGGCCGCCGCGGGGCCGGCGCCTCTGTCCCGCCGACTCAGCGGAGCTCGACGGTCACGCCGAAGGCCCGTAGCCGGTCGACGACCTCCTCGGCGTACGACACGTCGGCCGCCGGCCCGGCGCCCGCCAAGGCGCGGCGGGCCGCGGGGAAGTGGTGCCACACCAGGGTGAAGGGCGGGACGGCTCCGTACCCGCCGGACAGACAGTCGAACAGCGAGTTCCAGCACCGACCGTAGTAGCCTCCGGGGCCGTTGACGGCCTCCCCGAGCGCGCAGTGCAGGGCGTACCGGCCGGTCACGAGCCGGCCGTCGAGGTGGTGACGGCCGCCCTTCCGGTCCGGGCCCGCGTGCTTCTCCGTGAGCCACAGCCATTCGGCGAGCAACTCGTCCGGGAAGCGCGTCCAATGGTGGGGCTCGGTGGGTCGCCCCTCACGCCAGAACGCCCACACGGCCTCCAGCGCCGGCAGGGGCTTGTCCTCGACCCGTCCGGCGACCTCGACGTCCAGGAGACCGGAGCCGAAGGCGGAAGGCTTCGCCCCGATGACCCGCAGGTGGGCGTCGCGGCCGGTCATCACCCGGCCCGTCCGGTCGACGGCGAGGATGTCCGTCGGAGTGGAGCGGTCGCCCCCGGCCAGGAGCGGTGCGTCGGGGTCGACGCCGAGGAGCCGGAGCACGGCCTGTTCCGGAGCCTTGCGGGTGGCGAAGAGCCGCGGCGCCGCCGCGCAGGAGCCGTAGGGGTCCTCGCCTTCGGCGTCGGACAGTTCGAATCCGAACTGCCGGCGCAGTTCGTCCGGCGGTCGGCCGAAAGACCAGTCGGGCGTCCGGACCGTGGCCTCCACGGTGATGTCGACGCGTGAGGGGTCCTCCGAGCCGGGCCGATGGGCCACGACCACGGCGTCGGACAGTCCGTAGGTCCAACCGTCCACGGGCAGGCCCCTGAGGGTCACCTCGATCCGCAGATCGCCGACTCGGCCGCGGTCCGCGCCGGCGACGGCGGCGCGCAGCCGCCCCGACGGTGCGCACGAGAAGAGCGTCAACTCCTCCCGGGGCGCGGTGGGCGGCGGCAGTTCGGCGAACAACCCTTCCACCTCGGCGCACTTCGCCAACAACGCGTACCCGAGGCTGTAGGGGGCGTCCCACCCGTCCTCCCCGTGGTCCCGCTCCTCCACCAGGACATAGCGCAGCGGTACGTCGCGTCGCTGGTTCCACCGCTCGTGCCAGGGGTTGTTCATCGCGACCATCCAACAGCAACCGGCCCGGCGCCTCACCCGGGTTTCTCCCCGCGCCCCGCCGGCGCCCGCCCCGCGCGCGGGGCGCGGGGGCGCAGCTCCGGAACTACCATGGACGGATACAGCCGAAACAACCCGGTTGGCCCGGATCTCGTCTCTCGGCCGCGTGCAGAACCGTACGCATACCCAGGGTGATCGATGACAATGAAGCGAACCGCCCGGATGAAGCGAACCGCTGAAGGGCGCGTCGGCGCCAGGGTCCCCGCGATCGCCGCCGCTGCCGCCTGCGCCGTGTGCCTGCTGCCCGGGGGCGTGGCCGCCGGCGAGGCCGACCAGGCAGGGTCTCCCACGAAAGCGGTGTGTCCGACCTCGCTGCCGGACAGTTTCTGGCGCGCCCCCGTGGACAAGCTCCCCGTGCACCCGAACTCCGCCCGATACGTCTCCTCGATCGGCTCCTCGGTACCGCTTCACCCGGACTTCGGGTCGGGCCTCAGCGACGGCGAACCCTTCGGCATCCCCATCACCGTCTCGGACGAGAAGCTGCCGGAAACGAAGGTCACCCTGGACTACGCCGACGAGAGCGACAAGACCGGGTACCGCATCCCGCAGGACGCCAGGATCGAGAACGGTCCGGCGAGCGAGGGGGACCGCCACGTCGTCGTGTGGGACCGCGACCTGTGCAAGTCCTACGAGCTGTGGAACGCGAAGCAGGAGGGCGACAACGCCTGGCACGCCGGAGGGGGCGCCGTCTTCGACCTGACGACCAACGAACTCCGGCCCGACGGCTGGACGTCCGCCGATGCCGCCGGCCTCGCCATCCTTCCCGGACTGGCGCGCCACGAGGAGGCGGCGTCCGGGCACATCGACCACGCGATCCGTGTCACCGTGCCGCGCTCGGACCAGAGTCACGTCTGGCCCGCGAGGCACCAGGCGGGCTCCGCGGCTGACGCGTCGCTGCCACCCATGGGGTTGCGGCTGCGGCTGAAGGACTCGGTGGACACCTCGGCGATGGGCCCGCAGGCCAAGGCCGTGGCCGAGGCGCTCAAGAAGTACGGCGCCATCGTCGCGGACAACGGCTCGGCCTGGTTCATCACCGGTGAGGAGAACCCCGGTTGGGACAATGCCCAACTCGACGCGCTCAAGGCCATCAAGGGGTCGGACTTCGAGGCGGTCGACGCATCGGGACTGCAACAGTCGCCGGACTCGGGAGCCGTGGAGACCAAGTGACCCCCCGGCCGGGTGGGGGCCGGCGCGGGCCGGACCCGGCCGGGAACCCGCAGGGGCGGGCCCCCGGGCGGGTGACTCACGTCTACGTCCGGGCGACGGCCTCCAACGGGCTCAGCGCGGCCGCCCGGCGGGCCGGACCGGCGGCCGCGACCGTGCCGATCGCGAGGGAGACCAGGCACACGAGGAGCAGCGTCCCCCACGGCAGGGCCATGGAGTAGTCCGCGATCGCGCCGTTCGCCAGCGCGCCGACCGCCCGGGCTCCGAAGAGCCCGCCCGCCAGGCCCAGGAGGGTGCCGAACGCGGCGACCGTCACGGACTCCAGGCGGATCATGCGGCGGATCCCGCCGCGATCCATGCCGAGGGCGCGCAACACGCCGATCTCGCGGGTGCGTTCCGCGACCGACACGGCCAGGGTGTTCACGATGCCGAGCGAGGAGATCACGGCGCCGAGTGCGAGCAGCCCGTACATGAGGGTCAGCAGGTCGCCCATGGCCCCGGCGGCCTCGTGGACGAGTTCGTCGCGGTCCTGGACCTTCACGAGCGGGCTGTTGCCGGTGGCGGTGCGCAGCCCGTCGGCGGTGGCCGGGGCAGCGCCGCCCGCGCCGGCACGCACGAGGATCCGCTGGACGGAGTCCGGCAGGTGGCTGTGCCGACCCACTTCGACGCGCGCGCCCAGCACGTCGTGGGCGACGGGGTTGTCCCGGTAGACACCGACGACGGTGTACTGCCCGGGATCCTGGTCGCGACCGATGCGCGCGGTCAGCGCGCTGCCCGCGCTCAAGCCCTGTTCGCGGGCGACGGAGGCGGACACGGCGAGCCGGCCGGGACCGAGGTCCTTCAGGGATCCGCTGACGAAGTCGAGTTCCATGACGTCGTGCACGGTCTCGGGGTCGACGCCGGCGATCTCGCGTACCTGGCCGCCCGTGAACAGCGTGGAGTCCGTGACGGCGCTCGCCGTCTCGACGCCGGAGGTGCCGGCCACCCGCTGCACGGCGGCCGGATCGATGCCGCTCATGGTGGACCGGGCACTGATGACGTAGTCGGCGCCGAGACCGGCCGCGGCCTGCCGGTCGAGGGCCTGCGACGTGGAGTCGCCGATGACGGCGAGCCCGGCGACCAGGGCCGTGCTGACCATCAGCGCGGAAGCGGTGGCCGCGGTGCGGCGCGGGTCGCGCAGAGCGTTCTCCCGGGCGAGCCGGCCGGCGATCCCGAGGCGGTCGGTCAGGCGTCCGCTCAGCCGGATCACGGGACCCGCGAGGAGCGGCGCCAGGACGATCAGGGCGACCACGACGACGGCGCAACCGAACATGGCGTTCCGCAGGTTCTCCTCGGAGGCGTCCTTCGCCCCGGTGAGCGACACCAGCAGCCCCGCGCCGAGCGCCAGCAGGAGCACTCCCGCCACCCCGCGGACCCTGGACGCCGTCGCGGTGGGCGGTTGGTCCGCCGAACGCAGCGCCTCGATGGGCGCGATCCTCGCGGCCCTGCGGGACGGCAGCCACGCGGCGAGGACGGTGACGCCCACGCCGACGCCGAGCGCGGCGACGATCGGGCGCGGTCCGATGACCAGGGGCCCCCGGGGCAGGGCGATCCCGGTGCTCAGCAGGTCGGGCAGTACGGCGGCGATGCCGAGGCCGAGGAGGAACCCGAGCGCCGACGCGGCGAGGCCGACCAGCGCGGCCTCCCAGAGGACGGAGCGGACCACCTGCCGGCGCGAGGCGCCGATCGCACGCAGCAGCGCGATCTCCCGGCCGCGCCGGGACACGAGCATGGTGAAGGTGTTGACGATGAGGAACGAACCGATGAACAGGGAGACCCCGGCGAAGACCAGCGGCAGTTTGGTGTAGCCACGGGTCAGCGTGTTGACGAGGATGCCCTGTTGGTCGGCCTGGGCAGTACCGGTGGTGGCTTCGGCGCGGTCGGCCGGCAGCATCGCGCGGACGCGCTCGGCGAGCTCGAACTGGCCGGTGCCGGGGGCGGCGGTCAGGTCGATCGAGGTGTAGTGGCCCGGTGACGCGAACAGTGCCTGGGCGGTCTCCTTGTGGAACAGGGCGAGGGTGCCGCCGGCGGTCACCCGGGGCTCCTTGGTGGTCACGACCCCCACGAGCCGCTTCCTCAGTACCGGGCCGTCCGTGGCCAGCGTGATGGTGTCGCCCAGGGTGAACCCGCCGGCGGCGGCGGTGCCGTCGTCCACGGCGATCTCGGCGTCGTTCCGGGGCGCGTGCCCCTTGACCAGCGGAAAGCGACCGTCCTTGCCGTCCGCCCCCGGTACGTAGGCGGCGCCCAGGTTCGCCCAGATCCGTCCGGCCCGCAGGGGGGCGCCGTCGGAGCCGTTCAGGGTGGCCAGGCCGTCGGCCGACGGCCGTACCGCGGCGACACCCGGTACGTCGGCCAGTTTCCGGGCGAGCACGTCATCGACCACGGTGGTGTCATCGCCGGTGCCTGCCGGGGCTGCCCCGGGCGGGGGCTGCCTCGGGGCCACGGTGACCGCGATGTCCGCGAAGCTCTTCGACACGGCGGCGCGGTGAGCGGCGGCGGAGGAGTCCGCGAAGACGAGTGCGCCGCTGACGAACGCGACACCCAGGCAGACCGCGAGGACGGTCAGGAGCAGACGGGCCTTGTACGCCAGGGCGTTGCGCAGGGCTGTTTTCAGCATGGGCAGCTTTCAGGGCGGGGGAGGGGAGGGAGGAACGGGCGCGGCGCAAGCGGCGCCGGGCCGGTCAGCTGGTACGGGAGCGGGTGTCGAACGCCTTCATCCGGTCCAGGACCCGCTCCGGCGTGGGATGCGCCATCTCGTCGACCAGGCGACCGTCCGCGAGGAAGACCACACGGTCGGCGAACCCGGCGGCCACGGGGTCGTGGGTCACCATGACCACGGTCTGGCCGAGTTCGCGCACCGAGTCGCGCAGGAACCCGAGGACCTCGGCCCCGGCGCGGGAGTCGAGGTTGCCGGTGGGCTCGTCCGCGAAGACGATCGCGGGACGGGAGGCCAGCGCACGGGCCACCGCGACGCGTTGCTGCTGCCCGCCGGACAACTGCCCGGGGCGGTGGTCGAGCCGCTGCGACAGGCCGACCATGGACACCACCCGGTCCAGCCACTGCCCGTCGGGGCGGCGCCCGGCGATGCTCAGCGGCAGCGTGATGTTCTCCAGCGCGGTCAGCGTCGGCAGCAGGTTGAACGCCTGGAAGACGAAGCCGATCCGGTCCCGGCGCAGGGCGGTGAGCTGCCGGTCGTTCAGCGTGCCCAGGTCGGTGGTGCCGATGCGGACCGAGCCCGAGGTGACCGAGTCGAGGCCGGCGGCGCAGTGCATCAGCGTGGACTTGCCACAGCCGGACGGGCCCATGATCGCGGTGAACTCGCCCTCCCGGAAGGCGAGGCTGACATCGTCCAGGGCGACGACACGCGTGTCGCCGCTGCCGTGGACCTTGGAGAGGCCGACGGTGGCGGCCGCGATCCCCGCCGTCGGGTTCGGCGCGTACGGGGAAAGGGGCTCGGCGGTCACGATGGACTCCTCTTCGGGTACCGATGGGGGCACTTCGAAGGGTGTCCGGGGAAAGTATCGGGATTTCATCCGTCGTGTGTCGGTGGCCGCGCCGCTTCGCAGCAGTTGCGCGTGACGGATGGTCAGGCGGGTCGGGCCGGCAGGCGCAGGGTGGCGACGGCGCCGCCTTCCGGGGCGTTGCCCAGGTGCAACTCGGCGCCCAGTACCCGGGCCTGGCCCTGGGCGATGGTCAGGCCCAGTCCGTGCCCCGAGCCCCGCTCCGCCGCGCCCGTGTGGAAGCGTCGCGGACCGTCGCGCAGCAGGTCGGCGGGGAAACCGGGGCCGCGGTCGCGCACGACGACGGTACGACCCTCGACGGTGACCTCGACGGGGCCGCCCCCGTGCCGGTGGGCGTTGACGACGAGGTTGCCGACGATTCGTTCGAGACGGCGCGGATCGGTTTCCACGGTCGCCGCTCCCTCGGTGGTCGCCGTTCCCTCCGTGCCGGGCGTGTCCCCGACGGTGACCGTCGCGACGCATCCGGTACGCGCCACGGCCTCCCGCACGACCGCGCCGAGCGGCACGTGGGAGCGGACCGGCTGTTCGGCGCCCGCGTCCAGCCGGGAGATCTCCAGCAGGTCCTCGATCAGGCCGCGCAGATCGCGTACGCGCGCCCGCAGCAGATCCTCCGTCTCGCCGCTCGGCAGCAGGTCGGCGGCGACCAACAGACCGCCGACGGGCGTGCGCAGCTCGTGGGCCACGTCCGCGGTGAACTGCCGCTCGTTGCGCAGGCGTCGGGCGAGGCTGTCGGCCATCAGGTCGACGGTGGCGGCGATGTCGGCCACCTCGTCGCCGCCCTTGACGTGCCCGGTCCGGGCGTCGAGGTCCCCGGCGGAGATCCGGCCCGCGGTCTCGGAGACCCGCCGCAGCCTGCGGCCGAGCAACCCGGCCCCGTACACCGCCAGGGGCACGGCCGCGGCGAGCGCGACGAGCGAGGCCACCGCCATGCTCACGTCGAGGCGGCGCAGCTCGTGGAGCTCACCGTTCATGTTGACGCGCATGGCGAGCACCGGACTGTCCGGGCCGCCGATCCGCTGGGCGGCCCAGACGGTCGGCCCGACGTTGGCGTCCACGCGGCCGTCGTAGGCCGTGTGCCGATTTCCGTCGGCCGGGTGGCGCAGGGGGGCGGGCAGCTCGGCGGGGTCGAGTTCGGCGCCGTCCGCGAGCGTTCCGGTGCGCCGGTAGACCTCCATGGCCGAGTACACGCCGTTGAACGCCCGTGCCTCGGCCCGACTGCGGATGTCCTGCGCCGTCCACAGGTGGACCAGTACGCCCACGGCCGCGGCGACGAGGCACGCCGTGGCCGCGGCCAACGCCGCGATCTTCCGACGCAGGGACGCGCGGACCGGCCGCGGCCGGGGGAACGGGCGCACCGCGCTCAGCGCCTGAGCTTGTAGCCGAAGCCGCGGACCGTCTCGATCCGGTCCCGCCCCAGCTTCTTGCGCAGCCGCTGCACGCACAGGTCGACGACCCGGCTGTCGCCGTCCCAGCCGTAGTCCCAGACGTCGCGCAGCAGGGTGTGCCGCTCCAGCACGATGCCCGGGTGGGCGGCGAACTCCAGCAGGAGTTTCAGCTCGGTCGGGGTGAGCGCCACCGGACGTCCGGAGACGAACACCTCCAGGCCGCCGGTGTCGATGGAGAGGTCCCCGAAGAGCAGCCGGTCCCGGTCTCCCCCGGACGCGGGCGGCTCCTCGCCGGTCGTGCGCGCGGGCCCGGGGGCGGGGGCGTAGGTCGCCCGCCGCAGCAGCGAGCGGATGCGCGCCACGAGCACGGAGGTCTCCACCGGCTTGACGACGTAGTCGTCCGCCCCGGCCTCCAGGCCGGCGATCACGTCGAGGCCTTCGCCGCGGGCGGACATCATCAGGATCGGCACCAGGCTGGTCTCCCGGACCCTGCGGCACAGTCCGATCCCGTCGAGACCGGGCAGCAGCACGTCCAGGATCAGCAGGTCGAATCTCTCCTCGCGCAGGAGCTCCAGCGCGGCGAGGCCGTCCGCCGCGGCCTTCATCCGGTAGCCGTAGCGTTCGAGGGCGACGGTGAAGGACCGGCGCATCAGGTCGTCGTCCTCCACCAGCAAGACGCGGGCGAGGCGCGCGGAGGCGGGAGCCGGGGCGGACGAGGACACGGGGACGACTCCTGTTCGAACGGTCCGGGCGGGGCGGGGGACCCGGGCGCGCTCACGCACCGCCGACGATCCGAAAGGAACGATACGCCGGCGAAGCGGGGCGTCGTCCGTGCCGAACCCCGCGCCCGCACCCACCCGAAGGAGCGTCCGAGACCAGAGAAAGCGCAGCTCAGGCAGGGTGGGGGTGCCTTGGCTCCCTGGTACGGGCCGACCCTGCGAGGCCACGGCCGCCGGGGACGACGCACCGGTTTGATGGACGACCAAGCGCTCCCTGATACCCGCCCGATACACAGGCGAGGCCGGCGCTCCCGCACATGCGGGTCGGCTCGCCCCCTCCGGCGTCAGCGGACCCGGAGCAACCCGCGCAGCGTGTGCCCCAGCAGGCGGGCGTAGGCGCGTTGCAGGACGGGTACCGCCGGGCCCGCGAGGCGGGTGTACCAGCAGCCGGGCCGGCTGAAGGCGGTCACCGTGAACCACACACCGCCGTCGGCGTCCATGTCCACGACGAAGGACTCCTCGCCGCACTCGGGGTGGCCCTTCAGCGTCCCGTACGCGAAACCGACGCGGTCGGGTTCGTACGCCGTCCAGATCACCTGGCACGGAGCGGTGACGCGCAGCGGCCCGATGCCGATGCCGACCTCCACCCGCCGACCGGGGAGGAGGGGGCCCTCCTGGTCCGTGGCGACGCGCATCCCCGAGGCGCGGTGCGCCCGGAGGGTGGTGACGGCGGCGCCGGCCGCTTCCAGGTCGGGCCGGCCGTGCCCGATCCGGACGCGGTACTCCAGGTGGTTGTATCCGGCCGGCAGCGGGCGCCGGGCCGTGGCGCCCTCCTCGGGGTAGTTGACGGTGTCGCGGGCGGCGCTGAAGAGGCGGGTCATGGGGTCTTCTCCGTCAGGTCGGGGCCCAGCCGCTGCCAGGCGAGCATCGAGCAGAGGGCGAATCCGAGGGCGTTCCCGAGGCCGTGGGTGGCGGCCATCCAGGTCAGGGTGGGGTGAGTGATGCCGGTGGCCTCGCCGAGGGCCCACCACAGGGCGAGCAGCATGGTGGCCACCAGGACCGCGGCCGAGGTCGACAACAGGGCGCCCGTGACGCGTCGGCGGGCCCGCGGCCGGATCTCCCGCCAGGTCAGCATGGCCACCGCCCACATCCCCCCGGTCAGGACCACGGCGCCCACCAGCTCGGCCCAGTCGTCGACGAAGTAGCCGAGGAGCACGAGGAGGGTGCCGGCCGGGACGCTGTACGCCGCCGCGTGCGCGAGGCCGCCGGCCGAGGACGGGGCGGCCCGGCACACCAGCCCGGCGACCAGGGCGGCGACGAAACCGGCGAAGTGGAAGTGCGGCACGGTCAGCGCCAGGATGTCGAGGTCGAAGCCGAAGAGACGGTGTCCGCCGCGTTCGGCGACCAGGGCCGTCGCGGCCACCGAGGGTGCGACGAGCGCGGTCAGCACGGCGATCTCGGCCGGGGCGAGCGAGCGCGTCCGCAGCAGCCGGGCCGGGGCCCGTGCCGCGAGGGCGAGGGTGGCGGCCGCGTAGAGTCCGGCGAGCACGGTGGCGAGGGAGCCGCGCGGAAGCCACAGGCACAGCGCGCCGGGAACGGCGAGGAGCGGCCACAGCCGGGCGATCCGGTGCAGCCCGACCGGGTCGATCAGACGCAGGCCTGCCGGAACGATCCCCAGCATGCCCAGGGTGACGATCAGATTCACCAGTACCGTCATCGCGGACCCCCTCCGGCTGCGCCGTACGCGCGGAGCAATGAACGCTTGAACGCGTTCAACTCATGGTCGTGACCCTACGGGGTTCGTTGAACATGTTCAAGACCGGTGGCAGGCGGGCGCCCCATCACCTCACCCGCCGGCTCCGAGGACCTCCCGGATCACGTGCCGGGCGTTGGCCGAGATGATCGGGTTGGTCCTCCGGTAGTACGGCAGCTGGATGACCGCCATGGACAGCGCCCAGCCCCGGCCCCGCGCCCAGGTCGCGTCGTCCACGTCCACCGCGTCGCGGTACACCCGTCGAGCCGAGGCGGGCAGCAGGTTCCAGGCGGGAATGAGGTCGGTGGCCGGTTCTCCCATGCCCACGGTCCCGAAGTCGATGACGGCCGCGACGCGGTCACCGTCCAGCAGCAGATTGCTCGGCATCAGGTCGGAGTGCGTCCAACGGGCCGGGCCCGCCCACGGCGCCGCCGCGAGCGCCTCCTCCCAGGCCACGGTGATCTCCTCGGCGTCGAAGGGTTCGTCGGTGCGGCGCAGCGCCTCGATCGCCTCCCGCACCTCCCGGTCCTCGCCGACCAGTGGCGCGCCCCGGTGCGCGGGCGGACCGCCGGGGAGTTCGATCCGGCGGAACGCGACCGCGAACCGTGCCAGTTCCCGCGCCACGGACTCCGGCTCCGCAAGCTCCCCCTCGACCGGGCTGCGTCCCTCGATCCACCGGTGCACCGCCCAGCTCAGCGGGTAGCCCTCACCCGGGGCGCCGGTCGCCACCACCTCCGGGATCGGCAAGGGCAGCAGCGGCGCCAGCCGGGGGAGCAGCCGCGCCTCCGTCGCGATGGCCTCGGCGCCGCCGGGGCGCAGCGGCAGCCGGACGGAGAGGTCGTCGCCGAGCCGGTAGATCGCGTTGACCGTGCCGCCCGACGCGAGCCTGGTGATCGGCAGGTCCGCCCACCGGGGGAACTGGGTGCGCAGCAGCCCTCGCACCAGGTCGGTGTCGATCTCCGCTTCGTCCGCGTGCATCCTGCCCATGTCCCACCCCGTTCTCTCGGTTCCCGCCCGGATCGTCGCACGGCCCGACCACGCCACACAGCCGATTCGGCAGCCCTCCGACCAGGCCGAACCGACGGACCGCACCCCCGCGACCGCGCCCGGACCGCAGCCCTCGCGTGCTCGACGTTCCAGGTCGGGACGGCGCCGTGGACAGGGCGAGGAACGCCCCGTGCCGCGGCCCCCGGGCAACCCGCGCATTTCCCGGCGGGGGAGTGCTCCGCGCCGCTAACGTGGCGGAACTCACTGCCGTCGGGGGGCAGGCGGTCGGTCGCGATCGCCAGGGCGTGTTCTCTCCCGGCCGAGCTCTGTCTCGCGGCGGTGTCCGCAGGACGCCAGGCGATGCCGCCTGTCGCCTCGACGCGCAGAGGAGCAGTGTGCAACGGCCGCTTCCGCAGGGGATCGAGTACCTGATCGAGCAGTTCGACACGTTCGCGGCCAACCGGGGCGAAAGCCGCCGGTTACCCGTGGTGCTGTTGAAACGGGACCCGGGCGCACCCGGCTCCGTGCAGGAATCCACCGCGCGCACGGTGATCACGGGATACCGGGACCGACTGTACGAACGGGACCTCGACCGCACCGTCGACCTCGTCCCCCACGCACTCCTCGAAGACACCGACGCCACCGCTCCCGAGACACCGCCCGGCGAGATCCCCGGTGCCGAGATCGACCCACACGTCGCCCTGCTGGACGCCTTCGTCGACCAGTTGGAGAACTCGATGCCCTCCGACGCGGGGGAACTGCGGCTCCCGCGCTTCCACACCTGCCGCGCCGTCCTGGAGGTGTCCGTCGGCGCCGGTTCGGCCGCCGGCAAACGACGCCGGCTGCGCGACGAGCTCTACACCGAACTCCTCGCCCGCAGACCGCTCCTGGGGACCCTGGCCAGGGTCGCCGGCGCCACCGGCGGCAGCTTCCTGGTGAACATCTGGCTCTCCCTCTTCCAACTCCTCGTCGTCGGACTGCCCCGACGCCTCTACGGCCTGTGGCTCAGCAGACGCCGCTCAGTGCGCTGGGTCGGCTCCCGCAGACCCAAGGGCGCGAACTTCCTGCGCATGGCGTTGACCATCACCCGGGCCGGCACCTCGCGGCACAACCACGCACTGATCCAGCGCATGCTGCTCATGGCCCTGCTCAACGACCTGTCCCGGGCCGCGAAGCCCTCCCGGCTCTGGATCCACCGCCGCCGCCGCCGCTGGCCCTTCGTCCTGCTCCTCCCGGAGGTCGGCGAGGAAGGCACACCCGTACGCGAACTGCTCGACACCTACGCGGACATCGTCCGCACCGAACCGCCCGCGCCGCTCATGGTGCTGGGAGCCCTGGCCGGGGCAGCGCCCTCCTACGCCCAATCGGTACCCGCCGACCCCCGCAGCGTCACCGGTCTCGCCGACCGCGTCCACGCCCTCTACACCCGGCGCTCCGCGTCGGCGGTCCACCTGGTCCCCCTGTCCGCGAGCGACGACGACGGACCGGCCGACCGCTGGCTGGAGACGAACCCGAAGGTCGAGGTCCGCGCGAACGGCCGCGGCGACTACGTACGCGCCGTCGCCGCCCCCGTCCTGGTGCTCGCCCTCGTGGCCGCGGGACTGATCGTCTTCACGAACAGGACCGGAACGAAACCCTCCTGCCACCAGGTCGCCTCCGGGGAGATCGTCGGCGTCACCGACGGAAGCGAATGCCACCTGGGCATCGCCGGACGCGACGACGAACTCCTGTCCCTGGAAGCCGTCGCCGCGCGGCAGAACGGCGACGCGCTGCGCAGCGGACGCCCGTACCGGACCGTGGTGTTCTTCGCCCCGCTCACGGCGGAGCCCGGGGACTCCACCCCGGTGAGCATCCAGAGCCTTCGGGGCGCCCTCACCGCCCAGAACCAGGTCAACAGCCGCGAGGGCGACGTGGTCCAGATCCGTCTGCTCATCGCGAACTCCGGAAAGTACTTCGCCTACGGATCACAGAACACCCAGGGCCCGGACATCGCGCAGGAGATCGTCCAGAGGAAGGACCGGGACAAGATCGCGGCCGTGGTCGGCATCACACAGAGCCGGCCCGCCTCGTTCGCGGCGGTCGCGGAACTCTCCGCGGCCAGCATCCCCGTCATCGGCAACTCGGTGACCGGCAGCAAGATGGTGGACGAGCGGGCCTCCGCCTACTACTTCCAGGTGTCGCCCTCGGACGACCGCATCGCCGAGGTGATGGCCGAGTTCGCGTCGCACTCCGAGCAGATCGGCGAGCTGACGACGGTCAAGGACGACAACCGGACGGCCGTGGTGGTCTACGACCCGGAAGACGAGTTCTTCAGCTCCGACCTCCAGACGAAGTTCACCCGGTACTACACCGGCGGCAAGGTGGTGACCGTCCCCTACTACGAGCACCGCAACGGGCAGATCGTCTCGGAAGTGGCGCGCGACATCTGCGCGGAGGTCCGGGCCACGGGCGGATTCATCGTCTACGCGGGCCGCTCGGGCGAGATGCCGGGACTCTTCGACGCACTCCAGGGCACCGCCGACTGCCGGAAGGCGGACGGCAAGCAGGTCGCCGTCCTCTCCGAGAGCACGGCCGCCAAGTACCTCCAGGACCCGGAGGACATGCTCAGGAAGCACTCCGTCCTGAGGCCCTACTACGTGATGTTCAACAACTCCAACGGCAAGGAGAGCGCCGACAGCCCCTACTCGGAGTTCACCTCACGCTTCCGGAACGTCTTCAAGGACGGATCGGTACCGGAGGGAAACGCGGCCGGTGCCTACGACGCCCTCCGCGTCGCCTCCGAGGTCATCAATTCGGTCTACGCCCAGTACAAGACGGCCGAGAACAGCAGCGCGCCGTTCCAACCGACGGACGTGTACGCCCGCCTCTCCAACCCGGGGGTACAGAACTTCTCGGGTGCCTCCGGCCTCCTCTCCCTGGACAGCCGCCACAAGTACCCGCCGAACAAGGCCGTCTACGTGCTCGAATCCCACCTCGACAAGAGCGTGACCACCTGGATGGCGTGCGGCCTGCTGCCCGACCAGCCGCCGGGACTGAACAATCCCGCGACCTGGGGGAGGCCCGGGAAGACGCGCCCCTGCCCGTGACCCTCCCACCGTCCGCGAGGCACCCGGCAGACCCCCAGGTCAGGAGGGCGGTCCGGGCTGCGGGATAGTGATCGCCGGGGCGAGCCCTCCCGCTCGCCCCGCACCAGCGACACGACACCCCAGGACGACCGAGATGGAGCCCCCGATGGACGTACGTTACTTCGAGCGGATCACCGCATTCATCGAGGCGCGGCTGACCCCGCTCTTCGCCGAGGAGACGGGCAGCGACAACGGTTTCGCCATGGACGACACCTCCCGCGCCCTGCGCGCGCTGCGCAACGCGGCACTGGAGGCATCCGTGGCCAAGACGCTCATCGGGCAGCGGGACGCGGCGGACCCCGCGGTCCGCCGCGTCATCGACCAGGCGGTCGAGCACCACTGGGACGTGCTGCGCGGCATCGCCCGCCAGTGGGAGGACCACACCGACTTCGCGCGCGAGTTCAAGCGCCACGCCTGGGAACTCGACGAGGCCCCCGCGGCGGCCACCGCCCCGTAGCCGCCCACCGGACCGCCGGCGGCCCCGTCGCGGTCCTCACGGGCACCCGTCCCGGTGAGGGCCGCGACCGCGGAGCGGAGCGGGTCGACGGTGGTTCAGAGAGCGAGGACCGGTCGGGTGGAGAAGTCCTCGAAGAGGCCCTCGCCCTCCGGTCCGTGCACGAACTCGGCCATGAAGGGGTTCCGGTTCGCCGTGGCCAGGGGGAGCCAGGCCTGCATGCTTCCGTAGCCGCCGCAGACCGACTCGCCCCCGTCGCCGCCGTGGACCGCCGTGACGTCGCTGCTCAGTTCCGTGCGGTAGGTGTCGTAGGCGATGCGCAGCCCGAAGGCGTTCGGTTGGTTCTGGGGGCCGGTGTCGTCACCGTAGGGGATGCGGTCGAGAGGGACCTCGTCACCCCACCGGAAGAGGGTGTCGGCCCCGGCGCCACAGGCGTGTTCCCACTCGTCGGGGCTCGGCATGCGCAGGCCGCGATCCGCGAGGACGGCCGGCATGTCTGCTGGGGGCTCGGTGAGGTCCTCGTCCTCCACGGCCATGAGCAGCGTGGCCACCCGAACCGTCCGTCGTGGACTGAGTACCCGCGCGAGGTGGCTCCGCAGATCGGCTCCGTGACCGTAGCCCTGCTCCAGGCTCCGGGCGTAGTCGGCGGCCTGGGCCGGTGTCGGCCGCCAGGTGTCGAGGTCGAAGCCCAGGGACACCGATCCGCCGGGTATCAGGGCGAACTCCTGCCCGCTCCACTTGATCCGGACCCGGTGGTGCGGGGCGCCGAGGTGCGTCGTCGTCTCGACGAGCGTCACCCGGCCGTTCACCAGTGCGGCGGCCTCGTGGGCCACACGGCGAGCGGTGGGCAGGTCGAAGGACCGCCATGCGGGGAGAGTGAGATCAGCGAGCGACATGGCCGGAGTGTGCCACGCGCGGCTGACAACGCGGCGCGAGCGACCGTCGCGGTGGAAGAAACGGGGAGGGACTTCGGTGGAAGCGACTCGGAAGCACCTCAGACGAGCCGCAGCACCGCGGTGATCGTCTTGCCGTGCGGGTGCGTGCGGACGTCGACCTGCGCGGACAGGCGACGAACGAGCGGCCATCCGTACCCGCCCGCCCGGCCCGGCTCGCCGGTACGGGGCCGAGTGACGGGCGGGCGGGGGCTCGGGTCGCCGACGGCGAGCCGCAGTCCGTGATCGGTGAGCTCGGTGTGGAAGGCGGTGAGTCCGCCACCGTGGCGGATCGCGTTGGTGACGAGTTCGGAGGCCACCAGGAGTGCGTCCGCGGCCGTGACGCTGTCCAGGCCGATGCCCGCGTACCCCCAACAGTTCGCGGACGACGGCGCGGGCGGCCGCTGCGGTGGCGTTCACCACGTGATCGCCGCCTCCAGGCTGTCGGCCATGCGCAATGCCGGCCCCGTTCCGGTGACTTCGAACAGGCGGCGGACCGACACGTGCAGGGGGCCGGCCAGGACGAGCACCGTCCCCGCCCTCTCATGGGCCGTGTGGGCGTCGAGCAAGGCGTGCAGAACGGCGGAACGGAGGCGTTCCCTCGAACGGGGGACGTCCGGGCGCGGGTTGCTGTGGGACACGCGGCTGCGGGATGGTTGCCTGAAGGCAAGCATTTTTCGTCGAGCGGGAAGGTGGTGAGGGTCGCCGTAGGCGGGCCCCCCTTCATGGCCTCTACCGAGGGAATCTCCGTCACGAGGACCCGACGGCGCCCCCCATCCGACCTCTGGGCCCTGGCCCCCTATCCCGTGATCGTGGCCGACGAGGCCGGCACCGTCGTGGAGGCCAACTCCGCGGCCACCCTCCTGCTGGAGGGTGCATTGCCCGGGGCGAGCATGCCGACGTGGTCCCCGCCTGGCTGGCCAGGGGCCACGAGGAGTTGATCGCCCACACCCGACTCCCGACCCGAGGCTCCTCGGAGGTCTCGGTCCTCCCGTCCGTCTCGGGGCGGATCTCGGCGCAGAGCTACGAGGCCCACGCGACCCGGGGTCACGACGAACTCGTGGTGTGGTGGCTCGTCGACGACACGGACCGGCGGCTCGCCGAAGAGGCCCTCGCCACGGAACGGGAACGCACCAGGTTCCTCGCGGAGGCGTCCAACATCCTGCTGGCCTCGCTCAATTCCGACAGGTGCATGGACGCGACGGCGCAGTTGGCCGCCGAGTACCTCGCGGACGTGGCGATCGTGGTCACCCCGACGTCCGGTCGCAGACTGCCCATCGCCCACGCCGTCGCCGGCCAGGACGTCACCCGCACCCTGGTCGTGGCGGATCCCAAGCAGGTCCCGGGTCTCAGCGAGGCGCTGCAGGGCTTCCCGCCCGTACCCTCGCGCTGGATCGATCCCGCGACCCTGCCCGACTGGATCCTGCCGTCCGGATTCACCGGGCCGATCCGATCGGCCGTCGTCACCCCCCTGCCCGGCCACGGCGTGTCCGCCGGGGCCATGGTCCTGCTCCGCGGCACGGACCGCGCCGAGTTCAGCGAGAACGAAGAGGTGTTCGCCCGGCTGTTCGCGGCCCGGGCCGGCGCCGCCCTGTCCGCCTCCCGGCTCTACAGCGAGCAGAGCGCCATAACCCGGACCCTGATGCGCGACCTGCTGCCTCCCCGGCTGCGGCAGCTCCACGGGGTGGAGTTCGCCGGCGGCTACCGGCCCGCCGGCGCCAGTGAGCGGGTGGGAGGCGACTTCTACGACATCCACCCCGGCAGCAGCGAGGGCGAAGCCTCACTGGTGGTCCTCGGAGACGTGTGCGATCGAGGCACACACCGTCGAGGTCGTTCTGAACCCCGGCGAGACCTGCCTGCTGTACACCGACGGATTCACCGAGGCCCGCGGAGGGCCGCCGGGCGACGAACTGTTCGGTGACGAGCGCCTGAAGCGAGCCCTGTCGGAATGCGCCGGCATGCCCGCCGAAGCCGTCGTCGAACGCGTCCAGATGCTCGCCTCCCAGTGGCTGCGCGACGGCGCCCACGACGACATGGCCGTCGTCGCGATCACCGCACCCCGGACCACCCATCTGAGCGCGGTGAACGGCCACACCCGGGGCAGGTACACCGCGTGATCGAACTTCCCGACCGCATCCAACCGACCGATGGAACGGGTGCGCCCGGCCCCGCACGGCGCACCACCTCTTCCCGGAGCACCACTCACCGCAGCAGGCCGAGCAGCCGTAGGGATGTCACCCGCACGGCGCAGTCCCGCGCGGGCCGGTGCAGCGTATGGGTGGCTCTTCGAGTGGGGCGGGGGGAGCCGGGGCCGGGGGTGGGGCAGGGTGGAGCCGTCCACGACGCCGTGACGTCCCGGGGGTGTCCCATGGCCGATTCCGACCCTTCCTCGACGAGCCGTCGCGCGGTCCTGCGGGCCGCCGGTTCGGCCGGCGTCGCGGCCCTCGCGTCGGGCTGTGCCGGCGGCACGCCGAAGGCCGGGTCGCCCGACCGGGTCACGGCCGTACCGGTCACCGCCTCGGTGGGCACGGCCACCGCGCCCGCGGCCGTTCCCGCCTGCGTCCTGTCGCCGGAGTCCGGCGAAGGCCCCTACTACGTGGCCGACGCGCGGGTCCGCTCGGACATCGTGGAGGACCGCGGGGGCGTGCCGCTGCACCTGGACCTGACCGTGGTGCACGCGGCGCGGGGATGCAGGCCCCTAACCGGCATCGCCGTGGACGTCTGGCAGGCCGACGCCCTCGGGAAGTACTCGGCCGACGGGGCCACGTTCCTGCGCGGCACCCAGCGCACTGACGCCTCCGGCAAGGTGTCCTTCCGGACGATCGTGCCCGGCTGGTACGCGCACATCGCCCCGCACGTCCACGTCAAGGTGCACCCCGACGCGCGCACGGAGGCCGCCACTCAACTGTTCCTGCCCGAGGACCTGTTGCGGCAGGTGTACCGGCGCGACCCGTACTCCCGCCGCAAGGCCCCGGGCCACCCCAACACCCGTGACGACCGCTTCGCGGCCAAGGGAAAGCTCCTGACGCTCGGCCCGGTCGCCGACGGGGCCGGCTACCGCGCCTCGTTCACCATCGGTCTGCGCTGAACCGCGGACCGGGGTGAAGGGGGAAATCGCGCCAAACGCTCCGTTCCGCTCCCGTCGCCGCGAACGATCACTAGCGTGGTGAGCGCAAACGGCCCGGATCCGCGGTGGGCGACCACGGGGGTGCCGGGCGTCGACGCATCGGCGAAGAGCAGTGAGGGAGTGGGCGACGATGGCGAATGTGGAAGTCTCCTTGAAGGAGACGATGGCCTCGATCGAGGGTGCGCTGGGTGTCGCGCTGGTCGACTACACCAGCGGCATGGCTCTGGGAACACTGGGCGGCGGGAAGGACCTTGACCTGTTGGTCGCCGCCGCCGGCAACACGGACGTCATCCGTGCGAAGAACCGCACCATGGAGATGCTGGGTTTACAGGACGACATCGAGGACCTGCTCATCACCCTCGGCAGCCAGTACCACCTGATCCGGCTGCTGAAGGGCCGCGGGACCACCGGTCTGTTCCTGTACGTCGTCCTCGACAAGCGCAACTCCAACCTGGCCATGGCCCGCCACCAGCTCAAGCGCATCGAGGAAGCGCTGGAGCTCTAGACCGCGATGTTCAAGGGCCCACGCATGCCGACGAGTTGAAGAAGTCTTCAACTCGGCACATCCGAAACCGTTCATACGTGGCGCGCGTGGGCCCGCCGGGCGGAAGGCTGGAGACCGGCGGGTCGCACCGCCGGCCGCCCTCATGTCCCCTCGACAGCAGGAGCATTCGTGGGAATGCAGGTCCCTCTGTACCAGGCGAAGGCCGAGTTCTTCCGGATGCTCGGGCACCCCGTCCGTATCCGCGTCCTCGAACTCCTGCAGAGCGGACCGATGCCCGTACGCGAACTCCTGGCCGAGATCGACATAGAGGCCTCCAACCTCTCCCAACAACTCGGCGTCCTGCGTCGCTCGGGCATCGTCGTCTCCATTCGCGACGGGTCCACCGTCAGCTACGCCCTGGCCGGCGGTGACGTCGCCGAACTCCTCCGCGCGGCGCGCCGCATCCTGACCGAGCTGCTGGTGGGCCAGAGCGAACTCCTCGCCGAACTGAGGCAGTCGACACCGGAGCCAAGCCGGGCGGGAGCGGTCGCGGACACCGGCCGCCCCTGACCGGCCGGGCGAGGGCGAGGAAGGGGTACCGCCCGTGCTCCGTCCGCCGCACCGTGGCGGCTCGGAACACGGGCGGCGTCAGGCTCCCGCCTCGCGGACCCCGGAGCGAGACCTCACGATGTCAGCGGTCCAGGGAGAGCGCGTACAACTCGTTGAACCGGCCCCCTTCCAGGTTCGCGAGCTCGTCGAAGGAACCCTGTTCCACGATCCGGCCGCCGTCCAGGACGACGATGCGGTCCGCCAGCCGGCAGTTCTCCAACCGGTGGGTGACGATCACCGTGATCCGGTCCTGCTTCATCTCCCGCAGGCCCGAGAACACCATGTGCTCCCCGCGCGGATCCATCGCGCTCGTCGGCTCGTCCATGACCAGCAGGCCCGGCCTCCTGTGGAACGCCCGCCCACACGCCAGACGTTGCCACTGACCGCCGGAGGGCTCGTGGCCGCCCCAGAACGAGCGGGCCAAAAGGGTGTCCAGACCGTTCGGGAACTCCTCGACGGCCGTCCGCATGCCCACGGCGTCCAGGGCGTCCCAGACGGCCCGCTCGCCGCGCGGGTCGGGCCGGCCGAGCGTGATGTTCTCCCGCGCGGAGAACGGCCAGTGCCCGTACGACTGGGTGACGAGGCCGACGTGTTGCCAGGCGGTGCGCTGGTCGGCGTCGGAGGTCGGCACGCCGTCCCAGGCGACGGTGCCGGAGGTCGGGGCCGTCAGTGAGGTCAGCAGCCGGATCAGCGTGGACTTGCCCGCACCGTTCTCCCCGATCACGGCGACCACCTCGCCCCGCGACAGGGTGAGGGAGATCGGCCCGAGCGCCGGGCTGTCCTTGCCGGGGTAGGTGTAACCGGCCTCCTCCAGCCGGATCTTCTCCGGCGCGGCCTCCATCACCTGTGGCCCGCGCGGCCCGGACTTCTCGGCGGCCTCCTCGACGAAGGCGGTGTAGTCACCGAGGTAGAGCGCGTGCTGGAACATGGCCGCCCCGTAGACGACGAGCTGCGAGAGGGCCGCGGTGGACGTCCGCATGGCCACGATCGCCGTGCCGGCGGCCGCGAGGGCCATGTACCCGCCGACGACGAGCCCGGCCAGCGCCCCGTAGGTCGCCACGACGAAGACACCGGAAGCCGTGGCGGCGATCAGGTGGACCACGAGGTAGCGGGGCGCCGAACCGACCATCCTGGAGTCGATCCGCTCACAGACGGCCGCGTACCAGTGGTGGGCGTACGGCCGCATGCCGTTGCCGCGCAGCTCGTCGGCGAGCTTCGGGGTGGTGAGGTGCCAGCGCATCATGTGCTTGATGTTGCGGGAGGCGATCGTCTGGTTGTGGAGGCGGTAGTCGAGGCGGGCGGCGTACACCGATCCGAGCCCGCGGGGCACCACCGACAGCAGGAGCAGCGGCAGCAGGACGGGATGGACCACGGCGAGCACCGACGCCACGGCGACCATGTCGATCAGGCCACCGGTGAACCCGAGGGCATCCTGGAGGAGCATGGCGGAGCGGGCGGATCCGGTCTCGGCGGCCTCCGAGCGCTCGGTGAAGTCCGGAGCGTCGTAGGCGGCGAGCTCGACGTCCATGTGCGCGTCGACCATCGCGAGGTCGGCGAGGGTGGCCATGCCGGGGTTGAGACGACGGGCCGCGCTGCCGGAGGCGAGCGAGGCCAGCGCGCCGAGCGCGGTCATCGCCGCGGCGACGACCAGGGGCCAGAACGCCTCCGTGATCCGATCCCGGACGCCGTCGCCCGCCAGGAGCGGCACCATCGCGCGGGAGACCGCCGCGAGGGCGGCCGCCGTGCAGATCCCGCCCAGGACCTGGGCGGCGATCAGCACGTGGAAGGCGGCGCGGTTGACGGCGAGGGCGAGTCGTGCGGTCTGCCGGAGGGCGGAGGGAACGCGGTGCGCCATCTGCCCGAGCGACAGCGCCTCCATGGTCTCGTTGTGCCGACCCCAGGTGTACGTGAACTCCGGAGGAGCCGGTGGCGCGGCGGTTTTCTCTGTCTCGACCTGCTGCTCGGACATCTCGATTCCCCTTCAACCAGGTTGACTTGGAGGCCGGTTCGTCCGCGTCCGCGCACGGAAAGCCGACCCGTCGCCGCGGTGTGCGGCGGGGCGGTCGCGTGGTCGCGGGGAACTGGAGGGAGTGAGTACAGCGCAGGCCGGCGGCCGGAGCAGCGGGATCTGGCCGACCTCGCGGGGACGGTCCCCTTGGTGTGGCAGCTGATCGTGTTCGGGTGCCGTCGGGCTGCCGGGCGGCGGCGGGGGAGAGGTTGGCCGGAATCGGCGGGTACGGGGGTCGCGTCCCCGGAAAGGGCTTGCGGCCCCGAAGAGCCCGCGTGGTACGGGACGCCCCGGCCCCCGAAGCGCACCGGCTCCCGCAGGTCAGGGGCGCTGGCCCGGCAGGGGCGTCAGCGCATCCCGCCGGAAGCGAGCATGACGTCCCCGGTGATCCGGCGCGCGTCGTCGGAAACCAGGAAGGCCACCAGCGGGCCGTTGCTCAGAAGCACCAGAACAGCCACCAGACGGGCACCGGCTGCGTACGCGGCGGCCGGAAGGCGGGACCATCGCGGCGGCCCCTGCTCGTCGCACTGCGATGACCGCCGGGGCGTGCGCGGTTCTCTGCCGACATCCACGGCTGACCGTCCGGACATCGCCCGGATTCGGGCGGATCGCACATGTGCGGACCATGTCGAGTGCCTTGAACGCGACGGTACCCACCTCTGTCGGCGAGTCGCTGACACAACCTCAAATCCTGCTCTGGGCATGCTGGTTGAAGGATTCGAGTGCCCCGCGGACGGTCATCACCCCTGTGCGCCGCTCAGGGCGCCGGGCCGCATCGTGGGCCGCTTGCGACGGGGGAGAGTCATGAGTCGAGCAACAGGTCGGACGAGCGGCCCGCGCCGATCACGGAGCGTGTCGGGGGATCGGCGGAACGGCGTCGACCGATGAACACGACCGTGTTCCTCCTGGCGATCCACGTGGCCGTCATCGTCTCGTCCGTGCTGCTGATCGTCCGGTCGGCCAAGCTGCCCGGCCCGAGTCCGGTGGCGGGCGCGGACGGCGGTGTCCGGGACGCCTTGGAGGCGGCCTACCTGCGCGGGGGCCCCGGCCGGGCCGTGAACGCGGCGCTGGCGGGAATGTACGAGGACGGTCGGCTGCTCGTCGCCGGTCAGCGCGACGACCGCGTCACGGTGGGCCGTGCGGCGGTCGCCCGCAACGCGATCGAGCGGGACGTACTGCGGGTGTCGGCCCGCACGAGCCGCGGGCCCGCCCTGCATCGCGCGATCGCACGCGGGCCGGCCGTACGGGAGCTCGGCAACTCGCTTGCCGAGCGCGGGCTGTCGGTGTCGCCGCGCACCCTCCGGGTCCTCACGGCGTGGGCCGGCGGCCAGGTGGTGGGATGCCTGCCGGCGCTGCTCTCCGTGCTGATCGTGCCCGCGACCCTGCTGGGGGCGGATCCGGATGCCTTTGCACGGCCCGGGAGTCTCTTGACCGTGCTCGTTGCGTTCGTGGGCATCGTCGTGGGCTTTCAGCGGCGCCCCACCCGGTGGGATCGAGTGACGGACGCCGGGCGGCGAGCGGTGGGGGAGTTCGAGAGGGAGCACCCCCACACGACCTCGATGGTGCACCTCGTCGCCGCGTACGGGGCGGCGGGCGTCACGGAGGAGATGCTGCGGCGGCAGTCGCGGAGCGCCGGCCGGGACGAAGGGCGATCCACGGCTGACGGCGGGACGTGATCGACCGCTGCCGCGCACTTCCTGGACGGAGACGACCTAGCGTGCGCCCCATTCCGCGGGGCCGCCCCCTTGCCATTCGATGAGGCCCGCCCCGTAGGGGGCGACCTCGTCGGGGTCGAGTCCGGCCCGGCGCAGGAATTCGAGCACATCGGCGGGTCCCAGGGCGGTACCGAGGATCTTTCCGTCGATGAGGACCCGGCGTCCGCCGTGTTCGTCGGGCGGGTCCACGATCACGCGCAGTCCGTCTGTTGCCATGTCTCCAGGGTGCGGGGGAGCGCTCCCGCCGGCACGCCGGGAGGTCACCCCGCCCGCTGCCGGTGGCGGTGGTTCGCGCGGAACAGGGGACCGGTGTGCTTCACGGTGACCGCGTCGTCACTCATGGTGAGCTGGCCTTCGGTGCGCCCGGGACGCGCGGGCAAGATCGGTGTGCGGGTGTACAAGTCGAGGGCCCCGCCGTCGGCAGGGCCCCCGGAATGCTCGTGGGTCAGTGACCGAAGCCGGTGAAGTGGCCGAACTCGGCGTGCTCGCGCTCGGCCTCGACCGCACACGCCTGGGTGAAGACCGGTCCGACACGCGCCGGAATCGCCGCGGCCGAGGAGCAGTCGGACTGGAACCGCGACGCGCCTCCGGAGAAGTACTCTCCCTCGCCGCCCCCGCCGTTCGCCAGCGCGGCCCCGGCACCACCCAGCAGAATGCCGGCGGCGAGAACGGTCGCGGTCAGAGCGGAACGCATACGCATGATGACTCCCATGGATCTCGGAACGACGCGGTCACGAAGGGTGCCGCGTCCGACCCGAGAACGCTCCAAGCGTCCTACAGGCAATGGCGGATCACCCCAATGGCCCGACGTCCGACCTGAAGTATCGGTACTCCTCTACTCCGGACGGGCACATTCGCGGCACGGTCGGGCGTGTACCGGGGGGCCGGGGGCGCCCTCGTTCGGTCAGGCTCAGGCCCCTTGCTCGGCCATCCGCTGGAACTCGCCCAAGTCGTAGTTGGCCAGGGTCGAGTCGAGGTTGGTGAGCGCGCCCAGACGCTCCACGAAACCCTTGGGGTCGTACTCGATCTGGAGCGTGACCCGGCTCTCCGTGTCGCTGAGGCGGTGGAAGGTGACCACACCCGCGTGGTGGACGCCCTCGGTCGTACGCCAGGCGATGCGTTCCTGCGGAATGACCTCGGTGAGTTCTGCCACGAAGCTCTTGTCCGCGCCCGGCAGGGACACCTGCCAGGCGAACGTGCGCGAGTCGATGCGCTCGACGTGCTTGACATGGCTGAGGAACGACGGCCAACGCTCGACGTCCTTCCAGAGCGCCCAACTCACCGCGACAGGTGCCTTGATGTCGACCGCTTCGAGCAATGAAGACGCCATGGTTCTCTTCTCCTCCGTGCGTTGCGGCTGGTCTCCCCTCCGTTACCCGGAAGATCCGGTTTCACCGCGGAGCGCGCGGGGCGCACGGGGCGTGGAGTGCGGCGGCAGGGTGCAACAGCGTTCAGGCGCGCACCAGTTCGGCTGCTCCGAAGGAGACGTCGAAGCGGTCGCACCAGATGGTGACGCTGCTGTAGTCGGAGAGGTTCAGCCCTTCGGGGATCGCGTAGTTCTGGTCGCCCTTGTTGCCCTTGAGCTTGCCCAGGCTGACGTGCTTGCCGTCATCGAACACGCGCCAGCCGCCCACTCCCTCCTTGACCGGGGCATCGGTCAGCCAGACCCGCAGGTCCGGACCGTTGCTGGTGTCGAGGTTCTCCAGGCGGAGCGTGCGGGATCCATCGGGGAGGCGGATGAGCCTCGCCGTACCCGTGGTGGTGTGCTCGTGGCTGATCAGCGAGCCCTGGGCGAGGGTGCGTGGAACGGGGGCGGGACCGGAACCGGCGGCGGGGGCCGCGGAGTCCGCGGGGCCCGCCGTCGGGAGCGCCTCGCTGACGGTCTCGTTCTGCCACAGCTTCCACGGCTGGAGCCAGTACAACCCGATCCCCAGCACCGCCCCGGCCACGATCACTGCCCCGGCGATCAGCCGTCCGCGCCGCTTCCTGTCTCCCACTGCCGCTCCCTCGTCGTGATCACTGTTGATCGGTACCACCGCATTCAATGCGATGGAGGGCCCGCCCGGCGCGTCCGCGGTGATGACGAAATCCTTACGTGAGGACCTCGGGCCGCGGCCTTGACCCCTCGGTCGACGGGCCGTGGGGCCGTCCGGCAGGCATGACCGGCGTGTCCGTCGAGGCGCGGCGGGATGGGCCCGGTCGCACTGCCTACCGTGGCCCCATGAACGTACGTACAGTGCTGCCGTCCGCCGGGTACGGGATCCGGTGCGCGCGCCCCGCCGAATCGGGCGCGGTTGCCGCGCTCCTGGCCCGGTCCTTCGCCGACGACCCGGTCATGGTCTGGATGTTCCCCGAACCGTCCCATCGGGCGCGCAGGACCGCCCGCTTCTTCAAGCTGATCTCGCGGCAGCAACGTCCGCGCGCCGGCGCCGTCCGCGTGGCGGCCACCCGCGACGGCGAACTGCTGGCCGCCGCGCTCTGGTCGGGCCCGGGCCGCTGGCAGCCCTCCGCGGCGCGGGAACTGGCGGCCCTTCCCGGCTACGCGCGCACGTTCGGCGCACGAGGATTGCGACGAGCGGCCGAGGTGGAGAACACCCTGCACGAAAGCCACCCCGAAGGACCCCACTGGTACCTGCCCACCCTGGGAACCGACCCGGCGTTCCAGGGCACGGGAGTCGGTTCGGCCCTCGTACGCGAGCAGTTGGCCCACTGCGACCGACTCGGCGAACCGGCCTACCTGGAGTCCAGCAAGCCCTCGAACGTCCCCTTCTACGAGAAGTTCGGGTTCCGCGTCACCGGCGAGATCCACCTGCCGGGCGGCGGACCGACCCTCTGGCCGATGTGGCGCGTTCCCGGCTCCGAACCCGATCACGAGCTCGCCCGACCCGCCTCCGTTCCGACCGAGGGCTGAACCCGCCCCGTTGCACGACGCACTTCGTCACCACCGCAGGTGGGACACCCCTCCCTGAGGCCACGCGACACGGACGGACGGTCGGGCCGGCAGGGCGTCGGGCTTTCCACCCGTGTGGATCGGATCTTTGCGGGCAGGCGTCCTTTCGGCGGATCCGCGCCTCCCCGGTTCCCATCGTTCGCGGGCTTCGAGAGCCTCGACGACCTTGTGGGTTCCGGGAGGGAAGCGGCCGTCGCCACCGACGAGTGTGAAGGAGTTGTTCTCATGTCCGACAACGTGTGGGGTTACCGCGAGACGTCCGGCCGAACGGCCGGTGCCGACCTGACGGGTTACAAGGTCGAGGCCGCGGACGGTTCCATCGGCAAGGTGGACAAGCACTCCGACGAGGTCGGTTCCTCGTACCTCGTGGTCGACACCGGTCCCTGGATCTTCGGCAAGGAGGTCCTCCTGCCGGCCGGGACGATCAGCCGGATCGACGTGGAGGAGCGGAAGATCCATGTCGACCGGACCAAGGAGCAGATCAAGAACGCTCCCGAGTTCCACAGCGACAAGCACCTCGGCGACGCCGGCTACAACGAACAGCTGGGTACGTACTACGGCACCGGCGCCCCCTTCGGCGGCCGACCCGCCTGAAGCCGGCCCGGCCCGCGAACGCACGTGTGGGGGGCGTCCACCCCGTGGAGGGTGGACGCCCCCACACGTGCGCCGGGAGCCGGCCTCAGTCCCGTGGATCGAGCGCTGACAGGACGCGGTCCGGCGTCAAGGGAAGCTCGCGCAGACGCCGACCCGTGGCGTGACTCACGGCGTTCCCGATGGCGGCCGCCGTCCCGACGATTCCGATCTCGCCGATGCCCTTGCTGCCCATCGGATTGAGGTGCTTGTCGTGTTCGTCGATCCAGTGCGCCTCCAGGACCGGCACGTCGGCGTGCGCCGGCACGTGGTAACCGGCCAGGTCCCGCTCGGCGAAATCGCCGAACGCCGCGTCCACGGTGCTGTGTTCGGTCAACGCCATGCCGATCCCCATGACCATGCCGCCCTTGAACTGGGAACGCGCCGTACGCGGGTTGAGGATGTGCCCCGCCGCGAAGACACCCAGCAGACGGCGCACCCGAACCTCCCCGGTGACCGTGTCGACCCGTACCTCGGCGAAGTGCGCGCCGAAAGCGTGCCGGGCGTACGGGGACTTCTGCTTGGCCGACTGCGTGGTGTCCGCCGACGCGGACAACCCCTCGTCCGGCAGCGCACCCCGGTGCCGCTCCAGCCGCGCGGTCAGGGCCGCGCAGGCGTCGTGCACGGCCCACCCCCACGAGGCGGTGCCCGAGGAACCGCCGGCGAGCGGGGCGGCGGGCAGCCCCGTGTGCCCGATGGCGATCGACACGGAGTCGAGCGGCACCCCCAGGGCATCGGCGGCCACCTGGGCCAGCACCGTACGGGCTCCCGTTCCGATGTCGGTGGCGTTGACCTCGACGAGGTACCCACCGTCGGGGCGGGCGTGCGCGCGGGCGGTCGAGGGCGCGACGAGTACGGGATAGGTGGCCGCGGCGACGCCCGTCCCGACAAGGAACGGCCCGTCCCGGTACGGAGCGCCGCGCCCGGCCCAGCCGAACCGCTCGGCGCCCTCGCGCAGACACTCCACCAGGTGACGGCTGCTGAAGGGACGACCGCTGTCGGGCTCCGTCGGGGGCTCGTTGCGCAGACGCAGCTCCACCGGGTCCATGCCGAGCGCGTCGGCCAGCTCGTCCATCGCCGACTCCAGCGCGTACATGCCCGGCGCCTCCCCGGGCGCCCGCATCCAGGACGGAGTGGGCACGTCCAGGGCGACGGCGCGGTGAGTGGTGCGCACATCCGGTACCGCATACATGACACGGGCCGGCACGGCCGCCTGTTCCACGAACTCGCGGACGCGGGAGGTGTGGGTGGTGACCTCGTGCGTCAGCGCGGTGAGGGTGCCGTCCGCGCGGGCGCCCAGCCGGATCCGGTGCAGGGTCGGCGCGCGGTGACCGACCGTCGCGGGCAGGTGCCCGCGCGGAAGGGAGAGCTTGACGGGCCGGTCGCAGTGGCGCGCGGCCATCGCGGCCAGGACCACGTGCGGGCGCGGCGTGCCCTTGGAGCCGAACCCGCCGCCCACGTGCTCGGAGACGACGGTGACGTCCTCCTCGGGCAGCGCGAACAAGCCGGCCAGCGCCGACCGCACCGCACCGCCCCCCTGACAGGAATCGTGGACGGTCAGGTGTCCGCGGCCGGCGTCCCAGTCGGCGGTCGCCGCGTGCGGTTCCATGGGGTGGTTGTGCAGCGGCGCCACCGCGTAGGCGCAATCGACCTGTACGGGCGCCGCTGACAGCGCCGCGTCCGGATCGCCCTGCTCCCGGTGGGCAGGGTGGCCGCCGTTCGCCTCCTCGGGGGTGTAGGCGTCCGGGTGGTCGGCGGTCAGGGTGACGTCGTGCGGATCGCTCTCGTAGGTGATCCGGAGCGCGGACGCGGCCGCCCGCGCGCCCTCCAGCGTCTCGGCGACCGCGACGGCCACGTACCAGCCGCGGTGGGGGACCCGGGCGTCCTGGAGCAGTTGCAGGGTCGGGTCGTCCGACGGGCCCAGGCGGGGCGCGTTGTACGGGGACAGCACACCGATCACGCCCGGTACGGCCAGGGCGGCCTTGTCGTCGACGGCCGTGACGCGGCCGCGCACGATGGTGGCCGGCACGGGCCAGGCGTAGGCACAGCGGGGCGGCGTGTGCTCGGCGGCGTAGCGGGCGGTTCCCGTGACCTTCTCGCGCCCCTCCCGCCGGGGAGCGGGGCTGCCGAGGGCGGTGGTGGGGCACATGGCGGTTGCCTCTCCTGATCGGTGCGGGCGGTGCGGGCGGGTCAAGACGTTCGGGGGACGGGAGGCGGCTCGCCGGCCGAACGGACCAGGCCGCCGAGTACGTCGCAGGCCAGACGCCGGGCGAGGCCCACCTTGAACGCGTTGTCACGCAGCGGCCGGGCCCGGGTCAGCTCGGCCTCGACGGCCCCGCGTACGGCGTCGTCGGTGGGCTCGGCGCCGATCAGTCGCTCCTCGGCGGTCGTCGCACGCCAGGGCCGGTGGGCGAGACCGCCGAAGGCGAGCGCGACGTGTCGGACGCGGCCGTCGTCGAGTTCGAGGACGGCGGCCACCGAGGCCAGGGCGAAGGCGTACGAGGCCCGGTCGCGGGCCTTGCGGTAGCGGGAGACGGCCCCGGTGGACGCGGGAGGAAGCACCACGGCGGTGATGATCTCTCCGGGCCGGATGACGGTGTCCCGCTCGGGCTCCTCGCCGGGCAGCCGGTGGAACTCCGTCGCCGCCACGCGCCGGGTGCCCTGCTCGCCCCCGTACAGCTCGATCTCGGCGTCGAGAGCGGCGAGGGCCACCGCCATGTCGGAGGGGTGCGTGGCGATGCACTGCTCCGAGTGGCCGAGCACGGCGTGATCGCGGTGCACGCCGTCGCGGGCACCGCAGCCGGTACCGGGCTCGCGCTTGTTGCAGGGCTTGGACACGTCCTGGAAGTACGGACACCGGGTGCGCTGGAGCAGGTTGCCGCCGGTGGTGGCGACATTGCGCAACTGCCCCGACGCACCGGCCAGCAGGGCCTGGGACAGCGCGGGGTACCGGGAGCGGACGAGGGGATGCGCGGCCAGGTCGCTGTTGGGCACGAGGGCTCCGACACGGAGCGCCCCAGCGGGCTGTTCCTCGACCTCGTGGAGGGGCAACCGGGTGAGGTCGATGAGGGTGCCCGGCGTCTCGACGTCGTGCTTCATGAGGTCGACGAGGTTGGTGCCGCCGCCGAGGTAGCGGGAGCCGGGGTGCCGCGCGTAGGCCGCCGCGGCTTCCTGGAGGCTGGTGGCCCGTACGTACCCGAACGGCTTCACACGATCACGTCCGGGCGCGGGACGGGACTCGGGGCGGGACCCGCAGTGGTGCTCGGGGCGGTGGTCTTCGCCGAGGCGGATCGGGCGCAGACGTCCGAGACGGCGTCGACGATCCCGTTGTAGGCCCCGCAGCGGCAGAGGTTGCCACTGAGCCGTTCCCTGATCTCCTCGGCGCTGAGCGCGACAGGGCCCGTCGACGCCGCCACCGCCGGGTCGGTGACGTGCGAGGGATGGCCGGCGGCGGCTTCCCGCAGCACCCCGAGCGCGGAGCAGAGCTGGCCGGGGGTGCAGTAGCCGCACTGGAAGGCGTCGTGCTCCAGGAAGGCCGCCTGGAGCGGGTGCAGCGAGCCGTCGTCGTCGGCGAGTCCCTCGACGGTGGTGACCTCGGCTCCGTCCTGCGCCACGGCGAGCAACAGGCAGCTGTTGGCACGCCGACCGTCCACGAGGACGGTGCAGGCACCGCACTGGCCGTGGTCGCAGCCCTTCTTGGACCCGGTGAGGTCGAGCCGCTCGCGCAGGGCGTCGAGGAGGGTGGCCCGGTGGTCCACGTCGAGGACGTGATCCGAACCGTTGACGCGCAGCGCGATACGCGAGTGATGGGCATCGGCCGGATGGGTACCGGTCGGTGGGATGCCGGAAGCGACCTGGTCCGGGGGGTTTGTTCCGTGCGCAGCCACGACTGCCCTCCATGTCCGTTTACGGGCGGTACATCCCGTCGACTTCCCAGCCTCGGTCATCCCACACGCCCCGGCATCCGCGACAGTCACGACGGCCCCGGCCCGCGACCGTCACGCATCCACGGCAGTCACGACAGCCGGGGCGTCGCGTGTCCGGCGCCCGCCACGCACGCGACCCGCTCAGTCGGTCCCCGCGCTCTTCGGTCCCGGGGTGTGGGCCGGATGCCCCGTCGTGCGGCGCCGCGCCTTCAACTCGGCCTCGAAGAGGTGGTCCCGGCCCTGCGCGAGATCGCGCACGATCTGCTGTTCGAGCTCGACGAAGGGGCGGTGGTACGTCGCGTTGTACGCCTCGATGATCTGGAACGTCCAGTGTCCGGGGATGACGTTGCGCCCGAGGATCTCGCGCCGGACCGCTTCCGCCTCGCGGTGGTGCCCCGCGAGGTGCAGGAGGCGGACGGCGTCGTCGAGTTCGAAGTCGGCCGTTCCGGTGAGCTGGTGGAAGCC
This sequence comes from Streptomyces sp. H27-H5, assembly GCF_026627505.1. GTDB lineage: Bacteria > Actinomycetota > Actinomycetes > Streptomycetales > Streptomycetaceae > Streptomyces. Next base: position 11,744 of record NZ_JAPNLK010000016.1, on the reverse strand, counting down.
GTAGAGGTGGCCGCGGGCCCGTTCCGTCGTCTCCAGCGCCTTGGACAGGGCTCCCAGAGCCTCCACCGTCTCGTCGCTCACTCCGCTCGGGCGATCGTGGCCCGAGTCGGGGGCGGTGCGGTCGTCATCGTGTTCGCTCATCCCAGGCGGCCCTTCGCATCGGCGGCGTTGCGCGCGGAGACGTACCCACACCTCCGCCTCTCTCCTTCCCGCCGACAGTAGGCACACCCGACGCTCCTCGCCGTTCACGACATGCGAGGGCGCCGGGTCCGACGGTCGACGGGACGTCGCCCACCAGGGGCGGTCGGGCTCAGCCCTCCGGGTGATCACCCCTGCGGCCACCCGGACGGGACAGCGGCGTCGGCGAGAGGTCGGTGTCCTCCTCCCCAGGCTCCAGCAGGGTCCCCGCCGCCCCCACGATGAGCGGATCGGGCTCCCCTATCGCGTCCGGATCACGGCTGTCGTAGTCGAACCGCGAGAGCAGGCTCCGCATGGCCTCAAGCCTGCCGCGCCGCTTGTCATTGCTCTTCACCACGGTCCACGGCGCGTGCGTGGTGTCGGTGGCCCGGAACATGTCGACCTTCGCGGTCGTGTAGTCGTGCCACCGGTCCAGTGACTGGAGGTCGACGGGGGAGAGCTTCCACTGGCGCACCGGATCGACCTGGCGGATCGCGAAACGTGTGCGCTGCTCGGCCCGGGAGACCGAGAACCAGAACTTGACCAACAGGAGCCCGTCCTCCACCAGCATCCGCTCGAAGTCGGGGCACTGGCGGAGGAACAGTCGGTACTGGTCCTTCTCGCAGAAACCCATGACCCTCTCGACGCCGGCCCGGTTGTACCAGGACCGGTCGAAGAAGACGATCTCCCCGGCAGCGGGAAGGTGCGCGACATAGCGTTGGAAGTACCACTGGCCCGACTCGGTCTCGGTGGGCGTGCCCAGAGCGACCACCCGGGCACCTCGGGGGTTGAGCCGCTCGGTGAACCGCTTGATCGTGCCGCCCTTGCCCGCCGCGTCCCTGCCCTCGCAGACCACCACCAGCCGCCGGCCGCTCTCGCGGACCCAACGCTGCAACTTCAGCATCTCGATCTGCAGCACCCGCTTGCGCCGCTCGTACTCAGCCCGGCCGATCCTTTGGTCGTACGGGTAGTTCTCACGCCACGTCTCGATGGGCTTCCCGGCACCGTCGAGCAGCACGGGCTGCTCCGGCCGGGTCGCGTCCACGGTCAGACCCCGCAGCAGTCGCGGCGTCCCCTCGGTCCCGCTCTCCGTATCGTCCACACCCAGCCCGTGCCCACTTCTCGCCCGTCCACCCGCCGGCGTCGACGCGTCGGTCTCAGACGCGGTCGGCCGCGATCAGGAGGTACGGGGAGCATTCGCAGCAGCCACCGGGAGGTGATCAGCATCTCCAGGCCCGTCCCGGGGCGACCCCGGACGATCGAACATACGATGGGCGGGAACCGGCGCGGGCGGCTTGCCGTGCCCCTGGGACTCGGGGGGGGGGGGGGAAGAGGACGTATGGCAGAGGTGGCCGAGACAGCGCGGACCGTCATCCTGACCGTGGACGACGACCCGGGGGTGTCCCGTGCCATCGCTCGTGACCTGCGGCGCCGCTACGGCGCCTCCTACCGGATCGTGCGCGCCGAATCCGGCGAGTCCGCGCTGGAGGCGCTGCGCGAGCTGAAGCTGCGCGGCGACCTGGTGGCCGTGATCCTGGCCGACTACCGCATGCCGCAGATGAACGGCATCGAGTTCCTCGAACAGGCCCTGAGCGTGTACCCGGGCGCGCGGCGCGTGCTGCTGACCGCGTACGCCGACACCAACGCGGCGATCGACGCGATCAACGTCGTCGACCTCGACCACTACCTGCTCAAGCCGTGGGACCCACCGGAGGAAAAGCTCTACCCGGTCATCGACGACCTGCTGGTGGCCTGGCGCTCCAGCGACCACAAGCCGGTGCCCGCCACCAAGGTGATCGGGCACCGCTGGTCGGCGCGCTCCTCCGACGTACGGGAGTTCCTGGCCCGCAACCAGGTGCCCTACCGCTGGTACTCCTCCGACGAGCCCGAAGGCCGGCGGCTGCTGGAGGCGGCCGGGGCCGACGGGCAGCGCCTCCCGCTGGTGGTGACCCCGGACGGTGGCGTGCTGATCGAGCCGGAGGCGACCGAGCTGGCGGCCCGGGTGGGGCTCGCGACGACGCCGGCCGCCGACTTCTACGACCTCGTCGTGATCGGGGGCGGCCCGGCCGGGCTGGGCTCGGCCGTGTACGGGGCCTCCGAGGGACTGCGCACGGTACTGGTCGAGCGATCCGCGACCGGCGGCCAGGCCGGGCAGAGCTCCCGCATCGAGAACTACCTCGGCTTCCCGGACGGCGTGTCGGGCGCGCAGCTCACGGATCGCGCCCGTCGCCAGGCCGGCCGGTTCGGGGCCGAGATCCTCACCGCGCGCGAGGTCACGGGGCTGGAGGCCAACGGTTCGGCGCGCGTCGTGCGGTTCTCCGACGGTTCGACGATCGCCGCGCACAGCGTCATCCTGGCGACCGGGGTGTCGTACCGGCAGCTCAGGGCTCCCGGCTGCGATGACCTGACCGGCTGCGGCGTGTACTACGGCTCCTCGCTCACCGAGGCCGCTTCCTGCCTGGAGCAGGACGTGTACATCGTCGGCGGCGCCAACTCCGCCGGGCAGGCGGCGATGTACCTGGCGCGGGGTGCGAAGTCGGTGACACTGCTGGTGCGCGGCGAGTCCCTGACCGCGTCGATGTCCCACTACCTGATCCAGCAGATCGAAGAGGCGCCGAACATCACCGTGCGCACCCGGACCGTCGTCGAGGCCGCGCACGGCGACGGACACCTGGAGCAGTTGACGCTCCGGGACGTGGACAGCGGCGTGACCGAACTCGTCGACGCGCAGTGGATGTTCGTCTTCATCGGCGCGGCACCGCTGACCGACTGGCTGGACGGCACGGTGCTGCGCGACGAACACGGCTTCATCCTGGCCGGGCCGGACCTCACGCCGGACGGGCGACCGCCGGCCGAGTGGGAACTCGACCGGTCGCCCTACCACCTGGAGACCAACGTTCCCGGCGTCTTCGTGGCGGGCGACGCGCGCGCCCGGTCCGCGAAGCGCGTCGCGTCCGCCGTCGGAGAGGGAGCCATGGCCGTGATGCTCGTCCACCGCTACCTGGAGCAGTCATGAGCGGGCAGATGCTGCCTTGCAGCCCGCAGGAGATCGCGTCCCTGTTCCTCTTCGAGAAGCTCTCACCGGAACAGCTCGGGCGGCTGTGCGGCGAGGGGCGGGTGGAGCGGTTCGAGCCCGGCCCGGTGTACACCGAGGGCGACCCGGCCACCTGCTTCTACGTGATGATCGAAGGCACCGTCGTGCTGTCCCGCCGGGTCGGCGGTGACGACGTCGAGGTGAGCCGCACCTCCCAGCGCGGTGTGTACTCGGGAGCCATGCAGGCCTACCTGGGTGACCGGGTACCGCAGACGTACAACAACTCGATGCGCGTGACGGAGCCGACCCGCTTCTTCGTGCTGCCCGCGCAGTCGTTCGCGGACGTCATGCAGGAATGGTTCCCGATGGCCGCCCACCTGCTGGAGGGGCTCTTCTTCGGTTCGAAGAACACCCAGCGGGCCATCGGGCAGCGCGAACGGCTGCTGGCGCTCGGCTCGTTGTCCGCCGGACTCACCCACGAGCTCAACAACCCGGCCGCCGCCGCCGTCCGGGCCACCGCGACGCTGCGCGAACGGGTGGGCAAGATGCGGCACAAGCTGGCGGTCATCGCCCAGGGCCCCTACTCCCGCGAGGCACTGGCGGACCTCATCGAGATCCAGGACCGCACCGCCGAACGGGTGGCCAAAGCACCGGTGTTGAGCCCCCTGGAGGCATCCGACCGTGAGGATGAACTCGCCGACTGGCTCGACGACCACGGCATCCCGGAGGGGTGGCGCATCGCACCGACCTTCGTGCAGGCCGGCCTCGACATCGACTGGCTGGAGCAGGTCGCGGCGACCGTCGCCGAGGACGTCCTGCCCGGGGCGATCGGCTGGCTCAACTACACCGTCGAGACCGAGCTGTTGATGGACGAGATCGACGACTCCACCACCCGCATCTCCCACCTGGTGGACGCCGCCAAGCAGTACTCCCAGCTCGACCGGGCACCGCACCGCGTCGTCGACGTACACGAACTCCTCGACAGCACCCTGCTGATGCTGTCCGGCAAGATCGGTCCCCGGGTCCGCGTCGTCAAGGAGTACGACCGCTCCGTGCCGGACGTGCCCGCCTATCCCGCGGAACTCAACCAGGTGTGGACCAACCTCATCGACAACGCCGTCTTCGCCATCGACAGCACCGGCAGTGACGGCACACTGACGGTGCGCACGGCACGGGAGGGGGACCGGCTGCTGGTGGAGTTCCGCGATACCGGCCCCGGCATCCCCGCGGACATCCGCAGCCGCATCTTCGACCCCTTCTTCACGACCAAACCGGTCGGTGAAGGCACGGGGCTCGGCCTGGACATCTCCTGGCGGATCGTCGTGAGCAAGCACCACGGAAGCCTCCACGTCGAGTCCGAACCGGGCGACACCCGCTTCCAGGTGCTGCTGCCCCTGTCCGCCCCGGAAACCGGGACGGAAGCCAAGACCGGGACCGACACCAAGACCGACACCGAGCCCGACACCGAGACCGACACCGAGATCACCGAGGAGACGGCATGAGCGGAACCGGCGGAATCGACGGAATCGACCCGAGTGTCGCGCCCTCGGGCACGGGCTGTGTCGACTGCGACGCGGCCGGCGGCTGGTGGGTCCACCTGCGACGCTGCGCCCAGTGCGGCCACATCGGCTGCTGCGACTCCTCACCCGCCCAGCACGCCACCGCCCACTGGAAGTCCACCGGTCACCCCGTGGTGCAGAGCTTCGAGCCGGGCGAGGAGTGGTTCTGGGACTACGCCAAGAACGCCCTGTACGAGTCCGGGCCCGAGCTGGCGCCGCCCGGCGACCACCCGGCGGACCAGCCGGCGCCGGGCCCGGCCGATCGGGTCCCGCAGGACTGGCAGCAGCGGCTGCACGACTGAACGGCTCCTCCTGCCCTTCCCGAGCGGCTTCACCGAAGACAGCGAGCGGCCCCGCACACACCCTCGTGCGCGGGGCCGCCCGCCGGTTCTCGCCGATTCGTACAGGGAGTCGCCGAGCCCTACTTGGGGGCCACCCGGCAGGCGGAGACCGCGGTCCCGTTGGTCACGCCGCCCGCGGTCAGGCCGGAGACGCACTGTGCGTGGTCGCCGGTCAGGCCGACGTAACACGCCATCCGGATCGAGTCCGGGGCTTCGCCGCCCTGGAGTTCCCGCTCGACCTGGTTGATGCAGGCCGTGACGTCCGCGTGGGCGGCGGGGGCGATGAAGCCCGCTCCGCCGAGCGCGAGGGTCAGGCCGGCGAGGACACCTGCGAATCGGGTCGACGCACGCATGGGACGCACCTGCTCTCCGGGATGATCGCGCGGCCCGGAACCTGGAAGTCCGGGATCCGCGGTGGGAACGGTGCCGAGCGGATGCGGCCGACGTGCGGCCACCGGGCCCGGGCTCCCGCACCGGACCGGCCCGGCAGGGCCTTCCCCTCCCCTTTCGACGCTAGAGCAGCCCCCTGGGAGGCGCATCCGCTGGCATGCGGCGGCCCACGGCGACCAGGCCGGAGCGCGTGGGTCACAGGCTCTTCAGGAGGTCGTCGAGCGGGGCCGGTACCTGCCCCGGGCCGAGGGCCTCGACGAGGAGGCGGCCGTAGCGGATCTTGCGGCCCTTCTTCGTGCCGAGGAAGCGCCGCAACTGCCGGTGCCGAGGTCGATCGTGCTGGGCGGGCTGGCGCAGGAAGGTCTGCCAAGCACGGAGGTCGTCCTCGCCCCGCACGATCTCCTCGACCCCGGCCGTGCCCAGCGCGCGGATGAGCTCCTCCTCCAGGTCCGCCACGCACACGAAGACGTCCCGGTGCGCCGCCCCCGCCCGCTCCCATCCGCGCTCGTAGAAGGGCTGTTCGCGCTCGTCACACAATCCCGTGAGGCGCAGGCCCAGGCCGGGTGGTCCGAGGAGGCCGGCATAGCGGCCGACGCTCATCGCCCCGCCCATCGACACGACGCACACTCCCTCGGCGGCAAGGTCCCGGCCACGTCGCACGGCCAGCGCCTCGACGGCCGCGAGGTCGCTCGGACCTTCCAGGAGCACCGCGGTCCGCAACCCCAGGAGCGTCGCCAGTTCGCGCGCCGGCCCGCCGGGCCCGCCGTTCGCCCAGTCGTCCACCGCGTTCCGGAATGCATGTATGTCCGCCATGGGGCGAGTCTGCTCTGTTCCCGACGACGCGGCACGCGATATTCCGCGCCCTCGACGAACGGCCCCCCGCCGCGTCAGCCGGTCGCCGCCCGCGCGGTGAAGGTGGCCTCGGCGAACTCGGTGACGTCGGAGAAGCCGAGCCTGCGGTAGAGCCCGACGGCCGTGGCGTTGTCCGCCCGGACGTTGAGCCCGATGTGGTCCACGGTCGTCCCCAGCTGCCGGCACAGCGCGGCGACGCACGCCCCGCCCGCGCCCTGCCCGCGCACGTCGGGATGCGTGGTCACGTTCCCGATCGCCGCGACCCGGTAGGTGGCCGAGTGGACGTGGACGCCCGCGACGGCCACCAACCGCCCGTCCTGTCGGGCGCCCAGGTACTGACCGGTGTCGAGCATCCGGTGGTCGAACCAGTTGCCCGGGTAGGCCTGCTCGAACAGCGCGAGCAACTCCGGCAGGTCGCCGCGGTCCAACGGAGCGGGCCGCCACGGGCCGTCCGGGTGCCGAGCGGCGCGGTCGGGGTCCGTGAGCGCCATGCGCAGCAGGGTGCCGTGGGGCCGTACCTCGTACGCCGCCTCCAGCACCTTGCCGGCGGCTCCCGTGAGGTGCCCGAAGAAGCGCCGGGGGAGGACCGGCAGCAGCGCCTCGGCCAGTTCCTCCAGCCGGGCGTCCTCCTCCGGGCGGGCGAGGGCCAGTACGGTCGGGATGTCGCCGACCGAGTACACCAACGCGACCGGGCCGTCCTGCGACACCGTGTACCAACTGGTGTGCGGCCACAGCAGGTCGTCGAGGTCGCCGAGTTCCATCAGGTGCATCGCCGGGTCGCGCCGGAAGCGCTCGGCCAGGGCGGGTCGGGCGTGAAGACTGTGCAAGGTCACCCGCCCAGCCTACGGCGAGGTTCCGCCCTGGCCGCCGCCAGGGCCCTGCCCGGCCTGGCCCGGACCCTGGCACTGAGCGTCCGGGGCCGGCGCCGACGGGACACCGACGTCGCGGACCTCTTCGCGGCGCTTCCCTTGTCACGTGCGCCTCGGGGCACGCACAACTGCTCCATGACGGTGAACGTCGTGGGCGGCGGACGGGACATCCGGGTGGGTGTCCGCGCACCGCGCCGCGCGCCGGCGAGACAACACCGGGTCGCGGTGCTTTCGTGTCCCGGACCAGGAACGGCTCGGCCGCCCCTGCTCGGCCGGTTCCCGGCCCTCTTCCCCTGTGGGCCCGGCGGGCTCCGCAGCACCGTTCGGGGCGGTCCGCATGGCCGGGGGCGGTCTGGGGAAGACGGGGCGCATCTGATCGGCGATGTGATGGGTGAAGGCATGCGAAGTGTGGGCGTGGAAGAGGAACTGCTCCTGGTGGACGCCACCAGTGGTGTTCCACTGGCCCTGTCGGGGCACGTCCTGGAGGCGGCGGACCGGTCCGTCGGGCAACGCCCGAAGGACGACTGGGAGCAGGGCCACACCTTCGAGAGGGAGCTCGCCAAGGAGCAGGTCGAGTTCGCCACCAAGCCGGTCACGGACATGGGCGAGCTGGCGCGCGAGATCGGTCGGTGGCGCAGGGAGGCCGCGCGACACGCGCAGGGCGTCGGCGCGGTCGTGGCCGCCCTGGGCACCTCGCCGCTGCCGGTGGAGCCCTCGTTGAACACCGGCCGCCGCTACCAGTGGGTGGCCGAGCAGTTCGGGCTGACGGCGCAGGAGCAGCTGACCTGCGGCTGCCACATCCACGTGTCGGTGGAGTCGGACGAAGAGGGCGTCGCGGTTCTGGACCGGATGCGGCCCTGGCTCGCGGTCCTGACCGCGCTCAGCGCGAACTCGCCGTTCTGGCAGGGCCAGGACACCGGGTACGGGAGCTACCGGAGCCGCGTGTGGAACCGGCTGCCGTCCGCCGGTCCCGTGGACCTCTTCGGTTCGGCCGACGGCTACCGCAGCCAGGTCCGGGCCATGGTCGACAGCGGCGTGCTCCACGACGAGGGGATGATCTGGTTCGACGCCCGACTGTCGGCCGCCTATCCCACCGTCGAGGTGAGGGCCGCGGACGTCTGCCTCGACGGGTCGACCCCGGTCGTGCTGGCCGCCCTCGTACGAGGGCTCGTCGAGACGGCGTCCCGGTCCTGGCGCGCCGGGGAACCGCCGGCCCCGGTCAGTACGAGCCTGCTGCGGCTGGCGGCCTGGCAGGCGGGACGCTCGGGTCTGGAAGGCGCCCTGCTGCATCCCGCGACCCTGCGCAAGACCTCTCCCGAGGAGGCCGTCGACGCCCTCTACCGGCACGTGCGCGACGCGCTGCGCGACCACGGGGACGACGCGCTGGTCAGCGAGGGTCTCGGGGTCCTGCTCCGGGAAGGCAACGGCGCGCGCGTGCAGCGCGAGCTGCTGCGCGCCGGAGGGGACCTGGCTGCGGTCGTCACCCGCTGTGCGGAGATCACCGTGGAGACCGCCGCCACGGTCTGAGCGGTCCCTGCCCCGGCGCCGGTGTGGTCGGCCCCCCTCCGCACGTGCGCCACACGGGTGCGTGCGTGAGGTCGCGCCGCGTGTTCATGAGATCAGCGTGCTAGAGATATGGAGGAATCAGCAGAAAACAGGAGGTATGTGATGATGCGTGCACGTCTTCTCCGCATGGCGGCTGTCGCGGGTACCGCTGCGGTCCTGACCCTCGGTGGAGCCACCATGGCCGCCGCCGACGGAGGTGTCGGCAACGCGGGCATCGGCAACTCGGGTGTGGGCAACGCCGGTATCGGCAACTGGGGCGTGGGCAACGCCGGCATTGTCAACTCGGGCATCGGCAGCGCCGGTATCGACAACTCGGGCATCGGCAGCGCCGGCATTGGCAACTCGGGTCTCGGCAGCGCCGGCATCGGCAACTAGAACCACCTGTACCCCCGGAGCCCCGGGCCGCCGTCTCGACGGTCGGGCCGGAGTACGGGGGCGCCGCGCCGACCTGGCGGCGATGCCGGGTCGGCAGCCGCAGGCCCCCGCACCGGCTCAGCCAACGGGCCGGTGCGGGAACCTTGTGTGCCGGGGCTGACTGACCTGGGCGGCCGATGACGGAGAGCGTGGCTCCTCGAACCGGCGGACCGGGTCTGTCAAGCCTGGTCAGCAGTCGTCGCCATAACCTCCGCCCCAACCGCCCCAGTCGTCATCGTCGTCGTACCAACCGTGGTTGTACCCGTGGTCGTCGTCGTCATCCCAGCCGCCGCCGTGGCTCACGGAAGTGACGGAGTGGGTGGGGGCTGCCGCCGAGGCCGTGCCGGCCGCCCCGAGGGCGGCGCCGCCGGCCATCAGAACGCCGGCTGCCGAAATGGCGAAGAGCCGCTTCACTCTCAGTCCTTGCATGGTTGTTCCCCTTCTCTTGTGTGCCACTCGTGGGCGACACGGGAGCCGATGCCGTCGCGCGCGGGGGATGCGCGCGGCTCGCGCAGATGGCCACATCAATGCGATGGCGTCCCCGCTGTCAACGCGTCCTCGTCGGGTCGCGGATCTTTTGGACCGGGGCGCACTCGATCAAGCCTCGCGCTGTGGCGCATCACTGTGGGTCGAGAATGCTCCCCGCAGTTGCGGCTCTCATCAACAAAGGCTAGTCACACACCGGCGGCTCGGCATCTTGTCGGCGACCGGGGCCGCGTTTGCGCAGCTCGACGCGTTCTGGACGGTGCCGGACGCGTTCTGCGCGCTCTAGGAGACGAAGCCCACGATCGCGGAACCGGGGCGCGCCTGGGCGGGGCGCAGCCGGGTCGACTCCGCCCGACGCAGCCAGCCGACGACTTCCGTGACGGCGCCGAGGACGGCGGGGTCCAGGGGCGGGGCATGGCCCTCCCGCCGGGTCTCCTCGAACTGCGCCAAGGCCTCCACGCACTGGTCGTGCGTCCACTCGCCGCAGCGCGGAAGGTCGTACGACGGGACGATGGAGGGGAACCCGCGGTACCGCCCGAACTCCGTGAGCGATATCGCAGTGATCCGCAGAGCCCGCAGTCCCTCGTCGACGACCTCCAGCCAGTCGCCCCGGAACGGGCAGAACCAGGAGTTGTCGAGACGCGAGCCAGTGAGGGTGCACAGACGCTTGTACGCGTAGCCGTACTGGAAGGCGTGCTGCGTGCTCTCGCTGAACGGCCCGCCGTACACCAGCGCGTGCAACGCCTCGGCGGACGTCGGGGCGCCGCTCGCGATGGCGGAGGAGAACCAATCGTCGTCCCTGGCCATCTCGTCACCGAACTCGCCGTGGATGGCCTGGATCACCTCGTCGTCACGGGAGCCGACGAAGGCGCGGGTGAACTCGGGGTCGAGCTGGAAGACAGTCAGGGAGGAACTCATGAGGTCACGCTAGCGACCGGCACTGACAGCGGTTCGTTGCCGGGTCTCGTCGCGCCCCCGGGGACCGGGGGGCGCGCGGCGGCACGGTCGGGGACCGATCCGTCAGTAGACCAGGCCCACGTGTGCGAGCGCCTGCTTCAGCAACACCTCGTGGCCGCCCGGCATTTCGCTCTGCACGGCCTGCGAGGCTGCCTCCTGCGGGCTGAACCAGACCAGGTCCAGCGCGTCCTGCCGGGGCCGGCAGTCGCCGGCCACCGGCACGATGTAGGCGAGGGACACCGCGTGCTGGCGCGGGTCGTGGTACGAGGTGACGCCGGCCGTGGGGAAGTACTCGGCGACGGTGAAGGGCTGGGGCGAGGCGGGAACGCGAGGCAGGGCCACCGGGCCGAGGTCCTTCTCCAGATGGCGCAGCAACGCGTCACGGACCCGCTCGTGGTGCAGGACGCGACCGGACACCAGGGTGCGGCTCACCGTTCCGTCCGGACCGATGCGCAGCAGCAGTCCGATGCTGGTGACTTCGCCGCTGTCGTCCACGCGCACGGGCACCGCGTCCACGTAGAGGATCGGCATGCGCGCGCGAGCCGTCTCCAGTTCGTCCGCGGTCAGCCAGCCGGGCGTGGTCTCGGTCGTGTCAGACATTGCTCGATCATACTTTGCGGGTGGGGCGTACAGGGCAAGTGGCCGGACCCGGTTCGTCGAGCCCACCGCCGCCGACCGGGAAGACCGGTCACGGCTACGGCTCACGCCGATCGGGGCGGCGAGATCACGGCGACGGATCGGGGCCTGCCCTTCGCCCACCGCGGCAGCCCCGCCGCGAGGCCGAGGGCCCGGTGCCGGGCCGCCCGGGGGCGCGGGATCACGTGATGAGTTTTTGGCATCAGAGGCCAAGTATTGGCACCGCTGTTGCTCGAACGACTACAAAGGACCGGACCGAACCAGGCCCGGCGGCGCGGATGATTCCACCCGTCGACGATCGGGATTACGTCGAAGGCGGTGGATGTGTCGTGCGTGAGCCTGGATCCACCGCGTAGTGGTCGGGCTGTGGATGGAGAAATCAGAAGAGGTGCCCGCTGACCTGGGATGATGGGAGTTTCTACGCTTCCATCAGACCCGAGCAAGAGGGCACCTCGTAAGTGAA
>NZ_JAPNLK010000169.1 GCF_026627505.1 Streptomyces sp. H27-H5 | reverse complement strand
CTTCCTGCCCTCAGGCCTGCCCTTCGGCAGTCCCGAGGACTGCCTCGACTGCGCCTGCTACCTCTACCTCGGCGACCAGCCGACCTGACCAACACCCCTCCACGAACTTTCGCGGTGCAGCACTAGGCTGCGGCCGTGCCGTCGTACTCCATGGGTCAGGCCGCGAACCTGCTGGGCGTCAGCCCCGAGACCGTCCGCCGTTGGGCGGACGCCGGAAGGCTGCCCGTCCACCGCGCGTCCGACGGGACGCGGACGGTGGACGGGGTGGCGCTGGCCGCCTTCGCGAAGGAGCGGGCGGCGAGTCCGGCGCCGGTCGCCGGGGCCGTCGCGACCTCCGTGCGGAACTCCTTCGCGGGGATCGTCACCGCGGTCCGGGTCGACGACGTGGCGGCCCAGGTGGAGATCCAGTCGGGTCCGCACCGGGTCGTCTCGGTCGTCACGCGGGAGTCGGTGGAGCAGCTCGGGATCGCGGTGGGGGTGTGCGTCACGGCGCGGGTGAAGTCCACCGAGGTGTACATCGACCTGGGCTGAGGCCCGTCGGCCCCGCGAGGGCCCCGCACCGGCCCCCTCGACAGCCTCCGCTCACCCGCAGCGCAGCGCCGCGTACAGGTCGAGCTTGTGGTCGAGGCGCGAGAGGTCCCGGCCGATCAGGGTCTCCACGCGCTCGATGCGGTAGTGGACGGTGTTGACGTGCAGGTGCAGGGCTTCGGCGGTGCGCGCCCAGGAACAGTTGTTCGCGAGGAACACCTCCAGCGTCTCCCGGAGCATGCCGTCGCCGAGTGATCCCAGGGTCCGTGCCGCGAAGACGGTGCGGACCTCGGGCGGTACCCCGGCGAGCAGTTCGGTGAGGGTGTCCAGTTGCTCGACTCCGCGTACGGGGACGTCGTCGTCGGCCGCGGTGAGGGCGAAGCGGGCCTGGTTCAGGGACCCGCGGAGCGCCTCGGCGGTGGAGGCGCGGGTGCCCGCGCCGAGGCGCAGGTCCACGTCCGGTTCGGCGCAGGCGCGGACGAGCGGCCACACCGAGCGGAGCAGGCCGGGGACGTCGAGTCCGGCGGAGGGGTCCTCGTACAGCACGGCGGTGACGTCGCCGATCGCGGCGGGGACGGTGTCGAGGTGGCGCAGGGCCTGGGCGAGGGCGGAGACGAAACGGTCCGCCTTCGCGAGGTCGCCCTCGAGGAGGACCTGTTCATCGCCTCGTACGGGATGAAGCAGTGCATGGACGTCGTCCGCAAGGCGATCGCCGAGGACCGCAGCCACGAGGACGTCCTCGAGGGCTGGCTCACCGGTCAGGGCACGGCGGTCGCGATGATCGCGGTGAGCGGCGGGGACGGCCACCACAGCGTGCTGTCCTGGGCGGAGTTGGACTCCGACTTCGGGGCCACCCCGGCCCTGTTGGCGACCCGCCTCGACGGAGAGGACCTCGACGAGGCGGGGAGCCAGCTGGTGGTGCCGTCGGACCGCTGCGGGGCGCGTTACGTCAGCGCGGTCACGCACGTGTGGTTCGGTGCGCTGACGCCGCCGCCCCTGGGGCTATGACAAGGGCTCCGGCGCGGGCCGCGGCGCGGCTCCGAGCAGGGCCGGCGCCCGTCCCGGGTATTTCCTCACGGTTGGTGACCGCGAGAATTCAGCAGGTGAGCGATAGATGAATCCCTGACTGAATTGTCGTCAATAAGCTTCCACTTCTTATCTCGATTTGATAACGACCTCCCTGATAAGGCCTGGACCTTTGCGCCGCTACACGCGTAACTCACCTTGTTTGCACAGGAGTTGACAGTTCATCAAATCAAACCAGAAGGTAACGGTCTGATTTCTTGGGGCCAATTCCTGTTTGTCCGAATTCTCCGTACCGCCCTTCTGGCAGGCTTCCGCGCACCCACCCCCCATCACGATTTGAGGTGCGCATGACCAGACGTAGAAGGCGTGAACACCGGCGCAAACCACGCCGGTTCATACTCGTCACCGCCGCCATGGCCACCGCGGCGGTGATCGCGGGAGGCGTCGCCTACTCCGGACTGGGCGACAACGCCCAGGCGTCCCCGCCCGCACAGGCCGAAGCCCTCGCCGCGGAGATACCCGCGCCCGCCGCCGCACCCGCCCGGGACGCCGAGCCGGCCGTCATCAAGGACGCGCCCGCCAACGAGAACGCTCGCGGCATGATCTACGACGGTCTCAAGGCCGCGCCGAAGGGCGACCGTTGCGTCGGCGTCTACCGCACCGACGCCGGGCACTGCACCCACGGCCCCGACGCACCGCCCAAGGGCGTCGACATCAAGAAGGACATCCCGCCCGTCGTCAAGGCGAAGGCGCCCGCGGCCGACCCGGCCCGCCCCGCGTCCGACGACCCGGCCCCCGCAGAGGGAGGCAAGCGCGCCCAGGACGCGCCCGCCGCCGACGCGCAGGCGGCCACGAACACCGCCAAGGCCGCCCCGGCCCCCGCCGCCTCGGCCGCCTCCGGCCAGGCGGTCGCCGCAGGGCCCGCCGGCCAGACCGTCCAGTGCGACGGCGACGGCAGCACCGGCAACCGCGTCCAGGTCGTCTACGTGCACGGCCCCGACCGCGACCGGTACTCCGAGTACGTGGCCTCGTTCCGCAAGTGGGCCGTCGACGCGGACCTCATCTACTCCACGAGCGCCAAGGAGACCGGCGGAGTCCGCCACATCCGCTACGTGACGGCCGCGGACTGCACGCCGACCGTGCTCAACATCGAGCTTCCGGCGTCCGCCCTCTCCGAGTTCAGCGCGAGCAACAAGGCGCTCGCCGGCAAGGGCCTCGACCGCCGCGACCGCAAGTACATGATCTTCGCGGACACGCAGGTCTACTGCGGCATCGGCACCTTCAACGGCGACGAGCGCCACGGCCAGGACAACCTGAGCAACTTCGGCCCCTCCTACGGCCGTACCGACTCCGGCTGCTGGGGCGGCCACACCGCCGCGCACGAGCTGGGCCACAACCTCGGCGCGGTCAACAACAGCGCCCCCAACACCAGCCGCGGCGCGCACTGCACGGACGAGTGGGACGTCATGTGCTACTCGGACACCCCGTACTACCCCACGATGCGCAACGTCTGCACCAACCAGGCGGCCGAGAACATCCTGGACTGCAACCACGACGACTACTTCCACACCAGTCCCAAGGCGGGCAGCTACCTCGCCACGCACTGGAACATCGCGGACAACCAGTTCCTGATGCGCGCGGCCGGCGGCGGGGGCGGAACCGACCCGAACCCCAAGCCGACGCCCACCCCCACCCCGAAGCCCACGCCGACCAAGATGCCCACGGGCGGCCCCACGGTCACGGCCGGACAGATCCAGTCCGACTCCGTCGTGGTGAGCTGGCCGAAGGTGGAGGGCGCCGCCTGGTACCAGGTGCAGCTGAACGGCAAGCACCTGACCTGGACCCAGTCGCAGACCCTGCGGATCTACAACCTGAAGCCGGGCAGCGAGTACAAGATCGCCGTGTCGGTGCGGGACTCCGCCGGCCGTGACAGCGGCGCCGGCAAGACCACGACGTTCCGTACGAAGAGCACGGGCGGCGGCGCCACCACCAAGCCGAACACCCGCTACCTGCTGGGCAACGGCAGCACCGGCATGAACGCCGAACTGTGGGGCGGCCGGACCGCCGACGGGACGGTCCTCGTCGGTGGCCGGGCCAACGGCTACGCCCAGCAGCAGTGGTACTTCGACGACGCGGGCAGCGGTCTCGTCCGCATCCGCTCCGCCGTCTCCGGCAAGTGCCTCCAGCCGGGCGCCGCGGCGGCGGCCGGCATGTGGGTCGCGCAGCAGCCCTGCACGAACTCCGGCGCGCAGAAGTGGCGGGTCACCGCCCGCGGCAACGCCGTGACCGTGACGGACCCGGGCGGCGGTTTCGCCCTGACGGTCAGCAACCGGCCGTACTACGGGAACTGGCTGCTCGACCTCCAGCGCGCGGACGGCCGCGCGGCGCAGGCGTGGACGGTACAGAAGGCCGCCTGACCCTCCTCGTGAACCCCCGGCGGACGGCCCCTCCCCACGCGGGGCCGTCCGCCGGCTCCCTCATCTCGACCCACCGCACTTCGGAGTACCGCGATGATGCGCACCAGACACGCGTTCCTGTTCCTGTTCCTGTTGCTCGCACAGGGCCTGGCCGTATCCACCGACGCGCACGCGCACGGTGACACCGTCAAGGTGGTGATCACCGGACAGCGCGAGGGGCACGTCACCACAGAGATCACCTGGGAGAACGACGGGGATCCCGTCGAAGAGGCCGTGGCCGCCACGGTGAACGCGGCCAACCCCGACGGCTCCCGCACCATGGGCCCCTGGCGACTGGTCCGCGACGCGGGCACGCCCAGCGGCTGGTCCACGACCGAGGTACTGCCGCCGGGCACGTGGAAGGTCACGGTGGACGTGGGCTTCCCCGACCTGGGACACGGAGAGAGCGAGATCGCGGTTCCGGTGACCGACCCCGCCCCGTCGACCGCGCCGTCGACCGCCCCCACGACGGAGCCGAGCCCCGTCGCCTCCCCGACCCCGTCCGCGCCCACCGCCTCCACCCCGCAGATCCCGGACCCGTCCACCGCCCCGGTGGCGAAGAAGTCCGACGACACCGTCTGGTGGACCACGGCGGGCGTGGTGGTCATCGCCCTCGCCGGCGCGGCGGTCGGCATCCTCCTGCGCCGCGCACGGGCCCGCAGGCGCTGACCCGCGCGAGCCGTTTCAGGCCTGGGAGGCGTACGACACGAAGCCCGCCCAGGCCTGCGGCGTGAGCGAGAGCCGGGGTCCGGGGACGTGCTTCGAGTCCCGGACGTGCACCGTGCCGGGGGTCGTGGCGACCTCGACGCAGTCATCGATCTCGCTGCTGCTGCTGTAGCTGCTCTTGAACCAGTCCAGCTCAAGGTCTTTGATCATGTCTCTCCCAGCAGATGCTCGATGAAGGCCCGGGACTCCCACGGCGTCAGCGCCTGGGCCCGGATCGTCCCATAACGCAGCTCAAGGACCTGGAGCTGCTTGCGGTCGGAAACGGGACGTCCGTTGAACGCGCCTTCGGAGCGCCCCACCGCCGTGCCATCACCGAACTTGAGCAACTCGATGTTGCCTGCCATGCCGGCGTGCACCTCACGATCCGTCGGCATCACCTGGATCGACACGTTCCGCAACTGCCCGACGCACAGGATGCGTTCGAGCTGCGCTTCCCAGACCATTGTGCCTCCGATGCGACGCCGAAGCGATGCCTCCTCCTGCACGATGGTGATCGCCGGAGCGAGCTCGCGGTCGAAGACCGACCGTCGCGCCAGCCGCCCCGCGACACCTCGTTCCACCTCTTCGAGCGTGTGCGTCGGCTGCCTCATCTCGAACAGCGCCCGGGCATGTCCTTCGGTCTGCAACAGGCCATGGATGTTGTGCGTGTGATAGCCGCAGATCTCGACCGCGTCGGCTTCCATCTTCGCCAAGGCCCGAACCGTCTTCGGGTAGCGGGCGCGGCCCAGGTCCTCCTTCATCGCCTTGATGAGGCCGCCGGCCTCCAGCGCCTCGTCCACCCTGTCCAGGTACTCCGGCTTGGCGATCCGCTTGCCGGCCTCGACCTTGTAGATCAGGCCCTCGCCGTACCGGATCCGCGCCGCCAGTTCCGCGACCCGCACGCCCAGCGCCTCCCGCCGGGCCCGCATCTGGCGACCGAACGCCGCGACGATGTCCGCCCCCTGTTCGTCCTCGGGGTCCACCGACCAGCTGTGCTCTTCCGTACCGTCACTGTCCACGCTCACGCGCGCCTACCTCCGACGAGCCCGAAGTTTCGCTACTCCCCGTACCCGCGCGCGCCCGCCGGACAGTCCGGACAGGCTTGGACAGGCCTCGTACAGACCTTGTACGCAAGGCCGTTACGCCTTCTCAGGCTACGCACGAGCGGCCACGCTGCGTGACATGAATCCTCAACTCGCCTTCTCCCTCCAGCTCTCCGCCACGCCCCGCGCGGCCCGGCTCGCCCGGCTGCTCACCGTCGAGCAACTCCGCTCCTGGGGCGTTCCCTTCGAGGACGCCGCGCAGCTCGTCGCGGAACTCTGCGCGAACGCGATCACGCACGGCCGGGTCCCGGGGAGGGACTTTCGGCTGGACATCAGCGTCGACGCGACCCGGGCCGTACGGATCGAGGTGGCCGACCCACGCGGCGACGTGCCGATCGGCGAACCGCGCTGCGGGCTGACGATCGTCGAGGCGCTCTCGGACCGCTGGGGGAGCACTCCCGGGCCCGCTCCGAGGAAGGTGGTATGGGCCGAACTGAAGTGCTGAAGAACGTGCTTGATGCTGGTCGGACCGGGTCGCGGCCGGCCGGGACCCGGTGGCCCGCGATGCTTCTTTTTTGCTTCGCAGTACCAGGGGAAAGAACCTGCCCCACCCCTCCAGCCTCCCGCCGGGGCGCCCTCACTCACACGAGTGAATGGCCCCAACTTGGCTGGCAAGAGCGCCCGTTGCCTGGCATATGCTCGGCCCCGACAACTCCAGACACAGGACGGCCCCCGGCCGGGACGGCAATCCCGATCGAGGGCCTGACCACGAGAAGGACACAACTTCCCGATGGCTTTCCAGCACCCTAGCGCCCCCGCGCGCGCGGCGTACGGCGTTCAGCACTGCACCGTGCGTCTCACCCGTGGCTTCACGGTCGTCAGCAACGACCTCGCCCAGCACCCGACGCTGTCGATGGAAGCCCGAGGCATCGGCGTGTACATCCAGTCGCTGCCCGGAGACACCCAGGTCGGCATCAAGGTCCTGGTCGGCAAGTTGCCGCTGGGCGAGGTGTGCATCGCCTCGGCCCTGCGCGAGCTGGAGAGGCACGGTTTCCTGGGACGCACCAAGGAACGCCTCCCGAACGGGCGCATCGTCACCCGTACGGTGTGGCGCAACCACCCCGGCGCGGCCGCCCTCGCGCCCGGCGCCCCGGAAACCCCGCCGCCGCCCCGGCCCGTACCCCCGCCGGAGCCCGCCCCCAAGCCCGACCCGGAGCCCGAGACCGCGCCGGAGCCCGAGACCGCGCCCGAGGAGCCCGAGACCGCGCCCACGACCCCGGTCGAGGCCCCGGTCGAGCCCCCGGCCCCCGCACCCGCACCCGCGATGACGCTGCCCGCCCCCGTCAACCCGGACAACCCGGCCCGCCGCCGACTCGCCGTCGAACTCCTCGCGGAACTACGCCGCGCCGACGCCCGCCTGCTCCTCGGCGAGCAGGACGTCCGGCGCCTGGCGGGCGCCGTCGAAGCCTGGCTGGAACGCGGCGCGACCCACCAGGCGATCACCGCCGCCCTGTGCGCGAACCTCCCCGAGCGCCCCCGCAGCCCCGCCGGCCTGGTCGCGCATCGCCTCACCGTGCAGCTCCCGCCCCGGTTGGCCGCCCTCCCCCACCGCACGGCCTTCGTCCCGCCCGACCCCTTCACCACCTGCGAGACATGCGACCGGGCCTTCCGCAGCCCCACCCGAGGCGGCCACTGCAAGGACTGCGCGAAGGACGAGAACGGCGAAGCGCGCGCCGCCGGACCCTGCGGGCCGACCCGGCCACGCCCCCTCACCGTAAGATCGTTTGCGTCCCGAACCTCCCGTTCCGGGACGTGAGTTCCGATCGCAGCGAAGGACCGCCCGTGGACGACGCACCCCCGACGACCCTTCAGGACACGCGTTTCGGCGCGATCACCGTCCGCCTCGAAGGCCAGGAACGCGTCGAGATCGAAGGTCCGGAAATCCCCCCGGTCTCCCTGGTCCGCGCCCCCGACTCCGAGGTGGACCCGCAGATCCGCATAGGCACCCGCGACCCGGAACACCTCACCCTGACCATCGACGGCCGGACCAGCCCGCTGCTCCCGGCGAAGGGCCGCCTGACCAGGAGTTCGTACCGCGTCGAGGTCGAGCACGAGGGCGCGCGCTACGTCCTCGTCCCGGACTCCGTCCCCGGCAGTCGCCTCACCCGCGACGGCACCCACCTCGGGGACTTCACCGCCGACGGCGACGCGCTCGTCATCGCCGAGTGGCAGGAGGACGTGGACCTGCGGCCCCTGGACGCCTCCGTCGGCTACGCCCTGGCCGCGGCCTTCGGCACGGGCGCCCAACCGATGTGGATGATGATCGTGGACGGCGTGTCGTCCGCCCTCCCGTAAGAACGGTCACCGCGGGACGGGGCCCCGGACCCGGAGCCCCGCCGCACACCTCCACTGGTCGAACTTCGGCTACTCGAACTTCGGCATCTCGCCCGTCGTCTTCGACATGTCGATCACCGCGAACGCCGCACCCTGCGGGTCCGCCACCGCCGCGAACCGCCCGAACGGGCTGTCCATCGGCCCGAAGTGCAACTTCCCGCCGTGCTTCTTGGTCTTGGCGACCGCCTCGTCGCAGTCGTCGACACCGAAGTAGACCTGGACGTACGAGGGGATCTCCGGCGGGAAGTCGGTCCCCATGTTCATCCGGCCCAGCACCGGGTTCTCCTTGCCGCCCAGGCTGAAGACCTTGAAGTCCATCCCGGCCATCTCCGGGTCGTCCCCCGCGTCCATCTGCTGCTCGCCGTACGGGAAGACCTTCGGGAGGAACGCGTCGGCCTTCGCCACGTCCCGGCTGAAGACCTCCGCCCATGCGTACGAGCCCGCCTCGCCCATCCGCTCGAAGCCCTTGTGCTCGCCCGGCTGCCAGACCCCGAACACCGCGCCGCTCGGCTCCTTCGCGATGGCCATCGTCCCGAAGGCGCCGACCTGCATCGGCTCCATCAGCAGCTCGCCGCCCGCGCCCTTGATCTTCTCCGCCGTCGCCGCCGCGTTCGACGAGGCGAGGTACAGACACCACTGCGAGGGAGCATCGGCCCCCGGCATCGGCGGGACGACGGCCGCCACGGCCTTCCCGTCCTTGTAGGCCTGCGTGTAGTTGCCGTACTCGCTGCTCGCATCGCCGAAGGTCCAGCCCAGCACGTCGGCGTAGAAGCTCTTCGCGCCCTCCACATCGGTGAACATCGCGTCCACCCAGCAGGGAGCGCCTTCCGGGAACTCAGTCATGATCGATCGACTCCTGTGTCGGTACGACTGTCGTGTACGACGTGACCCGTCTCGGTTCACACGCTAGTGCTGCACCGCGAAAGTTCGTGGAGGGGGGTTGGGCCGGTCAGGCCGGGCTGCCGAGGTAGAGGGTGCCGGCGCAGGTAAGGCAGTCCTCGGGACTGCCGATGGGGAGGCCGGTGGGGAGGA
>NZ_JAPNLK010000168.1 GCF_026627505.1 Streptomyces sp. H27-H5 | reverse complement strand
CTGTGGTGGTCCACCTGGCGCCGCCGCCATCAACACCGCGCCCGCCTCTGCCACCGCCGTTGGCACACCTACGCCGACACCACACCATGACCAGCCAGCACACCAGCGGCTATCTACAGCTGCCGTATGCAGGAGGAGTAGTTCGATCAGCCGTGCTTCGTGTGGGGGGAGGTTTTTGCGGAGTGCTTCGACGAGGAGGGTGGTGTCGAGCCATTCGTCGTCGGGGACCTCGTACAGTGCTCGCAGTACCGCTGCTGTCAGGCCGGTGCCGTCTTCGCTTTGCATGCCCAGTGCGGCCAGCAGGACCGGGGGCAGGCCGAGGGTTGTGAGGTCGTCCAGCTCGTCGAGTTCGGCTGCGAGTGTTTTGCTCCAGAGGTGGAGCACTCCCTCGTCTGTTTCTGCGGTGGACAGGTCGGTCCCAGGGCGTGCTGTGCCTGAGCGGATCTCCACCAGGCCTGTGTAGAGGGCGAGCCTCCAGGGGTTGTCCAGGCAGGGCAGGTCGCCGGAGCTGCGCAGGCGGGCCAGTCGGTTGTCGCGCTGGGTTGGCTGGAGTGCGCTCAGTTCGTCGTCCTGGGCCCACAGATTGAGTTCCTGGACCGCCGCGCGGCCCAGCGTGGGTTTGAGTACGTCGCGGGAGGTGACGGCTCGTCCGTCCTGGCACCAGTGGGCCAGGCGGAGCACGGCGTTGAGCGGCGGCACTTCGCGTGCCGTGGCGGCGAGGTCTGCGCGCGGTGCCAGGGAGACTGGGCGCACCGGGAGGAACTCGATGTCCAGGTCCTGGTCGTCGTGGATCTCCCCGCAGGAGCAGAGGCGCCCGCCGGGGGCGGCTGCGGGCCGTTGGGGCGCCGGTTTCGCTGCCGGGGCAGCTGTGGGTGGCTGCGGGTTGAGTTCGGCGAGTTCCCGGTTCAGGGCCTCGCGGTCGAAGCCGGTGGGGTCGAAGCCCTCCTCGCGCAGAGTTTCGACCAGGTCGGTCCACGGTTCGTGGGCCGGCGCGGTGCGGTCCGCGACGGCGTTGAGTACGGCCTGTAGTGCCCAGGCGCCGCCGAGGTCCTCGGCGGCGGGCATGGCGCGGCGTCCGCCGGTGCAGTGGACGCGACGCTCGGTGGACGCGGGGAGGGCCTTCTCCAGGGTGATCTGGTGCCGCCAGTCGTCGCCGAAGTCGTAGGTGTACTCCAGCCGGCTGCCCTCGTAGGGCAGTACGTCGGCCAGGGACGTGGACTCCTCGTCGAAGTCGAGGCGGGGATCGCGGTCCAGCGGGGAGTTGAAGTCGAGGAATTGGCGGCCGGAGCCAGGTTCGGTGAAGGCGTGCAGGTGCGAGTCGTGCCAGTCGAAGCAGGTCTGGATGATGTCGTGAAGGCGGGCGAGCGAGGTGTCGGCGGGCAGGGTGACCCGGCGCCAGATCGGTGGGCTGGTGTCCCGCAGGGTGATCTTCAGCTGGTAGGTGGGCACGGGCTCGGTCACGGCGAAGGGTTCCCTCGATGCGGAGGCGGGTTCCGGCACAGGTATGGCGGTGAGTTTGGACATGGTGGGTACCGGTGTCATCCTCTCGCATTCCGCCGAGTGGGCGAAGCCGCTCTTGACACGTGCGGTCCGCCTGTGCGGATAGCCTTGGGCTGCTGAGGGCGCGTGGGACCTGCGCCGCCCCGAACGGGTGGAGGAGTGGGTGCTGTGGCGAAGGTGTATCTGTCGGCAGAGCCGGTGGCCCGGCCGGCGGGGTTCGGCGGGGTGTCCGTGACTGAGTCGGCCGCGTCCCGGTCCCTGTCGGTGGAGTCGGGTCGGGAGCGGTTGCTTGCCCGGCTGCCGGGCCTGGCTGCGGGCGAGGCGGTGTTCCTTCCGGCTGATCCGCCCCGGTCGGGACGGGTGGCGTTCTGGACGTCCAGCGGCGGGCTGCCGGACCTCGGGGTGGAACCCGAGGAATTGACCGTGGTGCGTCCGCACGGCTCGTCTGTGCGCCGGGCCCGGGTGGTGGCCGTGTTGCTGCCGGTGGAGCAGGCGCTGCCGCTGCTGACCCGCTGCCGGGCGCTCGGTGTGGACGGCAGCGGGCCGGCTTCGGCCGACAGAGCCTGTAGCAGCACGGTGTTCTGGGGTGCGGCGTCCGTGCTCGCTCTGGGTCTGCTCGCTCGGGGCCGGGTGCTGCCGGGGGTGTCTGCGGAGGGTTTCGACGCGTGGCGGGTCGGTCCGCTGGACGCTGAGGACCACGAGCGGCTGGGCTCGCTGGCCGCCGCAATGCCCCCCGAGGCCCGCGCCGTCGCGGTCCCTGGCTTGTCCCCTCTCGCCCTTCCGGCGGCCGAGCCGTTGCTCCGGGCCTTTCTGGACGCTGTCGCGGACTCTCTCACCCGCCCTCCCGCCGCCCGCCACGTGTCCGACGGGGCGGCGTTCGCGGTTCGCGCGCCGCAGTCCGTGCCCGAGCAGCGTGGCTGGGCGGCGGAGGTCGCCGCGGGCCGCGACGCGGGTCTGGTGGTGTCGCTGCGACTGGAACTGGGACAGGCGGACTCTTTCCGGGCCGTGGTCCAGCTGGTCAGCCTGGCCGATCCCACCGTCCTGGCCGACGCCGCGGACGTGTGGTCGGGGCGGGCTATGGCTCCTGAGCTGTTCGGCCCGCGGGCCCAGGTGGACACGCTGTTGACGCTTCGCCGGGCCGCGCGAGCCTGGCCTCCGGCCGGGCGGCTGCTGGACGCGGCGGCTCCGACCGGCCTGGACCTGTCCGACGAGGAGGCGCAGGCGTTGCTCGGTGAGGGAGCCGAGAGCTTGTCCGCGGCCGGGGTTGCCGTGCACTGGCCCAAGGAACTGGTGCGCGAGCTGACCGCGGATGGGGTGCTGGAGCCCGCGCGCCGTAAGGGGACGCAGTCGGCGGCCGAGTCCTTCCTGTCCTCTGGCGGGCTGCTGGACTTCCGCTGGCGGGTCGCGCTCGGCGACCAGGAACTCACCGAGGAGGAACTTGAGCGCCTCGTCCAGGCGCACCGGCCGATCGTGCGGCTGCGTGACCAGTGGGTGGTCGTGGATCCGGAGCTGGTCCGCCGTCTGCGGCGGGCCGCACAGTCGCAGACGCCCTCGCTGACTGCGATCGACGCCCTGGGTGCCGCGCTGACCGGCAGCGTCGAGGTGGACGGTGAACAGGTTCAGGTCACCGCGGGCGGCGCGCTGGAGGAACTGCGGTCCAAGATCGCCGACCCTGAAGCCGACACAACTATCGGCACCGGTGCCGCGCGCAAGCCCCCGGGGCCGCCGAAAGCGCTGGCCGCGAACCTGCGCGACTACCAGGTGCGCGGCTTGAACTGGCTGCACCGGATGACCTCGCTCGGCCTGGGCGGCTGCCTCGCCGATGACATGGGCCTGGGTAAGACCGTGACCCTGATCGCGCTCCACCTCCGCCGACAGGAAGGAAAGGCCACCGCAGGACCGACCCTGGTGGTCTGCCCGGCCTCTCTGCTCGGCAACTGGGAGCGCGAGATCCAGCGTTTCGCGCCGACCGCCCCGGTACGCCGGTTCCACGGCCCCGGCCGCGACCTGGAGGGCCTCGGCGGCGGAGCCAAGGGCGGCTTCGTCCTAACCACCTACGGCACTATGCGCCGAGACGCCGAACGTCTCGCGCGACAGCCCTGGGGACTGCTCGTCGCCGACGAGGCCCAGCACGTCAAGAACCCGCACTCGCACACCGCCCAGGCGCTGCGCACCATCCCCTCGCTCGGCCGGGTTGCGCTGACCGGCACCCCGGTGGAGAACAACCTGTCCGAACTGTGGTCACTGCTCGATTGGACCACCCCGGGCCTGCTCGGCAACCTGACCTCCTTCCGCGACCGCTATGCCAAGGCCGTCGAGGGCGACCGCGACGAACAGGCCGCTGCCCGCCTGGCCGCGCTGGTGCGCCCCTTCCTGCTGCGTCGGCGAAAGTCCGACCCGGGCATCGCGCCGGAACTGCCGCCCAAGACCGAGACGGAGCAGCCTGTCTCACTGACGAAGGAACAGGTCTCGCTCTACGAGGCTCTGGTGCGCGAGCTCATGGCCGAGATTGAGGAGCAACAGGGCATCGCCCGGCGCGGTCTGGTGATGAAGCTGCTCACCGGTCTCAAGCAGGTCTGCAACCACCCCGCGCAGTTCCTGAAGGAGCCGGCGGACGCGAAGCTGCCGGGCCGCTCGGGAAAGCTGGAACTGCTGGACGAGCTCCTGGACACCGTCCTGGCCGAGGACGGCTCGGCCCTGGTCTTCACCCAGTACGTGGCCATGGGCCGCCTGATCGAACGCCATCTGACCGATCGCGGAGTGGAGACTCTGTTCCTGCACGGCGGCACCACCGTCAAGCGCCGCGAGGAGATGGTCGATGCCTTCCAGAGCGGCGAGAAGAAGGTGTTCCTGTTGTCTCTCAAAGCTGCTGGCACGGGCCTGAACCTGACCCGGGCCGGGCATGTCATCCACTACGACCGCTGGTGGAACCCGGCCGTGGAGGACCAGGCCACCGACCGCGCCTACCGGATCGGACAGACCCAGCCCGTACAGGTGCACAAGCTGATCGCGGAAGGCACCGTGGAGGACCGGGTCGCCGAGATGCTCCGCCAGAAGCGGGAACTGGCGGACTCGGTGCTGGGTTCCGGTGAGGCGGCGTTCAGCGAACTGAGTGACAGCGAACTGGCCGAACTGGTCACGTTGCGAAAGACAGGATGATGAGCAGGCGTACCCCGTCCAGCAAGGGCCCCGGCCGCACCTTCGAGGCGCTCCCGCCGGCCAAGGGAAGCCGCGCGCCGTTCGCCGAGTCCTGGTGGGGCCGCGAGTGGCTGCGCGCCCTGGAGGAGTCTTCCCTGGACTCCGGCCGTTTGCAGCGCGGCCGGACCTACGCGCGCGGCGGCGCGGTCGGCCAGGTCACCGTCGCCCCGGGCTCGGCCGCCGCCCCGGTCAAGGGCAGCCGCCCCACCCCTTACCGTTCCAGGGTGCTGGTCGAGCGGCTGACGGACCGGCAGTGGGACCAACTGCTCGACATGATCGCCGAGCGGGCCGCCAACATCGCCGCCCTGCTCGACGGCGAGATGCCCGCCGCTCTCGCCGACGACGCCGCTGCCGCCGGCGTCCCGCTCCTGCCTGGTCCCCGCGACCTCGATCCCGAGTGCAGCTGTCCCGACTGGGGCTACCCCTGCAAACACGCCGCAGCCCTGTGCTATCAGCTCGCCCGGCTCCTGGACCGCGACCCCTTCGTACTGCTGCTCCTGCGGGGCCGTGGCGAGCGGGAGTTGATGGACGACCTCGGCCGCCGCAACACCGCCCGCGCCGCCGCCGAAGCCGCAGCGTATGCGGCAACCGCGGGCGCGGCCCCGCCCGTACCCCCGGCCCGGGCCAGCGATCCCGCAGCTGCCGCTTTCGCCTCCCGCACCGAACTGCCTCCCCTGCCCGCGCCACCTTCGCTGCCCGAACGGCCCGGTCGCGGACCCGCGCTGGTGGGCACGGCCGTCCCGGAACCCGGCGTGGACCCGGCCGCACTCGAACTCCTCGCCGCCGACGCCGCGACGCGCGCCCACCACCTGCTCGCCGCGGCCCTCGGCACCCGGCACGCCGACACCGCCCCACCCATGCCGCTCACCGAATGGCAGGACGCCGTTCGCCTCGCCGCCACCCACCCCACCCTGGAGGTCTTCGCCCGGATCTCCTCGACCTGCGGCCGCACTCCCGGCGAGCTCGCCGCCGCCACCCGCGCCTGGCGCCACGGAGGCGCGGCATCCCTGGAAGTCCTTGAAGAGGCCTGGACTCCGCCCACGGCAGTGCTGGAGCGCGCCCGTGCCACGTTGAAGGACGACTGGCCCGATGACATCCCGCTGCCGCGGCTGCGGACCTGGCGCAACCGCTGGACCGTCGAGGGCCGCGACGCGCAGCTTCGCTACGGGCGCGACGGCCGCTGGTATCCGTACAGGAGGGACGGCACGGAATGGTGGCCGGATGGGCCTGGCGATCCTGACCCGGCCGTCGTGCTGACGAGCGTCCTGCAACCGGAGGCCTCCTCCCGGGCGTCGGCGACGCCGAGGGTTCCCGAAGGTCAGCAGGCCTTGGCCAAGCCTGGCGTGCGCCGAACGCGTCGGCCTGCACCGAGTCGATGACGTGCGGGGGGACGCCTCGTGGCAGAGCTGGAGTGAGGGGTGGGTCGTAGGTCCAGGGGTGCCGCGGGCACGGGATGGGAGTACAGGGATGGGTGCGAGTGCACCGCAGGCTGCGCCGCGGCAGCTCGCCGAGGTGGAGGGGGTGCTGGAGCGCATCACCTACGCGAACGAGGAGACCGGCTACACGGTGGCACGGGTCGATACAGGGCGCGGGGCGAACGATCTGCTGACGGTGGTCGGGGCGCTGCTCGGTGCGCAGCCCGGTGAGTCGCTGCGGCTGCATGGGCGGTGGGGGTCGCATCCGCAGTACGGCAAGCAGTTCACGGTGGAGAACTACACCACCGTCCTGCCGGCCACGGTCCAGGGCATCCGGCGCTACCTGGGCTCGGGGCTGATCAAAGGCATCGGTCCCCGCTTCGCCGAGCGGATCGTGGAGCACTTCGGTGTCGACAGCCTCGATGTCATCGAGGAAGAGCCGGGGAGGCTGATCGAGGTGCCGGGCCTGGGCCCCAAGCGGACCGCGCTGATCACGGCGGCGTGGGAGGAGCAGAAGTCCATCAAGGAAGTGATGGTCTTCCTGCAGGGTGTCGGCGTCTCCACCTCACTGGCGGTGCGGATCTTCAAGAAGTACGGTGACAGCTCGATCGGTGTGGTCAAGAACGAGCCCTACCGGCCTGCCAGTGACGTGTGGGGCATCGGCTTTCTGACCGCGGACAAGATCGCCCAATCGGTGGGGATGCCGCACGACAGCCCGGAACGGGTCAAGGCGGGCCTGCAGTACGCGCTCTCCCAGAGCAGCGACCAGGGCAACTGCTTTCTTCCCGAGGAGCGCCTGATCGCCGACGGCGTGAAACTCCTGCAGGTCGAGGTCGGCCTGGTCATCGACTGCCTGGCCGAACTCGTCACCGAGGACGGCGTGGTCCGCGAAAGCGTGCCCGGCCCAGACGGGGAACCGGTCACGGCCGTGTACCTGGTTCCCTTCCACCGCGCCGAGATCTCCCTGGCGAACCAGCTGCTCAGACTTCTACGGACGGGCGACGGCAAGATGCCCGCCTTCGGCGACCGCAGCGAGACACCGGTCGACTGGACGAAGGCGCTGAGCTGGCTGGCGCGCCAGACAGGTGCGGAACTGGCACCGGAGCAGCAGGAGGCGGTAAAGCTGGCGCTGACCGAGAAAGTCGCGGTACTGACAGGCGGTCCGGGCTGCGGCAAGTCGTTCACGGTGAAGTCGATCGTGACCCTCGCCCTGGCGAAGAAAGCGAAGGTGGTCCTCGCCGCGCCGACCGGCCGGGCGGCGAAACGCCTGTCGGAACTCACCGGTGCCCCGGCCTCGACCGTCCACCGCCTGCTGGAGCTGCGGCCCGGCGGCGACGCAGCCTACGACCGCGACCGGCCGCTGGAAGCAGACCTGGTGGTCGTGGACGAGGCATCGATGCTGGACCTGATCCTGGCCAACAAGCTCGCCAAAGCGGTCGCGCCCGGGGCCCACCTGCTGTTCGTCGGGGACGTCGACCAACTCCCCTCGGTCGGTGCGGGCGAGGTGCTGCGCGACATGCTTACTCCCCACGGCCCGATCCCCTCCGTGCGGCTGACGAAAATCTTCCGGCAGGCCCAGCAGTCCGGCGTGGTGACCAACGCCCACCGGATCAACCAGGGCCTGCCCCCGCTGACCGACGGCCTGCCCGACTTCTTCCTCTTCGTGGAGGACGACACCGAGACCGCGGCCGGCCACCGAACTCCTGACGTACCCTGACGCACCCTCAGGCAATCACGCCCTCGACAACGTGACAGCACCAAACGCAACGGTGTTGACGCCCGACCGTCACGTGATCATCGCCAGAGCCGAAGTGCGTGATCAGCGACACGCGGGTGGATTTCCCCTCACCGAACCGTACACTTGCTGTACGGTTCGGGTATGGCGATGACACCGCAGACCACCTTCCCCGTGACCGAGGCTCGAGCCTGCCTGGGCGATCTGGCCCGACGGGCCTCCGCCCACGAGCACATCACGCTCACCGAGCGCGGCCGACCCACCGCAGTCCTGATCTCCCCCGAGGAGCTGGAGGGCCTGGAGGACTCCCTCGCCCTGGCCCGTCTCGAGCTGAGCCGGGCACGCGGCGACAAACCCACGCCCGTCAGCAACGATGCCGCCCGCCGGGTTTTCCTCAACGCCGCTGGCCTGACGGAGGACCCGCGTTGACGTGGACGGTGGAGTGGGAGCCGGAGGCAACGAACCAGGTCGCGGGGTTCCTCAAGGCCGACCCGGCAGGAGTCGCGGCCATCCTCGACGTGTGCGACGCCCTGGAGCTGGGACCTCAGCCCGCCGGCTCCTCGGCGTGGGGGCCTTTCCATCGGCGGCTACGCAGCGGCCCGTGGCGGGTCCTGTACCGCATCGACGAGGAGACCGAGAGCATCCACATCGAGCACGTCGGACGTAGCATCTGATCCTCGATCCACCGCGTGATCTCTGATTGCGCGGTGGGCGTTGTCACGTTGTCGGTGGTGTGATCGTTTGTTGGTGCGTGGGGGCGTGGTGGGGCGTTGGCGGTCTGTTGTTCAGGTCGTGGCGGGCAGGCCGGTGGAGCCGGTGATCTGGTTCCAGATCGTGAAGCGGATGGCCATCTCGAGGCGGTTGCGGGCGGCGGTCATGAGGTGGCGCCCTGGCCGAAAGTGGGGTGAGATCCCGGTGAACGCGGACAGGAACCGCTGCGCGGAACCTGGGCCGCGGAATCCTTTCATCGCGCGTTCGCGCTGCCTCGTTGGCTGGTGGGAGTTCTCCGCCCGGTTGTTCAACCCCTTGTGCGAGCGGTGCTCGACCGAAGGCGTCACCTTACGGTGGGCCGCCCCGTACGAGCGGAGCTTGTCCGTGACGATCACCCGGGGCACCCGCCCGGTCCTCGTGAGGGAGCCGGCGGAAGAAACGCCTGGCCGCGGCCTTGTCCCGCCGGTTCTGGACCAGGATGTCCAGGACGTCGCCGTCGGCGTCGACGGCCCTCCACAGGCCGCACTTCGACTGTCCGTTGATCTTGATGGGGAGGTACACATGATTGTGTGAGTTGATGGTGGTGGGTCTGGATGGTCTGGTTCCTTCCTCATCAGGGAGTAGCAGACTGTGACGATCATGCGGGCAGATGAGCAGTACGACGAGCGGGGCCTGGAGGGCGGGGAGGCGGCGGCCGGGCGGTTGGCCCGGGTGTTGTCGCCGGAGGCGATCGAGGCGGAGCCTGTCAACGTGATCAAGGCAGGTGAAGTGTTCTATCGCTGTGCCGGGATCGTTTGATCGTCGGGCCTGGGGTCGTCGGGCTTGTTGATCCAGGCGGCCATGGGGAGCTTCGGCGGTTCGG
>NZ_JAPNLK010000167.1 GCF_026627505.1 Streptomyces sp. H27-H5 | reverse complement strand
CCAGCGCGGCCAACTCCTCGTACGAGGGCAGCTGCGGCGGGGCATCGGTCACAAGGTCAATCTACCGGCCCCGCAGGACCACCTCGCACCACATCGCCGCAGCTCACCGGCCGTCCAAAACAGTCACCCCTGGTACCCCTTCTCCCCGTACTCCTCCACCTTTGCCTTCTCTGTGGGCTCCAGGTCCGAGAACCGCATGCGGCGGATGAAGTAGCCGGCGAAGGGGGGATGGATGCCTTCCCCAGATGCACCAGCAAGCTTGGACGTTGTACCGGTGGGGGCTACCACCCGAGTCTTGATAGGGCGGGGTATGCGCATCAGGTTCGCATACTGGTCGGCTGCATCATCGACAACCTGTGCCATGTCTGCAAGGTCCCAGCGCACTCCGCTGTGCATTCCGGCCTCTGAGTACCGGATTCCCTGCTTCACCAGATAGTCAGCAAAGCCAAGGTGCCCCACGCCAATTCGCCTGTACCGGGCGATGGCAGCGGCAGACTTCGGGTCAGCGACCTTAGCGCAGGTTGCCCGGATCAGATACCGGGTGAGATACCGATGCGCTTCGGTGATGGCGTCCCAATCGACTTCCCCCTCTTCATTTACGAAGGCACCAAGGTTGACGGAACCGAGGTTGCATGGCTCCCATTGGGTGATGGTTGCCTCCCCGCAGGGATTTGTGGTGAAGGTGCCATCAACCTCTCCAACGGCAGTCAGGGAGGAGTTCCAGACTCCCGGTTCACCGTTTCGAAGCATGCCCTTGGCGATCTCTCGAAGAATCGGCATGGAGGGTGAGGAGAACTTCGTCAGGTAGCTAATGAAGCCGTCGTCAATCTCGACAGAGATGTTGGTAGTCCAGTGCCCGCCTTCGGCCTTGATCCGCAGGAAGGTCCAGATATGGGGGTCCGACCAATGCATGATGCTCATGCGGGCTGATCGCCGGACTCCGCCGGCCACGATGGCTGAGGCGATCTCGTGATCGATCTTCATAGCGTCAATGCCGGTGAGCTCGCCGCTGATCCAGCGTTCACCGCCATCGTCCTGAGGGTCGATCCAGACGCGCTCAGCGAGCACCAGGCCCACGTTCTTCATCATGGTCGCAAAGGGCGCGGGGCCTGAAGCGGTGCCCCCAAACGTCTTGAGGGGAACACCCTTTGCCCGCACGCGGCTCACGTCGTACACGCGGGCCTTGTGCTTGGTCTCGGGGTTCATGGAGGTCTGGATCAGGTCCCCGAGGGCCTCCGCCCATCCTTCTCGGGAGTCACCCACCTCGTAGGCCCCGGTCCACTCGTGGCTGTACGCCGTGGAGATGAGTCCGGCCTCCACCAGGTCCAAGTAGTCAGGGTGCGTGGGGTCGCACACGATGTGCACCGTTACCGGTACGACGATGGCAGGGAAGCCCTTCAGGTACTGGCTGCTGTAGTTGGAGCCAACCCCACCACCTTCTGCCAGACGGAGCAGAGTGAAAGTGAAGTGCTCCTCTGGTGCGTTCTTATCCCACCCCGCAGCCCAGCAGTTGTTTAGGGCAAAGTCGTTGACTCCGGAACTCTTCAGATGCCGGCCTGCCGGCAGTACCTTCAGGTTGCCGATTAGGTCAAGGAGCGCGGTACGTTCCCCGGACTCGATGTAACGACTCTCCACAAGGGCAAGGTTTCCGTCCACCACCCGCTCAACGGTTTCATCCCAGGTCTCTTGTTCACCGCTCGGCTTTACCCGGGAATAGGTCCGTTCGAATACGGTCTGCGCTGTCTCGGTGGAAAAGGTCATACAGTCACCTCAGAATGTCGCCTGGTGTCATAGGAGTTCTTACGGAGGTCGCGATTCATCTGACGCGCCAGGGCATCGACGGCTCTATTGCTTGCCTTCCGAGCAGAGTCGTCAGCCGGCGGAAGGCCGAAGACGAAGCGCCGCATAAGGATTTCCCTGGTTGGTGTAGCCAGGCGGGTAAGCGCCGTGGACGCATCGAGTCGGGCCGACATCAGGTTGTCGGTAATGCGCGCAGAGGTTAGATCGTCCTTCTGCCCCATCATCGATCCTATTTCTTCGTCGGTGAAGAGTAGGGTGCCAAGGGCCATGCGAGCTTCCTCCGGCGTGTAGTAATACTGGCCGTCTTCTACATCCCGAGCGTCTCTCTGGGCTGATGCGTACTGCCGGCCAACCTTCTTGGCGAACTGCCAGAGAAAGGGTTCGGAGTAATTCTCTTCGATCATTGGGCGTCGCTCGTAGGCGTGCAGAAGAATGCTTTGCTTAACATCGTCCTTCTCGGCTACACGCCAGTCCCGAGCGATCTGCTTGCCCACGCTGTCGGCTATCTGAGAGAAGCGCTCCCAGTCAATCTCTGTCATGCTGCGGCACTTCCCTTCACGAAGCGACCTCGGGCCCCGCGGGGGGCCTTTCCGTAAATCTCGCCCTCCACGACAAAGGAGCCATCCCGCTTGATGTCAATCGGGTAGGGGGCTACGTAGTCAGGGGTGGAGTAGAGGATTCCGAACCCTGCCTGCCAGTTGGCTACGCCGCCGGGTCCCAGGTAGCCGGCCTTTCGACGCGACATGAGGTTTCCGACCTCAAAGCCCCATCGGACGGTTTCCATGCCTCCGTGGCCCCGCCCAACACGCATCACGCCGAGTCGGTGCGTATGCCCCATGACCACATTGGTCTCTGCCTTGAGTGCGTGCCGTAGGGCAGTTTTGCCGGCCTCCTGAGACAGGCCCTTGATCTCGTGACCGTGCACCAGAACGGTGTCAGGGCCGACCTTGTGGAACGGCGGTGTCAGATCGATGCCGAATCCGTTGAAGTCCAGGAGCTTGGAAAAGTGGAACTCATCGGCGTACTCGGCAAGCGCTGGGGCCCGATTAGAGAGGTAAGTACGAGGGCGGAGGTCGTGATTCCCTTCGAGAATGCCAAAGGGTCCGGAGTAGACTTTTCGGAGAGGCTCGAAGAGCCCTCGCTTCGTAGCTTCCGAGTCCGCCCGAACTTCCTGCTGGTACTCAAGGCGGGTTCCTTCGCTCCAACGGGATGGGGTGGGGTAGTCGTTCAGGTCACCAATCTGGTACAGCTCGTCAGGCTGGTATGCACCGATGAAGGCAATGACGTTCTTCAGGGCCCGGGGGTCGTGGTACGGGATCTGTGTATCGGATACGACTACGATTCGCTTCAACTACGTCTCCCTTTGGGCTTCCACCCGCTGTATTTCCCGCTGCACGTACCAAGCGGCCTTACGCAGGTCTTCGAGTTCTGTATCTAGGTGCTTGAGGCCGGCACGGCAGATGTACTTGACCGCGTTTCCTCGGTTGAACGTCAAGTGTTCCGTGAGATCGATGACTTCGATGCCGTTCGGCAACCAGGTGTAGTGAGCTGGGCTGTTAACGGTTCCGCTCTTGTCAGCCGGCTCTTCCCAGGGCTTAAGGTCATCATCAGAGAAGGCTTTGTAGTCCACGCGGCCGGCAAGATATACCTTGACGCCATAGGGGTAGGGCGCCGTTACGTGCGAGTTGACTGAGTACACCTTTCCCCGCATTCCTTTGAAGGCGTCGCGTTCAGCCGTGATTCGAACTTCGTCGCCAGCCTTGTACTTCACAGTCCGATCCTTCCTCGGAGTGCTTCGACACCTTGGGTTAGCAACGTGCTGTTGCTGTCCAAGTCGTCAGGCATCTGAATGACTTTGGCGTTCGGCATGTCCGCCGCACGCTCGTCCATGAAGACGAGGCCGGCACTGTCCTCGGCTATCAGGTAGACCGTTTGGTATCCCCGGAATGCGGGGGTCCAGTAGTCTCGCCATGTGCCGGTTCCTGGCGCGCCGATTGCAGGAACTCCGGCTACTTCCCATGACATGGCATCAAATTCGCCCTCTACAACCACTACGTGAGAACTGGCCTGGATAAGTGCCGGGGTATTGAACATCCGAGGAGGGTCCCCGGGAAGGGTCAGGTACTTGCCGTGACCTTCGTGCTGTTCCTTCTCGCCCAGTTCGAAGTAGTAGGCGCCGCTGGTGGTCTCCCTGACGCAGCGGTCGGCCACGCAGCGAAAACGGACGGTTGCGGCTCCGTCGTCGCCGCCGGCTGGCCGGAGGTACGGAATCGTGAGATGCCCTCGGTACCGCTCATGACCAGGTATCGCCGAAGCGACGTACCCCAGTCCGAACCGGCCGGCGACTGCTTCCAAACCCCGTGCTGTTACGTAGGCTTCGGCCGGGCTGCCCGGGTACATCTCGTGGTACGTCCGGCCGATCTCCACCGAATTCGCGATGTGCAAATTCTTGGGCTTCAAGGAAGCCAATGTTTTCCTCCCGCATGATTACGTCAAATGAGTCCTCCGATAGGTTGCAGCTAAAGCAGTTCCATCGGTCGGTGTCGACGTTGACTGACGCTGAAGGGTTCTGGTCAGCATGAAGGGGACAACAGACTTTCTGTCGTCCCCTTGTAACTGCTACGTCCAGGCCGTAATAGCGTGCCAGTACCTTACTGATCGGTGGTTTCTGTGGACTCGTCACCAATGCGCCTTACAGTGACTGGGAAGTCATACCTGCGGTACGCCTGTACCGAGGTGTTGCGGTTGCCTCGGTAGTTCCGAAACCAACTGGGGCCCCTACCCTTTTCCTCGCTCGACACTAGAAGGCCAGAACGCTGGTCAGGAGTTCAGCAGACTGCCGCCCACCAGGCTTTTCCGCGAAGTAGAGGCCTTCGGCGTTGTCGTCCAGGTGCTTGGCAGGATGAGCGCCAAAGGCATTGTGGGCCCGGACGCCTGCCTTCTTCAGGGCCGCCATGACAGCGTCGGTGTGCTGGCGGGGGCTTCGGCTTTGGTGGCCACCTACGCGGGAGGTAATGGCCACGAGAGCCTCAGCCTCTTCCACCGACAGGGTGAGGGTTACGGTCTTCTCAGTGATGGTGCGGGTGTTCTGCTTGGCCTCAGCCATGGTCAGTCTCCTTGGTAAAGGTGTATCGGGGTCCGAGGACTCTCCAGGCTGGATAGTCCTCTAGATATTCGGCTGCCCGCCGTAGAACCTCGGGGCGATCTCGTGCACCTCGGGCCAACAGTTGGCCGTTACAGCGGGCACAAAGGAGGCCTCGGATAGCCTCGGTCTTGTGGCAGTGATCGACGGCAAGATTGGTCTTGCGGGTCTCGCGACAGATGGCGCATCGGCCGTCCTGGTGCTCGAAGAGCCTTTGATACTCGTTGGCACTCAGGCCGTAAGTCGCTTGAATCCGAGCGTTCCGTGATGCTGTGCGCCGGCCCTGCTTTCGGCAAGTTGAGCACACCTTCCCTCGGGTCGATATGTAGAACCGCTCGGCTCTGCTCTTCCCGCACTTGGTGCACTCACGGAACCCCTTACGCGCGGCTGGCATCAAGCCGCCCTGACGAGAGATTCCACGCGAAGCAAATCCTTCAATTCGGTGTTTTCGTCAACGAGTGCCCAGAAGTTGAAGAGTGGCAGGGCTGCGGTGAGGTTGCGGCCCTGGAAGTCAATTACGGCTGTCTTGACTCCACCCTTGGCGGCCCCGATGAGGACTCGGGAAAGCTGGAACAGGTTCAGGGCCCGGGGATTGTCGATGTGAACGATAAGGGCTGCACCATCGGTGTCTACCTCCGAGAGGTCGACTCCCGGGAATCTGGCTTCGAGCTGAAAGCCGAACTCTCGTTCAGCCTTGAATCCGCCCCTGAGTCCCTGCTTCATCTGCGCGCCTTCCATCTTCACACTTACCCTCACTGGACCTAATGGCAACTTTTTATGCAGCGTAAGGAGCCGGGAATTCCTCTTCAAGTTCCTCCAGGCGGAGGCTGGCCCGGTTAAGTCGGTAGCTTGCGAAAGTACCGCCGGAGGAATCTTCGAAGCCCTCGCGATTCTTCACAGGTGCCACATTAAGGATGCGGCTGTTCATTCCGTCAACCTCTTTATGGATCGTCAGAATGAGGGAGGGAACGCGGTGAACTTTTCCCTTGACTCCCGACAGAGGAATGGGGTTCAGGCCGTCTGAGTGCTCACCTGTCACATGGTGCAGTCCGAGCACGTGCGCGTTCGTAGCCCTGGCCATTTCGGATAGGTACTCACAGAGGCCCTCAAGGCCGAAGGTGTAGCTTTCGGCGTCCCCTACCACCCCTGTATCCACGTTAGTGATGTTGTCCACCACAATGAGATGCGGGATTGTGCCGTAGACCTCCAGATAACACAGGAGGTCTCTTTCCAGTTCGGATGTTGGTGGGCTCGCAGAGTAGTTGAATCGAAGCCACCAACGCTTGCCGATTTCAGCCAGGTACTTTCCGAAGTCACCACCAAGCAATGCGGCCTTGACGGTCTTCGAGTCCTCGCCGGTAATCATGGCCGTGGTACGAACTGTCTGCGTTGCCGCGCTACTGTCGGCGCTGAAGTACATAACCGGCATGTTGCCGTACGTGGCCAGGTTGGCAGCGAACAGGCTCTTTCCCGTCCCTGGGCCTGCAACAACTAGGGAGAACTCGGCTCGCCTGAACTCGACTTCGAGCCGTGATAGGGACTTGAACGGGTGGGGAATCGGCTCGCCGGCCGCTCCTCGGATATCTACAGATTGCGCTAGTGAGAACATCGCCCACCTCCTCTCTTCACTTCACGACTGGACCTAAAGGCAACTTTCTGCCTAAAAAAATAGCCTTCCCGGCGGGTTGACTCGACTCTACGGCATGGAGACTGGACCGTAAAGCAACTTTTATCGCCTGCGAAAAGAGCATGCGTAGGACACATCACAGAAGCGGCAGTTAAAGCCAGGCTTGGCCGGGAAGTCTGCCCGCTTCACACCTTGGTCTATCTCCACGTACTTCGCTCCTACTTCCTCTTCTGTCACTCCGGAGAGATCCAGTGGTCGAGTCAGGCCGTTCTTCTTGGCCTGGTACCAGTCTCCCACAGCGACCTTCAGGCCGAGGGCTTTCCGAACAAGGACGGCATAGGTCTGAAGCTGGAACTTACTCTTGGTCGTACCTGTCTTGAGGTCCCTGATTCGCACGGACCCGTCCGGCTCGGCTACGAGCTGGTCGATGTATCCCTGAACCTTGATACCTGCAATGTCGGCAGTCAAGTGCAATTCGATTCCGGGAGTGCCGTCAGGGGCCTTCCACAACTCCGGTCCATGCGCCTTGGCCCATGAAACGTAGCCCGCTGCCTGCTGTTGACCCAATACATATCGGGCTTCTATGTCCGAGGCCCCGTCCGGGCCAGCAGTCATCCAGTGGTCTAGGTCAGGCTCCTGCTCCAAAGCACCGTTTACCGCCTCGCTGTACTCGGTGCTGAACAGGTCTACCACGTCGCCGGCGGACAACTGTCGGCCACCCCGCTCGTAGACCTCGCAAGCACTGTGAAAGGCCGTTCCCTGATGAGACCAAGCCGCCGGGCGAGGGATGACACCCTCCACCCGGCGCAGAAAGAACTGATGGCCGCACTTTTCATACTGCTCGGTTTGACTTACGGAGCGCGTCATCTCTCGGACGCGGCTGTATCGATCAGACAAGGACCCTCCTCGCCGGCTTGCCTTCCGGGCAGGCCGGATGGACTACATGCACTTTGAATGTGCTGGACAAGGGCAGCTCTTTGTGAGGCCGGCCCCAGATGTCGGTTTCCACCACACAGCACCGCCAAGGCCGGCGCAACGTGATTTCAAGATCCTCCAGCGCGGTGATGTCCTCTGGTGACATGACGTCACATTCCACAACCGTGTAGTAGGTCCCGATACTCAATGTGGCGATTCGCGTAATTATGAGTGATTCGGACCGATAGTCATCAATTCGGCCAACTGGCGTGGCCGATTCCATGCCCTCCCGCAGAGCCTCCCTAGTGACCCCGCGCGACGAGAGCTCCCCCAAGACCATCAGCACACCCACCCCACCACAACGTTCGACGTACGTTCGAACGCCTGTACGGGCGTTCTGAGAGTCGACTGTAACCAGCCGATGGCTCAATGCGCTCGTAGATAAGCCTGTGACCCATGTCACAGGCATATGCCAGGAGGTTCGCACAACCACAGAAGGCCCTGACAGGTCGTTTGCCTGTAGGGCCTCGTGCGGTTTGGGCGATTACTGCCCGGTAGGTCTGACTCAGATCATGGTCAGCTTGTTGTTCGGCAGAGAGAGGAGGGCACTGCGCTTCTCGTCCCGCTTGACTCCCTCGGGCCAGCGAACGACCAGCCGGCCATCCTCGGGGGTTCGGTCCACATACACGAAGCCCTGAGAATCGTCAAGGGTTAGGACGAGTCCGTTGTTGATCTTCTCCAGGAAGAGGCGTAGATCCTTCTTGGCCCGCTCGGAGAGGGGCTTTCGGTCCTCGCCCAGGCGCCAGCCGAGGTAAAGCCGGAGGCCTCGGTAGGCTGCTTGATTGGTTAGTCGGACCTTGTCCGGTCTGTCGGCAATCCGCCAGGGCATAGAGGCTGTGACCGGGGCGTTTTCGCCCTTCTTGTACTCGCCCCAACCGTTGACCCTTTTTGTCACGGCTTGGCGTTCTACACCGAACATCTGAGCAATCTCGGCATGGGTCGAGCCGGCCGCAAGAAGCTTCTGCAATTCCAGATTGCCGGGGAGAGCAGTCACAACACGATTCCTTCGGACTCGAACTGTCGATAGTTCAGATTTTAATTGTCCGACCGAGATCGGCACATCCGCAGCATCCTACTTTCCATACGCCCTTGCACTTGCCGCCCGTGTAGACATGTGACCTACATCTCAGTCCGATGCTCGATCGTCCCGAAACGGTTCGTGGGACACGTACCTACTAAGTGAGAAGCAAAAGAGAAGAACACTACTTACTTAAAGAACACAGTCTGTAGAAGTTTGAGTTACTCAGGGTCACTTACCCATAAGAGGAACTACAGACTCCTATTGCTGGTCCTTTGAGGTGTTACTAGTAGGAACTACCCCTCTGGCGGACTCCCTGTAGCCCTACGGGTCAGGTAGAGCCCAGAGGGGCCGTGGCCCCGGCGCCAGATCAGAAGCCGCCGGGGCCACCCCATCTCTAACAGGTCTAGTCCTAAGAGAACCCTAATTCGCGGTTACGTCTTGATCAAGCTCATGGGGGTGGTCCTTGTGCCCCGTGCTGCTTCGATCTGCTACATCCGAGGATGCACCCTTCGGACTGCCCGCGCAGGCCGGTGCGAAACGCACGCACCTCCTGAGCGCGCTTGGGCTCGCACGAGCGCACGCAACCTCACCCGTGATCGGGCGTGGGAACGGACCATCCGGCCTCGGGCCCTGGCCCGTGACCGCTTCGCCTGTGTCCTCTGTGGCGAGCGTGAGGGCCTGGAGGTCGATCACATCATCCCGATCGCCCAGGGCGGCACATGGACCCTTGAAAATGCACAAACCCTTTGCAACTCCTGTCACAGAGACAAGACACTTACGGCAGCTGTAGATAGCCGCTGGTGTGCTGGCTGGTCATGGTGTGGTGTCGGCGTAGGTGTGCCAACGGCGGTGGCAGAGGCGGGCGCGGTGTTGATGGCGGCGGCGCCAGGTGGACCACCACA
>NZ_JAPNLK010000166.1 GCF_026627505.1 Streptomyces sp. H27-H5 | reverse complement strand
CCGCCGCCCCGCCGTCCGTCAGGGCGTGCCCGTCAGCGCCTCGTACCGGATCGCCAGTCCGTCCAGCAGCGCCGCCAGCCCCGTCTCGAACGCGCCCTCGTCCACCTCGTGTTGCCGCTCGGCCAGCAGGTGGGCCTGGCCGAGGTGCGGGTAGTCCGACGGGTCGTACGCGGCGCGATCGTCCACGAAACCCCCGGCGAAGGAACCCACCGCCGAGCCGAGGATGAAGTACCGCATGAGCGCGCCGATCCGCGTCGCGTGGGCCGGCGGCCACCCGGCCTCCGTCATCGCGCCGAAGACGGCGTCCGCCACCCGGAGCCCCGCCGGACGGCGGCCCGGCCCTCGCGCCAGCACCGGAACGATGTTCGGATGGTCGGACAGGGCGTCTCGGTACGAATGGGCCCAGTCGTGCAGCGCGAGCCGCCAACCCCGGCCGTCCTCGGCGTCGAACATCGACAAGTCGACTCGGGCGCTCACCGCATCCGCCACCGCGTCCAGGATCTCGTCCTTGGTGCGGAAGTGGTTGTAGAGCGAAGGCCCGCTGACCCCGAGCGCTGCGGCCAGCCGGCGCGTGGACACCGCCTCCAGGCCCTCCGCGTCCACGAGCGCGCCCGCCGCCTCGACGATGCGGTCTCTGCTGAGGAGGGGCTTGCGCGGTCTGGCCATGCGCCACATAGTAGGGCCTGCCCGCCATAAACTACCGGTGCTAGTTAACCTGCGCCGGACCGCCCGGAGGTGCCCGGTGAACCTGGAGCTGAGCGAGGAGCAGGAGGCCGTACGGCGGCTCGCCCGCGAGTTCACCGAACGGGAGATCGTCCCGTACGCCGCCGAGTGGGACCGCGCCGAGAGCGTCGACCGGTCCCTGGTCGAGAAGCTCGGCGACCTGGGCTTCCTCGGCCTGACCGTGCCAGAGGAGTACGGCGGTTCCGGCGGCGACCACCTCGCCTACGTGCTCGTCACCGAGGAACTCGGCCGCGGTGACTCTGCCGTGCGCGGCATCGTCTCCGTCTCCCTCGGCCTGGTGGCCAAGACCGTCGCCACCTGGGGCACCGAGGAGCAGAAGCAGGCCTGGCTGCCCCGCCTGTGCTCGGGCGAATCGCTCGGCTGCTTCGGTCTCACCGAACCCGGGACCGGCTCCGACGCCGGCAACCTGGACACCCGCGCCCGCCGCGAGGGCGACACGTACGTCGTCAGCGGCAGCAAGATGTTCATCACCAACGGCACCTGGGCCGACGTGGTCCTGCTCTTCGCCCGCACCAACGACGAGCCCGGCCACCGCGGGATCTCCGCCTTCCTCGTGCCCACCGACAGCCCAGGCCTGACCCGTCGCGAGATCCACGGCAAGCTC
Source organism: Streptomyces sp. H27-H5 (assembly GCF_026627505.1). Taxonomy (GTDB): domain Bacteria; phylum Actinomycetota; class Actinomycetes; order Streptomycetales; family Streptomycetaceae; genus Streptomyces. Next base: position 8,313 of record NZ_JAPNLK010000166.1, on the reverse strand, counting down.
GGCCTGCGCGGCCAGGCCACCGCCGAACTCGCCCTCGACGGTGTCCGCGTACCGGCCTCCGCGATGCTGGGGCCCGAGGGCAAGGGCTTCTCCGTGGCCATGTCCGCCCTCGCCAAGGGGCGGATGTCGGTCGCCGCCGGCTGTGTCGGCATCGCCCAGGCGGCGCTGGACGCGGCCGTCTCGTACGCCGCTCAGCGCGAGCAGTTCGGCAAGCCCATCGCCCACCACCAGTTGGTCCAGGAGCTGATCGCCGACATCTCGGTCGACGTGGACGCCGCCCGGCTGCTGACCTGGCGGGTGGCCGACCTGATCGACCGCGGGAAGCCCTTCGCCACGGAGTCCTCCACCGCCAAGCTCTTCGCCTCCGAGGCCGCCGTGCGCGCCGCGAGCAACGCCCTCCAAGTCCACGGCGGCTACGGCTACATCGACGAGTACCCGGCCGGGAAACTGCTGCGCGACGCCCGGGTGATGACCCTGTACGAGGGCACCAGCCAGATCCAGAAGCTGCTCATCGGCCGTGCCCGTACGGGGGTTTCGGCGTTCTGAGCCGCTGTGCCGGCTGAGTACGTACGTGAGTACGCGCGCGGATGTGGCGCGGGCCAAAGGTCGCCGAAGCTGGACCCATGAACGAGACACCGGTCAAGCAGCAGAACACGGGGGCCTACTACGGCCAGGCCGTCGCCTCCTTCGGCGTCGCCATGGCGGCCGTGGCCCTGGGGATCTACAACCTGGACGCGAACGGCTGGGTGCGTGCCTTCCTCGGCATCGCCGTGCTCTACCTGACCACCTCGGCCTTCACCCTCGCCAAGGTGATCCGTGACCGGCAGGAGGTCACCCAGATCGTCACCCGGGTCGACCAGGCCCGGATGGAGAAGCTCATGACCGGCTACGACCCCTTCGCGCCCAAGCCCGCTTCCGGCCCGGCCGCCCAGGATCGCTAAGCGCTTGCTCACCCCTCCGGTAGGGTGTCCCTTCCCATACGACGGATCCCGCGACACGGGTTCCGCGAGGCGAAGAGGGTGAGCGAGCGATGGACAGCCCGGCGGACACCGGCGGCTACCAGCCGTGGTCGGAGGTCACCCCCGACGCTGCGCGGCGGCTGCTCGTCGCCGCCGTGGAGGCCTTCGCGGAGCGCGGCTACCACGCCACCACCACCCGGGACATCGCCGGCCGGGCCGGCATGAGCCCGGCCGCGCTCTACATCCACTACAAGACCAAGGAAGAGCTGCTCCACCGGATCAGCCGGATCGGCCACGACAAGGCGCTGGAGATCCTGGAGACGGCCGCGTCCGGCCCGGGAACCGCTGCCGACCGGCTCGACGAGGCCGTGCGGTCCTTCGTGCGCTGGCACGCCGCGCACCACACCACCGCCCGCGTGGTCCAGTACGAGCTCGACGCCCTCGCCGAGGAGCACCGCTCCGAAATCGTGGCCCTGCGCCGACAGAGCGACGCGGCCGTGCGCCGGATCATCTCCGACGGGGTCGCGGCGGGGGAGTTCGAGGTCCCCGACGTGCCCGGCACCACCCTCGCCGTCCTCTCCCTGTGCATCGACGTGGCCCGCTGGTTCAACGTGACCGGTTCGCGCACGCCCGACGAGGTCGGCGGGCTGTACTCCGACCTCGTGCTCCGCATGGTCGGAACGCGCCCCGACCACGGAACGACGCGGTGACGACCCTCCCGCGGTGACACCCGTCCCCGGTGCCACCGCACGGTGAAACCGCCCCCGAGAGCCGGTGGCCGTGGCCGACCCGCGCCCCGGCCCCCGACTCAGAAGTAGTACCGGGACACCGACTCCGCGACGCACACCGGCTTGTCGCCGCCCTCGCGCTCGACCGTCACGGTCGCCGCGACCTGTACGCCGCCACCCGCCTCGGTGACCTCCGTGATCACGGCGGTTGCGCGCAGCCGCGAGCCGACCGGCACCGTCGCCGGGAACCGCACCTTGTTCGTGCCGTAGTTGATGCCCATCCGCATGCCCTCGACCCGCATGATCTGCGGCACCAGGCTCGGCAGCAGCGACAGCGTGAGGTAGCCGTGCGCGATGGTCGTGCCGAAGGGCCCGGAGGCCGCCCGCTCGGGATCGACGTGGATCCACTGGTGATCGCCCGTCGCGTCGGCGAAGAGGTCGATCCGCTTCTGATCCACCTCCAGCCACTCGCTCGGGCCGAGCGGAACGCCGATCCCGGCGCGCAGCTCCTCGGCGGACGTGAAGATCCTCGGTTCGGCCATGCCTTGCCCCTGCCTCTCACTGACCAGCGAATAAGCGCTTGCTCAGCATGCTGTGGCCACATGTATCTGTCAACGGATTCCGGTCCGGCCGACTACGCTCGGCCGGGTGCCGCAGATTCCCGAGAAAGTCCATGAACTCACCGTCGGTCAGCTGTCCGCGCGCAGCGGCGCGGCCGTTTCGGCGCTGCACTTCTACGAGGCCAAGGGCCTGATCAGCAGCCGTCGCACCTCCGGCAACCAGCGCCGCTACACCCGAGACGCACTGCGCCGGGTCGCCTTCGTACGGGCCGCCCAACGCGTGGGCATCCCGCTCGCCAGCATCCGCGAGGCGCTGTCCCAACTCCCGGAAGGCCGTACCCCGACCCGCGAGGACTGGGCCGGCCTGTCCGAGGCCTGGCGCGCCGAACTCGATCACCGGATCCAACAACTCGGCCGGTTGCGCGACCACTTGACCGACTGCATCGGGTGCGGCTGCCTGTCCCTGGAGAACTGCGCGCTGTCCAACCCGGACGACGTGTTCGGCGAGCGCCTCACCGGCTCCCGACTGTCGCTCTAGCCGCTCCTCCCGCCACCCTGGCCGCGCGGGACGCCTCCACCTCGGCCACGGCCGCCGCGACCAGATCGGCATTGGACCGCGCCGGCCGCCCGTCCGGAAGGACGAGCACGTCGCCCACGCCGATCCGCGCTCCCGCACCACACCGCGCGGCGAGCCGCAGCACCGGCCAGGCGGCGGCCTCCCGCCCGAACAGCACCACCTCCACGGGCGGCAACCAGCACAACCCCGCCACCAGCGCCGGGTCGGCCTCCGACAGCTCCACCGCGAGGCGGACCCGGCCGTGATCGGGCCCGGCCCACGCCAGGAACCGGCCCAGCGGCTCGGGCCCGGCCGTGCCGCCCATCGGAACCACCGCGTCCACCGCCACCCCGCGCGCCAGCAGGGCCAAGCCCAACTCCTCCGCCCCGGGATCCGTGAAACGGACCACCGCGCGATCCGGCAGCACCTGCCAGGAACGGACCCGCGCCTGCCGCGCGGCGGGATCGGGTTCCGCCGCGACGGCCGCCGGCACGGACAGCGGTACGGAGACCCCCGCGCCCCGCAGCGCCTCCAGCAGCGGCCCGACCACCCGGGGTGAGAGGCTCTCGCGGCCGCACGGGCTCCGCGGGTGCACCAGTACCTCGCGGGCCCCGGCGGCGACCGAGGCCACCGCCGAACGCGCCAGGTCCTCCGGGGACATCGGTACCGCCGCCCCCTCGGCGGCCTCCCGACCGCCGTTCAACGCGACCTGGAGCGCAACCCGCGACGCCACGCCCCCGCTCCCGCCCTTCGGGGCCCGGCCCGTCGTGTCCGTCCCGCTCACGCCGCTCCCGCCGACGCCGGATCCAGCGACCCCACGTCGGCGAGGGCCGGTCTGGGAACCACGATCCCGCAGCCCCCGCACACCGGCCCGTCCCAGGACCAGGCGCCGGCCCACGCCTCGTGGCCCACCCCGATGGGCGGCCAGCTCAGCTCCCGCTCCCCACAGATCGGGCACCCCGTGCCCGGCTCCGACTCCAAGGCCCGCACCAGCCGTCTCAACACCTCGCCGAGCGTGCCGTCCGGGCGGATCCCCGGGTCCGCGCACCGCACCACCGCGTCCCCGCTCCCGCCCCACGCCCAGTCCGGCCGGCGCAGTCCGTGGTGCTTCTCACGCCGCCGCCGCTCCGCGAACTGGCGCTCGTACTCCAGCCAGACGGCGCGGGCCTCCTCCAGTTCCTCCAACGCGGCGACCAGCCGCTGCGGATCGGCGCCCCGGTCCTCGGGGGCGATCCCGTGCCGGTCGCACAAATGCCACCACGTCGCCCTGTGCCCGTAGGGCGCGAATCTCTCCAGACAACGGCGCAGCGAATGACGTCGCAACGCCCGGTCATTGCGTGCATCGCGCACCTGGTAGGCCAAACTTCGAAATCCCGCCATCGCACCTTCACCTCCGCCGCGCCCCGCGCCCACGTCGAGGCGTCGTACTAGTCGAACGTCGTCGTACGTCCCGACGTGCCCAACATGCCCGGCGGAATGTGGGCGCATGCGGGGGCGGTCGAGGCGTGCGGGTGGCACATGGCCGGAACTCAGCGCCCCATGCGCCCCGCGGCAACCACGACCCGGGCCAGTTCCTCGTGGCAGATGTCACTGTGCGCCCCCGACGGTGCCCCGCCCCGCCGGACCACGGAGCCCGCGTCCACGCTGACGCAACCCGCCCCCGGCAGCCCGCCGCGCAGCACCGTGTCGAGGCTCAGCCGGGGCGTGTCCGGCACGGCCCGTACCCCGTCGTGCCCGATCGCGCCCCAGCGTTCGTCGAAACCGAGCAGTCCGGCCGAATCCCCGGCCATCCGGGAGGCCAGCGGATAGAACAACCGGAGCGAGGTGTCGTACGGGGAATGGCAGGCGACCACCGGTCCGTCCACCCGCCGCTGGAGCCCGCGCAGGGCGCCGCCGCGGTCCCCGTCGTGGGGGAGGCGGTCGGTGAAGGCGTAGTGGGAGAACGCTCCTTGGAGCAGGGTCAGGGACTTCACGTACCGCGACCCGTCCGGCACCGCGCGCAGCGAGAACGCCGACACCCGCGCCCCGAAGCTGTGACCGATGAGGTGGATCCGCAGCGCCGGCCGGCGGTGCGCGAGCTCCGCGAGAACCGGTCCCAGCCCGTGTTCGCCGACCACTCCCGCCCGCTTCTTCATCTGATAGTAGGTAGCTTGGCGGAGCACCTCTTTCGCGCCGCTCCACAGGGCGCGCAACCCGCCGCCGAGTATCGGATTCGCGCCCCCGACCACGCGCTCGGCCCCGCCCTCGGCCTCGACTCCGGCCTCGACACCGTCGGCGTCGCGCCTCAGCGTCGCGTCCGCCTCCGCGAGCGCGTCGGTGAACGCCCGGCACACCTCCAGGACGTCCCGGGCGAACATGGCCGGCACGTCCAGGGCGGCCGGCGTGGCCACCGCGTCCACCCCGACGAGCTCCCGTACCAGCGCGCCGAACTCGACGAACGCGGCCGCGGAATCGGGCCGTTCCTCCAGCAGTTCGGCGATCCGGTCCAGCTCCGCGTCGCGGTCCGGCCAGAACTCCCCGAGCGCGCGCCGGGTGGCGGGGTCCAGTGCCGTGCCCAGGCCCGGCTCCGCGAGCGCGCCGGGCGGATCGAAGTCCGGTATCGGCTCGTCGGAGAACCGTATCGAGGGCCAGACCACCCCCACGTACCCCAGCCGCACCCCTGACCCCACGAGGTTCGGGAACGGGGCGAAGAAGCGGTCGTACAGGCGGGTCGACGTGGACCGGTCGCTGTTCCAGCCGTGCGCGAAGACCAGCAGGTCGGTGGCTTCGATCCGGGCCACGGCCTCCCGGGTGCCCCGTTCCACGTCACCGTCGGCGTCGAAGGTGAGTTCCGCGTACGGCCCGACACCGACGCCCGACCTGACCGCGACTTCCGATTCGACCGCGACGCCCGGCCCGACCCCTGCGGCGACCCCGACCCCGGCCGCGACCCCCGCCGTGACCGCGCCCCCGCTCCCGCCGCCTTCACCGCTTGCGACCACCATGCCGATGTCCGCCATGACGCCCCCCTCCACGCCGCCCCGACGGCCCCGGCATCGCGCTGCCGCGTCCGCCCGCCGGCCCCGCGGCCGGCCGGGTCACCGGTAGAGGAGGTACCCCTCCCGCAGGGCCGCGAAGCGCGCCAGCCCGGCCGCCCAGTCGCCCACGATCTCCTCCACCCCGGCCCCCGCGTCCACCATCGCGCGCACCCGGTCCGATCCCGTCAGCCGGTCGATCCAGTGGTCGGCCCGCCAACCGAAGCCGCTCCACGTCCGCCGCGCGGTGACCAACAGCCCGATTCCTGCCCGTACCGGGTCGAATGCCTCGCGGTCGTGCACGATCAGCCGGACCCCGCCGCACACCTTCCCGGCGTGCTTGGAGAAGGACGGGGTGAAGTACGTCTCCCGGAACCAGACCCCGGGCAGCGCCAGCGCGTTCGCCGCCTCCGCCCACCGCCGGTCGACGCCCTCGGCGCCGACCACCTCGAAGGGGGTCGTGGTACCCCGCCCCTCGGACAGGTTCGTCCCCTCGAACAGGCAGGTGCCGGCGTACGCGAGCGCCGTGTCCGCAGTGGGCATGTTCGGGCTCGGCGGCACCCAGGGCAGCCCGGTCGCCCCGAAGAACGACTCCCGGCGCCACCCCGTCATCCGTACCGTCCTGAGCGCGACCGGCCCGTCCTTCAGGAACTCGCCGTTGAACAGGAGGGCCAGCTCCGCCGCCGTCATCCCGTGCGCGAGCGCGATCGGCTCCCGTCCCACGAAGCTCGCGTACGGCCGCTGGAGGACCGGTCCGGCCGCCCGCACCCCGCCCACCGGATTGGGCCGGTCCAGCACCACCACCGCCTTGCCCGCCAGGGCGGCCGCGCGCATGCAGTCGTAGAGGGTCCAGATGTAGGTGTAGAAGCGCGCCCCGACGTCCTGGATGTCGAAGACCACCGTGTCGACACCGGCCGCCGTGAACACGTCCGCGAGCTGCCGACCGCTCTTGTCGTACGTGTCGTACACGGGCAGCCCCGTGGCCGGGTCCCGGCCGGCGCCCTCCGAACCACCCGCCTGCGCGGTGCCCCGGAAGCCGTGCTCGGGCCCGAACGCCGCGACCAGGTCGACCCGTTCGTCCGCGTGCAGGACGTCCACCAGGTGGCGCGCGTCGGCGGTGATCCCGGTCGGGTTGGTGACCACCCCGATCCGCTGTCCGGCCAACGCCGCGTACCCGTCGGCGGCGAGCTGTTCGCACCCCGTCCGCACCCGCGCGCTCGCGCCGACCGCCGTCGGGGAGTCCGGCGCCACCGCGCCCAGACTCCCCATGGCCCCCACGGCTCCGGCCAGTCCCAGTACCCCGCGTCGCGACAGCGTCATCCGGACACGCTAGGCCGCCGACCCCTTCCGTCCCGACATACCGACTGGTTAGTCTGCCCCCGATCCGTCCGGATCGGATCGGACCCCGCCCGGGTCCGTCCGCATCCGTCGTCAGCGTCGAAAGGTGATCCACGTGAGCGCGTACCAGGACCAGCGAGTCGTCGTCACCGGAGCGGGCGGCGGCATCGGAGCCGCCCTCGCGCGGCGCTTCGCCGCCGAGGGGGCCACGGTCGTGGTCAACGACCTCGACCCCGCGAAGGCCGCGTCCGTCGCCGACGGGATCGGCGCCCGCGCGATCGCGGTCCCCGGCGACGCCTCGACGATCGTGGAGCGGGCCCGCGAGGCCCTCGGCGGCGCCGTGGACGTCTACTGCGCCAACGCCGGCCTCGCCTCGGGCGGCGACGCCTTCGTGGACGAAGCCGTCTGGGAAGCGGCCTGGGACGTCAACGTGATGGCGCACGTCCGTGCCGCCCGCGCCCTGTTGCCGCAGTGGTTGGAGCGGGGGAGCGGTCGGTTCGTGTCCACTGTCTCCGCCGCCGGACTCCTCACGATGATCGGGGCCGCGCCGTACAGTGTCACCAAGCACGGTGCCCTCGCCTTCGCGGAATGGCTGTCGTTGACCTACCGCCACCGAGGCGTCCAGGTCCACGCCGTTTGCCCGCAGGGGGTCCGCACCGACATGCTGACCGCCGCGGGCTCGGCGGGCGAACTCGTCCTGGCGCCGACCGCGATCGAGCCGGAAGTGGTCGCGGACGCCCTGTTCGACGGCATGGAGAAGGGCCGGTTCTTGATCCTCCCGCACCCCGAGGTGGCCGACTACCACGCCGCCCGGGCCGGCGACCCGGACCGCTGGCTGACGAACATGAACCACCTCCAGCAGAAGTGGGAGACGCGATGACAGGGCCCGCCCCCGAGTCGACGCCCCGGCCCGCGCCCGTCGTCGAGACGATGCCCGCGCCCGCCGCCGAAGACGCGACGCCCCACGCGACGTCCGACGCGACGCCCCGGCCCGTCCGCTATGCCGACCGGCCCTGGCTGGCTCGCCTCAGGTGACTGCTCACGAGGTGGTGTGACCTGGGGGTGATCGGTTCGTTGGTCTGTCCGTGGGAGCTTCCAGCCGCCGGTGTCCGTCGTATGACGATCTCGTGCGCGTGATCGCGGATCTGCAGGCCGAGG
>NZ_JAPNLK010000165.1 GCF_026627505.1 Streptomyces sp. H27-H5 | reverse complement strand
CCGCATCCACCGCCCGATAACCCAACCCCGACAACCGCTCGAACTCCCGCACATCACTCTTCCCCCCACCACCACTCAACAAATAACCCCCCGGCAACGTCACCAACACGTCCTTCGCAGTCCGCGACGTGTCGCTCCCGTCCAGGGCGGTGGCGATCAGGGCACGCAATTGCAGTACGTAGGTCTGGAGCGTCGTGCGGGCGCTGCGCGGCGGCAGGCCGCCCCACAGCTCCTCGATCAGTGCCGATACGGGTACCACCTGATCGGCATGGAGGGCCAAGAGGGCCAGGACCTGCCGGGGCTTGGGGGCGGTCGGCGTGATGGAGATCCCGTTCTCCCGCACGTCCAGTGCGCCCAGTACATCGATGTCCACGTCGTACTCCCCTGTCCTTGGATGAGTCGCAAGAGTCAGTAAAAAACAGGACCAGCGGTTTGTCAATGAGCTTCCCACCGCATCAGCTTCAGGCCGGCAACACCCGAGTTTCACTCAAAAGTCCTGCCCCACCTGCGAGTTCATCGGTTCCCAGGGAACAAACCGTAGGTATCAACCCCTCGATCGCCACCACACACGCCAGAAAACGCCTCCGAGATGGCCCATCAAACAGACCATTCAGTCTGCTTCGAGGTCCTCACCCGCCAGCAATCGCGGCAGAACCAACCCCCAGATCCGCGCCAGGGTTTGCGGCGCCATCCACTCGGGCTCGGCCGCACCCAACACCTCCAGCCCGACGGTCGAGGCCACCACCGCCCGCGCGGCGTCCTGCGAGGACACGCCCTCCGCGAGCATCCCGCCCCGTTCGGCCGCCCCCAACAACTCCTCCACCCACAGCCGCCACTGTCCCCGCAGGTCCACTCGGCTCTCGTGGGAGGAGTCGGCCGACAGCGCGAACCCGGCCCGTACCACGACGTCCTGCGCGAGCAGTTCCATCAGCTCGGCCGTCGAATCGACCAACACCCGTACCGGATCGCCCACCGACCGCTCCGCGCCGGTGATCCGGGCGACCGCGTCCGCCGCCCGTTCCTCGACGGCACGGGCGATCTCGGTCTTGCTCGCGAAATGGAAGTGCAGGCCACCGGCGGTCACCCCGGCCCGGCGACTGATCGCCGAGACCAACGCCGCCGCGAACCCCTCCTCCGCGAAGACCTGCGCGGCAGCGCGCACCAACGTTTCGCGCGTGCGAGCCGCACGCTCCTTCTTGATCATGGAGGCTCCACACACCGCACTCGCCGCATTCATCGCACCCTCGATGTACACAAAGGGCCACGAGATCTTGGTGCCACGTTCGGCGGGCGCACTGGAGGTTGGCCGGACTCGTACCGGAGTGAACACCTCCGCCCTGCTGGAGCGGCTCCGCCGGCCCTCCGAGCAGGGCACTCGCGAGCCCGCGCGCCACCCCGGCCCCCGCGGGCCTCCAACCAGCACAATCGGTGGGCGTGACAGGTTCGTGCAACCCGACCTCCGCTCCCTTCCGACATCCCGCGTCGTGCTACGGTCGCGACGTGATGACGGGGGACGACAGCATTCGGTTTTTGGCTGGGAAATCAGCATTGATCACGGGAGCGAGCGCCGGTATCGGAGCAGCCGCCGCCCGGGTGTTCTGTCGTGAAGGCGCCTCCGTGACCCTCGTGTCCCGCCGCGAAGAACCGCTGGCCACGCTCACCGACGAACTGCGCGCCGCCGGCCACCAGGTCCAGTACGTGGTCGCGGACGTCCGTGATTCCCAGGACGTGGCACGTGCCGTCGAAGCCGCCGTCACCGCGTTCGGCCGGCTGGACGCCGCCTTCAACAACGCGGGCGTCGGCGCGCTCCCGGCACCCATGCACGTCCTCGACGAGGACGTCTACGACACCATCATGGACACCAACGTCCGCGGGGTCTGGAACTGCATGCGCCACGAGATCCGCGCCATGCTGACCACCGGTGGCGGCTCCATCGTCAACAACAGCAGCACCGCGGGCCTGGTCGCCACCCCCGTGGCCGCCCCCTACGTCGCCTCGAAGCACGCGGTCGTCGGCATGACCAAGGCGGCCGCGTGCGAGTACGCGCCCCACGGCATCCGCATCAACGCGATCGCACCCGGCTCCACCCGCAGCGAGATGATCGACGCCTGGCTCCAGCAGAACCCCGAGGTGGAACAGATGCTCCTGAACTCGGCGCCGCTGCCCCGCATCGCGGAACCCCAGGAGATCGCGGAAGCCGCGGCCTGGCTCTGCAGCGACCGCGCCTCGTTCGTCGTCGGCACCACCCTCTCCGTGGACGGCGGCTGGACCACCCGCTGAGGACGCACCGCACACGGCCGCCCGCGCCGGGTACGACCGGGTGTCGTCCGGCGGATCACGCCTCGGGTTCGAGGGGCCGTAGGCCGTAGAGATTGGAGCGGTCGCCCTTGAAGCTGCGCCAGACAGTGGCCGGGGGTTCGGGTTCATCAGCGTGGCCGTCGAGCGGATGGGCGGTCACGAGGCCGTCAGCGATCTCGCAGTGCCAGCCCTCGGTCGGCGACCAGACACACCACACGTTGCCGTCCGTACGGCGATAGGCAGGCAGGCCGTGGCGCCGGCCATCGCGCTCGAAATGGTGGCGGATACCGTCGATGTGGCGCACGAAGGTGAAGGATGCAAGTGCCGTCATATCTTGGGCACGGTAGGCGACAACGCTGCTGCGGTATCGGCGACTTCCAGCAGGTCCTGCGGAGCGGGCGTGCGGGCACCGGGAGGGCGGCCTGGGCGGCTGATCGGCGAACGCTCGACCGCCCTCAGCGTTAACGGCGTTAACGCTGTCGCGGTGTTAACGGCGTTAACGCCGTTAATGATCCACTCCCTTGACGGCATCGCCCGCCGCCCCCTGCCCAACACCCTCGCCCACCGCGCACCTTGCGCGTCCGAGGTCGCCAACGCAGCCCGGGGAAAAGCCTCAAGAGCGTTAACGGCGTTAACGCCGTTAACGCCGTCAGGCACTGTCCGGCGGATCATGTGACTCGTGGATTGCCTGACCGTTGTTCCCGGCATGCGGCGGGGTGATCTGCTGCGGCCTCTGCCCGCCGGTGATCCGTCCCGGTCGCAACACCATCGTGTTGACCGTCCCGGCACGCAGTGCTTGAGTCGGCGCGTGGACAACATCTCTGCCAACCGACGTTTCTGGAACGAGATCAGCAGGGCCTACCAGCACAAGCACGACCCGCAGATCGGTGCGGCGCCCCGGCTGTGGGGCACGTACGCCATCCCCGACGCGCACCTGCACGCCCTGGGCGATGTCAGCGGCAAGCGCGTCCTCGAACTCGGCTGCGGCGCCGGCCAGTGGTCCAGGGCGCTCGCCGCTGAGGGCGCCACCGTGGTGGGGCTCGACCTGTCCGAAGCCCAGCTCGCCGCGGCAGCTCGCGCGATGGGAGCGGCCCGCTACCCGCTGGTGCAAGGCGCTGCCGAACAGCTCCCGTTCGCCGCCGACAGCTTCGACCTGGTGTTCTGTGACTACGGCGGGCTCAGCTGGGCGCCGCCGCACCTGGCCGTCCCGCAGGCCGCACGCATCCTTCGCCGCGGTGGGCGCCTGGTGTTCAACGTCGCCAGCCCGTGGTTCGAAGCCTGCTACGACGAAGCCGCCGGCCGCGCAACCACGACGCTGCACCAGGACTACTTCGGGCTGGACACCATCGCCGAAGACCGGGGCGCCGTCAGCTATCAGCTCACCTACGGCGACTGGATCAGGGTCCTGCGCGGCGCAGGTCTCGTCATCGACGACCTCATCGAGCCGCGACCCGAACCCGGAACAGCCAATGGCTACAACCAAACCGACCCGCCTGACTGGGCACACCGCTGGCCGGCAGAAGTGCTCTGGGTCACCCACAAACCGTAGGCAGCGCCGCACCGAGACGTGAAAGCACCCCTTCCCCGGTTGGCCCTGGAAGATCCTGTCCCACGTGCCATCCGCCGGACAGGCCCTCATGCCGCCGTCGGTCGGCAGCGTCCCCACTCCCGGCCGAAAGCGCCACCGAACGCTCCCCGTCCCGCCCCCACTCCCCCGGGCAACGACGACGGCTCCAGCAGGATGCCGACGGCGATCTCCCCGACCACACGCCGTCGAGGCGGCCGTGCCTGCCTCAGCTCCGGGTCCGCCGCTCCACCAGCAACCCCACGCCGTCGAAGATCCGCTCCAACCCGAACTCCAGCGCCTGGTCCTGCCCCCCGTGCTCCGCGACCGAGGCCAAGGCGGCGCGCAACGCCGGGTATCGCTCCCCGTGCTCCCGCATCACCTCACCCAGCACCCTCCCAAGCTCCGCGTCCGGCCCCCCGGTTCCCTCCGGCCCGCTCGTTGCGCCCCCCGCGGCCCGCTCCTGCTCGGCGATTCCCCGTACGTGCCCCGTCACCAACACCACCGTGTCCATGGCCTCGGCACCGCTCAGGCCGCACCCGTCGAGCGCCACCAGGGCCCGCTCCATCCAGCCGATCTCCCTCGGCCCCATCACCCGCGCCCCCACGGTCGCCTCCAGCAACCACGGGTGTGCCCGGAATCCGGCGAGCAGGCCCCCGGCCCAGACAGCGAGCTTCCCGCGCCATCCGGCGGCGACCGCCAACGCCTCGTCCAGCAGAACCGGTTCGGGCATCGCCGACTCCACCATCAGCGCGATCAGCTCCGACTTCCCCGGCACGTACCGGTAGAGAGCCATCTTGGTGACCCCCAGTTCCCCGGCCACCAACTGCATCGACACGCCGCCCAGCCCCTGCGTGTCGGCGATCCCAACGCCCGCCCCCGCGATGCCCCCCAGCGTGAGGCCGCGCTTCGGCCCGCGCGCGGGCTTCGCCGGCGGCCCCCACAGCAACCGCACCGCCGCGCCCCACTGTTCGCCGGACATCGACTCCTCCTTGCGCTCCCACCAAAACTGCGTCTACCGTACACGGGACAAACAGTATCCGTCGGACGCAATAATGCCGCGCAAGGAGATCCCATGTCCCGATACCCGCAGCACCCCGCGACGGTCCTCATCTCGGGTGCGAGCATCGCCGGGCCCGCCCTTGCCTACTGGCTGGGCCGCCACGGCTTCCGCCCCACCGTCGTCGAGGTCGCCCCGGCTCTCCGCGAGGGCGGCCAGGCCGTCGACTTCCGGGGGAACACCCACCTCACCGTCCTGGAACGCATGGGCGTCCTGAACAGGCTCCGTCGTATCCAGACCGGCGGCAGCCCCATGACCTTCGTCGATCAGGACGACAACGAGCTCCTTCACCTCCCGGCGGAGTTCGCCGGTGGCGACCTCGAAGTGCTCCGCGGTGACCTCTCGCACGTGCTGTACGAAGCCTCACGGCCCACCACCGAGTACGTCTTCGGCGACTCCGCCACCGCCCTCACCGAAACCGCCGGCGGCGTGCACGTCACCTTCCGCCACTCTCCGCCCCGCACCTTCGACCTCGTCATCGGCGCCGACGGCCTCCACTCCCACGTCCGCCGGCTCGCCTTCGGCCCGGAAGAGGAGTACGTCACGCACCTCGGCTACTACGCGGCCTCCTGGTCCCTCCCGACCCGCCTGGACCTGCGCCGCCCCGGCAGCACCGGCTACAACGTTCCGGGCCGCCTGGCGTCCGCGACCGCCGACCGCGCATTCTTCGTCTTCGCCTCACCGGCCGCCCCGTACGACCGCCACGACCACCGTGCCCAGAAGGAACACATCACCCGCGCCTTCAGTTCCCTCCCCTGGAAGACCCGAGAGCTTCTCGCCACCCTCCACGAGGCCCCGGACCTCTACTTCGACTCCATCAGCCGGGCCGACGTCGACACCTGGTCCGCCGGCAGGGTGGCCCTCGTCGGAGACGCCGCCTGCGGTGCGACGATCGGCGGGATGGGCACCGGTACCGGGATCGTGGCCGCGTATGTCCTGGCCTCCGAACTCGGCCGGACTCCAGAGGACCACCGGGCCGCCTTCGCCCGCTACGAGTCACTGGTCCGCCCGTACGCCGAGGCCTGCCAACGGGGCGGCGACCGTACGGGTCCCTTCCTGGCCCCCGCCACCCGACTCGGTCTGCGCGTGCGCAACACCCTGCTCAGGCGACCCCGCTGCCTGGCCTGGATGCTGGAGCAGGGCCAGAAGGTCAGCACGCTTGCCCTCCCGGAGTACGGCACGCGTACCGGGGCGAGGGCGAGCGTACACACGCCCTGACCGCCGGAAAGCCTCACTCCACTTAACGGCGTTAACGGCGTTAACGGTGCCGCCCGCGCTCCCACCTTCGAAAAGCAACAGGCGGAACCGAAACAAGTCCCTACAGACCGTCACCCCGCTCCGCAGAAAAGTACTTGTCGACTGGTTTTCTTTGCCCCCGTCCCACTAGATTGGCCAGACAGCACCACCCGCATCACCCACCACCGCAGCACCAGCACGATCGGCCGGACGGCCGGACATCATCAGGAGACAGACGTGGCCAGGGTCAGACAGGAACGCGCCGAGGTCACCCGGCAGGCGATCCTCGACGGCGCCGCCATCGCGTTCGACGACGCCGGCTTCCACGGCACCAGCCTCAGCGATGTCGTCAAGCACGCCGGAGTCACCAAGGGCGCCCTGTACTTCCACTTCCAGTCGAAGGAAGCCCTCGCCCGCACCCTGATGGACGAGCAGTTCCGGGTTTCCGACGACCTCCCGGCCATCGAGAACCCCGGCCTTCAAACCGCCATCGACGTAACGCACCAGATGGCGCACGGCCTGCGCACCAACGTCCGGATCCGGGCGGGCATCCGCCTGGTCATCGAGTTCGGCTCGTTCACCCACCCGGACTCGACGCCGTACAACACGTGGATGAACACCGCCCACAACCTGCTGACGCCGGCCCAGCAAGCGGGCGACGTACTCCCCGCGCTGGACGTCACCGACCTCTCGACCCTCCTCATCGGGTCGTTCACCGGCATCCAGGTCACCTCGTACGTCCGCACCACCCGCGCGGACCTCCACGCCCGGATCGCCGACCTGTGGGCGTTCCTCCTCCCCGGGATCACCCCCGCGGACCGCATTTCCTCCTTCGACCCGGCAGGCTCGCCCGAGTGCCGGGCCCAACTCGGTCTTCCGAACCCGGACTTCCCTGGGGTCCAGGTCGGCTGACGGCGTGTCCAGGGCGGCCTCGCACACGCCGTGGTGAACCACGGGGGTGCTCGCCACGGCGTGTGCGAGGCCGCCCTGTCACGTGCCGGGACCTGAGAATGGACTTTTGCGTAGCGTTTCGTTAGCAAAACCCAAGCGTGGCGCTCACGAACACTCTGGAACGTTAGTAAAGTCCCTCTCATGACTTCACCCTCCTCCCAGAGCGACCGAGAGAAAGTCGTCTCCAAGCTCCCCCCGTGGCTGCGCCAGGAATTGAAGATCCGCACCGCTCAACTGCGGGTCGACATCCAGGACGCCGTCCACGAGGGCATCGCCCACTGGAGCGCCCTCGCCTCGGCGCCCTCCCCCGTCGACACCTCCGGTGCCGAGTCGTTCTCCACCTGGCTGCCCGCCGGTCAGTGGGAGTCCTTCCGTACCGACTCCAAGCACCGCGGCGTCTCCCTCATCCAGGGTCTCGCCCAAGCCGTCCGCCTCTGGCTGGAGATGAACCCGGCCCCCACGGTCAAGCGGCCCTCCGTCGTACGACGCATCGTCGTCTGCAACCAGAAGGGCGGCGTCGGCAAGACCGCCGTCACCGCCGGCACGGCGGAAGCCCTCGCCGAGGACCCCGCCAGCCTGCACCCGGTCCGCGTCGCCCGCCAGCTGGCCCGTCGCTCCGCCGTCCAGGTCGACGACGAGGCGACGTACGAGGAACAGCAGCCGCTGCCCACCACGCCCCTCGACCTCGAAGACCTGCCGGGCCTGGGCATGCGCGTCCTGCTCGTGGACTTCGACCCGCAGGGCCACCTCACCAAGCAACTCGGTCAACAGACGCTCCCCATCGGCGGGGACAGCCTGACCTGCCACATGGCCGGCGAGGCCAAGGGCCCGCTCGCCGACCTGATCGTCCCCATCCCGGATGAGCGCTTCGGCGACCGGCTGCACATCCTCCCCGCCTGCACCGACGCCTTCCTCCTCGACGTCCGCCTCTCCACCGTCCGCGCCCGCGAGGCCGCCCTCGAACGCGCCCTGGCTCCCGTCGAGTCCGACTACGACGTCATCCTCATCGACTGCCCCCCGAGCCTCGGCCTCAGCATGGACGCCGCCATCTACTACGGGCGACGCCGCGACGCCGAACAGCCCGGAGCCTCCGGCGCCCTGATCGTCGTACAGGCCGAGGACTCCTCGGCCGACGCCTACGACCTGCTCACCTCGCAGATCAACGATCTGCGCGACGACCTCAGCCTCGACATCGACTACCTCGGCCTCGTCGTGAACCTCTACGACGGCCGCCGCGGCTACATCGCGACCTCGTCCCTCCAGGCCTGGATGGACATAAAGGATCCCCGGGTCGTCGCCATCGTGCCCGACCTCAAGGAACAGCGCGAGGCCGTACGGGTCAAGCAGCCGCTGTTCGTCTACGCCCCCAAGGGTGACCAGGCGGTCGCCCTTCGCGCGCTCGCCAGGGAGATCTCATGAGCAAGGCCGACAAACTCGGAGTCTCGGCATCCTTCGCCCGAGCGCAGCCGGTGGGCGTCAGCTCCCGCCGTGCCGCGATCGCTGAGGCCACGGGCGCCCCCACCTCCGGGGTCGTCCCGCCCTCCGAGGTGCCCATCGAGGCGTTGGCACACAACCCGTTCAACCTCCGCGAGGACCTGACGGAGCTGGACGAGCTGGCCCAGTCCCTGGTCTCCCGCGGCCAACTGCAACCCCTCGCGGTCGCCACCCGCATGGCGTTCATGGAGGCCCACCCGGGTCAGACCGACGGCCTCGGCCGCGCCCCGTACGTGGTGATCGACGGAAACCGGCGCCTCGCGGCCGCGCAGTTGGCCGGGATCAAGACCATGCACATCCACGTCAACGACGCCCTGTCCGCGTCGGCGGCGGACATCCTCGAATCCGCGCTGATCGCCAACGTCCACCGGGTCGACGTGGCGCCCATGGACCAGGCGCGCGCGCTCCAGGAGCTGGTCGACGTACACGGTTCGCAGGCCCAGGTGGCCAAGCGGCTCGGCAAGACGCCGGCCTGGGTCTCCCAGCGCCTCACGCTGCTGAACCTCACCCCCACCCTCCAGGAGAAGGTGGAGACCGGCGAACTCAAGGTGGAACCGGCCCGCCGCATCGGCCGCCTCCCCCAGGAGGAGCAGGCAGCCGCGGCGAACGACGCTGCCAACGCCGTCAATCCCCCGCGCCAGCGCACCCGTGTGACCCCCGCCCCCGTTAACGGCGTTAACGCCGTTAACGGCGTTAACGCCGTCGAGCCCTCGGCACCCCCCGCAGCACCGGCAGCACCCGTTACGGCGGCAGCACCCGCAGCACCCGCAGTATCGGTAGCCCCCGTAGCTCCCGTGTCCATCCCCGGCTCCCCCCGCATCACGATCTCCACGCACTCCCCGGAGACCATCGCGGACGCCCTCACGGCCCACCTCACACCCGACGACCTCAAGGCCGTCACGGAGCTGCTGATGACCCGTATCTGATGCCGCGCCCACGCCGGGGGCGTTAACGGCGTTAACGGCGTTAACGCCCCCGGCGATGCCCGCTCCCCCAGCCGACGCACTAGTGCTGCACCGCGAAAGTTCGTGGAGGGGGGTTGGGCCGGTCAGGCCGGGCTGCCGAGGTAGAGGGTGCCGGCGCAGGTAAGGCAGTCCTCGGGACTGCCGATGGGGAGGCCGGTGGGGAG
>NZ_JAPNLK010000164.1 GCF_026627505.1 Streptomyces sp. H27-H5 | reverse complement strand
GCCAAGATGGACGACTACATGATCAAACGGAACGAGACCGCCCGCCCCTTCAAGTGGACCTACGCCGCCAGCCCCCTCCAGGAAGCCTGAACCCCCCTCCACGAACTTTCGCGGAGCAGCACTAGTCGCCCGCGTCTGATCCGCGTGGGAAGAGAGCCCCGGTGTCTCCAGGCACCGGGGCTTTCGCATGCCCTGGAGGTGGCCATGGCCACGAAGAACCTGCCCTGCGCGCGATGCGGCTCCCTGATGTGGCGGAGCAAGGACTCCCTGCCCGAAGGGCACGCCGTATGCCGGCCTTGCCGACGAGACCGACCCCAGCCGTATTCCCGGGCCGATCGCTACATCCCGCGCCCGTGCGCGCACTGCGGACGGGAGTTCACCGATCCATCCCGGGGCACCTGTTCCGACAGGTGCGCCCGCCTGCGCATGGGCACCAACGTACGGCGCCTCAACGGGGTACCCGCGCAGCCCGAGCCGTGCGGCGGATGCGGGGCGCTTACCGTGCGGGGCCGAAATCAGGAGGGCCGCTTCTGTGAGGCGTGCGCCCGGTCGCGCCGCCGCGCCAAGGATCGGCGTGCGGCGGCAGTGCGGCGCGGTGCTGCGGCGGCTGGCCCTCGCCCGCTGCTGGAGGACGTAGCCCTGCGCGACGGCTGGCGCTGCCATCTCTGCACGCAGCCGGTCGACCCCGCCATGCACTTCCAGCACCGTGACGCGGCGACGCTGGATCACCTGGTGCCGGTCTCCGCCGGCGGCACCGACGAGGCCTCGAACCTTGCGCTCGCGCACCGCGGTTGCAACTCCAGGCGGGGTACCGGCGGCCTGGTTCAACTCGCGCTGATCTGAGAGGCGGGCTTCATGGGCCCTGTAGAGAAGGCCGTCCGGGAAGACGTCGAGGCGATCGGCGGCCTGGTCGGTGTGGAACCGACGCTGGCCGAGATGGCCTTCAAGCTGGCGGCCGACATGGATGCGGGCGGAGGCGACGACGGGCGGTTGCTGCCCGCGCTGAACAAGGAGCTGCGGGCCACGTTGAAGCAGCTCGTCGACGGGCGGCCGGCGGAGGAGGACGATGACGACCTCGCCGATCTGGACAGCCCCGACTGAGTTCGGCGAGCAGCTGCGAGAGCTGTACGGCCTGGAGTGCGCCCCCTGGTGGGGCACCCCCCGGCGGCCCGACTTCCCCACGCTGGGCGGTAAGGCGGCCAAGGTCATGCAGCGGCTCGGCTTCGAGCCCATGCCCTGGCAGCGGTACGTTCTCGACGTTGCGTTGGAGCTGGACCCGGACACGGGGGTGTTCGCGCACCGCGAGGTGGGGCTCAGTGTTCCGCGCCAGCAGGGGAAGACCCAGCAGATCCTCGCCGTGATGGTCCACCGGATCATGGCGTGGGAGCGGCAGAACGTGACCTACGCCGCGCAGAACCGGACGATGGCCAAGAAGCGGTGGGAGGACGAGTTCCTCGCCACCCTCGACGGCTCCTCCTTGTTCGGGAAGTACCGGCCCCGCAAGACGACGGGCAACGAAGCGATCATCTGGGGCAGTACCCGGTCCCTGCTCGGCATCACCTCGAACACGGAGAAGGCCGGCCACGGGCCACCACTCGATCTGGGCATCATTGACGAAGCGTTCGCCGCTGAAGACGACAGGCTTGAGCAGGCGTTCTCCCCGGCCATGCTGACGAAGCCCATGGCGCAGCTCTGGTGGGCCAGCGCAGGCGGCACGGACCGCAGCGTCTGGCTGAACAAGAAGCGCGAGGCCGGCCGCGAGCTGATCCAGCAGATGTGGGCCACGGGCCACCGGCCGCGGGTCGCCTACTTCGAATGGTTCGCGCCCGATCACCTGCCGCGTGACCAGCCGTCCACGTGGCGTACCGCGCTGCCTGCGCTTGGGCACACGGTGTCGGAAGACATCATCAGGGCGGAGCTGGAGAAGCTTGACCCCGGTGAGTTCGATCGGGCGTACCTGAACCGCACGCGTAAGGCGGCTCCGCCGTCGGACCCCAACGTCCCCAAGACCGCGTGGCCGGGGCTCGCCGAGGAACGATCCCGGCCGGGCCCGGAACTTGCGCTGGCCGTGGACGTGTCGCAGGACCGAAGCACCTCGACGATCGGGCTGGCCTCGCTGCGGGCCGACGGCCGCGTGCACCTGGAGGTCGTTGACCGGCGGCCCGGCACGGCCTGGGTGGTGCCTGCGGTCGTACGCCGTCGGCAACTACATGACCCGGTGGCGGTGGCGATCTCGGCATCCGGGTCGCCCGCGTCCTCACTCATCGACGACCTGGTCGCCGCAGGGGTACGGGCGCCGCAGACCGCAGACGAGAAGGAGCATCCGTTGCCGGGGCACCTGGTGGTGATGCGGACCGGCGACATGGTCGAGGCGTGCGGGCAGATGGCCGATGCCATGAACCAGGGCACGGTGGCGCACATCGAGCAGACGCCGCTGACCGCCGCGGTAAACGGAGCCATGACTCGGCGGGTGGGTGACGCGTGGGTGCTGGACCGGACTCGGTCACTGGCCGAGGTGTCGCCGTTCGTCGCTGTGGTCCAGGCGAGGTGGGCGCTGCTCGCCCGGGGGCCGATGGTTCGCGCGGACTACGACGTGCTCGATTCGATCTACTGAGGAGGCGCCGTGAGCGGTGTGGTGACGACACTGCTGGACGCGCTGGCGCTGCTGCTGATCGCGGCCGGGTTGGCGCTCGGCCTGTGGCCGTACGCCGGCGGGTTCGCACTGTCGGCCGCAGGTGTGGTGGTGCTGGCCGGTTCGCTGTGGTCGGCGCGGGGAGGCGGTAGCGGATGAGCCTGTTCCGGCGCCGCAGTATCCAGGGTCCGTCTGCGTCCGAGTTGATCCCGCGCCGGCCGGAGCAGCGGGCCGGCGGGGTGGTCGTGACGAACGAATCGGCGCTCCGTCACAGCGCGGTGTGGGCGTGCCTGCGGCTGCGCGCCAACCTCGTCAGCACGATGCCGGTGGACGTGTACCGGCGGGTCGGCGAGATGAAGGTGGAGGTGCCCAAGCCGCCGGTGCTCATCAACCCGGGCGGGGACCGGGTCGGGATGATGGAGTGGTTGTACTCCACCCAGTTCGACCTCGACCGCGCGGGAAACACGTTCGGTCTGATCACTGCTCGGGATGGTCTCGGCCTCCCGGCGCGCATCGAGTTGGTGCCGCTGGCGGACGTCACCGTGCGGCATCGGGACGGCGTGGTCACCTACCGGATCGGGCAGCAGGAGTACGGCGCCGACGAGGTGTGGCACGAGCGGCAGTACACGGTGTCCGGTCTGGCCGTCGGCCTGTCCCCCATTGCGTATGCCGCGTGGTCGATCGGCGAGTACCTGTCTGTGCAGCAGTTCGCGCTGGACTGGTTCGGCAACGGTGGCGTTCCGGCGGCGCACCTGAAGAACACCGCGAAGACTCTGTCCCCGCCTGAGGCAGAGGAGACGAAGCGCCGGTTCAAGTCCTCCACCACCAACCAGGACGTGTTCGTCACGGGCAACGACTGGGAGTACAAGATGATCCAAGCGGACGCCGCCGGCGCCGACTGGATCGAGGCGAAGCGGTACGGCATCGGCGACATCGCCCGCTTCTTCGACTGCCCCGGCGACTTGATCGACGCGGGGTCGAACGGCATGACGTACGCCAACATCACCCAGAGGAACCTCCAGTTCCTCGTGATGAACCTTGGCCCGGCGATCATCCGCCGCGAGGACGCGCTGTCGGCGCTCACCTCGCGGCCGCGGTTCGTGAAGCTCAACACCGACGCGCTGCTCCGCATGGATCCGCAGACCCGGGCCGCGATGCTGCGCACGCAGATCGAGTCCCGGCAGCTCGCCCCGTCCGAGGCCCGCGAGTTGGAAGACCGGCAGCCGTTCACCGACGCGCAGCTCTCCGAGTTTGACCGGCTGTTCGGCACGAAGAACCCGGCCCCGGCGGCCGGGACCACCGCCACGACAGGAGTCCCGTCATGACAGATCCGGCCAGCCTGCGGGCGCAGGCCGCAGCCGCCCGCCGTTCTGCCGCGGGTGCCACCGAGATGCGGGTACCGCGCGATCGGCCCGAGTCGCCGGAGGTGCGGTTCACTTCGCAGCTCCGCGCGAAGAAGGTCATGCGCGACGAGATGGAGTGGTACGAAGTCGAGGGCTACGCCTCCAGCTTCGAGCGCGGCTATGAGATGTGGGACGCGTTCGGCCCGTACACCGAGGTCGTCACCAAGGGGGCTGCGGACAAGACACTCGCCGCCGACCCGGAGGTGGTTTTCCGCTTCAATCACGGTGGGACCCCGATGGCCTCGACCCGGAACGGCCGGCTTCAGTTGTGGGCCGACGACGCGGGGCTCGGCCAGCGAGCGTGGCTGAACCCGAAGCGCTCGGACGTGCAGCTGCTCGTCCAGGCCATCGAGGACAGCGACGTGAGGGAGCAGAGCTTCATGTTCCGCATCACCTCGGGCCAGTGGTCCCCGGACTACAGCGAGTACCGCATCCAGGAGTTCGACCTGGAGCGCGGTGACGTCGGCCCGGTCACCTACGGTGCCAACCCGCACACCAGCGTCTCGGCCCGCAGCGGGGAGTTCCTCGCCTCCATCGACAGCCTGTCGCCGCTCGTCGCTCGCGAGGCGTACGAACGCCTGGCGCTCCGTGACGATCTGTCCGGCCTGCGGCAGCAGCCCGCAGCCGGGCCGGCTCCCGCGTCGGAGCCGGAGGCGAAGGGCCGCTCGGTGTCCATGCTGCGGACCCGGCTTCTCGTCGCGCAGAGCGAAGAGTACTGATCCACCTCGTTCCACCTTCCAGCACGCCGTCCGGCAGATCGCCCGGAGGCGGGACTCGCCACGCCCGGCAGACGACTCGGGCCCGCCGCGTAGTCGCGCTGCACCCACGACCAACATCCCGATCTACCGGAAGGCATCACCATGCCCGGAACCATCGACGACCTCGTCGCTGCCATCGAGGTCGAGCTGGAGGCCGCGAAGAAGCGCGGCAAGAAGGCGAACGCCGAGGTCAAGCTGATCCTTGACACCGCACAGCAGGACGGCCGGTCCAACCTCACCCCGGAGGAGGACGACCGTGTCGCCGAACTGTTCGCGGCCCGCGACCAGAGCAAGCGGGACATCGAGGGCATCGCCATCAAGCTCGACAACGCCAACAAGATCAAGTACGAGGAGGAGGAGCGGACCGCCGAACAGCGGAACGTCAAGCCGACCTCGACCGAGCAGCGCAAGCCCGCCTACGACAAGGTCGCCCGGGTCACCCACGAGGAGCGAACCTACACGCGGGAGAACGACCCGCACGGCAAGCAGTTCCTCATGGACGTGTCCCGCCAGTTCCTCCTCAGCGACGTCGAGGCGCAGGGCCGGCTCGCCCGCCACATGCACGAAGAGCGCGTCGAGCGCGCCGCGTTCATGCAGCGCGCCACGAACACCGGCGCGTTCACGGGCCTGGTCGTACCGCAGTACCTGACCGACCTGTACGCCCCGGCCACCGCCGCACTGCGGCCGTTCGCGGACATCTGCAACAGGCACGCGCTGCCGGAGTCGGGCATGTCCGTGAACATCTCCCGGATCACGACCGCGTCCTCGGCCGCGCTTCAGGCGTCGGAGAACGGCGCGGTGTCCGAGACGGACATGGACGACACGCTGCTGACGATCCCGGTGCAGACCGCGGCCGGACAGCAGACCGTGTCTCGGCAGGCCATCGACCGCGGGCAGGGCATCGAGGACGTCACCATGCAGGACCTTTTCAACCGGGTCCACACCGTCCTGGACAACACCCTCATCAACCAGGCCAGCACCGGCTTGTCCGCCGTGGCGCAGGCCAATGCGTACACCGACGCGTCGCCGTCCGGCGCCGAGCTGTACCCGAAGATCCTGTCCGCGGCGGCCGGGGTCGAGGCGGCGATGCTGGCGATGGGCCGGCCGACGCACGCGGTGATGCACTCGCGGCGCTGGTACTGGCTGTCCAGCCAGATGTCCTCAACCTGGCCGATGATCAACTGGACTGGTATCCCGGCACAGTCCGCAGGCCAGGCCAACTCCTCCAGTTCCTACGGTTCCGGCGTCCGCGGTGTGCTGCCGTGCGGCCTGGAAGTCATCGTCGACAACAACATCGGCACCGGCCTCGGGGCGGGTACGAACGAGGACGAGGTGTTCGTCGTCCCGTCGTCCGAGTGCCACCTGTGGGAGGACCAGGAGGCGCCGCTGATGATCCGCGCGGAGCAAACGAAGGCGGCGAGCCTGGGCGTTCTCCTGGTCGCGTACAAGTACTTCGCGTACACGTTCGGCCGGTACTCGAACGGCATGCAGAAGATCGGCGGCACCGGTCTCGTCACGCCCACCTTCTAGCCCCTCGACGGCCGGCCCACGCAGGGCCGGCCGTCCTTCGCTCCTCCGACAGGAGAACTCGTCATGCCCGCTCGCCCTGTACAGGGTGATGTCGCCCTGCCCCCTCTCGCACGTACCGCCAGTGCCACGAGCGGGCCCGTCGCGGCCGCCGGAGCCGCGCAGGTTGCCGTCCTGCTGGTGCATTGCTCGGCCGCGTCCGGTACCACCCCGACTCTGGACGCGGTGCTGGA
The DNA here is from genome assembly GCF_026627505.1 of Streptomyces sp. H27-H5. Taxonomy (GTDB): domain Bacteria; phylum Actinomycetota; class Actinomycetes; order Streptomycetales; family Streptomycetaceae; genus Streptomyces. The sequence goes on along the minus strand of NZ_JAPNLK010000164.1, from coordinate 3,211 downwards.
GCAGTCTGCCGACGGTTCCAGTTGGAGCACCCTCACCGGGTCCGGGATCACTCAGCTCACCGCCGCCGGGAACCGGGTCTCTGCCGGCGCGGTCACCGCGTCCTACGTCCGTGCGGCGCTGACGATCGGCGGCACTACCCCGTCGTTCACCTGCTCCGCAACCATCCTCTTCGTCTGACGGAGGCGTCACTGATGAGTACCCGCAAGGAAGATCGGAAGATGATCGCCGCGCTGCTGCGTGAGCGCGAAGGCTACAAGCGGCGCGGCGAGAAGGACCGCGTCCGCCAGGTCGACGAGCAGCTGGAGCACTACGGCTACGAGGGCGACGCGGATCAGAGCCGCGGCCCGGCCGGCCGCTCGGCGCCGAGCGGGCAGACCGCCGACGCGAGTAGCGACGGCAAGGAAGCCGCGGCCAAGACGCCGGCGAAGAAGGCCGCGGCCGCCCCGGCGCGCGCGGCTACGACGAAGCCGGCCGACAAGGCCGAGGGCGACACCGGCGGAAAGTGAGCCGGCCGTGGCCAACGAGTACGCCGACCTCGGCACGCTGAAACGGCAGCTCGGCCTGGACGACGATGACGACAGCCGGGACGCCTCGCTGGAGCAGGCACTCAATACCGCGTCCCGGTCCATCGACAAGATGACCGGCCGCAGGTATTGGCTGGACGCTGAGCCGGTGGCGCGGGTGTACCGGCCGCACGGCCGGACCGTCGTCGAGGACGGCGGGACGGCCCTGGTGGTCGACGACATCGGCAGCACGTCCGGCCTCGTCGTCGAGACGGGGTCGGCCGCTGCATGGTCGGTGGTGACCACGTGGGAGACCCTCCCGGACAACGCCCTGGTCGTGGGCCGCCCGGTGACCGCGCTGCTGCGGTCCGGCGGCTGGGGATCCGGCACCAGCCGCGTCCGTGTCACCGCCCGGTTCGGGTGGCCGGCCGTCCCTGACGAGGTCGTGCAGGCCACGCTCATCCAGGCCAACCGCCTGTTCAAGCGGAAGGACTCCCCCGAGGGCGTGACGGGGTCCGCCGACTGGGGTGTGGTCCGTCTGTCCCGCCGGGACCCGGACGTCTGGAACCTGATCGAGCCCTACGTACTGCCCGGTTTCGGGTGAGGAGTCACCATGCGCATTCGCATGATCACCGCCATGCCCGAGGGCGCCACCCGCGACGGCGAGCCGTGGCCCGCCGAGGGCGAGGAGGCCGACCTGCCGACCACCGTCGGCGCGCACCTCGTCGCTGCCGGTGTCGCCGAGGAAGCCACCGAGCCGAGCCCGAAGACGGGCCGTCGCAAGGCTGCGGCGAAGGGGGTGGACGACGGTGCAGATGGCGGCAGTTCGTGAGGCCATCGCGGGCGCCGTCCGGGCCGTGGTCCTCCCTTCCGGCGCGGGCCGGCTGACGTGCACCGGCTACACCCCGGACTCGATCACCGCGCCCTGTTTCTTCGTGGCCGAGTACACCGTGGCCTACGACAAGGCGTTCGGGCGGGCGCTCGACGAGGCGGAGCTGACGTGCCGTGTCCTCGTCGGGCGGGCCGATGACCAGACCTCCCAGCGGCTCCTTGACGCGATGCTGTCCGGCGCCGGTCCGGCCTCCATCAAGGCCGCCCTGGTCGCCGCCCGCGGGGCCCCGGGCGAGGAGGCTCTGGACGGCCACGCGGACGACGTCCACCTGGAGCGGGTGCAGAGCGTCCGCTGGTACGAGCACCAGGGCACCACCTACGTCGGCGCGGAGCTGATCGTCAAAGTCATCGGCGACGGAAGGGACTGACATGGCCAAGTTTGTGCTGCTCAACTGTCGGCTGTACGCGGTCGCCGCAGACCTCACCGGCGCCTCCAACAAGATCGAAGTCAGCGCCGAGGTCGAGGACAAGGAGTCCACCAACTACCTGTCAGCCGGCTACAAGGAAGTCATGGCTGGCCTCGGCTCGGCTGAGTTCACCGGCGAGGGGCAGTGGGAGGCCGGGGACCCCAGCCTCGTCGACAACGCGTCCTGGGCGCAGCTCGGCGGCGTCGGGCCGTGGACCGCGTGCCCCGACGGCGCCGGCGTCGGCGCGCTCGCCTGGTTCACCTCCGCCATGCGCAGCGGCTACCAACTCGGCGGTGCGGTCGGCGACGTCGCGCCATGGACCGGCACCGCCAAGTCGTCCTGGCCGCTGGTGCGCGGGGTGATCGGCCATCCGGCCGGGACCGCCCGCACCTCGACCGGCACCGGCACCGCCCAACAGCTCGGCGCGGTCCCCGCAGGGAAGCGCATGTACGCCGCGCTGCACGTTCTGTCGGTCGCCGGGACCACGCCGTCGATCACGGCCCGCATCGAGTCCGACAACGCGGTCGGGTTCCCCAGCCCCACGACGCAGGCCACGTTCGCCGCGGCGACTGCGGCGGGCGGCGAGATCCTGCGCACCGCGGGCGGCGCCATCACCGACGACTGGTGGCGGGTCGCCTGGACCATCAGCGGCACCACCCCCAGTTTCATGTTCGCAGTTTCATTGGGCGTACGCTAATCATCCGAGGTTCGCGATAGGCTGGGCTATGGCCAACACCAGCTGCGCTGTGCAGAGTTGCGACGCACGATACTTCGCAAAGAACTACTGCAAGCTGCACTACGAGCGGGCGCGCGCGGGCCGCCTGCTTGATGCACCGCATCGTTCGCAAGCACCTCTCAAAGCCTGTTCAGTCGACGGATGTGACCGTGCGCACGCCTCTCGCGGGTACTGCGACACGCACTACCGGCGGTGGCGGCGGTATGGAGACGCAGGAACTGCCGAGGCCCAGCCGTGCGGGCCGAAGAAGAAGACACCCCTTCCCTGCTCGGTGAATGGCTGCACCAAGCCGCGTCGGGGAGAGGAGTACTGCGCTCTGCACAGGGCCCGCGTCAACCGCACGGGGGACCCCGGACCGGCCCACCTCCTCCACACCGGTGAGAGCAATGGATACCTGACGCCGCAGGGGTACCGAATGGTCCTGCGCGGCGGCCGGTACCGCGCGGAACATCGGTTCGTAATGGAACAGGCCATCGGTCGGAACCTGTTCCAGGACGAGACGGTTCACCACATCAACGGCGTCCGCGACGACAACAGGCCCGAGAACCTAGTGCTGCACCGCGAAAGTTCGTGGAGGGGGGTTGGGCCGGTCAGGCCGGGCTGCCGAGGTAGAGGGTGCCGGCGCAGGTAAGGCAGTCCTCGGGACTGCCGATGGGGAGGCCGGTGGGGAGGA
>NZ_JAPNLK010000163.1 GCF_026627505.1 Streptomyces sp. H27-H5 | reverse complement strand
TTCAGCGCCGATGGTACTGCAGGGGGGACCCTGTGGGAGAGTAGGACGCCGCCGAACAATCATTGTGGGAAAGCCCCGCACCCTTCAGGGTGCGGGGCTTTTCTGCGTTCCAGACCCATTTTCGTTCAATGGTCCTGTTTTTTGCGTGCAGGGTGCACCGGTGTCGTGCTTTGATCCGCACTATGAATCAGCATGGGGTGCGGCCGGTGTCTGCCGGCGAGTGGGAGAAGGTCAAGGAGCTGCGGCTCAGCGCATTGCGGGATCCCGCGGCTCCGGTGGCTTTCCTGGAGAGCATCGTGGAGGCCGAGGCCCAGCCGGACGAGTTCTGGCAGGGACGGACCGCGAGAGCTTCGAGCGGGCGGGCTGCCCGGCAGTTCGTTGCCGAGGCTCCCGACGGATCCTGGGACGGGTCGGTGACCGTGCTCGTCGAGGAAGGCGGCACCGTCGACTACTTCGGTGAGGTCGTGGAGAAGGCGCAGGGGCACCTGGTGGGGGTGTTCGTGCGGCCCGGGCAGCGGGGCACCGGACTGACCGGTGCGTTGTTCGCGGCCGCCCTGGAGTGGGCCTGGTCGCTGGAGGGGCCGGCGCTGGGGCGGGTACGGCTCTTCGTCCACGAGGACAACGGGCGGGCCGAGGCGTTCTATCGGCGGTACGGATTCGTGGCGAGCGGCCGGATCGTGGTCGGTACGCCGTCGGACCCGGAGGCCCGGGAGCTGGAGTACGTACTGGAACGGCCCGCGGTGGGGAGTTAGAAGGCGGAGGCGGCCTGCGGCCAGCGGGAGCGGGCCTGCTCGCGGCTGCGGCAGAGCGCGAGGAGCGGCAGGGCGTCGTCCTGGAGGAGCTCCGGGAGCTGCGGAATGGGGGCGACGGCCGCCACGTCCTCCAGGACCAGCGTCAGTGGTGGGTCGAGCCGACCGTGGGATGACCGTGCGGCCATGCGACGGCCGTGCTCGACCACGCTGGAGGCGAGTGCGGTCAGCAAGGGCATTGCACCCGGGTGGCTGCGCGGGTCCTCCAGGGACTCGCCCACCAGATACAGGGTGCCCCCTTCGGTCAGGAACGAAGCCAGCGTGACGGAATCCGTTCGGTTCGGGTTGCAGGCCTCGCGGATGTGGATCGAACTGAGGCAGGACAGGGCCCGGGCGGTCAGGTGCTGGGCCAGTTCGCGGCGCTCGGGGTACGCGGTGAGGGCGCTTTCGAGTTCGCCGGCCGCGCCGGGGGCCGCCTGCGGGTGCGTACGGAGGATCCGGACCGGGTCCTGGGCGTTGGTGCCCTGGGCCCAACGGTGCAGCTGCTTGAAGGGGCGGTTGTCGAGGGCCGCGGCCTGGAGCCAGCTCCGCAGGAGCGTTTCCGCCGTGTCGGCGACCGCGGCGTCCATACGGGCCTGGGGGCGTACGGGCGCCAGGAGGGCCAGGGCGCGTGCGGCGGCGAGGTCGCGGTCCGCGCAGCCCTCCGCGGGGTTCCAGTGCATGCGGGCCGGGGTGTCGCAGAGGTGCGAGGGGTCGTAGAGGAGGACCGGGCCGAGCTTGGCGCGGGCGTCCTTGGTCTCCGACCAGAGTGCGGGGGCGGACGTGACGACGAGGACCGCGCCTTCCGCAGCCGCGATGTGGCGGGCGGAGGTGGTGTGGCGTTCCGCGGGGGCGGCGTAGCCGAGGCGGGCCGGAGCCTGCGCGGTTGCCGGTACGGGTGCGGGCACGGGCACCGTTGCGGGTGCCGGGGTGGGCGTCGTGGCCGGGGGCGGTGTCGGGGCGTGGCCGAAGCCGTGGGGGTAGGCCTCGTCGACCGGCGCGGGGTGGTCCGCGGTGCGGAGGGCGCCGTGGGGCGCTGCCTCGGGACTCGCGGTCTCGAACACGGACGGAGGCCGCGGCGCCGGCGGGGTGGGGATCGGCCCGGGCGGGGGCTGGTCGTCGAGTCGGCCGGGGTGCTTGAGGAGGGCGCGGCGGGCCTTGGTGCGGGCGATGACGCCCATCGTGAAGAGGGTCAGGACCAGCAGGATCAGGAGCTGGCCGATGAACAGGCCCCAGAACAGGCCCCAGCCGGAGAGGGCCGCCGGGTCGGTCTCGGGCCAGGCTCCGGCCAGGTCGTGGGGTTCCGTTATCAGGGCACGGACCGCGTCCGGGGTGCGGGTGAACGTGACGGTGCCCGGCCAGGCGCCCTTGGAGAAGAGCGCCGAGAGGCCGGTGGCCGACCAGACGAGGACGGCGAGGCCGAGCAGGAACGCCAGGAGGCCGACGAGGGCCCCGTCGGGGACGCCTCCGGCCCGCGCGGGGGGTTCCGTACGTCTGGGGTCGGACATGGTTACGCCACCGTGGTCGCGGAGCCGGGGCCGGTGTGGTGGCGTTCGATGAGGAGGGCTCGCTCCTCCGCCTCCAGTTCGGCGGCCAGCAGATCGTCGGGGAGTCGGTGTTGCGCCGAGGATTCGGTCATGGCGCGGTCGGTGTAGACGAGCGGGCGTTCGGCCTCGGTGATCAGGTGCTTGACGACCTGGACGTTGCCGTTGACGTCCCAGACCGCGATGCCCGGGGTGAGGGTCGGGATGATCTCCACGGCCCAGCGGGGCAGGCCGAGCACCCGGCCCGTGGCGCGGGCCTCGTCGGCTTTCTGGGCGTAGATCGTTCTGGTGGAGGCCATCTTGAGGATGGCGGCGGCTTCGCGGGCGGCGGCGCCGTCGACGACGTCGGAGAGGTGGTGGACGACGGCGACGAAGGACAGACCCAGGCGCCGGCCGAACTTCAACAGGCGCTGGAACAGCTGGGCGACGAAGGGGCTGTTGATGATGTGCCAGGCCTCTTCGACCAGGAAGATGCGCTTCTTGCGGTCCGGGCGGATCCAGGTGTGTTCCAGCCAGACACCGACGATCGCCATGAGGATCGGCATCGCGATGGAGTTGCGGTCGATGTGCGACAGGTCGAAGACGATCAGTGGCGCGTCGAGGTCGATGCCGACGGTGGTGGGGCCGTCGAACATGCCGCGGAGGTCGCCGTCGACGAGACGGTCGATGACCAGGGCGACATCGAGTCCCCAGGCGCGGACATCGTCTAGGTCGACGTTCATGGCCTGGGCGGACTCGGGCTCGGGGTGGCGCAGTTGTTCCACGATGTCGGTGAGGACGGGCTGGCGGTCGCGGATCGTGTCGACTACATAGGCGTGCGCGACCTTCAGGGCGAAGCCGGAGCGTTCGTCGAGGCCGTGGCCCATGGCGACTTCGATGATGGTCCGGAGCAGCGCGAGCTGGCCGGTCGTGGTGATCGCCGGGTCGAGGGGGTTGAGGCGGATCCCGTCGTCGTTCGCGGCGATGGGGTCCAGGCGGATGGGGGTTATTCCCAACTGCTGGGCGATCAGGTTCCACTCGCCGACGCCGTCTTCGCCCTGGGCGTCGAGGACGACGACCTGGCGGTCCTTGAAACGGAGTTGGCGCAGGACGTACGTCTTCTCCAGCGCGGACTTCCCGTTGCCGGACTCGCCGAGGACCAGCCAGTGGGGGGCGGGGAGCTGCTGCCCGTACAGCTGGAAGGGGTCGTAGATGTACCCCTTGCCGCTGTAGACCTCGCGGCCGATGATGACGCCGGAGTCGCCGAGGCCGGGGGCGGCGGTCGGCAGGTAGACGGCCTGGGCCTGCCCGGTGGAGGTGCGGACGGGCAGGCGGGTGGTCTCCACCTTGCCGAACAGGAAGCTGGTGAAGGCGTCCGTCAGAGCGGACATGGGATCTCGCATGGGCGGCACTTCCCTCCAGCTAGCGTCGGATGCCGGTGGCGAACGGCAGGGTGTTGACGAAGGCGCGGTGGTGCTCTCGGTCGCACCACTCCAGCTTCAGGTAGGACTTGCCCGCCGAGGCGCGGATGGTGCGCTTGTCGCGGGCGAGGGCCTCGGGTGAACGCGAGGACACCGTGATATACCCGACCAGGTTGACTCCCGCCGCACCACTGGCGAGATCTTCACCCCTCTGGTCGAGCCGGCCGTGGGCGGCGATGTCGCGCGGATCGACCGTGCGGTTCATCTTCGCGGCGCGGCTGGCGTCGGCCTCGTCGTTGGTCTTCTCCGTCAGCATGCGTTCGATGGCGACCTCGGTGGGTTCGAGGTCCATGGTGACGGCGACGGTGCGGATGACGTCCGGTGTGTGGACGAGGAGCGGGGCGAGGAAGTTGACGCCGACGGGGGTCATCGGCCATTCCTTCACCCAGGCGGTGGCGTGGCACCAGGGGGCGCGGGTGGAGGACTCGCGGGTCTTGGCCTGGAGGTAGGTGGGTTCGACCGCGTCGAGTTCGGCGGGCCAGGCGTTGCGCTTCGTCATGGCCTGGATGTGGTCGATGGGGTGGTCCGGGTCGTACATGGAGTGCACGAGGGAGGACAGCCGGCCCTGGCCGAGGGGCTGGCGTACGCGGATGTCGGCCTCGGCGAGGCGGGCGCAGATGTCGGTGAGCTCGCGGGCCATGACGATGGCGAGGCCGGCGTCGCGGTCGAGCTTGCGGCCCTTGTGGGGGGTCGAGGCGCGGGCGATGGTGTGGGCCTCGGCGGCGAGTTCGCGCGAGTAGTGCATACAGGCGACGAGGTACGCGCGGTGCTGCTCTGAGGACGTGGACACCATCGACTGGAGCTGGTCGTAGGACTCGCGGAGCCAGCCGGGGGCGGTGGTGTCGCCGCGCTGGGCGACGTCCTTGGCGTGGGCGTCGGGGTCGGCGGGGAGGGTGCGGGCGAGCATCTGGAGGCGGGTGACGAAGCCGTCGCCGTTCGCCACGTGCTTGAGGAGGGTGCCGAAGCGGTCGACGAGGGCTTCCTGGTCCTCGCTGTCGCGCAAGCCGACGCCGGGGCCCTCGATCTCGATGGCGGCGGTCACGGTTCTGCGGTCGGCGTGCAGGAGGACGGCGATCTCGTCGGGGCCGAAGGGTGCGGCGAGCCAGCTGATGCGGCCGATGCCGGGCGGCGGGCCGACCTCGACCTCGCGGCCGTCGGAGCCGCGGATGCCGGCCTCCATGGTGCCGGAGCGGTAGGTGGTGCCGCGGCGCAGGGTGCGCTTGTAGCTGCGCCTGATCTCGAACCACCGGTAGAAGGTGCGGCCCTTGTACGGGACGTACACGGCGGCGAGGGCGAGCATGGGGAAGCCGGCGAGGCTCACGATGCGCAGGGTGAGGTCGGGGACGAGCAGTCCGCTCATCATGCCGAGGAACGCGCCGGCGATGATCAGGGCGATCTCGCCGGTCTCGCGGTTCTTGCCGACGATCGCGTTCGGCCGGGCGCGGCCGATGAGATACGTGCGACGGGGCGCGATCGGGTGAAGCTGGTGGGACTGGGTCGTCAACGCCCGTCACCTCCTGTGTTCCTCGTGCTCGAGCCGGTGCGGGGCGGGGGTGTGGCGGAGGGGACAGATCCGCCGCCGGACCCGCCGCCGGAGCCTCGGCTGCTGTGCGCGGCCATGCCTCCGGAGATCTGATTGGCGTCGCCGCCGCCTCCGCCACTCGCGCGGTGGGCGCCGCCGCCGCGGCTGCTGTGGGTTTTGATGCCCTGGGAGACGAGGGAGGCCGGGGAGCTGATGACGGCGGCGGCTTGGGCGCCGTCGGTGGCCTTGCTGCGGTTGGAGCGGGCGGAGGCGATCTCGTCGCCGAAGCCGGGGACGAAGCGGTAGATCATCGCGGAGGCGAAGATCGCCAGGAGGATGATCGCGAGTCCGGAGACGACGGCGGAGAAGGCGTTGGGGCCCTTCTCGCCCGCGAGGGCGCCGGCGAGGCCGAGGACGATCACGATGACCGGCTTCACGAGGATGACGGCGATCATGATGCCGGCCCAGCGGCGGACGTGGCCCCACATGTTGCGGTCGACGAGTCCGGCGTAGACGACCGTGCCCAGGAGGGCGCCGACGTAGAGCAGGGCGGCGCGGATGACGAGCTCCAGCCACAGGATCCCGGCGGCCAGGACGGTCACGAGGGCCACGACGATCAGCATGATCGGGCCGCCGCCGATGTCGTCGCCCTTCTTGAGGGCCTCGGAGAACGAGCCGAAGAAGACGTCGGTCTGGCCGCCGGTGGCCGCGGCGATGACCTCGGTGACGCCGTCGGTCGCGGAGACGACGGTGTAGAGGATCAGCGGGGTGAACGCGGAGGCGAGGACGGTGAGCCAGAGGAAGCCGATGGCCTCGGACATGGCGGTGGTGAGGGGGACGCCGCGGATCGCGCGCTTGGCGACGGCGAGGAGCCACAGGACGAGGGTGAGGATGGTGCTCGCGGCGAAGACGACGGCGTACTGCTGGAGGAAGGCGGGGTTGGTGAAGTCGACGGTGGCCGTGGACTTGATGGCCTCGCTGAGCTTGCCGACGATCCAGGCGGCGGCGTCGGCGCAGCCGCGGGCGAGGGAGGCGAGGGGGTTGAGGGCGTCGGTGGGGTTGGCGTTCAGGCCAGTGCCCCCGGCTCCGGTCGGCGTCTCGCCTCCGATGCTGCGTTCGCACGAGTCCTTGAGGGGGCCGACGACTCCCTCGCACTTCCCCGGTGAGGGTGTTCCGGAGGGCGTCGGTGTGGGAGCGGCGACAGCGCGGGTGGCCAGGAGGACCGCGCTGGTTTGCACCAGTACGAGGATGGCTGTGAGGGACGTGCCACGACGGCTAGCGCGCATAGGTGAGCCCTCCGAACTGCGACACGGCTGCGGACATCTCCTCGGCGGTGGCCGCTCTTTGATCCCGGCCCACGGGCGCCGGGCCGTCCTGCTGCGAGAAGTCGGAGACCCACCAGTCACCGTTGGCCCATTTGAGCTCGAACGTGTTGGTGTACCAGCTTTCGGAGACCGGGTTCTTCGATCCCTCGCCGGCGAGTCCGAAGAGCGTCGAGGACCAGACGGACACGCTGGCGGTGTCGCCGCTGAACTTCTCCACCTTGGTGCCGGCCGGGTTGGCGCGGGAGACGAACATGAGGCCCTTGGGCGCCTTGCCGCCGGCTTCGAGGCCGATGCGGGACAGGAATCCCTGATCCGAGTAGAGCCGGTCGAGTTCGCCTTGGCGGGCCGAGGCCACGTCGGGGAGGTAGACGGCCTGGAGGATGGCGCGTCTGCGGTTGCTGTCGAACATTCCGTCGGAGCCCAGGGCCACCGCGTAGTTCGCGGCCGCCGATTGGGCGCCCTGTTCGTCTTGGGAGAAGCCCTTGGGGATGCCGTTGGACTTGCCGGTGACCGGCTGGGTGCCGGTGGGGCTGGTGGCGGCGTCGGTCGGAGGCTTGTTCGACGCGTTGTTGGTGGGGGCGTCCGGGGATTGGTTCGCGAACGCGATGGCGGCGATGAGAAGGACCACCACGCCGACCGCGGTGATGAGGCCGCGGGAGGGGCGGGGGGTGCGGCGCGGGTTGCCGTAGGGGTCGGAGGGGGAGTCCGGGAGGCGCGTACGGGTTTGGCCCGTGCCGCCCACTTCGCCGTGGCCGCCGCCGCCGTAGTGGTCGTCGTTGCTCATTCCGTGTCCGCCCCCTCCGCCTCGTACGACGGTAGCGCTCGTTCCCGCGTGGATGCGGTGTGGTGATTCGCCATCAGGTACGACGGCCGGCGGGCGACACGGCTAGACGGCCATTCCGTAGACGATCGTGAAGAGGGTGCCCAGGGATCCGATGATGAAGACGCCCGTGAGGCCTGCCACGATCAGGCCCTTGCCCTGTTCCGCGCTGAAGGTGTCGCGCAGTGCGGTCGCTCCGATGCGCTGCTTGGCGGCGCCCCAGATGGCGATGCCGAGGCAGAGGAGGATCGCGATGGCCATGACCACTTCGATCATGACCTTCGCTTCGTTGCCGAGACTGCCGAACGGCCCCCAGTTCGGGGCGATTCCGCCGATGATGGTGGTGATGTCGCCCTTTTCGGCTGCCAGGATCATGTAACTCACCGCCCCTGTATGGGTAGTTCCGGTAGCCCGTGCCCGACGGCATGGGTCACGCACTATCTTCGCTGATGAAACCGCCGCCGTCGCCGACTTGGCGGCTCTCTTTACCCGAGCTCGCGGTCTGTGCCTCGCCGGAACGCTCTGACCAGGTCACTCTGTGTATCACGGGGGTTGACGCCGGGCGATGATTGTCGTCTCGCCGTGCCGGCGGGAGGTCTCCGGGTCGGGTGAGGGGCGGCCGTTCGGCCCAATGGGGCGGCGTGTCGTTGGGCCGTACCGCTGACACATGTCCGACATTCCGTCAGTCGTTCCATCTGTACGCGGGGTTGCGCGGGATGCTCCACCCCGTTCGGTTGGACGACGCAAGGAGCAGGGATGGGTTCCGCAGTGAAGTCGGGTCGGCGCGTGTGGTTGGCCGGCGGTGTGGCAGTGCCGCTGGTGTTCGCGCTGTCGGGGGTTTCGGCTCCGGCGATGGCCGCCGCGCAGGGGTCGACCGCCGTGGCGTCGGCTCCCGCGGCCGGTGACGGGTGCTCGAAGTTGAAGGCCAGGGTGCTGAAGTCCGCCGCGTCCGGGCCGTCGAGCGGTTGTACGGGGCCTCGGGGGCCGAAGGGGCCCAAGGGTGACCGCGGGCCGAAGGGGGACCGGGGTCCCAAGGGTGACCGGGGTCCGGCCCAGCCCTGCGTGGGCGTCGACACGGCCCAGGGGCGGTTCGGCCTGGAGTTCAGTGCCGTGGTGAGCCGGGGCAAGGCGTTTCTGGGGCGTCGGACGACCAGCGCGATCGTGGAGAACGGGCCGTACGTCTGGAAGGACCTCTCCACCAGCGGGAACCCGGGCTTCCCGCGCAACGCGTGTGGCGTGTCCCTGAACATCCTGGACGTGACCGCGCAGGTCAAGGTGCTGACCACCGACGGGAACGTGTTCGAGAACTCCTGCACCTACGTGGCGAGCGGTGTGCTCACCTGCCCCAGCGGTTGGACGCCGCTCATCAGGCCCTGATCCGGGGACGCCCGTCGTCGGCGCCGCGGTCCGGGGCACGAGTCGGATCGCGGCGCCGACGCGGGTGGTGTGGTGGGTGGATCGGCCTCGTTGTCAGTGGGGTGCGTCACGCTGGGGCGATGACGACTCCCTGGACCCTCGCGGATCTTGAGGCGGCCATCCGCGCGGGATGGTCGGCCGAGACCTGTTCGCCCGACGACGTGGAGCGGGCGCCCTGGACGGCCGGGAATCCGGCTTGGGGGCACTGCGACATCACGGCTCTGGTCGTCCAGGATCTGGTGGGCGGGGAGTTGATGGTGGGTGAGGTCTGGTGGGGCGGGCAGCAGCAGGGGTTCCACTGTTGGAACGTTTTGCCCGGGGGGATGTGCGTCGATCTGACGCGGGAGCAGTTCCGGCTCGGGCAGACGATCACGCGGGCCCGGCTGATGGGGAAGCGGCCGCCGGGGCGGCTGCCGAGGCGCTGGGAGGAGTACCGGCTGCTGCGGCGGCGGGTGATCGAAAGACTGGGGCCGCTGCCGGGGGTGGTGCGGGCGGCGGACGGGCGCGGGCTCGCATACACGGATTTCGGGGGTGCGGGGGCGCCGCTGTTGGTGCTGCGGGGGCATCCGGGGGACGGGCAGTCTCAGGACGGGCGCTCGGGGGACGGGGGGTCCTTCGAGTCGGCGGTCCGAGACGCGGGGCCGGGGTGGCATGTCATCGCGCTGAATCTGTCGGGGTACGGGGCGTCGGGCGTGGCCGGGGAGGATGCGTGCGACGGGTACGTGGCGGACGCGGCCACCGTGCTGGAGGGGCTGGGGTTGGGGCCGGCGGTGGTGTGGGGTCGGGGCTCGGGTGAGGGGGTCGCGTACGGGCTCGCGGCGCGGCGGCCGGATCTGGTGCGGGCCGTGGTGGAGCTGCCGAGGGGGCATCGGGCGCGGGCGGAGGATCCGGAGGGGTTCGGCGCGGCCGTGCGGGAGTTCCTGGCGGGGGTTCCTGGTGGGGGTGTGAGCGCGGGGGCGTGAGTAC
>NZ_JAPNLK010000162.1 GCF_026627505.1 Streptomyces sp. H27-H5 | reverse complement strand
TCAACCGCTCACGCGCCGCCTGTCTTTCGGGCGTGTACCCGCCCCCCTGCGCATACCTCATCCCCACGGCATACCGCAGGGATCAAGGACCGTCATCACCCACGGCAACTACGAGTTCAACCTGAGTACGGCGGCGGGGAGTCTCCTTGACCTCATCGGGATAGGTGAAGTTCGCGAGGATCTCGCGCCATTCCTCGGGGGTCGGTTCGTCTTTCTGGGCCATTGGGTCAGCCCCTCCGTGCGGACGTTGCCGCAGTGCGGGAGTTGGTCGCACTCGCCCCGGGTCGGGGCGGTGGCGGACTGCTCATCGGCCGCCGCTCTGTTGGGGCGGTCTGCCTCGTCGGAGGCGGCGTACTGCGGCGACCCGGCCGTGACGGTGCTGGCGGCTTGTTGGGCACGCTGCGCACAACAGTGGCGCGGATGTACGGCAACCCCTCGGCACTGGCGGTAGGCGTTGGGGCCTGCCGGAACGCGTAGCCGGGGGCGGCTCCGGCCTCGGCGCGCGTGGTCGAGCTCGCGGGTGGCAGAACACGACCTGATACCGCGCCCTCAGACGAGGACGATCCCGTGCCGACGCCGGCGGGAAGTGCCGGGCGGGGCTTCTGGGCGGGAACGGACGGGCGGACGGCCCCGGCTTCCACTGCGGCGCCTGCGGGTCGAGGTTCGGGCCGGACGCGTTCCATGGTGACCGTGGGGTTGATCGTGCCTGCGGCCGTGTTGCCGGCTCGGGGGTGGGTGCCCGCCAGACTGCCGGCGGAAGGTTGTCCCGTAGCCCCGCCGGTTGGCAGCGGCCGGGCAACGGGCGGGCGCTGCGGGGGAACGCGCGGGGTAGTCGGTACGCCGTTGCCCATCTCGGGAGGCGTGCCTCCTGGGCCGCCCTGTCCGCCACCGCCGCCGGGTAGTCGTCGGCGGCCACCACCGGGATTCGATCCCTGGGGACGGTTGGCTCCGCCGCTGTTGCGACGCCGTTTGCCGCCACCGCCGTTGAGGAGGCGCGAGGCGACGAAGCCGGCGAGCATGCCACCCGCGGTGCTGCCACGGACGCCGAAGATTTGAGCCAGGACGGATCGGAACTGCATGCCGACGATGGCCGCGGCGATGGCCAGGCCGCTTGTTGGGAGCCACCCGTACTCGTCGAAGAGAGTCGTTGTTGCGACCTGTAGGGAGAGCACGGCGCCGAGTACCAATGTGGCGATGAATGATTCGAGGGTTCGGGCGAGTAGCTGATCAAACCAGCTAAGTCCCCATTGCCTCGGCCTTCCTGGGATCACCCAGAGGCAGGCGAAAATTACGCCGGTCAAGAGCAGGAAGAGTGCGCCGATAAAGCTCGCCAGGGAAGTGAAGGCCAGGATGATCACTAGAGCCGCGAACAACACGACGTTGATGAACGCCGGGATCGTTACGGCGACGCGCCCCCCGGGGTTGTGCCCCTGCCGCCACTGGACGGAATCTTTACCGACGGCGGCCTCGGTGACGTGGCCTTTCAACCATTCTTCCCGCTCGTCCCTGTCACTCCCCTTTTCGAGTACATCAGCGCCGTATTTCTCGCATGCTTCCCGCGAGCCAAATTCGGCCACACACCAGGGAGTCGCAACGTATGCACGCCATACGGCGTCGTTGGACTTCCTGATCATGTCCTCGCGACCGGTTCCCGTGAATTTTGGCTCATGGGGAGTCTTGAACGGAAATTCTGCTTTCCCGTCACCGAGGCCCGCTGATGTCGCGTTCATCGCGACATCGGCGCCGACCTGCCGAGCCGTCCCCAGTCCGTCCACCCACACTTGCGGACTGGTCAGGAGCGACACGGAGAAAACGCCGGAGATCAGCACCCATGCGATCTGCGACATGCCTCCCCCGCCGCCGCCTTTTTTGTGTTGAACAAAGGCAACGAGACCGCCGACGGCAAGCGCGGTAGGCAGAAGCGTTAGAGACAATCCCTTGGCGGCGCCGCCAATGCTGCCGGAGATGGCGTTTTCGAGAGCTGGGATGGACGTGAGTTGAAAGATCCATTGCACGATGACGATCGCGGCCGAAGCAACCACGACGGTCAGCAGCATGAAGAGATCGGCAATTCCGTGGAATGTCGCCTCGAACGTGTCCCCCCACCCGAATTGCTCGTCGAGAATCCAGACGTGTTGACTGCTCCCGTACGTCTCGTACAGGGTTCCCCCGCCATCGGGAATTGTGAGTTTTGGTGACGGCATGAGGTCGCCAACACCGAGCGGTTTGATTTCGCCTGCATGCGCCTGCCCCGCAAATACCATGAGCGAGGTGTACGCGAACAGGATTGGAATTACCACGTTCCTCGGACGCGGCAGTCTACGAATTAGCACTCTTACCCCCCAGAAAGAGCGGTGCGAACGGGTGAGCCGTGGGCCACGTCGGCATCACTCACGTCCTCGTGTTGATCGATGACCCAGGCGCCGGACTCCTTGATGAGTCGCAGGGCGCGCGTTGACTTGGTGGAGGGCTTGCCGGGCCACTGGACGGAATAGGTGATCAAGACTCCGTATCCGGCCGGGTGCCGGGTGGTGGCTGGCACCTCGACGACGTCCGAGGCTGTCACCGGCCCGGTGTCGGCTCGCTCAGGTCCGCTCGTCGTCGGTGTGGGCCTTGCCTGCGGGGTCGAACCGTCCGCGTACCGGGGCGGCTCAACCGTTGGCGTCGGGCTCGACTCCGAGGCCGAGGGTGACGCCGATGGGCGCGGCGCGTCTTTCGCGACGCACTCCTCGACAGTGCCGCCGAACCGCAGTCGCGTAGACGTCAGCTCGCAGCGCGCACGCCAGTCCTGACGGTTGGTGGCTTCCTGGTAGGAGCGAGCGGCGGCAAGGATCGCGGCGGCAGGCTCCTTCCCTGTCCCCTTGGCCGTACCGTCGTCGGACGAGGAGCATCCGACCAGGAGTAAACCAGCGGCGGCCGTCGCCAGTACCGCCATTGCGCGTCGCTTCACACGTCCACCTTTTCCATGGTCACGGCGCTGTCGTTTCCGCCCTGCGTCGCCTTGGGGGTTGTGTCGAGGAGCGCCAGGAGCTCGTCAGAGGGGACGTCCCACTGCACGGTGGCACAGCTGAAACGCCGGTCTCGGATGATGCAGTGCCCGTGCCTAATTTCCCGGTCGGGCAGTAGACCGACGTCTTGAATCAGATCGCGGGTGTGCTGGTTCTTGGGGAGGCCGAGGAGTTGGGCCAGGGCGTCCTGTTGCTCTGGGGTCGTGAGCTGGAAAGCGGCAACTGTGGTGAGTTGCTCGATGACACCAACGAGCTTGACGAGCGATTCCGGGTCCTGTGTGTCGAGGAGGAGCGAGGTTGCCAACGCCCGGCCCACACGGGCGATGTACTGAAGGAAGGTTGCCCCTTCGCGGGTGGCGGTGAGAACGTGCACCTCCGGAACACAGACTGCCTTGCGGAGGCCGCGGAGATCGCGGCGGCCGGCGGTGGTGACCCCGTAGGCGAGCATCGAGTGCATGAGCGCCACCGAAAGCCGCTGCATGGGGTTCCACTCGCTCCGGCTGGAATCGGCGCCCGGCAGAGCGAGGCCGGGCATCTGCACCACCCAAATTCCCGGCTTGGGTTCCAGCGGCGGGGCCTCGCCCGTGGGCCGGCCCATGAAGGGTGCGCCGAGCGAGTTCTGACTCAGCTCGTAGAGAGCCTCGCCGGTTTCGCGTGCGAGCGGGTCTTGCATCTGCCGGAGGTACTCGATCACCTTCCAAGTGGCGGGGTCACCGGCCTTGATCACCGCGTTCGTGGCGTGGGTGATGGGGGTCTCGGCGCCGCGCTCCCGGAGGTGTTCGGGTGCCGCGATGCTGAGTTGCGCCGGGACTTCGCCGCGGGCGACGTCGATTCCGCCCTCAGCCCCCAGGAGGGTGAAGAGATCGACCGCGCCGGCGAAACGGGGCCCCGTTTCGATGAGGTGTGCGTTGAGGCCGTACCGGCGGGCGGCGGACACGACGCCCCCAAGGTCACCCTTGAAATCCAAGGCCAAGCAGTACGCGCCGCGAAATCCCGCATCGAGCATGGAGAGCATCATCGCGGTGGTTTTACCTCTGCCCGACCTTCCGACGTACGCCGTAGTGGTCGCGTCACCCCGGTCCGATCCGGCGGTGACATCGTTGCGGAACACGCCGGGCGTCGACCCGGTGAGATATCCGACGATGGGTCCGGTGTCGTCGCCGACCTGCGCGCCGCCCCACCACCATGAGCCGGTGAGGGCGGTGACATCGCGAATGTGGCCGAGATCGGGGACGCGTACTTGATCACCGGGCTGAGATTCGAGCCAGAGCTCGCGCTGTTCCTCCTCGCCGACCGAGACCTCGATCCCGGAGCCGCCGTAGTGGGTGATGACGGCATCGACCCGGGCGCGGAGGTCGTCGAGTGAGGTGGTGCTCGTGACAACGATCCGCGGGTGGTCCTCGACGAGTGTGAGGTCCTCGCGCCGCATTTCGCGTGTGAGCTCGGCCATCACCTCCTCCGTCTCCTCGATGTCGCGGCCGGGTTCCTCGGCGCTCTGCTGGGCGGCGGATCGCCTCTGTTCCTTCGCGAGGCGGCGAGCCTGATCGACCTTTTTGAGCGCCTCCCGCTTCGGCTGGACTCGAAACCGAACGCTGGCCTCGGGGCTCACGGGCAGGATCAGCGATGCGGGGTCGATGTCGTCGGGGAGTTCGTCGTCGGGGATATCCGGCACGTAGTTGATCTCTGAGAGTGTCCTCAACCATTCGCCGGCGCCAGGAATCTCCATCTGCTCGGGGAAGCCACTCATGGTCAGTACGGACACCCAGGCGGACACCTCGCCGTGGGCGTCGATCACGCGCAGGTGGTCCGGGTGGGGGTAGATCCGCCCCCGGGTGAGCGCGGCCAGTTTGGCGCCGCTGATGACGCCGGCTGCGGTCGGCGCGGGAAGCGGGGCGTTGCGGTGCTGCTCGCGACTGATCATCCAGGTGAGCATTTCAACCGAGGCCGGTACCGCCTTCCATGGCGAGGACTCCAGTCGGCGCCCGAGGCGTCGCATCTGGGCATCCAACTTCGCCAACTCTCGGGCTCCGAGGCTCGCGGAGTTCAGGCCTAGCCCTTCTTGCATGCCGCGCCGGCTGAGTGTCTGGGCCTGTCCGGTGCGTTCGGTGAGGCGTACACCGAGGAGGAGGTGACGGGTGGGCAGGCCGATCTGTTCGAGGCGGCGAACGCGGAGCTCGGCCCACTCGTCCCAGGCACCCGCGGTGAACATGCCGGCGGCTGCCTCGGCCGCGTAGTCCTCGGCGTGCAGAGGGGACCACAGAACGCGGAGGTGGCAGTCGTACCCGGCGAGAGTGCGCGCAAGGGCGGCGTTCGCGGCATCGAGCTCACCATCTCTGGCGCTCTCGCTCATGAGGTCGGTGTTCGAGGAGGCGAGAACGTACCAGGCCTCTGCGTGGGTGTCGGTGCTCACGAGTCCGTCGGCGAGCGCGACGTACTGCGGGGCCGTGGCCGAGCGGTCTCCACCGACACCGAGGAAAGTGCCGACCCTCCGTAGGATTTTCATGCTTCCCCCTTCTGGTGCTGCTGACTGATCTTGCGGCCGTAGGCCTTCGCGACGGCGTCGGGCCCGTAGAGCCGAGGCCGTGCGGCGAGCCGGATAGGCCCGCCGGCACCGGCCGGGGCGGCGTCCTCTGCACCGAGCCATCGCTCGACGAGTCCACCGAGAGGCGATTCGAGGAGGAGCTCGGTTTTACCCGCCCACCGGTCACGACGCGGGAGCCACTCGCTTCGGGAGGCGGCACGGCGCCCGCCGCAGATGATCGGTCGGTGGCCGAGGACGAGGTATCGAACACCGATGGCCCATCCGGTGATGTTCCACCGGCGCTCGATCCCGTGGGACCGCTGCGTGCCGTAGACGGCGGTGATCAGCGGGGGCAGGAAATAGAGCGTGAACGTGATCTCGTTGGGGAGCCCGAACACCAGAAGGAGGGGGCCCGTCCAGAGCGCATAGAGGATCAGGCCCAGGATCAGGGCACGCCTCGGCGCTCCCTCGCCCAGGTCCATCCCCAGCAGTTCATGTTGTCTGGTCTCCAGGTCGAAATGCCTGGTGTAGGTGTGTCCGACGCGCATCAGGTCAGGCCGTCCCCGCGACCTTGCCCCACACGGCGGTGAGGACGTCCTTAACGACCAGTGGGGCCCACACGATCGCGCCGACGAACACGGCGGCCACGACGAGGGTGACCATCTCTCCCCACTCCTTCTTGATGAAGTGGCCCAAAGCGCGGATGGCCAGGAACGCCATGAACAGATTCCCGACGACGATCAGGATCCAGTCTTTGAGGCTCTCGCCGGTGGTGAGTGGCGCCGCGAGCTCGACGAGGTGGTGTTGCACGAGATTCCCCCTTGGGAGTGGTGTTGGCAGGCTGGCCAGCGGATATGACGGCCGCTCATGTTCTGTGAGCTGGGCACATAGCGGCGGTCAGAGGGAGCCGCCGCGCACCTCGGCGACCTGCCACCGCTGCGCGTCGGCGCTGGATACGCGTGTGAGCTCGACGCGGTAGACCTGTTCGACGGTCGCGCCGCCGAGCGTCCAGGCGACGACGGCCGTTCCGAAACGGTCCCCGTCGCTCCCCTTGTCGGCGGACCACGACGTGAGGCCCTTGTACGCGATGCCGTCGGGAAGCGGCGGCACCTGGGCGCCGGGGGCGGTGACGGACTCGACGTCGCGCCCGGCGAGCGCCTCGAAGAACTTCGCGACGGCGGGATTCGTCAGCGTGCTCAACTCGGTATCCACCTCACGGGCGGGAAGGTCGGGCGCCTTCGGGCCGGCGGCGGGAATGCCGACGAGGCCGGGGCGTCCCGCGACGACGACGCGACCGGACGTTTCGACGACGGGCACCTCAAGGCCGACCCACCGGGCCGCCGCCGGGGCGGGCTTGCCGTCTCCGGACTGTGCCGCGGCAGGCTGAATGAGAACGTCCACGCGCACACGCGCCTGATGCTCCCGGTCCGGTGTGACAGTGCCAGGCTGAACCGTGAGCACGTCTTGACGGCCGTGCCCGTCCCATCCCATCGCGGTCTCGGCGCCGGCAGGCAGGACCGACGCCAGGAGTGCGGCCCGCTCGGATTGCTTGCTCTCATCCCAGCCGAGATAGGAGCGCGCGAACCGCGCGGCTACGGCCTGGGCCTCAGCGTCGGGGTAGGCCGCAGAGGTCTGTGTCGGAGTGGATTGAGGCGCTGGCGCCTTCGCCGGAATGACCCACGCGCGCACCCCCGTCACGGCGGCGAGGATGAAGACACCCCAGACAAGCCCGCGCCCCAATCGACGAGCGAACACCGCGCCGGACCTCTCGTCCTGCGGCACCCAGGGTCGGATCGGCGGGGCGCCCGGCGTCGCCTTGGGGGGCGGTGCTGGACGCGTCGTCTGTTGCTGAAGTTGGGCGCCTGCGGCCTCCCAGGGGTTCGCCGGTCCTACTGCCGGGCCGGCACCCTGCCGCGAAACACCGGCCGGCGGTTTCCCTTTGGTCTTGCTCTCCCCCGTTGGCTCCGGTAGGCCCATGACCTTCCGGGCAATCGTGGCGATCGACGGCACCCCGTAACCTCCCCCGCACTCGGCCCATTTGGGCCCATGATGATCGACCTTATGCCGGTCGTGATCAAGGCGTCAAAGAAGTTCGTAGGAGACGGCGGCGCCGTTGGCCGTCTCGTGGAGAGTGGCCCCGGTTGATGATCACGGACCGCTAGAGTGCCGCCGCAGATACAACGAGAGGGAGGGCGCGGCGGGTGCGCATACGTCGTGAACGGCTGCGGGAGCTGCGTCGAATGCACGGTTGGACTCAAGGACAGGTGGCCGCTGCTCTCGAATGCTCGCGTGCGACTGTTTCCACATGGGAGACCACCGGCGGAATGCCGAGGCCTGCCAGGCTGCAACGCCTCGCCGATCTCTTCAACGTCCCCATATGCGAGATCATCGACGAAGAAGACACACCTCCACTGCGCCGCCTGCGAACTGCGGCGGGTTTGCGGCAGAAAGACGTAGCAAAACTCCTCGGAGTGGGTACACCAACGTATTGCGATGTGGAAACCGCCCGCCAAGGAGTTCCCGAGAGGTGGATCCCGATCCTCTCTGAGGCGTTCAACGTCACGACTGATGCGATCATAAATTTAGCGCGGATTCGCATTCTAAAATCCGGAAGGGGCGGGGTTCACTGACCCCCACCCCTTCCTTTTATCCAGGTCGAGTTACCACTCGCCCCAGAGTTCCGCACATTTTCTCTGAATCGCGTCGATCGATGCACCCGCCCCGCCGGACAGGATGATTCCCAAATTAGACCCGTCCGGCACGGACGACAATCGACACAGATTCTCGGCATGTGCAACGAGGTCGCCGATCAACCGATTTGCACGATCGTTCCCGACGGGCGGAATGGGCCACCTCATTTGCCACCCTGCACCGACGAGTACGGGAGGCGTATCCGCGTATTCGATAGTGGCGGACACCCAAATTCGGCATTCCACTAGATCAAGGGACAGAAAGGCGGAGCCCCCGAAATCTAGCGGCTCGCTACTATCGGTCAGGTATTCTCTTCTGATCTCTTTCCGTGCGACATCATCAGGCACCTGAGGAACCTCCCTGCGTCTGATCTGAAGTGACCTTTCGCGCGCCTTGGGCGTTTGCGTTCTGCCATTTCTGCCACGCGTCCAGCCATGCCGAGAGTTGGTCCGCCGTGTAATGCAAGGTCTGACCGTCGGGAATCCCTTCCGGGATCGCGATCCCTCTTTGTGCGCCTCGCTTGAAATACGTCCGCGTGGTGGCGGCCTTCCAGGGGAGAATTCCATTCGCGTGCGCCTCGGCCAGGCTGTACGCCTCGGGTAGATCCTCGTCCTCGTCCACTGGACCGGGGGCAGGATAGGGGGCCCCGGCGGCTGTCGCGCCTACTGTCGCGCCTGCTGTCGCGTGGGCGGCTGTCGTGGGGTGTGAGCTGGGCAGACTTGCCGCTATCCCCCTGCCTGACGGCAACGCGACTCCAGGGGCGTGCTTGCCTCCGGGAAGGAACGCCGCGGTGGCCGCGATGGCGTTGACCTCGTCGAGGATCTCGGGAGTGATCCACGGAGCCATATCTCCGGAGTCGAACCATGCCGGCGCCTGGGGGGCCTGTCGGAGATACTCGCCCACCAGGGGAGTGATGTAGCTCGGCTGAATCTCCCGAACGTAGAGATAGTCCGCGTCGGGATCTTTCCTCTTGTCTGAGTATGCGCCGCGCCCCGGGATGTCGACGTCGAACCCAAGAACCGGAGTGCTTTGCCCGAACGCCACCCCCCAGGAAACCCGATCCTGTTGACCGACTGCAATCCTCGTGCCGATCTGCGCGCGCTCCATCGTGCCACCGAAAAAGGCGTTTGCGAATTGCTGCGTTCCGACCACGACACGGTGATTCGAGGACCGGCCTTGCAGAAGAATGACGCCGAGCCAGTCAAGGAAGGGCGGGGTTCCCTTGCCCTTGATTCCGTAACGCCACCAAATATAAGCGAGCTTGATCAAGGTGGGTAGTTCGTCAATCACAAGGGTGCGGGGAACGAGCTGGGCCCTGAGCGCAGGATCGGCCCCTTTTTCCGCCGCCGCCTCGGCCGCCGTCATGGACGCCAAGAACTCGGCGAATGCACCGATGCACTCTCGAACGGTTTTGTGAATGCGCACACCCGAGAATCCCTCTGCGGCGGCAAGGCTGTTCCTTTTCGTATCGAGAATGTCGATTAGCTCACCGTTCAGACGCCCGTGCACCACCGGAATATAAAGGACGGTCGATTTACCGGAACCCGTGTCTCCGGAGACACCCCAATGCGGTGTGGCGGTTTGAGTCTGCACCACCGCATCCACGATGGAATCGTGACTGTTTTGGACGGCCGGTGAGCTGCGGCGATGTGGTGCGAGGTGGTCCTGCGGGGCCGGTAGATTGACCTTGTGACCGATGCCCCGCCGCAGCTGCCCTCGTACGAGGAGTTGGCCGCGC
>NZ_JAPNLK010000161.1 GCF_026627505.1 Streptomyces sp. H27-H5 | reverse complement strand
CCCCCACCCCGACCCCCACCCCGAAGCCCAGCCCGACGGCGAGCGCCAAGCCCACCGCATCCCCGACGGCCACGGCGAAGCCGAGCCCGACCCCCACCCCGCCCGCCGCGGAAACCCCGTAGCCGAACGGTTCTCATCTCGCCCCCGCGTTGCTACGGTGCCCCCTCCCTGACGCCCCATCAGATACCGGAGGCCCCGGCATGCGCGCTCTCGTCGCCGCCGCCATCGGGCTGGTCGCCGCGCTGGCCCTCGTCCTCGCCATCACGGCGTTCGGGGTGCCGGACGGCACGACCTCGCCCAAGCCCCTGCTCACCACCGCGCCCACCGCGCCCGGAAAGTAGAGGAGGCCCGCCATGCGACGCAGAGCGAGCCTCGTCCTGCTTGCCCTGGCCGTGTTCTGCGCGGCCCTCGCACCACTGATGCGCTGGTACGCGTACCCCCGCCTCGCCAAGATCCCGCCGGGCCAGTACCAGGAGATGGTCCTGGAGGCCAAGGGCGCGACCCTCCTCGACTACACCGCCGGCATGACGCCCAAGAAGGTCGACAAGGTCACCATCGTCCAGACCCTCAAGGGCAACGTCGAGGCGTCGAAGGAGATCGAGGCGAGCGCCGGCAAGGACGTGGTCGTCTGGGACACCCTGACCCACATCATGGGACCGGACGGGAAGATGGTCTCCCAGATCCCCGAGCGCTACGTCTTCGACGCCCACACCCAGGACCCGGTGCACGCCACCGGCGAGATGGTCGACGGGGACCCGGTCACGCGCGAGGGCATCGAGTTCAAGTGGCCGTTCTTCACGGAGCCCCGCGACTACCTGTACTTCGACGCGCAGACCCGCAGCTCCTCGCCGATCCACTACGTCGGCCCGCGCACCTTCAAGGGAATGGACGTCTACTACTTCGAGCAGACCATCCCCTGGACCAAGGTGGCGCTGCCGAAGAAGATGCCGATCGAGGGCATCGACCCGAAGACGTTCGAGCAGAACACCGGCACCAGCCTCTGGTACACGGCCAAGGCGATGTTCTGGGTCGACCCGGTGACGGGGGCGCCCGTCAACGCCGAGCAGGACATCCGGCAGGAGATGCGCGGCGGCATCGCGGCCGGGGCCCAGGACGGCAGGCTCACCGTCTTCGCCGGGCACGTGACGATGCGCGAGGACTACGCCGAGTACACCCGCGAGCTGGTCGACGCGAACCGCGTCAAGGTCCTCGCCCTGCACACGTACGCCCCCCTCGGCCTCGCGGTCGGCGGACTCGCCCTGTTCGGCCTGGCCCTGTGGCTGGAGGCGCGCGGCCGCCGCCCCGGGGAACCGGGCGACGCCTGAGCCGACCGGTCAGCGCCTGAGCCGGGCGTTGGTGTGCCGGGTGGGCTCGGCCGTCGCCGGATCCTGCGGCCACGGGTGCTTGGGGTAGCGGCCGCGCAGCTCGGCGCGAACGGCCTGGTAGCCGCCGGCCCAGAAGGACGCCAGGTCGGCGGTGACGGCCGCCGGCCTGCCGGCGGGCGACAGCAGGTGGACGAGTACGGGCACCCCCGCCACCCGCGGCGTCTGCGCCCACCCGAACAACTCCTGGAGCTTGACCGCCAGCACCGGCTGCTCGCCCGAGTAGTCGACGCGGACGCGTGAACCACTGGGCACCTCGATGCGTTCCGGGGCCAACTCGTCGAGCCGGCCGGCCTCCCCGCCGGCCCAGGGCAACAACCGGTTCAGCGCCTGCCCGGCATCGATCCGGCCCAGGTCGGACCGGCGCCGGGCCCGGGACAACTCGGGCTCCAGCCACTCGTCGGCCCGGTCCACCAGCGCCGCGTCGTCGGCCACGTCGGGCCACGCACCGCCGAGCGCACGGTGCAGGAACCCCAGCCGGGCCCGCAACGCCCGCGCGTCCTGCGACCAGCGCAGCAGACCCAACCCCTCCGCGCGGAGCCCGTCGAGCAGGGCGCCCCGCACGAGCGCCGGATCCGGGCTCTTCAGCGGGCGCGCCGCGAGCTCGATCGCCCCGAGCCGGGTGACGCTGCGGGCCACCAGGTCCCCGTCCTCCCAGCGGACCTCCTCGCCCGACCGGAAGAGGTGCCCCGCCGCCGCACGGGCGGTCTCCTCGTCCAGCGGGGCCGCGAGCCCGACCCGCGCCGACGCCGCGTGCGGCGGCCGGTCGGCGACGGCCACCGCCAGCCAGGGCGCGCTGCGCAACCCGGAACCGTCACCGAGCGCGGCGGCCGTCCCCGACGCCATCAGGAAGGCACCCTCGCCCCTGGCCCGCGCCACCCGCTCCGGGAACGCGAGCGCGGCCACCAGCCCGGCCGCGGCGTCGTCGGAGAGCGGACCCCGCCCCACCGGACCCCGCCCGACCGGACCCCGCCCCACCGGATCCCCCACCGCCGCCGAGGCCCCCGGCTCCTGCGCCGCCCGCTCCAACCGGCGGACCTCCGTCCGCCACCGGTGGCCGTACGCGTCCCCACCCTGCCGGGCCCGCCGCCAGGCACCGGCCAGGTCGTCCCCGTACTCCCGCGGCGGCTCCTCGCTCAGCAGGGCCACCAGCTCCGCCGCCCGCCGTGCCCCGAGCGCGGCCGTACCGTCCAGCAGCGCCCGCGCCAGCCGCGGGTGCAGCCCCAGCCTGGCCATCCGCGCCCCCCGCGCGGTCGGTCGCCCGGCGGCGTCCACCGCGCCCACCGCCCGCAGCACCTCCCGCGCCGCGCCCATCGCCCCGGCCGGCGGCGGATCCGGCAACGCCAGGCCGGCGGCGTCCGGATCCCCCCAACAGGCCGTCTGCAGCGCGAACTGCGCCAGGTCCGCAATCCGGATCTCCGGCGCCGGAAACGCGGTCAGCCGCCCGTCCTCGGCCTGCGACCAGCAGCGGTACACCGTCCCCGGCGCCTCCCGACCGGCCCGGCCCGCCCGCTGACGGCCCGCCGCGCGCGACGCCCGTACCGTCGCCAGCGCACCCAACCCCCGGGCGTGGTCCACCCGGGGCTCGCGGGCCAGCCCCGAGTCCACGACCACCCGGACACCCGGCACGGTCAGGCTCGACTCCGCGACCGCCGTCGCCAGGATCACCCGCCGGTGCTCCGCGGGCCGCAGCGCAGCGTCCTGGACCGCCGCCGGGGCGCGACCGTGGATCTGCACCACCTCGGCGTCGACCCCGCCCAGCTGCCCGGCCACCCGGCCCAGCTCACCGACGCCCGGCAGGAAGCACAGGACATCGCCGGAACGTTCCGCCAGCGCCCGCCGCACCACCGACGCCACGTGGGTCAGCTGCGCCGGATCCACCCGCAACCCGTGCGGCGGCCGCACGGGACGCGCCGGCGGCGCCCACACGACCTCCACCGGATACGAGACACCGGCCGTTTCCACCACCGGCGCGCCCCCCAACACCCGCGACCACCCGGCCGCGTCGGTCGTCGCCGAGGCCGCCACCAGCCGCAGCTCCGGGCGCAGGGTCTCGCGCACGTCCACCAGGAACGCGGCGACCGTGTCGGCGTCCAGGTGGCGCTCGTGGCACTCGTCCAGGATCACCACGTCCACCCCCGTCAGCTCCTGGTCCCGCTGGAGCCGCTGGAGCAGGACACCCGTGGTCACCACCTCCACCACCGTGTCGGGGCCCACCACCCGCTCCCCGCGCACCGTGAAGCCCACCGAACCGCCGACCGCCTCGCCCAGCAGCCACGCCATCCGCCGCGCCGCCGCCCGCGCCGCGATCCGACGCGGCTCGGCCACCACGACCCGGCGCGGCGGCCCGCCCCCGGCCCCGGCCGTCAGACCCGCGAGGACCAGCGGCACCAGCGTGGTCTTGCCGGTGCCCGGCGGCGCGCACAACACCGCCGCGCCGTGCCCGTCCAGGGCGGCCACGAGCGCGGGCACGGCGCCCCGCACGGGGAGGGAGTCGAGTTCGGCGCGGCGGATCAAGGGATCAGTCCCTTTCGCAGACGAAGATCGCGGTGCCGGGGATCAGGTTGCCGCGCAGCGGGGACCAGCCGCCCCACTCCTGACTGTTCCACTCGGGCCACTGCGGCTCCACCAGGTCCACCAGCCGGAACCCGCCCGCGACCACGTCCCGGACCCGGTCGCCGATCGTGCGGTGGTGCTCCACGTACAGCGCCTCGCCCCGCTCGTCCTGCTCGACGTACGGGGTCCGGTCGAAGTAGGAGGCGGACACCGACAACCCCTCCGGCCCGGGCTCGTCGGGGAACGCCCACCGGACGGGGTGGGTGACGGAGAAGACCCAGCGGCCGCCGGGGCGCAGGACGCGGTGCACCTCCCGCATCACGTTCACCGGGTCCGCGACGAAGGGGACCGCCCCGTAGGAGGAACACGCCAGGTCGAAGGAGCCGTCACGGAAGGGCAGCCGCCCCGCGTCGGCCTCGACGAGCGGGATGTCGTCGCCGATCCGCAGGGCGTGCTGGAGCTGGCGGTGCGAGAGGTCCAGGGCGACAGGCCGGGCCCCCTGGGCGGCCAGCCAGCGCGAGCACTGGGCGGCGCCGGCGCCGATCTCCAGGACGTCCCGACCCGCGAGGGAGGCGGCGGGCCCCAGGAGCCCGGCGTCGGCCTCGTCGAGACCCTCCGGGCCCCAGACGAACCGGTCGTCGCCCAGGAACGCGCCGTGATCGCTCTGGTACTCGTCGGCGTTGCGGTCCCACCAGCTCCGGCTGGCGCGACTGCTCTCCGCCTCCGACGCGTCACGGCGCGTGGCCTCGGCGTCGTCCCCGGCGCCGGAGTCGGCTCCGAGCACTTCTTCGTGGGCGTAGTCCTCTTGGTTCATGGGGCCCGTCGTCGTAGTGTGCGAATGTCTGGGTGGCTGCCGTGGTGGCCGCGGGCGTCCGCCGACGCACCTCCGCGGACGTCTCGGAATTCGTTCGGGAAACCCATCGGGGCCTGCCCGCAGACGAATTGTGCCGGTTATGCGGCGATCCGCCCGGGGTGTGCGCCTTCGCGCATTGACCCTGCTGGGCTGCCCCCGTATGCTACAAGTTGCGCTGCGAGCCTGTGCTCCTCAGACCTAGCAGGCTGCGCTTGCATCTGTTGATGTCCCCTCGGTTTTCGAGGCCCTGCCGCCACAGCGGAAGAGGGGCCTCCTTGGCTGTCCGGCTTAGGCAGATGCCGATAAGGGCTCCCGGCGTAGCAGTACCTACGACTTTCTGTCCGTAACCGGAGCCCTTTCCCACATGACGAGCAGCACCGAGACCACCGCCACCACCCCTCCGCAGGTAGCGGTCAACGACATCGGCGACGCGGACGCGTTCCTCGCAGCCATCGACGAGACGATCAAGTACTTCAACGACGGCGACATCGTCGACGGCGTCATCGTCAAGGTGGACCGGGACGAGGTTCTCCTCGACATCGGCTACAAGACCGAAGGCGTGATCCCGAGCCGCGAGCTCTCGATCAAGCACGACGTCGACCCGAACGAGGTCGTCAAGGTCGGCGACGAGATCGAGGCCCTGGTTCTCCAGAAGGAGGACAAGGAAGGCCGTCTCATCCTGTCCAAGAAGCGTGCTCAGTACGAGCGCGCCTGGGGCACGATCGAGAAGATCAAGGAAGAAGACGGCATCGTCACCGGTACCGTCATCGAGGTCGTCAAGGGTGGTCTCATCCTCGACATCGGCCTCCGCGGCTTCCTGCCGGCCTCTCTCGTCGAGATGCGTCGCGTCCGCGACCTCCAGCCCTACGTGGGCAAGGAGCTCGAGGCGAAGATCATCGAGCTGGACAAGAACCGCAACAACGTGGTCCTGTCCCGCCGTGCCTGGCTCGAGCAGACCCAGTCCGAGGTTCGCCAGACGTTCCTCACCACCCTGCAGAAGGGTCAGGTCCGCTCCGGCGTCGTTTCCTCGATCGTCAACTTCGGTGCCTTCGTGGACCTGGGTGGCGTCGACGGTCTCGTGCACGTCTCCGAGCTGTCCTGGAAGCACATCGACCACCCGTCCGAGGTCGTCGAGGTCGGTCAGGAAGTCACCGTCGAGGTCCTCGACGTCGACATGGACCGCGAGCGTGTCTCCCTGTCGCTGAAGGCGACGCAGGAAGACCCGTGGCAGCAGTTCGCCCGGACCCACCAGATCGGCCAGGTCGTCCCGGGTAAGGTCACCAAGCTGGTTCCGTTCGGTGCGTTCGTCCGCGTGGACGAGGGCATCGAGGGTCTGGTCCACATCTCCGAGCTGGCCGAGCGCCACGTGGAGATCCCGGAGCAGGTCGTCCAGGTCAACGACGAGATCTTCGTCAAGGTCATCGACATCGACCTCGAGCGTCGCCGGATCTCGCTGTCGCTGAAGCAGGCCAACGAGTCCTTCGGTGCCGACCCGGCGTCGGTCGAATTCGACCCGACCCTGTACGGCATGGCCGCGTCTTACGACGACCAGGGCAACTACATCTACCCCGAGGGCTTCGACCCCGAGACCAACGACTGGCTCGAGGGCTTCGACACCCAGCGCGAGACGTGGGAGCGCCAGTACGCCGAGGCGCAGGTCCGCTTCGAGCAGCACCAGGCCCAGGTCATCAAGAGCCGCGAGGCCGACGAGGCCGCCGCCGCCGAGGGTGCTGCCGCCCCCGCCGCCGGTGGCAACGCCAGCGCCGGTGCCGGTGTCTCCGGTGGTTCGTACTCCTCCGAGGGTGCGGACGAGACCTCCGGCGCCCTGGCGTCGGACGAGGCCCTTGCCGCCCTGCGCGAGAAGCTGGCCGGCGGCCAGAGCTGATCGCAGCAGCGCGTCACGCACTCGCGCCTCGGCGCGAGAGCGGGCTGAGCTGAGCTGAACGACAAGGCCCGTCCCCTTCGGGGGGCGGGCCTTGTCGCGTTCGTCGCCGGCGCGACGCTTCACCCGGCCGGCATCCGGGCATCCATCCCGCGCGGTGCGGGAGTTCGTGGCATTGCGTTCTCGTGAAGGCGGCCAACTGGGGAATGGCGGCGCCTCCTTGGACGTTCATGGCAGAGAACACGGCGAGGAGGAGTGGTGGCGGTGCTTGATCCACAGGGTTTGTACGAATGGGACGCCAAGGGCCTGGCGGTGGCCGACATGGCGTTGGCCCAGGACTCGGCCGGGCTGGTCATGCTCTACCACTTCGAGGGGTACATCGACGCGGGTGAGGCCGGGGAGCAGATCGTCGAGCGGCTCCTCGACACGCTGCCCCACCAGGTCGTGGCCCGCTTCGACGCGGACCGGCTGGTGGACTACCGGGCGCGGCGCCCGCTCCTGACCTTCCAGCGCGACCACTGGACGGAGTTCGAGGAACCGAAGCTGGAGGTGCGCCTGGTCCAGGACGCCACCGGCGCGCCGTTCCTGCTGCTCTCCGGACCCGAGCCCGACGTGGAGTGGGAGCGCTTCTCGCTCGCCGTCCGACAGATCGTCGAGCGCCTCGGCGTCCGGCTCTCCGTCAACTTCCACGGCATCCCGATGGGCGTGCCGCACACCCGGCCCGTCGGCATCACCCCGCACGGCAACCGGACCGACCTGATGCCCGGACACCGCAGCCCCTTCGACGAGGCCCAGGTGCCCGGCAGCGCCGAGTCCCTG
Source organism: Streptomyces sp. H27-H5 (assembly GCF_026627505.1). GTDB lineage: Bacteria > Actinomycetota > Actinomycetes > Streptomycetales > Streptomycetaceae > Streptomyces. The sequence continues at coordinate 2,498 of NZ_JAPNLK010000161.1, read as the reverse complement.
GTCGAGTTCCGACTCGGCCAGTCCGGACACGACGTGCTCGGGGTCGCCGCCCACGTCCCGCACTACGTGGCCCGCTCCCCGTACCCGGACGCGGCGCTGACCGTGCTGGAGGCGATCACGGCGGCGACCGGACTGGTCCTGCCCGCCGTGGCGCACGCCCTGCGGACCGAGGCCCACCGCACGCAGACCGAGATCGACCGCCAGATCCGGGAGGGCGACGAGGAACTGGTCGCCCTCGTCCAGGGCCTGGAGCACCAGTACGACGCGGCGGCCGGCGCCGAGACCCGCGGCAACATGATCGCCGAGCCGGCCGAGATCCCGTCCGCGGACGAGATCGGGCGCGAGTTCGAGCGGTTCCTGGCGGAGCGCGAGGGCGAGGGCTGAATCGGCCCGCCCAGGGCCTCATCCGTCTCTTTCGGCCCTGACCGACCGGATCCGCCGGAGACGGCCTAGGCTGCCGAGCATGCTGAAAGTAGGACTGACAGGCGGAATCGGCGCCGGCAAGAGCGAGGTCTCGCGACTGCTGGCGGGGTACGGGGCGGTCGTCGTCGACGCGGACCGCATCGCACGCGAGGTCGTCGAGCCCGGGACACCCGGGCTCGCGGCCGTCGTGGCGGCCTTCGGGGAATCCGTGCTGGCCCCCGACGGGACGCTGGACCGGCCGCGTCTGGGATCGCTCGTCTTCACCGACGCGGAGAAGCTGCGGACGCTGAACGCGATCGTGCACCCGCTCGTCGGGGCACGCTCCGCCGAACTGGAGGGGGCAGCGGGCGCCGACGCGATCGTGGTGCACGACGTACCGCTGCTCACGGAGAACGGCCTGGCGCCCCTCTACGACCTGGTCGTCGTCGTGGACGCGTCGCCCGACACGCAACTGGCCCGGCTGACCGCACGGCGCGGCATGACCGAGGACGAGGCCCGGTCGCGGATGGCGGCGCAGGCCACCCGCGAACAGCGGCTGGCGATCGCCACGCTCGTCATCGACAACGACGGGCCGCTGGAGGCGCTGGAACCGCAGGTGCGCAAGATGTGGGAAGAACTCACCGCACGGGCCGCCGCCGGGGAGTGAGTGGCGGGCGGTGCGGGAAGGACCCTCCGGCGCGTGCCGGACGCCCGGGAACAGCGGGCGCGGGCACGGGCGTTGAACGTGACCGCAGAGGGAAGGAAAGACAACGTGTCCGACACCACGCCGCCGCAGCCGCCGTCCGCCTCGTCCCCCTCGTGCTCTCCCGGCTCCGCGAGCCCGGAGACGCACGTCATCGACTACCGGGCCGCCGAGCAACTGTTGGCCGCCCGCGATCCGCGCGGAGCCGTCCGGCTCCTCGACTCGGTCATAGCCGCCCACCCGGAGAACACGGGAGCCCGGCTGCTGCGGGCGCGGGCCTTCTTCGCGGCGGCGCAACTGCGTGCGGCCACACTCGAATTCGAACTGGTGCTGGAGCGGGAGCCGGACAACGCGTACGCCCACTTCGCGCTCGCCCGGACCCACGAGCGGTCCGGGCGGCGCGAGCAGGCCCGCAAGCACTTCCGGCTGGCCGCAGCCCTCGATCCCCGACCCGAGTACCTGGCCGCGGCCCGCTTCGAGGAGTGAGCGACCCCGCCGTGACCCGGCAAACCTTTCCGGTCACAGCACTAGTAGGGCTTGGTCAGGTCGGCTGTGATTGAGCGTGTCCTTCTGGTTCGGTGTTGCGTTGAGTGAGCGTGACTCCGGACGAAATTGCGGCTGTACGTGGCGAGTTGGAGGACTTCGCGGCGGAGGTTTTCGAGCCGTTCGCAAGGAACGACCAACGTCGGTGGGGGCAGGTCTACCTGCGAGGCCTGCTCACTGACGGGCAGCGCAAGTCGGTCGAACCTATGGCCGCCCGGCTCGGGGAGGACGGAAACCGGCAGGCGCTGGCTCACTTCGTGACCACCAGCCCGTGGGATCCATCCCATATCCGGGCCCGGCTGGCCTGGAAGATGGAGAAGGCAATCCGGCCCACCGTGCTGGTCTTCGATGACACCGGCTTCCTCAAGGACGGCAGTGCCTCGGCGTGTGTGTCGCGGCAGTACACCGGCACCGCGGGCAAGGTCACCAACTGCCAGGTGGGCGTCTCGCTGCACCTGGCCTCGGACCACGCCTCGGCGGCGGTGGACTGGAGGCTGTTCCAGCCCGAGACCTGGGACCCCGCCTCGCCGAAGGCGGACCCGGACAAGGTCGCCCGCCGCACCGCCTGCGGCATTCCCGACGACATCGGGCACGTGGAGAAATGGCAGCTCGCACTCGACATGCTCGACGAGACCCGTTCCTGGGGCATCGAGGTGCCGGTGGCCGTCGCGGACGCCGGATACGGAGACGCGGCCGCCTTCCGGCACGGCCTGCAGGCCCGCGGCCTAGTGCTGCACCGCGAAAGTTCGTGGAGGGGTGTTGGTCAGGTCGGCTGGTCGCCGAGGTAGAGGTAGCAGGCGCAGTCGAGGCAGTCCTCGGGACTGCCGAAGGGCAGGCCTGAGGGCAGGAA
>NZ_JAPNLK010000160.1 GCF_026627505.1 Streptomyces sp. H27-H5 | reverse complement strand
GCACCGACATCGGCCACCCCAACGACGCCTTCGACACCGCCGCCATCGTCCACCTCGCCGACCACGAGGCGTGACCGCACCCAACCCGCCCAACCGGAAAAGGACCTGCAACGCGCTGCACTAGGCGACCGCGAGCGGCCGGTGCGGGGCGATGATCTGGCCGTCCGGCAACAGCTCCCCGGTGTCCTCGAAGAGCAGGACGCCGTTGCACAGCAGGCTCCAGCCCTGTTCCGGGTGGTTGGCCACGGGCAGTGCGGCCTCCCTGTCGGCGGAGTCTGACGTCGGGCAGGCTGGCTGGTGCTGGCACATGGATGCGTTCTTTCGCTGCGATGTGGTCTGTGTGCTACGGCTCGATGCGTGATTCATGGCCGTCCCCCTGGGTCATCCCCGCGCCTGCGGGGAGCATGTCCTCAGTGTTCCCCCACGACGGCTGCTTCGTAGGTATTTCCCGGCAGCTGTCCTCATACATTGATGACGCATCACTCGTGCGGGCGGTTCAGGCCAACTCCCCTGTCATTTCGGGTGGTTCACCAGTGGTCCGAGCGGGCTAGGCCGAATGGGCAGCTTGGGCCATGCCGGTCGGGGAGCGCTGGTCAGGCGGCCGGTGCGGCCACCGCGGGCGGTGCCGGAGGGGCGGGCGGGGTGAGTCGACGGGTCAGTACGGGCAACAGCTCGGACACGGTGTGCGGTCGGAAGGGTGCGATCCCGGGAGGTGCCGGGGCCAGGGGGATCAGCAGGTCGGCCGCGTCCGGCAGGCCCGCCGAGGCGTCGGCGTTGACCGCTCCGTGCAGCCACAGGGTCAGCATGTACAGCTCCGGTACGGACAGGAGTCTCGGCTGGTGGTTCATGCCGAGCGACTCGGCCTGACGCAGGGCGCGTTCGGTCGCCGCCACGTAGGGGCCCTCGAAGAAGTGGGAGAAGGCCCAGCCGTCCGCGGTGAGCCGGGTGTCGGCCGCGGCGACGAATCGATCTCCGCTGCGGATCATGAACCTCCAGCCGGTCAGCCGCGTGCGGGGCGGCCGGCCGCCGGTCGTGAGCGGCGAGGCCTGCAACCGGTCGAGCACGTGGACCGGCAGGGGGAGTTCCGCGGTCAGGGGGCCCTGGATCTTGCGCAGGGCCGGGGTGTGCGCCTCGTGCACGGCGGTGGGGGAGCGAAGTGCCGCGAGGACGCAGCGCAGGGCGGGCGCGGGAGCCGGAGGGACATGCAGCGGCATGGTGGGTCGCCTCTCACTTGGGAGACCTGGGGTGCGGGGGAAGGTGCGGACGGCGCTGTCGCATTCTGGGGTCAGAGGGGGGCTGAGGGGCAATGGCCGCGCGCCAACTCTCTGCCTCGTTTGCGGAGTTTATACGACATGTGTTCACGCAGTGTTTCGGCTAGCTGTCCCGTCCATTGCCGACAAGGCGCTTACCGGTCCCTCTGGCATGGCATTCATGCCGGTTGTGCGCGAACATGTCGCGCTGACCTCGGAGGTTACCGGACGGGGGCTCGGCTGGAAAGCGTCGGTTATGCGGAACGCGCAAAGTCGACGCGGAATTTGCGTTTTCAAGCTTGCCAGGTGAATGTGCCGACGCGCCCTTCGGGCCAAACCGGCGCGCGCTGTCCGCCATGCGCGCCCCCGCCGCGTTATCGATCACTGCGCCGGGGCATCATCGACCGTAACGCGCGCCTGGGTGCACCGGGCCAGGCCCATTCGAGGAGGGACGCTTCGATGGGGGAGAAGGTCGTGGCAGGCGGATTCGACCTGTCCGATCGGCATCGGTATCGAAGGAAGCTCCACGAGTGCCTGGAGGGGCTGGAGCGCCTTCTGGCGGAGAAGAGGTTCGATCGGCCCAAGAACATGATGGGACTGGAGATCGAACTGAATCTCGCGGGTGCCGACGGGTTGCCGAGAATGGTGAATGCCGAGGTTCTGGAGCGGATAGCGAGCCCCGATTTCCAGACCGAACTCGGAATGTTCAACCTGGAGGTGAACGTACTCCCGCACCGCCTCGGCGGACGGGTATTCGACCAGCTCGCCGAAGAACTCGGCGCGGGGTTGCACTATGCGCACCGGCAGGCCGCCGCGATCGACGCCGGGGTGCTGATGATCGGCATCCTGCCGACGCTCACCCGCTCCGACCTGGCCCTGGCGAACCTCTCCGCCGTGGACCGGTATTCGCTGCTCAACGAGCAGATCCTGATGATGCGCGGCGAGGACTTCATCCTCGACATCGACGGGGTCGAGCGGCTGACCTGGACCTCCGGGTCGATCGTGCCCGAGGCCGCCTGCACCTCGGTGCAACTGCACCTCCAGGTGACCCCGGCCCGGTTCTCGGACGTGTGGAACGCGGCCCAGGCAGTGTCCGCCGTACAGACGGCGGTCGGCGCCAACTCGCCGTTCCTGTTCGGGCACGAGCTGTGGCGGGAGTCGCGGCCGCCGCTCTTCACCCAGGCCACCGACACCCGACCGCCCGAACTCCAGTCGCAGGGCGTGCGGCCGCGGACCTGGTTCGGGGAGCGGTGGGTGGACTCGGCGTACGAACTCTTCGCGGAGAACGTCCGCTTCTTCCCGTCCCTGCTGCCGATCTGCGACGAGGAGGAGCCGCTGCGGGTGCTCGCCGAGGGCGGGGTGCCGAGCCTGCAGGAGCTGGTGCTGCACAACGGCACGGTCTACCGCTGGAACCGGCCCGTGTACGGGGTCGCCGACGGGGTGCCGCACCTGCGGGTGGAGAACCGGGTCCTGCCGGCCGGGCCCACCGTGGCCGACGTGGTCGCCAACGCCGCCTTCTACTACGGGCTGGTGCGCACGCTCGCGGACGAGCAGCGGCCGGTCTGGACGAGGCTGCCGTTCGCGGAGGCCGAGGCCAACTTCCACGCGGCCTGTCGGTACGGGATCGACGCGCGGCTGCGCTGGCCGCGTCGGGGGCGGGGCGGAGGTCTGGCGAGCGTGCCGGCGGTGCGGCTGGTGCTCGACGAGCTGCTTCCGATGGCGGCGGCCGGGCTGGACGCCTGGGGCATCGAGCCGACGGACCGGGACCACTACCTGGGGATCATCGAGCAGCGGTGTCGGCGCCGGGTGAACGGCGCGACCTGGCAGGTGGACACCTTCCACCGGGCCGTCGCGGGCGGTCTGGGACGCGACGAGGCGTTGGCGGCCACCACCCGGCGCTACAGCGAGCTGTCTCACCGGGGCGAGCCCGTGCACACCTGGCCGGTCGGGCTCGCCGGGCAGGAGGTGGACGCCGCCGCGGCGGCCCGTCGCTGACCCCGATCGAGTCCGGTGATCCCGTTCCCCCGCCGAGGAGGCAGTATGGGGGAAGTCGTGACGGCACGTCGCGGCGGGATCGCGGCGGGACGGGAGTCGGGCGTGCGGGTGGAGCCGGGGCCGGTGGTCAAGGACCTGCGGGAAGTCGACCGCGGGTGCCTGCGGACCGAGACGCTGCTCGTCCTCGCGCTGTCGCTGGGGGCGAGCGGGGTCTCGGCCCTGATCAGCTTCATCGGTTCGCTGACGAAGCCGGGCGGGCTCAAGGACCAGGCGGCCACGCTGAACGGGTCGTACGCGCCCGGGCGTCCCTGGCTGGACCTGGCCTGGCAGCTGTTCGGGATCGCGAGTGCGCTCGTCCCCGTCCTGCTCGTCGCGCACCTGCTGACCCGGGAAGGGGTTCCGGGGCTGCGCGCGCTCGGCTTCGACCGGACCAGGCCGCTGTTCGACCTCGGTCGCGGAGCGCTGGTGGCCGCCGGCATCGGCAGCGCCGGGCTCGCCTTCTACCTGGCGGCCCGCGCCACCGGCTTCAACCTGACCGTGGTGCCGGAGGCACTGCCGGACGTGTGGTGGAAGTTCCCCGTACTGATCCTCTCCGCGCTGCAGAACTCCGTGGTGGAGGAGGTCATCGTGCTGGCCTACCTGCTGCGCCGGCTCGACCAACTGGGCTGGTCCCCGACGGCGTCGCTGCTGGCCGGCTCGGCACTGCGCGGTTCCTACCACCTCTACCAGGGCATCGGCGGCTTCATCGGCAACATGGTGATGGGCGTGGTGTTCGTGCTGGCCTACCGCCGTTGGGGGCGCGTCGGGCCGCTCGTCGTCGCGCACGCGCTGCTCGACATCGTGGCCTTCGGCGGCTACGCCCTGCTCGCGGGCAGGGTCGACTGGCTGCCGACCCCCTGAGGCGTCTTCGGGCGGTCCTCAGGGGCGGGTGAGGAGTTCCCCGTCCAGGACCGTGACCGCGTGACCGGTCAGCAGGGTGCGCTCACCCGCGAGGGTGACGCGGACCAGACCCGTACGGGATCCGCCCTGGAGGCCCGTCAGCGTGGTGCGGCCCAGGCGTCGCGCCCAGAACGGGGCGAGCGCGGTGTGGGCGCTGCCCGTGACGGGGTCCTCGTCGATGCCGAACGCCGGGAAGAAGCCGCGGGAGACGAAGTCGTGGCCGCGTGAGGGGTCCTCGGCGGCCGCGGTGACGATCACCCCGCGGCGGGCGTAGCCGCGCAGGGCGGCGATGTCGGGGGTGAGTTCCCGTACCGTCCGCTCGTCCGCGAGCTCCACCACCAGGTCGCCGACGTGGGCGGACGTGTCGTGCACCGAAATGATCGCGGCGCCCAGCGCGCGCTCCACCTCGGGCACGGGCTCGACCTCCGTCAGCGAGGAGGTCGGGAAGTCCATGGTGATCGTGCCGTCCTCGGCGGTCCGCGCCGTGAGGATCCCGCAGCGGGCGGCGAAGCGGATCAGACCGCTCGCCTGGCCGGTCGTCGCGAGGACGTGGGCGGTCGCGAGGGTGGCGTGGCCGCACATGTCGACCTCGGCGGCCGGGGTGAACCAGCGCAGCTCCCAGTCGGCCTCCCCGCCCGCCGGCAGCGGCCGGGCGAAGGCGGTCTCGGAGAGGTTGACCTCGGCGGCGACCTGCTGGAGCCAGGAGTCCGGAGGGAACGCGCCGTCCAGCAGCAGGACCCCGGCGGGGTTCCCGTGGAAGGGGCGGTCGGTGAAGGCGTCGACGATTCGGATGCGCATGACCTCGACCCTAGGGCGGGTCGGGGAACGCCACCAAAGGCCAATTCGGGGTGTCTGGCTCTGTCGTCGAAGAGTTTCCGATATATCGTTGACGCATCGCGAGCGATCAGCGACAGTGGAGACATCGAAGCCGTCGGACATCGGGTCGGACGGCGAGAACACTCGATGACGAAAGGAGCGCAGTCATGCGTTCACACGGACAGCACGGACACGACCACGGCCACGAGCACGGACGGGGTCACGGCCACTGCGGGCCGGACCGTCAGGAGGAGTTCGGCGGGCGTCGCGCCGCCTTCGGCCCGTTCGGACCGCCCTTCGGCGGTGGACCCTTCGGAGGGCGCGGCGGGCGCGGTGGACCGCGCGGCCGGGCCCGGCGGGGTGACGTGCGCGCCTCCATCCTGGCGCTGCTCGCGGACCGGCCGATGCACGGCTACGAGATGATCCAGGAGATCGGGGAGCGCAGCGGTGGGGTCTGGAAGCCCAGCCCCGGCTCGGTCTACCCGACCCTGCAACTGCTGGAGGACGAGGGCCTCATCACGAACGAGAGCGAGGGCGGCAAGAAGCTGTTCACGCTCACCGACGCCGGCCGCGCCGAGGCCGAGTCGGGTCCGGACGCCCCCTGGGCGGACGCCGGACGAGGCTTCGACTTCGAGGCGATGCACGAGGTCCGGACGGCCGGAGTCGGCCTGATGGAAGCCTTCGGGCAGGTCTTCAAGACCGGCACGCCCGAGCAGCGCGAGAAGGCCCTCGGGGTCATCAACGACGCACGCAAGAAGCTCTACCTGATCCTGGCCGACGAGCACTGAGCCGGCCGAGACCACACGACGGCGCGCCCCGCGGGAATCCTCTCGCGGGGCGCGCCCTGGTGCGCACCGGCGTACGCGGAGGGGTGCGGGTCAGGCGACCAGGCCCGCCAGCTTGCGCAGCGACTCGTTCAGCGCGGCCGTGGCCGAGTCCTTGAGCTTGCCGGCCATCAGTGACACGGCGGCCCCGGTGAACTCGCCGTCGATCCGGACGGTGGTGGCCGCGCCGTCCGGGATCAGGGTGTACCGGGTGAGGACGGCCACGCCCATCGGGCCCTTGCCGGTGATGGCGAAGAGACGTTCGTCCTCCAGCTCCGAGACGGTCCAGAGGACCTCGGCCGGGAAGCCCATCATCTTCATGTTCTCCGCGAAGGTCGATCCGACCGCCAGGGTCTGCGGTCCGCCCTTCGGGAAGTTGGTGTGGGTCATGCTCCACCGGCCGTACGCGTCCCAGTCCGTCAGCTGCGCCCAGAGCTTCGCGGCGGGCGCCTCGATGCGTGATTCCGCGGTGACTTCGGCCATGCGACCACCCCTTCTCGTCGGGTACGTGCGGCGGAAGGTAGCCCCGGCGGGCGCAACATTCAATACTGACGACCTGTCAGATAGGGCGGCTCGGGCCGGGGTGGGTGTCGAGTGCGTCTCAACAGGTGTCATGTCGATGACGGTCCTGACGCCGCCTGCCATGATGTGGCGATGCAAGCGTCAGGGAAGAACGCCGGACTGGGCCTCGCCCTCGTCTCGGCGTGTGCGTTCGGTGGTTCGGGCGTCGCGGCGAAGCCGCTGATCGAAGCGGGTCTGGACCCGCTGCACGTGGTGTGGTTGAGGGTGGCGGGCGCGGCGCTCGTGCTGTCCCCCCTGGCCTGGCGCCATCGCGACCTGGTGCGCCGCAAACCGTTCCTGCTGGCCGGCTTCGGACTGATCGCCGTCGCCGGTGTTCAGGCCTTCTACTTCGCCTCCCTGTCCCGGATCCCCGTCGGCGTGGCGCTCCTGCTGGAGTACCTGGGACCCGCCCTGCTGTTGGGCTGGATCCGCTTCGTGCAGCGCAAGCCGGTGACCCGGGCGGCCGCGGCCGGGGCGGCGGTGGCCGTCGTCGGGCTGGCCTGCGTCGTGGAGATCTGGGCCGGACTGAGCCTGGACCCGCTCGGGGTGCTGCTGGGCCTCGCCGCCGCCTGCTGCCAGGCGTTCTACTTCGTGTTCGCGGATCAGGGGACCGACGGGGACGACGTCCCCGACCCGCTGGGCGTGATCGCGTTCGGCATGATCGTCGGCGCGCTGGTGATGACCGTGATCGCCCGGCCCTGGCGGATGGACTGGTCGGTCCTGGGCTCCGACGCGGCGCTCGGCGACACGATGGTGCCGGCCGCGGTGCTGCTCGGCTGGGTCGTGTTGATCGCGACCGTGTTCGCGTACCTGACGGGGGTCGTCTCGGTGCGCCGGCTCTCGCCGCAGGTGGCGGGCGTGGTGGCCTGCCTGGAGGCGGTCATCGCGACCGTGCTCGCCTGGGTGCTGCTGGGCGAGCACCTCTCCGCCTGGCAGATCGCGGGCGGGGCGCTGGTCCTGGGCGGGGCCTTCATCGCCCAGTCCGCGCGGCCCACCCCGCCGGGGGCGGCCGACCCGGCCGCGTTGGACCGCGAGACGGCGAGCGCCTAGGGTGCCGAGCATGCCTTCGACCGTGCTTCCGCCTCCCGCCGCCTAGCGCGGGCGGCCTTCGAGCGAACGAGTACCCCGCCCCGGGGAGTTCCCGGGCGGGTTCGCGCTGCCCGCGAAGCGATGACCCCTTTCCCTCATCCTTCACGCAAGCGCGGAGTCCCACGTGTCGAACCATTCGCCCGCAGCCGGGCGCAGTCTTCTCTCCCTCGTCGTCGCCGGAGCCGCCTGGGGAACCGCCGGGGCGGCCGCCTCACTGCTGTTCCTCGCCAGTGATCTCGGGCCGCTGGCCCTGTCGTTCTGGCGGTGCGCGGGCGGGCTGGTGGTCCTGCTCGCCGTTCTCGCGGTCCGCCGCCCCGGTGCCGCCCTGCCGCGACCCTCGGCCGGTTCGCTGATCGCCACCGGGCTGATGTTCACCCTGTTCCAGGCCGCGTACTTCGCGGCCGTGCGGGAGACCGGCCTGGCCGTCGGGACCGTGGTCACCCTGGGGGCGGGGCCCGTCCTGATCTCGGTCGGCGCCCGGTACTGGATGGGCGAGCGGCTCGGACGCGGCGGGGTCGTCGCCGTCGGCGGGGCGCTCGCCGGGCTGGCGGTGCTGGTGCTGGGCAGTGGGGGAGGCGAGGTGCGGCCGATCGGCGTCGGCTGGGCCCTGCTGTCGGCCGCCGGCTACGCCGCCATGACCCTGCGGGCCCGCCTGTTGGGGCAGCGCGGGGCCGGCGGGGACCCGCTGGTGACCACCGCGTGGTCGGTGGCGGTGGGCACGGTGTGCCTGCTGCCGCTCGCCGCGATGGAGGGCCTGCTCCCGCACACCGCCGAACTCGGTCGGGTGCTGTGGCTGCTCGTGTACGTGGCCACCGTGCCGACGGCGCTGGCGTACGCGCTCTACTTCCACGGGGCCGCGGCCGTGCGGGCCGCCACCGTGTCGGTGATCATGCTGATCGAGCCGGTGAGCGCGGCGGTGATCGCCGTCCTGGTGCTCGGTGAACGGCTCACCGGGGCCGTGATCCTGGGCACCGTCCTGCTGCTGACGGCCGTCGGGGCGCTGATCGTCGCCGAGGCGCGGAGGCCGGCGGGCGGGCCGGTGGTCCGGCCCGCCCCGGTGGCTCAGAGCGTGTCGAGGTAGTCGGGGACGGCGACGCCGGGAGTCAGGTCGGCGGCCGGGACCGGTGTCCCGTACGCCGGCGCGACCGGGACCACGCCCGACCAGAAGGGCAGGACCAGGTCCTCGGCGTCGTCGCTCGGCCCGCCCGTCCGCAGCTTCGCGGACACCTCGGTCAGGTCCAGCCGGATCACGGCGGTGGCCGCGAGTTCCCTGGCCGTGGGGGGACGGCAGTCGGCCGACCGGCCGGGCACGACCTGGTCGACGAGGGCGTCGAGCGCCGTCCGGCACTCCTGCGCGTCGGTGACCTGGTAGGCGGTGCCGTGGATGACCACCGAGCGGTAGTTCAGGGAGTGGTGGAAGGCCGATCGGGCCAGCACCAGGCCGTCCACGTGCGTCACGGTCACGCAGACCGGCAGACCCGGATCGGCCCTGCCCGCCGCGAGGAGCGGGCGGGACCCGGTCGAGCCGTGGAGGTAGAGGGCGTCGCCGATCCGGCCGAACAGCGTCGGCAGGACCACCGGTGCGCCGTCGCGCACGAAGCCGAGGTGGCAGACGTAGGCCTGGTCGAGTATCGCGTGCACGGTCTCGTGGTCGTAGCGCGCCCGGTCCCGGGAACGGGTCGGGACGGTGCGGTCGGTGGGTTCGTACGCGGAGGTCGTCCGCGCGGCCGACTGCGCGGCGGTCGGCGTGGTCGGCTCGGTGGCGGGCGTGGCGGTCATGGTGCGAACTCCGTTGCACTAGTGCATAATGTGGTTTGTGCTAGGAGACTATCGGATCACGGGGCGTCGCGCATCGGACATCGCGGCCAGTGTCGAAACGGGAATCGGATCGGGCGTGCTCGCCCCCGGAGCGCTGCTGCCGCCGATGCGGGAGCTGGCCGCGGTGCTCGGGGTGAACCCGAACACCGTGGCCGCCGCCTACCGGACCCTGCGCGAGCGCGGCGTCATCGAGACGGACGGCCGGCGCGGCAGCCGCGTCAGGTCACGACCGGCGAGCGCGCCCCGCGACGCGCTGCGGATGGACGTCCCGCCCGGCGTGCGCAACGTCGCCTCGGGCAACCCGGACGTCTCGCTGCTGCCCTCGCTCCAGGGGCCCCTGGCCGCCGCCGCGAGGAGGTACGCGCGAACGCCCACCCTGTACGGAGCCGACCCGGTCGCCCCGGAGTTGGCGACCCTCGCCCGCGCCGGCTTCGACGCCGACGGGGTGCCGGCCGGACCCGTCGGGGTCACCTCGGGGGCGCTCGACGGCATCGAACGCGTACTGGCCGCCCACCTGCGCCCCGGCGACGCCGTGGCGGTGGAGGACCCGGGCTGGGGGAGCGTGCTCGACCTCGCGCCCGCGCTGGGACTGCGGGTGCTGCCGGTCGCCGTGGACGACGACGGGCCCCGGCCGGAGGCGGTGGCGCGGGCCCTGGCCGACGGGGCGCGGGCGCTGGTGGTCACCGCCCGGGCGCAGAACCCGACGGGCGCGGCGGTGAGCGCGCACCGGGCCGCGGAACTGCGGGAGTTGCTGGCACTCCACCCGGAGGTGCTGGTCCTCGACGACGACCACGGACACGGGATCGTGGACCTGCCGTTGCAGAGCCTGGGCGGGGTCACCCGACACTGGGCGCTCGTACGGTCCACGGCCAAGGCCTACGGGCCGGACCTGCGGCTCGCGGTGCTGACGGGCGACACGATCACCATGGACCGGGTACGGGGGCGGCAGCGACTGGGACCCGGCTGGGTGAGCCGCCTGCTCCAGTACGCGGTGGTCGAGCTGTGGACCACGGGCGCGGTGGACGCGGCCGCGGTGGCGCGGTCGTACGGGGAACGGCGGGACGGGCTCGTCGCGGCCCTGGAGCGGCGGGGAGTACCGGCGTACGGGCGCAGCGGGATGAACGTGTGGGTACCGGTCGCCGAGGAGACGGGGGCGGTGGCGCGGCTGCTGGGGGCCGGCTGGGCGGTGGCGCCGGGGGCGCGGTTCCGAGTGGAGAGCGGGCCCGGGGTACGGATCACCGTGTCCGGGCTCGGGCTGGAGGAGGTGGCGGGGCTCGCGGACGCGGTGGCCGACGCGGTGCGGCCGGCGGTGGGAGGGCGCTTCGACTGAGGCCGGGGCGGGGGCGCTCCGCTGGGGGTTGCGGGGTGTGGGAGTGCGGGGCCGGGTCGGTGGTCGGCCCGGCCCCGCCGTCCGGCCGGTGGGGCCGGTGGACGGGGCGGCGTCGTTGCCGGGGGCTCCGCCCCCGGACCCCCGCGCCTCAAAC